>CAWGRS010000010.1:0-26241 GCA_963825115.1 Candidatus Bathyarchaeota archaeon | reverse complement strand
AATGGAATGAAGAGCTAACAAAGAAAACGGCCCAAGGAACCTTCCTTTTGCATGTCAACATGATAATTGTTGCTGGGAAAAAAGCGTAGCCCCCTGAACGCGGTTAAGAAACCAGATACACAGATGCGCGCGTTCTAAACCAGCAAACTTTATGATCCCAATCAAACATAATGCCACTCTGAAAAAGCTTTTACGTGAGACCGTGACAACCCCAACCGAATACGCCATAGAAATGCTTGATTTAACAAAGACGTATTCATCAAAGATCAGAAACCCACTACAGAAAAGCTCACTTTTCAGCCGCGGAGAAACCCGAACCGTCAACGCCATCAACCACCTCGACCTCAAAATCCGAAAAGGCGAACTCTTCGGACTCCTCGGACCCAACGGCGCAGGAAAAACCACCCTCGTCAAAATCCTCTGCACGCTGCTTCCACCCGACGGAGGAACCGCCATCGTGAACGGATACGACGTCGCCAAACAGCAAATGAGAGTCAAAGAATCCATAGGCACCCTGTTCAGCGTGGGAGAACGAGGATTCTTCTGGCGACTCACCGGATACAGCAACCTCGAATTCTTCGCCGCCATAAACAACGTCCCCAGACACGGAAGACAACAAAGAATCATGGAAGTCCTCGAACTCGTAGGCCTCAAAGACAAAGCCTACGAAGTCTTCCAGAAATACTCAGGCGGCATGAAAAGAAAACTCGCCCTCGCAAGAGCCCTACTCCCCGACCCCCCCATACTGCTGCTCGACGAACCGACAACAGGCTTAGACGTCACATCATCAAGAAACATACGCGACTTCATCAAAAACGACCTCAGCAAAAAAGCAGGCAAAACCGTCCTTTACACAACGCACTACATCGAAGAAGTCAGCCAAATGTGCGACCGCGTAGGCATAATGAACAAAGGAAAAATCATCGCACTAGACACACCCGAAGCACTAAAGAACATGGCGAAAAAAGGCGAAGTCGCAGACATAACCGTAAAAAACATGGCACAAAACCAAATCAACACACTACGCAGCATCCCAGGAGTCGCAGGCGTAGCCGCTGAAATCCAAGACTCAGTGCTCGGCCAAACCCGCCTAAGAATCCGCCTCGAAAACGTAAACGCCCTCCCCCAAGTCCTAAACTACTTCTTCAAAGAACAAATAAAACTCATCAACTTCAAACAAGAAGAACCCACCCTCGAAGACGCCTTCATAGAACTCACCGGAGCAGGTGCAGCCCACAATGAAGCTCGCACAGGAACTCGACAAAATCTACTACTTCATGAAACGAGACATCATCTCATTCTCCACCTACAAAACCAACATACTCCTCAGCGTCGTAAGCGCACTCTTCGGAGCCCTGTCATACGCCTTCTTAGGCGCTAACGCAACCGTAGTAAGCGTAACAACAGCCTATAACATGCCCTACACAACATACCTGCTCATCGGACTCGCATTCAACACATACCTATCACAAAGCCTCACCCTGGTCCAAAGAACCATAAACCCATGGTCCCTCGAAGAAGTCCTCGTCTCACCAACCGGACTAGTCACATTCATCATAGGGAGCTCACTCTGGGGATTCATCTGGAGCACCCTAGTCATCGCAATTTACCTAGGAGTCGGCGTCTTCGCCTTCGGCGTCATCCTCAGCGTCAACATCATCGGCACCATCATAGTCGTAGCCCTCGGAATCGGAACCTTCATCGGCTTCAGCATGATAGGCGCAGGCATCCTCATACTCACAAAGCAAGGAGACCCAGTCACCACCGTAATCACCATAGCCACCAACCTCTTCGGAAACGTACTCTTCCCACCAGCAGTCATGCCCATCCAACTCCAAATAATCAGCCTCTTCGTCCCACAGTACTACTTCTTCACCTGCATCAGACCCATGCTCACAGGACAAGACATTGCCACAATCCTACCCAACCTCGGAGTCCTCACCCTAATGTGCTTCATCGTCTTACCTGCAGGCTACGCAATCTACGCGTGGTGCCTCAAAACAGCAAGAAAAACCGGAACCCTATCATGGTTCTAAAAACTCAAATAACTTCCTAAACAAAAAAAGAAAAGGAAAAGGGAAAAAACTCTTCGAAACTTATTTGCGTCTTCTTGAGACGAGCGCTGCAGCTGCAGCTACAATTATGATGACCACTGCACCGATTGCAACATAGGTTGTTGTTGGCATGTTGGCGGTTGGCTGTGGAGCAATGCTAGGAGAGGGCGAAGTCGGTGTCTGAGTTGGGTGCTGATGTTGGAGCGGTGGTGCTGAGTGCACAGGTGCTGTAGTCGGTGTGACAACTGCGGCGGAGATGCTGCTCTGACACTACGAATGCGGTTCCTGCTTGGCTGCCATAGTACGAGTTAGAACCGGCGAAGGTGGCTCTAACAGTGTATAATCCTGGAACTGGAGGAGTCCAAGTGATTCCATAGAAGCCTAAATCGTCGCAGATCGCTGTGCCTATGTCCTGGAAATTGCCGTTCGGATCAATCGCCGTCAGTTTCACTGGAACCCCGGTTACGTCGGTCGGTTTGGGTTTCTGCATGTAAACATACTCCATCCATGCGGTTTGATCTGCTTCAGAAACAGCTGGGACTCCATTTGGAAAACGTGCCGTCCTGTCTGTATCCTTGGTTCCTGGAGACTCATCAGTGACCATTCCTGTGATTAACACGGTGCTCTTGTCGGGTAAGGCTGTTTGTGGTGCAGATACTGAGGTCTTGGTTGGTCCTTTGCCCACTGAGTATATCTGATTGTCGTAGCTGTTCCATTGGATCATGTAGCCGTCTGCAAAAGCTGTTGGCGCGCGACCATTGAAACCGATTAGGCTCCAAACTAGAGCGCCAGTAGTGGCGTTTAAGACAATTCTGGAAGCATTCGGGAACAGCGGCGGATTGTACATGCGACTCTGTGACAAGAATATCTTTCCGTCAGCAACACCCTGGCTTCCAAACTGCCAAAGAGGATATATGCCGTACGGAGTGTCGTACCCGGCGTCTTGAGGCTTGAAGGTCCAAACTATTCGGCCTGTGTTAGCGTCGAGAGCAGTGACGTAGCCTCCGAAGTCCCAAATGTAAGCATTGCCGTAGGCGATTTCAACGCCACGTGAAATGGTGCTGTAAGCGTTGCCTTCAAGTTGAACTGGACCCCATAGTTTCTGTCCTGTCGTTAGTGAGTAGCCATACGCTTCATTCGTGTCTTTGTTGTGTAGGATGTAAACGCCGTTGCGTGCACCCATGAGGGCTACGTCTTGATACTGCGAAATTGTTTGATTAAGAGGTCCCCATAGCAACTGTCCTGTCACAGCGTCAATTCCTGCGGTAATCTGGTAACCGGTAACAGTCTGTGAAGCATAGTTTGGCGCCGTTCGGAGAAGTATCACTTCCTGGGTCATTGCACCAATGCCAAGTGACCCGGTGATGTTAACATCTCCCACTTTAGTTGGAAGTGGCTTTGTCCACTGAATTCCAGAGGCAAAGCTGATGTTGCCAGACGGGCGAATAATTTCCGCGTAGACGTTCAAGTTCCCAGTCGGATATGCCATGGCCCGAGTTGAATTCCACATTGTCAGATTCCCGCCGCTAGCATAGTATGTCAAAAGGGAGCCCTGATCATCATTGAAATTCATGAGCATAGCCGATGAGCGGCTGAGAAAGCCTGAAACTGCCGAAGCGTTGACAATGTTCGCTATTGAGGTTCCGGTCATTGCGTCATATAGATGAAACTCCAGCGTACCACTACCTGTCATACCCCAAAGGATCGCAATGGATCCGTACTCTTGGATGGTGTGGAAAGTGAATATTTGACCCGCCCTCAACAGATCGGTCGTATTTTTGGTCCACAATGTTTGTCCAGTGCGTATGTCTACTGCAACCCAGCCAGCGCGAGCAGCCGGAAAGCTAGGGTACGAAACATAATAGAGTACTCCATTAAGAATCACTGGTTCAAAAGCGCGGTAAAGTATCGAAGTTGACTCATAGTTGTGCAACTGATCGCTAGGTGTTGGCAGTCCCGGTTGGCCACCGAACGCAGTCGGTTTCACCCAGACTACGTGACCAGAATTTGGAGCCGTACCAAAGGGCTGGAAGTTGCCAGTAGCATCATAGCCCCCGCAGTCGGTAAACGCAGGAAGCCCCAGTCCATACCAGTTGGATCCAAGAGAGCCCCAATTGTAGTTGGTGGAATAGATTGGTCGTGACCAATATTCAGTTGGAAGCGGCGGAGTTGCGTATGATTGTACTTGATTTTGCTGTACAACAAGTGAAACTGTCACGCTGTCAGATGGCTTATAATAATTAGATGTCGATCCACTTGTCACTGTTTGCCCAGGATAGTGCGCTTTAAAAGTGTAGGTGCCAATTTTAGTTGGGACGAATGGAGGTACCCATGCGCCTCCTACGGCGTCACTTGTGTATGGTCCAAGAGTTTGAGTAATTCCGTCAGGACTCGTGATAGTTAGTGTTATGTTTTCATATCTGCCACCTGCAGTACCCATGGCCGCACTGGAAATTGGCTTCGTCAAAAAGACGTTGATGTAAGCGGTTTGTCCAATGCCTATCGGGTTAGGTGTGACATTGATTTCCAGATACGTCGGAAAGTCAGTTGCCTGCGCAGCTGGTATGAAAGTTGCGATTGCAGAAGCAAATAACAGCATAACTAACGCAGTCGATAGCACACTCTTAGACGCAAAAATATTTCTAATAGACTTATTTTTTTTATTTGCCATTTGTTTTGTTTTCTCTCCTATAATGTTGTTGACATAACTCGTTTGAAATTGCATTTAACATTTAGTAAGTGCCCTGCTTACTTACAACACAAAGCCTATAATGTTCTTACAAGACATTTAGCGTAAGTGAGAAATTGCAAGCAACAATTGATCACATAGAAATCCTAATGCAACTCGGACTAACGCTGAGTGAAGCAAAAGTTTTCTGTGTCCTTTCTCAAGAAGGTCCGTCTACAGCAAAAACCATCTCGAAAACATCAGGCGTAGCCCGCGAAGCTGCGTATCAAATACTACCGAAGCTTCAAGAAAAAGGACTGATCGAAGTCATAATGTCAGCCCCCAAGATGTTCAGAGCAATACCCAAACAGGAAGCATACGAAATCCTATTTCAACACAGACAAGAAGAAGATGGGAACCTAAAGGCAAAAATCGCCAAAGCCCTCGAGGCAGAGAAGAACAACCACCCACAAACCTGCGCCAGCCAAAAAGACTGTGAAACCATAATCATCCCCAAAGGAGAAGCCCAACACCGCAGAATAACGAATGAATGCAGGAACTCTCAACTACATGTCAACTTTATCATGCCTTGGAATAGCTTTCTAAAATGGCGCCGACTCCTAGCAAAAGAAGAATCAAGAGAATGCCAAAAAAGAAACGTAAGAATCCGAGTTATCACAGGAAAAAACGGACAGAAAAAAACACCCACTTACAATGAGTTAATTCCATCCCCAGCTGAACTCACCCAAGTAGACATAGGCTTCACACAGCAAGAACCATTGGTTAACCTGGCACTTTTCGACACAAGAAGCATATACGTAGCACTCATTCCAGGCCAAAGAGTGCTCGAAACACCTCTTCTTTGGTCAAACGCCCCAGTCATGGTAGAAATGGGCGCCAGCTACTTCGAAAAACTATGGACAGCATCAAAACAAATTAGAAAACAAGAAGAACCAAAAAATACCTTACAACGCCAACTACAAGAAACCAAAATAGCATAACCCACAACAAAACTCTACCCTAAGAAAAACATCGGTACAAACAAAAAACTCCAAGACCGCCATTCTTTGCAGACTCAGAGTCGGAATGAGAGCTAATTACTCATCCAAAACCTATATGTGCCAGCCAAACCGATGAAAATGTAAAATCGAAGCATCAAGGACAAAGAAAGTCTTGAGCGAAAAACAGAACCTGCACGAAAGAATTCATGAAGCAAACATCGCAGTTCACAGAGTTGAATCCTCATACTACGAATTATTCCACCCCGAAGTATACAACAAACAAGAGCAAAAAAGAATAACCTCAACACTCCAGAAAGCAGACGCCACCGTATCAGATAACCAAAAGAAAGCGCTGGATTTTGGGGCAGGCACCGGAAACCTGACAGGCAGACTCCTCTCCTTGGGGTACACCGTGACTGCAGTGGACATTTCAGCAGAAATGTGCAGAGCATTAGCAAAAAAATACCAAAACTATGTTCAGATCAAGAAACTCGAAGTTATCAATTCCCCCATTGAAAACGTCGAGTTCAACAATTCTAAATTCGATTTGATTACCTGTTATTCAGTCTTGCATCATTTGCCCGAATACGTTGAATCGCTGCAAAAGCTATGTGGCTTCCTAAGGAAAGGAGGCGTAATCTACATCGACCACGAGGCCTCGCCGTACTACTGGAAGCCGGAAGTTAAAACGCTCACGGGCCTGGTCAAAGGAATTTACTTTCACTCCAACCCCATTTTTAACTCGATCTTCTTCCGACTAATCCGCCTTAACGTTCCATCCGTAGACTACTCAGAGTCAGATTACTGGCACAAAAGAGAACACTCACTGGACCACACAAAAATCCAAAAAGTGTTCAAAGCGGAAAGATTCGAAACCTACCAGAGAATGGATTACCATCAAAAAGCAACATGGATCTTCAACCCAGTCTACCCGATATTCCAACTTATGTGCAGACCAGAAATGAGCTGCTGGATAGCAAAAAAATAACAACTTACGGGATTATCTTTCCTTGTTCAACTGGCTTCTCGTCCAGCACAGGAGCAGGCGTCAAACGAACCTTTTTAGGAAGATAAATAACCGCGAATATTACGCCAACAGCCATAAGCGTAAGGCGACCCACAACGCCAACAGTAGTCGTAGTCGCTATGCCAAGAAAACCAGTTGCATCATACAGTCCATGTATGAAAGCAGGAACCAGGATGTTCCCCCCAGTCCAGTAGTAAGTGATGCACATAGCCACTCCAAAAGCCACAATATTAATGAACGCTACTGCGCTGGCAATTCCGTACGTAACCGCATAATAAGCATGAACAGCCGCAAACAATAAACTAGAAATAACAGCCAATGGAAACCAATGCTTTCCCTTCGTAATATTCAAAAGCCCGCCGTACATGAATCCGCGGAAAAGGTACTCTTCAGCCGGACCCACAACAAGGAAGGAAACTGCGATCAGTATCCAAGCGACATTCTGAGGCACATTTAGCACAGGGTTGGGTTTGTTGAGCAAATCCACGGCCTTCGGATCAAACTGCAGAATTATTACTAAAACCACAATTGTCAGCACAAAAGCAACCAACGTAAGAGCACCAAAAAGACTTAGACCCCATTTGAGTGCGCTTTTGTTATTCTTCCCCGCTCGATGAAGAATTTCTCTCCCAAAAAACAAACTCACGATAACAATTGGAATTCCATAAACAACCAAATAACCCGTCACCGAGCCCAAATGAACAAAATACTGAGAGTAAACTGCAATGAAAATAACGACAATTCCAATAGCATAAAAGACTTTTGACAGCGGTTTACCCGCAGAAAACATATCAGATTGCACATGAAAGGTTTCCTTTTCAACCTTAAAAGCCTAGACCCCAAAAGAGCGCTCCGTTGTCACTCATCGTTAGTTTTTTAAGCGTCAACCCAGATAGGTCTGATTTAATGCCTGTTTTATCTACTAATCGTTTGAAAGTTCGACAAATTAACCCTCAAATTAGAAGCGGAGAAGGAAACTGTTCCTGTCAATCATGTCAATAACACCAAGAAAACACAGCAAGAAAGCCATCCTTTCGACAGTTGTTGGCTTGTCAGTTGTGGTTATTCTCATAGCACTGTTTGTCGTTGATATTTCTCCAAAACCTATTCGTCATAATCCCGGAGTATTTGTTGGGATGGACATCGCATACGGCGACGACAGTGACGCCATAAAAAACATAGACAAGATTGCTGATTATGTAAACCTGATTGTTCTTGGCTCTTTAGATGTGACCAACGACACGGGGAAGCTAACAAGAGTCTGCGACTACATATACCAAAAAGGGCTAAATTTCATTATCTATGTGGGGTTTGCAGAAAAAGGCTACACGCCACCACGTGGTCCTGACCCAGACTTCTTCACGAGAGCCACAGCCAAGTATGGTGACAAGTTTTTGGGAGTTTACCTTTTTGACGAAGTAGGAGGCAAGCAAATTGACCAATCTCACAGAGTGATTAACCAAGCAAACGACAACGAAGATGCATCAAATCTGTACATCCACCATTTGAACTATTACTTAGGCAACACTTCGTCTTATTACGCACCAGCCAGCTTTCCGCTTTACACATCAGACTATGCGCTTTACTGGTTTAACTATCTGTCGGGCTATAACGTTATTTTTAGTGAATTCACCAGCAACAACAGCAAACAGCTAAACATTGCACTTAACAGGGGAGCTGCCAAAACGCTTGGCAAAGACTGGGGAACCATGATTACTTGGAAATACGATGGACCACCGTTTCTTGGCGATGGCGCAGAAATTTACAGTGACATGGTTTCGGCGTACCAGAATGGCGCCAAGTACATTGTCGTCTTCAATTCGCCGTCCAACCTAACTGCAATTAGCGAATACGGATCGTTTGCGCCTGAACATTTTGAAGCCATGAAAAATTTTTGGGACTATACCAAAACGCATCCGCTACCTGTGAGATTCTCAACTGAAACAGCATACGTTTTGCCCCGAGACTACGGCTACGGGTTCCGGGGACCAGACGACAAAATCTGGGGACTGTGGGAGGCAAATGCTATGTCCCAAAGAGTATGGAACGACACTGCCGTTCTGCTGTCAGAATACGGAATGGGCTTTGACATAGTTTATGAAACCACAATCGGCAACTCTCCAGTGGAACTCCCTTACAACACGCTGATTTTCTGGAACGCAACCATCATTGAAAAGCCTAGATGATTTACGTGCCTACAGTCTCGGAGAACAACTGCAAACTATCCAAATCTGGGACATCACCAAAAAACAACATGAAATTACTTACCCCCAAATCCCTATATGACTTAATCCTCTTTGCGAATTGGTCAGGTGAACCAACAAAGCAGTATTTCTCAAAGTCGCCTATATTCAAATTCCTTGGCATGAAGCGTTGAACCAGCTGATCAATTTCCTCGGAGCTTTGTCCTAACAGTATTTGTCCAGCGGGCCAGCAGGATTTCTCAATCTCAGCAAAGTTGCGACCAACCAATTTGCAATAGTTTTCCAAGACATCCATCTTATATTTGAACTCTTCAATGTCCGCAAGGAAGCCAAAGTCAAATCGGTCGGCATATTTTGCAGTGACCCTGAGTGTGTTCAGTTCTCCGCTGCCCCCAACTGTTATTGGCGGATGAGGCTTCTGCACAGGTTTAGGCTCACAAAAAGCGTTTACTATTTTGTGGTATTTTCCATCATAGGTAGTTTTTTCTTGAATCCACATTTGCTTGAGAATTTCAACTGTTTCTTGCATTTTGTTAATTCTAATACGTGGCTCTGAAAACTCGTAGCCATAGGCAAGGTGTTCTTCCTTTTGAGCTCCTGAACCTATCCCAAATTCTAGTCTGCCATTTGATATGACGTCGACTGTGGCTGCCATCTTCGCGAGCAACGCGGGGTTTCTGAAGGCATTGGACGTCACCATTGTGCCCAAGCGAATTTTGCGGGTGACTGAAGCAAGCGCTGAAAGGGCGGTCCAACACTCAAGGATAGGAGCATCTCCATACATAAGGTGGTCATCTAGCCACACAGAATCGTAGCCAAGATACTCACATTCCAAAACAATGTCCATGAGCGAATCAAAAAGAGAATCAGATTGCTTTCGCCTTTTTAAGGCATAGAAAGGGAGAAAAACACCAAATTTAGCTTTGGTCAAACCTTCCGAATCCCGCGATTACTCGAATTAAGTCGCATTTGACATAAAGACTTATCTCAATTCTTTGCAGCCTTAATATGTGGAACTGATGCGAGAATTCCTACTCTACTCACGCCTGGGCAAAACAGACACCGATTGGAGTAACTTACACGACGCCGGAAGATTAGACATTGTCTACGAATGTATAGTGACGAGTTTATTTCTCTCTCATGGACTACGCAGGGACGTAAAATTCAATGCCGTACTCAGCGGTCCCCCAACACCGCCCGTTAACCTAAGAATAGACGGAGCAGAACTCTACGATGTCCGCACAGACATAGACACGTGGAAAGGCATTTTAAAGAAGAGCCTAGGCGGAAAACCTCACCCAGGAGTAACCACCTCAAAAACCAGCTTCGAAGCCCTACTCAAGAAGAAAGCCGAAGCATCAAACATTTATGTGCTAGAAGAAGGCGGAAAAAACGTCGCACAAATGGAGTTTGGAGAAAAACCCTTATTCGTACTTGGAGACCACGTGGGTTTGCCAAAAAAAGCAGAAACCTTTGCACTTCGTTTTGGCGAAAAAATCAGTTTAGGAAAGCAACCCTACCTCGCCGCCTCATGTATAACAGTGCTCAACTACTTAATGGACAGCCGAGAAACAACAAGAGAACCGCCATTTTAACACCTGTTCTTGAAATGCTCGTAGCCTTGCGCCTTAATCTCCCGCTTCGCACCATCAACATCCAAAAGGACCTGTTTGTCTCGAGTAACTTTCCCAATGGGCAACAACTGCCCACCAACAGCCTCAACATCTGATTCAGCATCAACCCACTTTTTCGGGTTTACAGTCACCACCAACTCATATTCCTCGCCACCATAAAGCGCAAAATCCGAAGCGTCAAAACCATTAAACTCCGCAAATCGCCGAACCTCATCGGCCACAGGCAAGGCAGTAATGGAAACGCCTACGCCACTTCTCAACGCTAATTCATGCAGACACCAAGCCAAACCGTCACTGGAATCAATTGAGGCGGTTACTGCTCCAGAACGACGCAGAGCTATCCCCTCCTTCAAGCGCGCCTTGGGCATACAAACCGCCCCAACCAACACATCTCTTAAAGCATGAGAAGCCTCGCACCCATCCAATGACAATTTTAGACCAGCCGCGGACTTCCCAAAAAACCCAGTCACCGCAACGATGTCACCGACTTTCGCGCCACTTCTTAACACCATACCTTTCTTTTGAGTCGTACCAAAAAGATGAACCGAAATAATCAGATCTGAAGCCTCGCCCGTATCACCCCCAACTATGTAAGCACCAAACTCCCGAGCCCCAGCGTTCAGACCCTTAGCGATTTCCTCAATATCCTTGCGCATCAAGTTTCCAGGTAATCCCAACGAAACCAAAACTGCCGTGGGCTCAACGCCTTTTGCCGCAAAATCACTAACATTCATAACCACCGATTTCCTAGCCGCCTGCCACAAACTCATTGTTCGAGGAACATCCGTTTTTCCCACCAGCATATCCGTCTTTAAAACGGCTACGTCTTCATCTCCAAGTACAAGTGGAACGGCAGAAACATCATCTCCAAAAGGAACAACAACCCCAGGCATCGGATCGAAGAATCGACGCATTAGCTCAATTATTTTGTGCTCGCCCAAGTTATCCGCGAAACTTGTACGCTTTGGCTCTTTTTTTCTAATCAACCGAGTTTGCCCTCCAAAACGCATTATTCGACATGAAATATTATGCTATTTAACAATTTAAAATTGATCATCAGCCAAAAGATTCGCGTTAACATTTAAAAACCACTTTACCCATCTCACATTGCTGATTTAAACAAACGCCTCGATGGCTCAGCCCAGTAGAGCGGCTGCCTCGTAAGCAGCAGGCCGCGGGAGCGAAGCCCGCTCGAGGCTCCACCAATTTCAAAAGGCCTACTGAATAAAAGCACTACTGGTTAAGGTTTTTGCGCCGACGTTTTGGGCTGCTTTTGCCAGTTTTTTGTCATCGGTGACCAACGTTCTCTTAGTCTTCACCGCTTCGGCGAGATAGGCTGCGTCACAGAAGGTGATGCTGAACTCGCAAGCAAAAGCCAAAACTTGCTTTGCTTCAGTCTCGGATTCTAGCTGGAACGCACCCATTTCGTTCACAATCGCGTAAATAGTTTTCAATAGTCTTTCCGTTTCCTCGAAGCTTATTCTTTTAAGCAAAAAGCTTTCTCGCCAAAGCGCATTACCCAACTCGTAGTAAGCCAAGGCTATGGTTGAGCCTTGAGTAAGTTTTTCAGCAGCGTCTCCTCGCAGTTGCCTAATCAGCGTCAGGATGCTGCAGGAGTCAAACAGACAAGTTTTTGCGGTCAGCGGTTATTCCTGCTTGAGCGGATGGATTCGACTAGTTCTTCGGTTGGGATCTTTTGGAGAATTTTTGCTGCTTCTTCGGCGAGTTTTCGCAGTTTTTCTTTTTCTTTGCGTTTGACTTCGGATTGCAGGGCTTCTCGCATGACTGCGCTCGCGTTGATATTGAGTTCTGAGACTTTTTTCTTGAGGTCCGCGGAGATTTTTGCGCAAATAGTGGTTTGATTACTCATTTGGTATAACCACTAATGTATTACCTTCTTCTTTTTTAAAAAGATGTTGTTCTATTTTGCATTGTTGATATATCGGGAGTTGTTTCTCGATGGCTCAACCTGGCAGGGCGGCTGCCTTGTAAGCAGTAGGGCGCGGGAGCGAAGCCCGCTCGAGGCTGCATCAACGTTGCGATTGTATTTTTGTTGTGCTCGTCTACGATAATGTTTATTAAGTGTTGCGATTGCAGATGTAGTAAACATTCCAGAAGGAGGGTTGACGAAAAGTGCTGCTATTCAGTGTAAGAAGCCATTCGCACGACGACAAAATGAAGTGTCCATACAAGGGTTGCGAAAAAATCTTCGACAAACCCACAGTTCTAACCGATCAGAGCAGTATGCCTAGACAGTCATACTACGCATGCCCCTTCTGCATGTCCAAAATTGACATCGTCACCGAAAAAACCCGCGTTGTTGGAGTAAAAGCTGTCGATTACCCGCCAACTGTATTTGATTCACCTGCTAAATGTGCACACTTTAGCGGACTCTTAGGCATCAGCAGCGGCCCATTGCCAGATGAATGCTTGGTTTGCCCCAAGGTCCTGCAATGTGACGCAAGAAAACGATAGACTCAAAAGTATACAACAAGAAAAAACGTTTTTTCCAAAAAGAAAAATTATACTATATTTTTGGCTGTTGCGATTATGATGCTTAGCTAAGGTTTTTATGACTCAACCGAAATTATGTTTCTGCTAACCCTTATTGGGGCTGTCGGCTAGTTTGGTCCAGGCTTGTAGACTTGGGCTCTATAGACCCCGGTTCAAATCCGGGCAGCCCCACCATCTGAACCTGATTTTTTGATGAATTGAAGTTGTTTATTTGATTGCATATTGAAAATTGCTCCGGTAATTGTTTTAAATGATTTCAAACGTTTTTTTTGGAGATTGAATCCTAATTCTCTCTTCTTAGTTAACTCTTTGTGAAGATAAAGCACAACGTTGCCTTTTTTGTCTTTGCATTCGCATCCGAGCGCATGCGAAGGGAGCTTTTTGTTTTGCGTTTGTTGATTTTAGTTGTTGCAAATTTCTAATTTCTAAAATTCTAACCCAGGACCCGGGAAAAGTACATCTGGTTTTCCAGCGCGCCAAGAATTTTCAATCAGTTTCTGGTTTGTCTTGAGCTTTCTACAGCTTCCTGCAGTAACTTCTGCACCTGATAAGGCTCTTTCAGAGCCGCAAAACTTGGACGAAAACCGCGCATCCCTCCAAATCCATATCCGTAGTTTACTGCAGGCCCGAAACTAGAGAGACCAGCGGTCGCAGCATACAAATTCCCAGTTCCAAACATCTTATCGACAATTCCAATCTTAACGTAAACTTCTTGAATCTTATCAAAATCAACAAACATTGTGTCCAAGCCAATGGCCCCGGTCTGGGTGATTATGCGTCTATTCGTTATCATATACTCCGTGTTACGATACCTCAAGAGTTGCCAAATTGATGGACCAAAGGTTATCCCAATGCCTATCATAACAAAGGGTAGCCCAAACAGGACGAAGAACCCTGGAGCTCCTGCCGAAGAAGCAGCCAACAGCCAAAAGATGGAAAAACCAAGGAAAATCAATCCAAATGGGATAGAACCCAACGCTGAAAGCATAAACGCTTTTTTCACGGGTCTGCCACTCCAAAGGACCCTTTCATTTGCATTCAGCAAATTTTTACAGTTTGGGCAATAAATTTTCTCTCAGTCAGTAGATGTATCCTCAGCGCATAAATATTTTTCATATCCGCTTCCAACCTGATAGCCCAATAAACGCTTCCTGCAAGTAGAATTATCTTTAGTCAAAACGAGCTTATTCTATGGTTAGGGTTCAAATTTTTTTAAATATCAAAATTAATAATAAACTTTTCTACCTTAATGAACAGCAAATATCCTCGATGCCAAAATATATATACTAAAACCAAAGCCGTAGTACTTGAGGAAGGAAAATGGGATTTCAGATTATGTCGCAAGACGGTTTAGACACTCTATTTTGGGGCTTCGTTTTAGTGCTTGCGGGTACATTGCTGGCACTGCTAGGAATTGCACACGTCGCTTTCTCCATCTTAGGCGCCATCGCGGCAATAGTAGGTTGGCTCTTAGCTGTCATGGGTGTGTCAGCCCTGAGAAGGGACTACAGAGCTAAAGTCCAAAGAAGAGAAGCTTCACCTCCACCCCCACCACCATCTGGAACTGCGCCGACCTGCCCAACGTGCGGTGGAGCTCTAACTTGGGTTCCCCAATACCAACGATGGTACTGCCCAGTCGACCAGAAATACGTCTAAGACGTGAACCCCCAAAAACCATTTTTTCTTTTTTTCTCTAATATCTGCAGCCAACTAACCAGCATGTACGAGTTTTCAGATTAAGCTGTCTGTCCGACACTCGTCGAAAGACTTAAAACCACTTCCTCTCAAACAGTAAAATGGCGACAAATTTGACACAGCAAAATTATCAAATTCCACCTCCACCCCCTCCTCCACCGACACTTTCAGAAACGCCGGCCAAGAAAGGTTTTCACGGTCCAAAAACCAATTTCTTTCCAAGCATCAGAACAAATCTAACACATCTGGAGACCGCGAGACAAGGAGTCTCCAATGCTATTTTAAAGAAAGGACTAATCATCGCTCTCATTCTGGCTGCAACCCTGAGTTTTGCTCTTTCATTTGTTACGCAAATTGCAACGGGCATACCTGCCACGGATGCAGCCCTTTTAGTTATCGTTGCTCCGATCACCGAGGAAATTTTCAAAGGTTTAAGCATTCTCATCGTCGCCTTTTTCATTTGGAAAACAATTCCTAGCCGCAGGTATGGTGCATTGTTGGGAGCAGCTGCCGGTTTGGGCTTCTCCATTGCCGAAAACATATTGTTTACCATCTCGTACACTTTGCTCGGCGGGCAGGTGGTAAATGGTCAAGCAATCTCAGGAAGTCTTATCGCGGAGCTCATCGCCGAGCGATGGATCAGTATACCTTTTATGCATGTTGTCTGGTCAGCACTTGTGGGCATGGGTATTTTTGTTTTGCTATCTCGGGGAAAGAACGGTCGAGGAACTCCCTTCTTTTTGATAGTGCTGTTCCCGTTGCTGGGTTTGGGCAACCACATTCTCTGGAATTTGATAGCTCTTGCCTCTAGCGGCTTGAGCCCCTTCGTCATTTTGATTATCGATGTTCTGTTGATTTTCGTGCCTTTTTCAATATTATTCAGAGACTTTCTTGGAGGACACTTCAATTTCCAAGACTTCCTTCACCCAACGCAAGAGACAGCAAGCTATCCACAAATCAGCTCGTACCCGCCTCCTCCTCCCCCGCCGCCCTGAGCGCAAACCTGACAGCACCCAATCAAAATTAACCTCTTAGAACAACAACCACGAGAGACCTAACAATCAACAAACTCTAGGAATTACCTGCGTCGTTGAAGAAAGTCAAAAGGAGTTCCAAAGAAAAAAGAAAAAATCGAGGGATTTAGCGTCTTCTTTTGCCTTATCAAACGTACTTGTTGTCTTTGTAGCAGTACCAACGTTGGTATTGGGGAACCCAAGTTAATGGACCCCCACATATGGGACAAGCCTGCTGTTGAGTCGGTTGACCCTGTTGACCTCCTGCGGGTTGGCTCGTCGCCCCTTGAGGCCTTAATAGTATGAAGTCTCCAGCAGCCTGAATATCTTCCCAATGGATCTCAGTGGTTTCCCCCTTCTTTGTGTCCACGATCAAGTTCATTCCCACCTTCCCAACAACGAAGGCTATGTCTTGAACTTTTCCCACGATGTTTCCTTCACTGTCGATTACTTGCATGTCAATTAAGCGATCCTTGGTCATTGCTTTCTTTTCGGGTTTAGACAGAGTATTTTCCTCCACTTTAATCCGTTAGTTAGCACTTGTCTTATAAGTTTTAAGTCAAAAGCTATCTAGTTGAGTGCGCGCAAGAAAAGTCACTGGCTAATAATCAAGTGTGATGCCAAATGTACCCAAGTTTTATCTATATCCTCAACAAATAGCCTGAATGGCGATCAATTTGAGAAGGAAAACACGATTTTCCATTTTGATAGTAATGGTCATAATAATATTGTCAGTGCCGCTTGTTAATGCTTACGAAAATAAGGAGCACGGTTTCTCAATTAATTTTCCGTCCGGATGGGAACAAACCCAAAGCGCTGGCGTTGTAGTGCTGTACACAAATAATGATGCCACTGCTTCGGTAAACATTATTGTTGAAGAAACTAGTCTCTCGCTGGCAGACTACATTACCGAGTCTAAAGACCAGTTGACAAACCTCGATTACTACGAGTTAATCTCTGAAGGCAACAGAACCATCAACGGACTAAACGGGTACGAACTAGTTTTCGCCTGGACCTCATTCAACGACGATGGAAGCTATCAAGATATCCAGGATAAACAGGTAACATTTGTTCAGAACGGAAAAGCCTTCATAGTCACTTGTGGTGCAGACTATTCGGACTATGACTTGTTTGTGTCAACTTTTGAGCAGACTCTTGGGAGTTTCCGCCTGACCTCATCTGGGACTCTTGGCATTTCAAACTCAACCTTGATAATAATCATAGCTGTCGTAGTCATAGCAATTGTTTTGATAATTAGCTTATTCCTATTGAGACGCAAGCGAAAGCCGGCGCAACCGCAAATTGACACCACTGGTGCAGGAGTACTCTATCCTCCCCCACCGCCACCTCCCCCGTAATGCTTTCAAGTCCAAATCAGTCCGCAACCCAATTTTTCAAACTTAAAAACCAGCGAACCAAACCATAGAAAACTCCCTGCCAAATTCAGAACAACTAGAATCGTTAGAAAGTTGTCAAAGCACCATTTAAGAAAAGCCTTGTGAATAGCCCCGGCATTTAAGGAAGTATAGGGTTATGATTTCTTGTTAGTTGACCTGTCAGCTCTCTCCAATAAATCGTCGCGGCGCCTTAAGAGTTTCTCGAACTGGTCATCCGTAATTCGGTCTTCAACCATCATTTTGAATGTAGATTTTGAAACGCCATCTAATTCATCGTGAAATCGGGGAAGATCCTGGTGGTATAGGTCAAAAAGAGTAACCATGCTCTTGTACAAACGATGATAAGTTTTGCTACGTTTCAGTATCGCTCTACCTCGAAAACCAGTGATGCCGAGCACAAGTAAAGAGCCGATTGCAGCCCAGCCGACCGGAGTGACCGCCCAGACAGCAGCATTTTCGACGAACGCTTGCCCGAGGGATTTTGCGGGAGGTCCACTTACTATCGTGTAAGCTGAGGGATAAGTGTCCCCTCTTGCAACCACGAATGTCGCAGTGTCACCATTGAAAATGGTCATGTTGCTGGGCGTCGTCTCCTTCACCTCGGTGTTCGTAGGCATTTTCACATCGATGGCTTGTTGAATTTTGAAAGTGTACCCCTGGTAATTGGAGGAAACGCCGAGTTTACATGTGTAATTTCCGCCATGTTGTGAGAGCACGTTTGCAGGAGCCTCAAAATGAAGTTCATACTTGATTCCTGTACCGGCCCAGTCTTCGTAGAATTCCCAGCGTTCCAAGCTACCGATGGATATCGGTGTCAGGTCGAACCCCGTGAGCCAACTCTCCAGTTTGCCTTCGCTAGCAAAGTACTCTGGAACATGAGTGATATGGAACCAGGTCCACAACTCCACTTTGTCCGAAGCTGCATCATAGGAAGCTCTTATCTTGGTTGTATCCGACGATACTCCATACCAACCCGTGTCTATTTCCCAGGACATATTGAGCCACTGGCTTGGGGTTGTCTGAAGAGAATTCGCAAAATCATTAAAAGAGCCAAACTTCATGCCATACAATTGTTCTACATGAGGTTTCATCAGCGACCAATCAACGAGCTCATACGTCGAGACGAAAATGTCGTTCTGAGCAACCAAGCTCTGGCGCATGGAAGCTGCATACCATGCACCTTCAGCTATCCATGTTGGAGCTGCTGAAATCTGTCCTTCTTCAAACCACTTTACTCGATCAACAGTTGGTTCAATGACATCATGCACGTACCAAACTTCATCATCAGCAGCGCACATTCCGATTCTTGGCTGAAGAACCAAGGTGGAAATGAAAAGTATCAATGCCATCAAGATAACAAGGCGAAAAATTCTCCCAATCTTCACTCTGAACCTCTCCAAAAGAATTCTTTGATCTCATTAAGGATAAAAGTTCTTCTATGGTTCGCGTGCTGGTCATTCAAAAAATGAATTAGGTTTAAAACTCTCAAACAGGATAGAAAGTAAAAGAAAAGTTTAGGGGAGAAATTGATATCGCGAGCTAAAAGTGACAATTCAATGATTTTAGTCGTTCTCAGATGATCGATTTGCCAACCTTAAGGCGCGAGCTTATGAAAAATAATTGGAGGAAATTATTTGGCTTGGTTTGTCAGAACAACGTTTCCTAAACCGCCATCCTTTTCTAAAGTTATAATTCCCCGCTCAGCTAACCTTGAGACAACACGGTTCGTTTGAAGCCAACTAAGCTCTGCTTCGGTGCGGATATATTTCTGAGAGTATTTTCCCCCATGGGCCAATAACACTTCAACAACCTTCCTCTCGTCGCCATTCAAAGTTTTCAAAAGTGCTTCATGAACCGTTTGAGTGTCGCTATCCTCGGGTTTTTCAATCATGGATTCTTTTTGCAGGCTTTCCATGCTTGGCTGAGCAACTGAAACGACTTGCGGGGCAGAAACGGGCGTGCCAATTGAAACAGGCGGGGTTGGCTTGCTAACATAATCCGACTGAACAACAGAGCGTCCAACTGGTGTTGAATCGTGTTGGACCAAAAGTTCGCGCAACGTCTTTACCTCGCCACGCATTTCTTCGATGTCATCTTCCAGAGCAGCTGCTCGAATTTCAGCAGCCTTTCGCAGGTTTTCAATTTCAGTTTTAAGTTGAGACTTTTCTGTCTCTAGGGTTTGTATTTTTTCCCTCAAATCATTTAACGACTGCATGAGTTGATCCCCTTTCGCATTATTCTTTAGAAACGCTTCATTTTTAACATTTGCTATTTGAACTGGTTTCCCTGGCGAATGCACTCACATAATGGAGTTTATTTGAAGGCATTCTCCAATTGGAAACAATCTGAAATTATTTTCTCAAATATTAGCGAATATTCCCTCAAAAATTAGTGCCGACTCAACAAGACAGATTTCTTGATTGCCGAATTTGGGCAAATGGAGCTTCAACCGATTATCTTCGGAACCATAATTTTCAAATCAATGAAATACTTGTTGAGAATATTTTCTCCTTGGTGAGTAATCTTATATTTTTTTCTAGCGCGACCATGAATTATCTCCCACGAGGACTCGATCAGGTGTTGCTTCTCCAGCAGTTTCAACTCTGGATATAGAGTTGATGGACCAAGGTTAACGCCAAACTGTTTTTTTATTTCTGCAGAGATTCCGTATCCATGCAAGCCACTTTCTGCGGACTCGCTAATCAGGTTTAGAAGAACGGTTTCTAGGAAAGCTCCACGCATCAAGTTTCTATTTGTGATTTCTCTTCCTCCAGCGCCAAAACAAACAATTTGCCCCATATCGTAAGAATGCATACTAAATATAATAAATTAGTGCTGTAGTCTGTAAGCTACAACAAAAGATGGAATTCTTAACATGCTAAACAATCCTCAATTTTCAAAGATACGGAAAAAGAAACTTCAAGAAACTAAACTCAGAGGTTAGGTTGAGGCCTTGTTCCCAAGACAACGTTTTTCGTTGTTGTCGAATTGTTTCTGACAACTGTTATTGCAACCAAGTCTCCAGGCAGGGTGCTTTCTTCTAAATAGCGTGCCATGTCGTCATTGCTCCTTATTCTAGTTCCGTTCATGGCAATAAGAACGTCGCCTTCCCTGAGTTTTCCGCCGGACGGACCATTAGGATCGATTATTGTCTGATCGGATTGCGAAGCTGTTGGGATCAAAACACCATAGGTGACGTTAATGTGCTGTTCCTGGGCGACGTCATAATTCATGTCTGATACATGAATCCCCAGATACGAGTGGCTACGATAACTGCCTGTTGCAACCAAAGAAGATATTTCTCTGAGTATGGTGTTGGAAGGAACGGCAAATCCTAACCCTTGGGAATCAGAGACAACAGAATTCGTTATTCCCACAACATCTCCGGCTGCGTTTAATAATGGACCGCCGGAGTTTCCTGGATTTATGGGCGTGCTAGTTTGAATCATGTTAGCTAAAGAGAAACTGGAGGTAAAATCGGCCTGCTCGGAACGCCCAAGAGCACTAACCACACCCGTTGTGAGTGACCCCACCAACCCGTACGGGTTTCCTATTGCAATGACTTGATCGCCAACACGCAAACCGGAGGAGCTAACAATATTTAGAGGTTTCAACATTTCCGCAGGAGCATCAACCGAAACAACCGCCAAGTCAGCGTAAGGGTCAGTACCCAAAACCGTGGCTGCATACCCATTTCCATCTGAAAAAGTGACACTTAACCCGGTTGTATCTTGAACAACATGAAAGTTAGTTAGTACAACCATTCTGCCACTATAATTGTAAACAAAACCAGATCCTTGCACGGCGCTGTTGTTTGTAGTCCCTTGAATTAGAACGACAGAATTGCTCACGCTAGAGTAAATATCCACCAATGAGGTACCGTTTTGAAAGATGGTTATTGTCTGGTTTGTTACGGTTTGGTTTCCTGATCCGCTTAACATTGCCACTTGACTGCGTAAATCCGCAACCTGTGAGTTCAGACTATTAATTTGGCGAGTATTGATGTAGTAGCTTCCTAAGCCGCCTATAAGTAAGCCCAAAGCAACTAGCAAAACGACTAGACTGACAGATGCTTTTTGAGAATTGTTACTCAAATGAATCATAGGGTGCAACCTCTGAATTCAATCCTCCAAGAGGGTAGATAAAAGTATTCCCAATTTCTTCCAAGAAGTCTCTGGAAGAAGAGAATCTATTTTCTGCGATCAATTATGTCCAGAGCATCAGGCCCGGTACCAATGAGCGTAACAGGTATGCCTGTCCGAGTTTCGACTTCTTGAACAAATCCTTTTGCTTCTTTAGAGAGGTCATTGAAGTTTTTCTTGCTTTGGCATTCTGGAAATATGCAGTCAAGCTTTGTTAGTGCCGCTTGAGTTGCACCATTAATTTTCGCGGTCCTCTTTGCCAAATCGAAATCGAAGGGGGCACTTCGCCGGTCTCGTCCTGTGCCTGCAGCGACTTCAAACCATCCTCGCTTTTGAGCTTCTTCTTTAGTCATTTCACCCGGCAGTGGACCAGCACCTACCCGAGTCATGAAGCTCTTATAGACAATAAGTACATCATCAACTCTTGTTGGACCTACACCTGCTTCGGAGGCAATTGCGGATGCCCCAGTGTCTCTCCCCGTTACGTACGGGTAATCCCCTCCTAGAAAAAGGGAAAGCATGAACCCTTGAGTCCCTTCAAGAAGAACTGTTTTACCTGCATCCAAACCATCATTTACCTCCATAATTTCGTCAGCCAAGTAAGGCTTGAGCTCTGGGATGTCTTTGGCAAGTTTTGCTGTTCGCCTAACGCGTTCCTCAAGGGCAGGCCCGACACCCCAGCCAGTTGTTCCGATCCCCTTGTTTACGGCGCTCGCTTTGTCTTGTGCGCTGTGTTTGTCCTCTATTATGGAAGCGTTTTGGTCGATTCCTATACGTTTGTGAACTTTGGTTAATTCCACTTCTTCGAAAAATTTGGCGACATGTACATTTGCACCTGCAGCTATAAGTAAACGAGTTTTGGGGTTAATGAAAGCAGCAGGAACCATATGTAAAGCATATTTTTTCCCGTCCTGCCAAACCGTGTGCGCTGCGTTGACAGAACCTGTTCTCACGCAGAAATCCAAGTTATCCTTCAGAGCGAGGTAGCTGATTACTTTTCCCTTTCCTTCGTCGCCCCAAAATGCTCCAACTATTACTGTGCAAGGCATAATAGTTCACCCTTGAAAGGGTCGAGCAGCAATTATTTAAGATTGTTGGCAACTGGCAAGCAAGCAGTAATTACTCATCCGCCTTTTCACGACGATTCTGTGCTTCTGCGTCTATACGCTCCAAGAGCCGGAGAACTCTTTTGCCCACACGTTCTTTTTCTGATTGAGAGATAGTTTCTTGAGCATGGCAAATATTGTCCACAACTATGCCCTTTTCTTCGTCTTGAATAATCGGGTATACACGACAGCCAAGAGGACGCAAATTATAAACTTCGCAACCTCGCTTTTCGGTATTATAGAAGACACAATGCCCTTGGCGATTACGCAAAAGAGCGTAACCGTTCTCGTCAAAGCGTGCAAAAAATTCTTTGTTACAGCCCTTCTTTTCTAAACGCCTAATATCCGAAGAGGAAAGTAACATATCAGTTTCTTGGCAGCAAATTCCGCAGCGTATACAGCGCATGAAGACAACTGTTGACGGCCAACTATTTTTGCGTTTATTAGAACTCAAGGCAGATGCTTAGTCTGCGATGCTCATCAAATTCAGATTTAACAGTTCTGCCCACGCGACGTTTCTAAGTGGTATGCAAGTTAGTTTTCGATTTCTGTACGGCATATACTCTATGAGGTTAATTTTTCCGAAATTATCTTTACGAATATTTTTTAAATGCACATTGATTATGACCGCACCATCTTTCAGATGAAGATTTACGTTTTTCCCAAGGAACGATTTGGCGCTATTTAAGCTGAAACTTTCCATCTTAGGTCACCACTCAACTTCCCTGTCGGCTAAGTTGGTCCAACATTGCTTGCAAATGGGCAGTTTTTCTCCCTTGAACATTATGTATAATTTGATATTTTCACTATTGCAATCGTCTTTCCACGGATTATGACATTGTTCCAATTTTGAGCCTCCAATCATCATTGCTTTCGTGTTCGGTTGAAGTTACATTTAAAGCAAGTTCAGAAACGACTTTCCTGTGCAGTGGAGAGGGGTAGGTTAAAGTGAAGCTTTTATTCCCAAGGACGGTATTAGTTTCTTCATGGATTATATTTTGCTGATAGCTACTCTAACCTTGCTTTCCCAGATTGGAGTATTTGTTCTCCTCTTTGCAAGCCTGCAGCTGAAGAAAATGGGTAGATACCGAGAAAAGGGCATTTTAATGACCGTTGGCGTTATTCTGCACTTAACAACCATATTCTTCATAATGCTGCCTTCATTTCTGATCGGTCTAGTTCCTAAAATTGTGAAACCTCCTCTTGACCTCAATACTCTCCTTGTACCTGTTCATGTTGCAACGGGGACTATTGCGGCGGCATTAGGGGTTTGGATCGTTGGCTCCTGGCGTCTTCGGAAATCGCTTGAGTTTTGTGCTCCTAAGAAGCATTGGATGCGCGTACATTCTACATATGGCTTACTTCGCTTGTACTGGGCTTCATATTGTATCTAAATTTGTCCAAGACTTTCTTTTTTGGTTAGAAAAATGTCAAACTTGAACAATTTCAGGTATAATGGCTTCTTTTGTCACCTTCAGCACAGCAACCGTGGGTTTGCACAGAAATGGAGGTTCGGGATTGGTGGGGCTTCCAGGGTTAACGTAAAGGGTTTTTCCCTCCCATCGAACGCTGGATGCGTGTGTATGCCCAAAAACTAGTACGTTGAAAAAGTTTTCTTGCATGAATTCCCGCATTCTATCCATTCCGAATGCTGTGCCTGGGTCATGGGTGACGCCAATTTTCCAATCCATTAGTTTCAATGAGTTTAGCTTTGGGATTGCTCCCCTTACTTCTGGACCATCCATGTTTCCATGGACTGCAAGAACCGGTGCGAGTTGTTCCAGTTCGTCAATCACAGTTAGCTCAACGAGGTCTCCGGCGTGTATGATATAGTCCACGTTCTCAAATGCTTCGAAAACACTTTTCGGAATAGCTTTTGCTCGATTAGGGACATGGGTGTCACTGATCAAACCGACTATCTTTTCAGGCTTGAGTTTAGGTAAGGTTGTCTGTGGGAGCTGTGCTAATCCGCTTGCCATTAGTTCATACCTCTCAGTGAGAGATGGCTTTGTGAGTCTCTTTTGTCTTTCTAAGATAATAAATATTCATGTGTTTTGGTAATTCTTTTTGTTGCTGCGTTAGTTTTTATTAACAGCATTTCGAATAATTATCAAAACTGGAGTTTGAACTTGGTATGAAGGTTGTAGCTTTCAATGGTAGCGCTAGAAAAAACGGGAACACAGCCACCCTTCTAAAGCGAACACTGGGAGTTCTGGAGAAAGAAGGATTTGAGACTGAACTATTTCAGCTTGCGGAAGAGCCAATTCGTGGCTGCACTGCTTGCCGCACCTGCTTTGAGACAAAGAATCAAAGATGCATAATTGAAAGTGACAAAATTAACTTGTATATTCAAAAAATGATTGAGGCGGACGGGATACTTTTGGGATCTCCAACTTACTTCGCAATGATGTCACCCGAAATGAAGGCACTCATCGACCGTGCAGGTTTCGTAGCAAGAGCAAATACAGATATGTTCAAGCACAAAGTCGGCGCTGCAGTCGTAGCAGTTCGAAGAGCTGGAGGAATCCCAACTTTCGATGCAATAAATAATTTCTTCCTCATAAATCAAATGATCATTCCAGGCAGTTCATACTGGAACATAGGCATTGGAAATAAGAAAGGAGACGTCGAAAAAGATGAAGAAGGTATGAAAACCATGGATGATCTCGGCAAAAACATGGCTTGGCTTCTCAAGAAGATAAATGCGTAGAGTCTAGTCTATTGCATAATGAGTTCTACGCCAGGTATCTTCTTTCTCTCGTATATTATATCCATCATTTTGGAGAACCCAGTAATCCATGCAAGGTAGATTAGCGCTATAATAATCCAAACGGGCAGAATTTCCATGGTTTGAAATATGATTGAACGACCTGCGCCGACTAAGTCCATAAGGCCTACAAATGATAAGACAGCTGTGCTTTTTGTTAGAGAACAGAACTCGTTAGTCCAAGAAGGGATGACTATACGGTAAGCCTGCGGCAAAATTACTCGACGAAGGGTCTGAATTTTCGACATACCCACTGATAGACCTGCCTGCATTTGGTCACCTAGAATGGCTTCCATTGAACCTTTTATGTACCCTTTCTGGTATCCTGCACTGTTTAGCCCGAAAACAAGAAAGGCCAAAAAGGCATGATCAATCTGAATGTTCAAAATTGTTGGTATAGTATATACTGCCAAAAAAATTTGGACAAACAGCGGACTGCCCCTGAAGATTTCCGCGTACACAGCAATAACCGCTTTGACAGGTTTTTTACCGTATATGTCACCGACAGCCAGCAGCGTCCCCAATCCCAAGCCCAAGAGAACCCCGAACAATGTAATTTCCACTGTCAAGAGCAACCCTTGAACGATCATCGTCTGATAGACAGGGTTAAGGAGCCACTCAAACATCAATTATTCCCTTGTGGTTCGGTTTATGATTCTTGTCATGAATTTTTTGGCTCGATCAGTATTAGGTGCATTGAAGAACAGTGAAGGGGGCCCCGTTTCAATGACTGTACCCTCATCGTAGAATATCATTTCTTCTGCGACCTCGCGAGCAAAGGGCATTTCATGGCTGACGATGAGCATTGTGGTACCTTCTTTTGCTAAATCACGGAGAGTATCAATAACTTCCCCTGTGAGCTCTGGGTCCAGCGCCGAGGTAGGTTCGTCGAGGAGAATGATGTCAGGATCTCTTGCTATTGCTCTGGCTATGCCCACACGTTGGGCTTGTCCTCCTGACATTTGAGAAGGATACTTGTTGATGCAGTCAGTAACTTTTGCTTCAGTTAACGCAGCTAA
>CAWGRS010000009.1:0-18074 GCA_963825115.1 Candidatus Bathyarchaeota archaeon | reverse complement strand
TTGCCCAAAATATATTTGGAGAACTAAGAATGTTTGGTCAAAGGTATGAACCCACGCAACCCACTAACATATTTATTGCCGCGCTCAACGAAGAAGAAGGATTAGGCGCCACCATCTCTGAGCTTACAGAGAACATAAATGCGAATCGTATTCTGGTAATTGATGGTCACAGCCACGACCGAACCGTTGAAGTTGCCAAAGATCATGGAGCAGAAATCCTTTTCCAAGACGGCAAAGGCAAAGGCGATGCCCTAGCCAAAGCGGTGCAGTGCATGGGTGCGGATGTCGAGTATGTGATTATTACTGATGCTGACTTTACTTACCCAGCTGAGCATGTGCCAGAAATGATTCAGATCCTTGAGCAGATGCCGCAGGTTGGCATGGTTTGCGGGAACAGATTTGGCAAACAGTCAGAAGGAGATGCTTTCCAAGGTCGGTTTACTTTTGGAAATAAGTTGTTGGCTTTTTCTCATGGTTTTCTTAATGGTGTAGATTTGCAGGATCCGTTAACGGGATTGCGGGTTGTTCGTGCGGATATACTACGGAAATGGGAGATTAAGTCGAAAGGTTTTGACGTAGAAGTCGAATTGAACCATCAGGTAGGTAAACAAGGATTTGAGACAGTTGAAATCCCAATTGGGTACCGAGAGCGATTGGGCGAGAAGAAACTGAAAATGAGGCATGGTGCATCTATTTTAAAGAGAATTCTATTCGAAAGTTTCAATTGACATTATCAGTGGCTGCGCCGCGAGGAAAAAAGTTAAAGAGAGATATTCAAGTGCGTTTTCGATTTAGACATTTGATTATTTATTGATTTGATGCGATCAAATGCAAGTTTTCTTGGCTGTTTCTGTTAATGGAGATGTGTTATATTTGGAGAAACGTGTTCGAGATTTCATGAATTCGTTAAGATTTAGAGTTATGTGGTTGATGAGAGGAAGAGGGAGAGAAATTAACGTTGATGTATTCTCTAATCCTGAAAAGTACTTAATAAGACTGCCAATGGAGAAAATTATCGCTGATACAAAAGTCTCCCGAGAAGGGGTAGACAAATACAAGCAAAAGATCAAAAGCGGCGAGAAAGTTGCGCCTATAGTCGTGGTTAAGCATCCAAGGTTTGAAGTATACGCAGTTTTGGATGGGCATCACAGATATTATGCCTATTTGGAATTGGGGAAGAAAATAGTTAACTGCGCCCTTGCCGGAGACTTCTCAAGCGTATTCTTTTTCATGACTCAAAAAGGTTATTTCCAGCCCAAAACTGAAGTCAGAGAGGAAATCCGAAAACCCATTCCTTTCTTACATGAAAATATCGAAGAGTTTCTTCACGATTTTTTGAAGGATCCCAATAAGTCTGCCAACCCTAAAAAAGAAAATCAACCGTAGACTTCTTGAACATACTAAAGACAGGAGAAATCAATTTTGAGGCCTTGCGCACGCCCAATTAACCAAATATCACAATAATAACTGCTATTCTCAAAAAAATATTCATAATAAACCGTCTAGTTTTGCAAGTAATCATTTAAAAGAGTTGAGGGTATGTGACTGTGAGACCCCAGCTACATATGCTTAATAGTGTTTTATGTCTACTATGGTTTAACGGAGTTGTAGATTTTGGGCGTTATAGATGATATATTTCGATTTATTACTTCTGGAAGCATAGGCGGTTTGCCACCAATCGTAGTAATGATTATTCCGTTCGTCATCGGTCTAATCGTGGGCTATCTAGTTCACAAAATGCTAAAGATCGCCATCATTGCCGCAATTATACTCGTAGTCGTTGCATACTTCGGCTTTTTCGGACTGAGTCTTGGCGTGTTAAAAAACCTGGCAGACACATATGGACCAATAGCACTTCAATACGGCACACTTATTCTGGGAATATTACCCCTTGGTATCGGATTCATAATTGGAGTAATCATAGGCTTCATATTCTCGTAAAATAGACATCCCACAATGCCAAATAATCGAAACAATCGCGGATGATTGATGGTGAATTGCTGTTTCGCTAAATACTATAAATTCCAGCCATATTTCTGAAGATAACTGTGTATGATGCCTTGGGATTGTTGAAGTGCCCATTAGGTATAGAAGGAGACTTGGAGAAAAAAAATTAAAGATAAACGATGAAGCAACAATTCTCAAAAGAATCCTTATAGAGTCAACTTTCTGAAATTGAGGGAACGGTCAAAACTCAATTGCGCTAGACTGCATATGCGTCATTGCCCTTTTTCATTCTCGAAATTGACCTTGAAGAGTAGATTTTAAGTATGATGAAGGCAGTTAAAAACACCACCAAAACACCTGTCGCCAAGTATGGAAGATTATCTGCAAATGCAGTGTAAGAACCCGGATTGAGGTAGCCTCCAAGTCCAACTCCAATGGCGATTAAGGATATCGAGAAAAAGAATGATAGCTTGTACAGTATCGGTGGTGATCGAGAAGGTCTTTTAGCCTCCAGGTGCCTTTTTGTTTCGCCTACACCCAAAACTAGAGAAGTACCCAAAACGCTGATAGCTAAAGGTCCGACGAAGTTGAAGCTAAGTTGTGGTTGGTAGAAATTGATGAAAGTTTTGATTCCAAATACGGAGAGGAGAGTCAAAAAGAAGATTAGAACTGTGGAGCCAGCAAAGATGCCAATGTCCAAGATGCCGCCAGAATAGAAGGGGCCGTATATTCTTCTCCAGGGTCTTAGAGTATAATCTTTCATATCTTCAGCGGTTTTTCTTGTGAGCTCGACTGGGTCGTTTTGGTACATGTACAACTTGGTTTTGATATCAAACGCAATTTTCTTTCCTTCATGATCATACCTGGATTTCTTCACTAGCCTTGAGAACGGATAAAGCCACTCTACTCCGCGGTCTTTTGCCGTGTTGATGCTGTCAAGAAGAGTGTGACAGAAAGCTCCCAATGCAAGGAAAGGACTAATTAGAAAAAGGATCCCGATGAAAACGAAGTTGTGGCATAAAGCTCGATGGAGCTGATGGTCGCGGAAGTAGTCTTTGCTAAAAAAGCCATATTCCCTATCCATATCGGGGAGGACTGACCCCACGGCAACTATCAAGATGATGTCCCACCGCCCAAAGAAGAGGGCTCCTATCAGCGCGCCAAAGGTTATGTGCGTGGGAAGATTCATACTAATTTGCCTTTTGGAGCTCGTGTAACTGACTATTTTGGAGCGTTCGCATATCCAGTTGAAAATGGAGATTGGAATTTGCCAATATTCTCTCTAATGACTCCGTACCCCTTTTCTGCAAGGTCGTTTGGCAACTTATCCAACTCCAGATGTTCTTCTAAACCCTTTCCCTGATTTCCTTCCTTGGGTTTAAGCGTAAGTTTGATCGTGGAACGCATTATTCCTTTATCTAATGTTACGTTCGTTATGTCTCTGTAACTGTAATCGGTGTAGTCTTTCTTCAAATTAAGCGCGTGAGGATGCCGCAGAATTATCCGTTCATTCGTAATGATCACGGATTCTATGTTAATCCGAGGATGATAGATTTTTTCCTCAATATACAGCTCAACCTTTTCGTTCGAGCCAAGTATGTTCTTTAAATCATCAGGTGCAGTCATATTATCAACCAACTTGCATGAGCATTCTTAACTGTATAACCATAAACCAAGTTTGTGGATAAATAGATGTGTGACTGTGAGGTCACAGCGACATGGAATAGCGAATACCTCGTTACTTCTCAAAAATGACCCAATCAATGCAAGACTTACTTGCTTACAACGTTTTTGGTGAGTGAGCCAGCACGTTTTCAAGGTCCTTCATTTGGCAGGGTCAGAATCTTACCCTCTTATAGAAAATTCTTTTCACCACTTCGTCCAAAAACATGTAGAGTGCCACAATTATTGGCATCAAAAGAAAGAATCAAGAGTGGCGGCTGTGCAAAACCAAAGGGGCTACCAAGCGCAGTGAAAGGTAAGATAAGCGTGGCAACCACAATTACTAAAAAATTAGCAGCAAAGGAGCAACTATTGCCGTTAGGTCACTTTTCTGGCGACTCTGAAAAACAGATTTGTGAAAAGTCTTTTAAGCCTCAAACGCCACCATAACCATGGTGAATTTACATGCCGTCTCTAGAAAAGAAGAATAAGGCAAAAAAAGCTAAGCACGACGCAAAAACTGGAAAAAAGTAAGCGCGTGACTTCTTATTCACGGGTTTAGCTTCACTCCGTTTGCTGAATTTTTAGGGCTTACGATCTGCCAAAATTCATTTTTTATTTTTCAATAACACCCCAGTTTAATTCAAAACAAAAAGCAACAAATAACGATAAACTAATTGGATCAACTGTTCACTGGCTAAGCTAATATCCACCTTCTGCAAATAGTATTACTTGGGAAATATTTGCCAAAATTGTCAATTCCCGAGAATCTGCTTTTGCCGCAGCAAATTAGAGTCTCAAGCGGAACAGCCATAGTCCTAGATTTGTTAGAAGGCAAACTGGATGCTGCCCCGACAACTGCTTACTTGATGACTTATAAAGCCGGTAAATGTGCAGCGAACTGCGGTTTTTGCCCTCAAGCTCGAAGCAGCCAAAGCAAAGCAGAATTGCTTTCAAGAGTTACTTGGCCTGCTTTTTCGGTCTCCAGTGTCGTGGAACATATTGGGAACGCTTTTCGAGCGGGCAAAATAAAACGGGTTTGCATTCAGACATTAAATTACCCGAAGGTCTTCGAAGAACTCTGCACATTTGTCAAGGTGTTAAAGAGCCAAGTACAGGTGCCCGTTTCCGTTTCATGTCAACCTTTGGATAGTCAAGACATGTGGCTTCTAAACCAAGCGGGAGTTAACAGAATCGGAATCGCCGTCGACACTGCAACAGAGAAATTGTTCAACTTAGTGAAAGGCGAGGCTGCAGGCGGATCCTACAAGTGGAAAAACGAATTTTTACTATTGCGCACGGCAATTGGAATTTTTGGCGAGGGTAACGTAAGCACCCATTTGATTGTCGGATTAGGAGAAACTGAAAAAGAAGCGGTAAGCTTGCTTCAGACTTTTGTGAACATGGGTGTTACACCTGGTCTTTTTGCTTTTACGCCTGTAAGAGGGACTGCTTTTGCGGGGAGCCCCCAACCGAAATTGGAAGTTTATAGACGAGTTCAGCTCGCCCGATATCTAATCGTTAATGCCCTAACCAAGTTTGAGAATATGACTTTTAATTTATCCGGAGAAACGGTGAATTTCGGTGTCGCAACCGATGCGCTGACACAAATTGTTGAATCTGGAGAGCCTTTCCTCACATCAGGGTGCCCTGAATGTAATAGACCATTTTATAATGAGAAGCCGAGCGGACCCATTTACAACTTTGCAAGAAAAATTAGCGCCTCCGAGACCGCTGAGATAAAACAACAAATGATGCAATATTTGAACTAGGGCCTTTCTAAAAAAAAATGATACATTAGAAGCCGAAAAACCTTGAAGAAACTATGTTGATAAGGGTGAGACGGCTTTCCCGCCACCTTCTCCGGGCTGAGGTAGTTTTGGCTTTTGTCTGGTCACTTGCTCTACCAATCTCCAAAACTCTGGCATCACTAGACCTTTCTGAAGTTCCTTGAGGAGTTTCTTAACCTGATAGAAAGTCATTTGAGCTTCGCCTTTGTCCAGGCTCTCTTGTGGACCTCTCACATGGCGCAGAATTTCATCAATCTGTCTGGGTGAAGCCCGTACACCCGCTTTCTCCAACAACCCTTGAAGCAATGTTTGCCCCGTGTTTCTTCCAACAAAAAGTGATGTTTCGCGTCCCACGATTTCAGGCGGAAAGGGCTCAAACATAAGCGGATGCGCCAGCATACCTTCTACGTGTTCGTCGACTTCGTGAGTGAAGGTTGTATCTCCTACTAGCGGCTTATGGAATTGAATTGGCAAAGCGAAGGATTTTTCTGTCAATTGTGCTAAGCGGTAGATTCGTTCCATATCTATTCCTGTGTCTATATTATAAAGGAGCTCCAGCGCCGCAACTACTTCTTCAAACGGAGCTAAACCCGCGCGTTCTCCATATCCGACTAAACTAGTATGCAAGTATGTTGCGCCTTCTTCCACAGATGCAAGAGTGTTTGCTGTGGCTAATCCGAAATCGTTGTGACAATGAACGGAAAGGGATGTTTTTCTCTTGGCAGATTCAGAAAGCCCGTCTCGAACGTGGCTGATTAGATAACGCATCGCGAGGGGTCTGAGGAATCCGACTGTGTCGGCGATTGCTAATTTGGTTGCTCCTGCAGCTGCGACAGCTTCAAAAACAGTTAGGATGTCATCTAATGGTGTTCGACTGCCGTCTGACAAGATGAAGTCCACGGTTAGGCCGTGTTTCTTGGCATATTCTACGCTTTCAACGATTCTCCTAAGAGCCTCTTCTTTGCTTATTTTCATTCTATACTGAAGATTTAATCCGTTTATTGCAGCTTCAATGTCTATCTCTTTCATGCCTGATTCTATACATGCGTCCACGTGAGCTTTGGAAGCGGCTGCTGAAGCGGTAAGCTTTGCTTTTTCGAAAGATTCGTTAACGATACGTTTAGCGCTGCGTTTCTCTTCTTCGCTCAATCCTGGGAACCCAATGTTTATGACGGAGATTCCTGTTTCATCCATCATCTTGGCGAGTTTAAGTTTTTCAACATATGTTAGGAAGACCATTGGTGCCTTAAGGCCTTCCCGAAAAGTTTCGTCCACCATGTAAACTCTATCGGGCAACTTCGGGGGCAGGTTCTTGCGGAGACGATTGTAGTTAGCAATTAGGCCTTGACTTTCAAGCTTTTTGAATATGGTCTTCCTCATCAGATACACAATCCAATAAGTCGGAAATTAGATAGTTCATACTCTCACGGGCACTTATATAAAAACTGCGACCTGAAGCGATGGGCTAAAATTCTTCTAAGTGGTTAACTGCCATCAGAAGCATCAAGCTCCCGCACCTCCAATTCAAATACAAATATTAGGCGGTAGTAGTTTCAGCAAGATCCAATACTGGTTGAAAAGGGCATGAATATTTGGCGCGTACTTAGGCTTGAAAGTCACAATGCATTCATGAATATGGCAATTGATGAGGCAATTTTGCACGAGCGAGTGGCGGAAAAAGTTCCAAACACTTTGAGATTTTATCGTTGGAAACCATCCGCAGTTTCGGTTGGAAGATTTCAGAAAATCCCTAACGAAGTCAACTTTGAGAATTGCAGTAAACTTGGGGTTGATGTAGTGCGAAGGATTAGCGGCGGAGGAACCGTATATCACGACTCTGAAGGCGAAGTAACATATAGCGTAGTTGCCAAAACCGAGGATATGGGAAGCAAAGACATCGCTGAAGTCTATACCAAAGTCTACGCTGCAATCAGCGAAGCACTTCGCATGATTGGGATAACAGCTGACTACAGTCCTGGTGATGCAAAGAATTGCCCAAACCTGACTGTTAACGGAAAAAAAATCTCAGGTAGCGCTCAAGCAAATCGAAGCGGAATTGTTCTTCAACATGGGACCATTCTTCTTGAAGTTGATTTGCCACGAATGTTTACCTTACTGCGGGTTCCATGGGCTGACAGTTGCATGCGGGTAGTAAATGTAGCAAAAGGAAAAATCACGAGCGTGAAAGGTGAGTTGGGACACGCGGTAACACCTGAATCTGCAGTGAACGCCATTGCTCATGGCTTCACAGTCGCCTTAAATATGCAGGTGATCGAGAACGTACAATCTACTGCCGGCGAATTGACGCGTCAGGAACAAGAGCTCTCAGAAAAATTGTACAAGGAAAAATATTCAACTAAAGAATGGAATTTTAAAGGAAAAAACTGTTAGGCTAAGTTTCTTTTCGCTTCCATCTCACGCCTTGTGCAGTATCTTCAAGAATTATGCCCATTGCTTTTAGTTGTTGGCGTGCGGCGTCGGCGGTTTTCCAGTCTTTTGTTTTTCGGGCTTCTTCACGTTTCTTGATGAGCTCTTCGGCTTCTCTTGGCAAGGTTTCTTCTTTGAATTTCGGGATCACTCCCAAAACTTTGTCAAGGTCAGTTATCAGCTGGCTAATTTTCTGCGCGTCTTCTTTGCTAACTGCATTTGCATCCAGCAGGTTGTTGATGTCTCTTACGAAATCGAACAATGAAGCCAAAGCTATGCTGATGTTGAGGTCATCGTTCAGGGCTTCAGTAAAGCTTGTTTGGATTTTGTTGGTTAGTTGTTTGAGTTCTTCTGGATTGCCTCTGCCGTTTGCATCTTGGAGTCTGCGCTGCAGGTTTGCGAGGCGTTCTATGGCGCCTTTTGCTGCGTCTAAGCCCTCGAAGGTGAAGTTGAACTGTTGCCTATAGTGTGTGCTGAGAAGTAAGTAGCGAATTGCCAGAGGATCAAGCCCCTTCGCAAGCAGATCGCGTAAGGTGTAAAAGTTGCCCAGTCGCTTCGCCATTTTTTTGCCTTCGACAAGCAAGTGCTCATTGTGCATCCAGTAATGCACAAATGGTTTGCCTGTGGCGGCTTCGCTTTGGGCGATTTCGTTTTCATGGTGTGGAAACATATTGTCAACTCCGCCGCAATGAATGTCAAAGGTTTCCCCCAGATATTTCATGCTCATTGCGGAGCATTCGATGTGCCATCCTGGTCTACCTTTTCCAAGTTCTGTTTCCCAGTAAACGTTGCCGTCTTCGGGTGTGTAAGCTTTCCATAATGCGAAGTCTTGGGCTTCTTCTTTAGCGTATTCGTCTTGGCTAACTCTTGCGCCTACTTTGAGTTCCGAGGTTTTGAGGTGGCTGAGTTTGCCGTATTCTGGGAACTTGCTGATTGCAAAGTAAATGCTTCCGTCTTCTCCGTGGTATGCGACACCTTTTTGGAGGAGAGCTTTAATGATTTTGACCATTTCGGGGATATGATCTGTTGCGCGAGGGTAAACGGTTGCTGGTTCTATGTTTAGGGCTTGGATGTCTTCAAAGAAAGCTTTGGCGTAGAAGTCAGTGTATTCTCGAAGCGGCTTTTCCTGTTTTTGGCTGCCTTTGATTGTTTTATCGTCCACATCTGTGAGGTTCATCACATGATTGACTTGGAAACCACAATGCTGAAGCCAGCGTTTGAGGAGATCCTCGAATATGAAGGCGCGGAAGTTGCCGATGTGTGGATAATCGTAAACTGTGGGTCCACAAGTGTAAATGCCCACTTTGCCCGATTCCATCGGATCAAATTGTTCCTTCTGGCGCGTTAATGTGTTGAAAAATCTAATTCCAGTTGCCGCTTTGGTCATCTGCTTCCCTGAAGAGTAGCTTTGCAGAAATTATTTAAGGTTTAACTAAACAGACATGGATTGAGAAAAGGCCACCAGGAAAAAAGCGAGTTCTAGAATTTCTGAGAGTGCTTAGGCCGTGATTAATATTTTGACTGGTTTCTCGAAGGAACTATTTGCTGTCTCGATTGCTTTTTCAAAGTCGGTGAGTTTGAATCTGTGCGTGATGAGGCTTTGCAGGTCAACTTTTTTTCGGGCAACGAGGTCAATGGCTGTGGGATATTCTATGGGCGAAATGTATGTGGTGAAGAAGCATGCTTCGTCAGCATCTCCAAAGTTCATTTTGCCTTCGAATTCGCCCACTAAAGCGACTCGACCTGCTTTTCTAACCATTAGTGGGGTTTGTTCAACTGTTTTTGTTTTACCTGCTGCTTCAATTACTACATCAGAACCTCGTTTTGTGATTTCCATTACGCGTTTAACTGGATCTTCTGTTAAAGCGTTGATGCAGTAGTCTGATCCGAACTTCATGGCAAGTTCTAGTCTATATTCTTCATTGTCTATAGCTATGACTCTGCATCCTTTGAGTTTTGCAATTTGAGTCATGAGCAGGCCAATGGGACCTTGCCCAATGATTGTTGCAAAATCGTCTATGTCTGGCTCGAGAAGGTCGATCGTGTGAAGAGCAAGAGCAACTGGCTCCATAATTGCTGCCTCTTCATCTGTTACGTTGTTGGGAATTGGAATGAGGTTCTTTTCTCGAAGGGCAATGGATTCTGCGAAAAAGCCCCCTCGGGTTAACCCGTAATATTTTACGCGCTCACAAAGGGATGGTCTCCCACGCAGACAATAGAAGCATTTACCACAATAGGATAGAGGTAGCATGACAACTCTCTCGCCTATATCTTCCCTGATTCCCCATGCGTCGTGTCCAATTATTCGTCCGGGTTTGATTTTCCAGTCGCCACGGTAAAGGTGTAGGTCGGTTCCGCAGATGCTTCCAGCTTTGAATTTCACTAAAACTTTTCTGCCTTTAACTTGAGGGACCGGGGCTTCCTCTGTTTTGATGTTTTTTGGTCCACGATAAATTACTGCTTTCAAAAAGAGGACTCCTAAAACTTCTTGGCGAAATGTTAACTATTAACTTTTTGCAGTGTCCTTTCTGCGGTGAGTGCTCTTGAGCTCAGAGTGTTGAGTTGTCTTTGTTGCGATATGCTAATTGCCGCAGGTTCTGAATGGGCGAATCCTCTGAGTCTGATTGTTGCAGCATTTTTTGCCGATATTTTTTCTCGTCCTCTTTCGCCAAACTTTCCTTTGAGCTTAATTCTACGCTGTCGCCAATTTTGCGTATGGTTCGACCTATTCTGCGATCGCCTTTGGTAACATTAGGTCTCATTACTTTCCACTACTACCTATGATTCTTATCCTGAAATATAACCTTAAACTTCTGAAGAAGAACAATAGCAGGTGTTTTTTTCCATCTTGTGTTGTTCTTCAAATATCCGCTAGCCAAAAGAAGAATAGTGAAAAATCAACGCTTCTCCTATCTAACAGATTGTCTTTGAAAGAAGAAAAAATTCTTGTTTTTGGAAAAAACGGGGGTTTTTTTTCTTCTTCTCTCAACGGACCTATTTTACCCTCAGTGTTTTTGCAATGTGTCTTCTATCCAGATTTGGGTCAATTGGGAAGAAGGAAATTATGTTTTTACTATTTAAACAAGGATTGTTTATTCGAGTTCTAATTTTTACTTGCGTTAAGCTGAATAACCGCTTTACACAAGTGAGTAATGGTGTTTATCGGATGAACTTGGAAGAATGCACAAAAGACGCACTATGGCTAATCCTTGTTGAAACCGTTCATGCTAACGTAATGTATCCTACGCATAAGTCGTACACGCGAGATGTGTTATTGCCTGAAAAACCTGAAATATCAGCTGAAGAACTTTCTTCAAAGCTTAACTTACCTTTAGGAGAAGCTCTTGTTATTCTCCATGAATTAACTGGCGAAGCAAAGAGTCCAAGATAAATCTTCAGCGTAAGGTATTGTAGATGTAGAGAATTTTTCTGGCGAATGTTTCTTGATTTCGATTTGTTAGAGTACAAAAACTACCCATTATGTTTAAATATGCATAACGGAAAAGAAGAACTCAAAAGTGATATGTAATGAACACACTAAGCAAGATCATAGCAGCAGTTTTGATCATAGTTATCGTTGCAGCAGTAGGTGCATACGCTTACATACAATCCACCCAACCTTCAGCAAATCCCTCGCCTTCACCCACCCCAACCCCTACTACTTCACCAACTCCCTCCCCTACAACAACGCCGACCCCAACAGCTTTGCCGACTTCAACACCCGAAGTCTCCCCGACTTTAGTTCCAACAAGCAGTCCATCACCAATCACTTCACCCTCACCAGTTCCAACACAGACAACCACTCCAACAGCGAGTCCCAATCCATCCGCGACGCCTACACCCTCGCCCTCGCCTACTCCAACGCCATCACCCGTCAACTTAATCGTTGCAACAACAACAAGCCTCCACGACACAGGACTTGAAGACACAGGAATTAATGGCAACACAACAGGCACCATGAAAGCAGCCTTCGAGGCCAAGTATCCCTGGATAACCCTAAACTTTGTAGCTCAAGGAACAGGCGCTGCAATAGCAACCGCCCAAAGAGGAGACGCAGACATGTTACTAGTCCATTCCCCATCGCAGGAAATTAACTTCTTGAAAAACGGCTACGGAGTCAACCGCAAAATCATAGCATACAACTTCTTCATCATAGTTGGACCCGCAAACGACCCTGCAGGCATCAGTGGCATGACCAATGTAAATCAAGCTCTAACGAAGCTTTACGCTGCCGCGCAAACCAACAGTCAAGTGCAATGGGTCACTAGAAATGACGGCTCAGGCACCGCAACCGCAGAGCAAAATCTTTGGAAAGCCGCAGGATACAACTACACCTTGCTCCTCGAACAAACATCTTGGTTCCACTCCACTGGACAAGGAATGGGCGCAAGCCTGTCAGTAGCCAACAACGGCATAGGCGGAGGCGCTCCAGCGTATATTTTGGCTGATACGGGTACGTACTTAGCTTACTACGACCAAGGGAACATTCAACTAAAACCCGCAATTCAATCACAGCAAGCATTGCTCAACGTCTACAGCGCCATGATCGATGACCCACGAAACAGCAACTTGACAGCGACCCACTTTGACACATCAATGACATTCGTAAACTGGCTAGTTTCAGACGAAGGACAACAATTAATCGCCAACTTCGGAGTATCAACCTACAAACAGCAACTGTTCAGTCCCTTTGTCTCGTTAGCTTCCGGCACTGCACCCAACGCTACCTTGCTGAGCTGGATTCAAAGCTACGCCTACATCAATGCAACCAACGCAATTAGTGCCTCCGGAACGGAATGCCCACAGCAATACCGATACAACGCGGGCAATCTATTCTCCGCATCCTATGATGCATTACCATCACCGAGCCCCTTTATTGCAGTGATAGCAACAAAGCGTACACCATCCCATCAAAGAAGCCATAGGCAAGTCACAAAAGACTCAAAAACTTCACCCCCTATTTCTTTGTGACTGCAATGCCCGATATAATCGTTCAAGCATTTCAGAAAGCATTTGAATTAATCTTCAGCGGCAATTCCGAGTTCTACGCAACCGTTTACAGAACAGTCTACGTTTCAGGCGTCGGCACCCTGTTGGCGTGCGTATGGAGCATACCCATCGCTGTTATCCTCGGACTCTACAACTTCAAAGGTAAATGGGTCATCCGAGGACTATTCAATGCTTTAATAGGCGTCCCAACAGTAGCCTTGGGCTTGTTGCTGTACCTTCTCATGTCAAGACAAGGAGAATTCGGTTTTCTGCATCTCCTCTACACCGTGAACGGCATAATGATTGGACAAGCAATACTCGTCACCCCAATAATCATTAGCTTCACAACCAGCGCCCTTGGAGCCACTGATACTCAACTCCGAGACTTAGCCCGAACATTAGGTGCCTCAGGCTTGAGAACCAACCTTAAAATTCTGCGCGAAACCATCTGGTCCACCGTCCTATCCATAACCGCAGCTTTCAACAGAGGCTTTGGAGAATTAGGGATAGCCACCATAGTCGGTGGAAGTCTGTTTGGCGAAACACGGGTCCTAACAACTTCAATAGCTTTAGAAATAAACTTTGGCAATTTTGAAATTGCAATGGCTTATGCAATCATTCTCATGATTATAGTCATCACACTAGCCCTCGTCATAAACTTGATTGAACGTCTGAGACAAGAGGAAATCTCGTTGAAGGCATGGCGAATCTTTGGCAAATCGGGGGGTCAATAAGCCGTGACCCTAAGCCTCCAGATTGAAGGCATTGGAAAAATCTACCGTAGAGTTAAAGCATTGGATTTAGTCACCTTGGATGCTCAGGGTGGCCAAATAATTGTACTTATAGGAGCCAACGGAGCAGGAAAAACCACTTTACTCAAAATCATCGCCGGCCTGGAAAAACCAGACTGCGGCACTATACAAGTTAACAACCAAACCCTCACAGATGGACAACTCCGCCAAGCCTGCACGCTGGTTTTCCAGAGAACCGCCATGTTCAGCGGCTCAGTACACGACAACCTTGCATACGGGCTAAGAATCAGAGGACAACCAGAACCCGAAATCCAACAGAAGATAACCCAAGCCCTCGCAACAGTTGGACTTAAGAACTTCGAAAAACGCAAGGCAAAGAAAACCTCGGGTGGGGAACAACAGCGCATCTCCTTGGCTAGGGCTATGCTCCTCAGACCCGAAAATCCTGCTGCTCGATGAGCCGACGGCGAATTTGGACCCGAACAGCGCTCGTATTATCGAGAAAACCATAAGCGACCGAAGGAGCAACGATACTATTATCATCTTGGCGACTCATAATCTGGGTCAAGCCAAAAGGGTAGCAGATATAACCGTTCACATGGACGAAGGCCAAATCATCGAAGCAGCAAAAACAAAAGACTTGTTTGACAACCCTCAGCACGAAATAACACGCAAATTCGTCCGGGGCGAACTAGCATTTTAAGCGGTGATTTTGGCGTCGCGGTTACCTTTATTAACAGTCTCAACTCATCCATAGTTGGATGGTCATCCACAAGAAACATCAGCCCTCATGCAAAGTCTGGATAGAATGCGACGGAAAACCGGTGCTGGGCAAGGGCGGAGCAGAGATCCTTGAAGGCATAAATTCTGAGAAATCCCTCACCAAAGGCGCAGAAAAAGTAGGCATGTCGTACCGCTACGTATGGAATTACATTCAAAAAATTGAAAAAGCCATCGGCGAACCCATCGTTGAAACCTACAAAGGCGGAAAGACTGGAGGCGGGGGAGCAAAACTAACAGACCTGGGCAAAAACTTGCTTGAGGAGTATAGGCAGCTTGAAACTTACTTGAATGATGTTTTAGTTGAAGGCAAAGTCTCGGAGGTGAAAGGATTGAAATTGAGCGCACGAAACAATTTCAAAGGAAAGGTTATTGCGGTGGAAAAAGGCGTTATAACAGCAAAAGTCAAGATCGAAGTTAAGATTCCAACCACCATTACTGCAGTCATTACCAAAGAAGCCGTTGAAGACTTAGACTTGAAAGTAGGCGATGAAGTAACTGCAATTATTAAATCTACAGAAGTAATTGTTGGAAAATAAAATAAAGAAATTTTTTTCTTTTATTCCACAACATAGCGGTAGGCGATATGCTCTCCCGCTGTGGAGCTTTTTCTTATAATTCGCAGCACATCGCCCGGTTTAGCGCCTATAGCTTTGACTGCAGGGTCAGTTGAGGTTACCTGGGGCATCTGGTAAGGTTTAACTTTGTATTTCTCAAGCAACGTTTCGCGTTCTTTTGGTGTTAGGATTTCGTGCATTGGAACTAGTGCGTGTTCGAATATGTCGAAGACTGGGAATGACTTGAGCAGTAGCTCTACTTTCTTTTTCTTGGCGCCTTGTTTGACGGCGTGTGTGTATCGTCCTTCGGTGATTACTATGGCGCGTTCCAGTTCTTTTTCTTTCATGACTTTGTAGAGTTGATTCATGGCGACTATGCCTACTGTGGCTTGGTCAAGTATGCACCAGATTATGGCTTTCTCTTTGTCCTCTGGAATGTTGACGGTGTAGCCGAAGGCTCCTTCGAACTTTTCCTTTTCTATGAACTTGTATTTCCGCAGCTTGATGAGGACTTCAGCCTTACGCTCTTCCACAGTTTCGCCTTTAATGCTCACACTACAAACCTCAAGTTTAGAATACTCGGAAAGCTAAACAAACCCTTACCCCTTAAACTTTTCCCTCCTCATAATTTTTTTTGCTTTCTTGGAAAAACTGTTTTCTTTTTGCTCAAATTGAGCAAAAATCGCAGTATTTAACACATGATTCATAATTCTTGTGTATTGCTACTGTGCTTGTTCATATCAGATGATTGAAACAATTCCATATATTCCTGTCTCAACAGACTTCTAGTTGGAGGACACATATGTCCGACACAAATTTTGAGAAATCTGAAAAAGGAGTTTCGAGAAGAAAATTTATTAAAGCGGGAGCAATAGCAGGCGGCGCAGCAGTCGTAGGCTTATCGCTCGGAATACCAGCCTTAACAAACGCAGCAACCACACCCCAATCAACCACCCCAAACACATCCTTATTGGACGTAAGCCAAAACAACCAAGGTGACAACAACTACGGAGATAGCAACTACAGACCACAAGAAAGATGGTACTTCCTGTATGCTACAGACGGCATTTCAATGCTTCCAACCGACAAGTTCGGGTTCACGCGAAGACCAGTCTACATGTATGGATTCACTACACCCATTAGCTGGAACCAACCATACGGGTGGTCAAAAGGCAACGTAGGAGCAGCTGGAGTAGGAGCCCCAACAGTTGCAGACATGAGAAAAGCGTTTGCTGACTTGAATTGGATTGACCCCAACACAAAGCAACCAATAATGCGTGGAAAAGCAATGAACATCGGCCCACCAATATGGGGAATAGAAGGTGACATACTAGATATTACATTATTCAACGTGGGATTTGCCTTCGGATCATGTGTAACAGACCCACACACCATACACTTACACGGTGTCCACTCACCAACAGCTTACGATGGAATACCAGAAATTAGCTTCGGCATACCCATGTGGAACCCATACTCTCTAGATAGCACTGGTTGCCCCATATTACCAGGAAGCGGAAACACAACATTTACTCCAGCAACCGACGCAAACCTAACCCAAGGCGATCCAAAGGGATCCGTATTCACATATCGAATGTACTGTGAACGACCGGGCACATACCTCTATCATTGCCACGTTGAAGCGTCAGAACATGTTCACATGGGAATGTACGGTCCAATGTGGATCTATCCGAAAACATATGGCAACACAAAGAATGGAGGTGCAGCCTACAACAACAATCTTACACGGTTCGATCAAGAAGCAGTGCTTCTCCTAAGCGACATTGACACAAGATGGCATGATAACATTCTTGACCTATCCACATTAACTAGTGAACCTAGCCCCTACGGATTCACCGCACCTCCCACTACCGATCCAGCGATCTCCGGCTTCAGCATCCCCGATTATCGCCCCAACTATTGGACCATCAACGGCAGATGTCTCCCAGATACACTCATGGGGGGCAAATGGAACCAAGGATACCAACCGGGATTACTCTTTAATGGAACGCCATCAACAGCAAACGCTCTCAATAGTACAGCACAACAATTAACTTACTATGGTCCTGCTTCAGGTATTGCGGTAGACACTTCTTCAACACCCACTGGTTGGCCAACACCAACAAGTTTGAAACTGACAAACGTCTTCTTCCCTCCAAGACAGCCAATACAAACCTATGTAGTAACCTCAGTAGCTGAAAAAGTTCTAGCTCGACTTCACAATGCAGGTTTCCAGGCGCAACCAATGCATTTCCACGGAGTAATGCCCAGCATAGTGGGAAAAGACACCTTCGCGTGGGTACCCCAATCCAACAGCATGTTCGGCACAACAACAGATGAGCGCAAGAGAATGTATACTTTCGGAGTGTTCTCAGGCGAAAATTATGACTTGCTACTATCATATCCGGATAAAGCTGCCATAAGTCCGTCTGTTTATGGACCAGTTCTAAACACCGTCTCCCCGATGCCTTATGGAACATCAGAAACTGGCCAACCACCCACCCCTACGTTTCCGGCCATCGACCTCAACAAATATCCTCAGGCTGTGCAACTAGGCTCAGATAAGCCATCCAAAGCAGACTACGGTGATGTAGTCCACGTTGTTGACCCATCAATACCTATGGTGTTAGGACCCGGCGCCATACCAACATCAGGAACAGGCGTAACATCATCCTCAGGCCAAGGCTATGGCGCAGACAAAACAACTGGCTTCAAGACAGGATACCCGCTTCTCTATCTTTGGCATGCACACGATGACTACAAAGTTACTAATGACGGAAATTACCCAGGTGGAGCAGTCGTAGTAGTCAAAGTCAATAAACAAGGCGCCACAGATCCAACAAAGTCAATACCAGTATATCTAATATCCAGATGAAACATCTAGATTCCAGTTGAGAAGAAATGACAGAAAAAAAACCAAGTGGGCCCGGACAGGAATATCCGAATCCCACAACCCAACCTTTTCTTCCTGAAATCATGATTAGCATATGTGGCGTAGGAGACCTAATTAATGCTAGATTTAAGATTGATGAAAAAATGAAACGCCCTGGTCCAATTTATATACAAGATGAAGCTACTGGCAAAATTTGCAGTGTGGCCGTTACTCCAAAAATAGGTCCGCTTATGAGCTCCCGGAAAAAACTTGGAAATTATGCTTTTTGTATCTTCAA
>CAWGRS010000008.1:0-74813 GCA_963825115.1 Candidatus Bathyarchaeota archaeon | reverse complement strand
TTTGGAGATTTCGTTAATTCGGTGATGCGATTTTGAACAGTTTTAAACAGCTCTTTCCTCAAGTTTTCATCGTTGTGGACCCATATGTTAATCTGGTCTATTCTCTTGGCTATTACTTCATCACCAACGGTGATTTTGAACCAATTTTGAAAATCTTGCCGCTGAAAATGAAATGTGACAGACTGAATGGGTATTTTTTGGAGTTTTTCGGCGAATTCAGGAGTGCTTCTTGCGGTTATTCCAGTGTTTTCTCCGAGTTCTGTAAAAAACTGAAAGGCCTTTTCAAGGGGCACGCTGCTGAGTAGGTTTGGGTTTTCCAGTTTTTCTATTGTTAACGTGCTCGCGGCTTCATTAGACAGTAATCCTCGTGGAGATTGAATATTGAACTTCTTTCCCAGCTCTATTGCCCATTCTTTTACCCTATTCATGTTTAGTTCGTCCATGACGGGTTTTCCTTCTCTAAGCATGCATCCTCCAAAGGCGGCAACGTCGATAAGTTTAAGAGATTTGTTTTTGGACAGTGCTTTTTTCGAGTTGTCTTCAGTACTTTGTTCTTTCGGGTTTTCGTTATCCTCGCAACAGAAATAGAGTGCAACATTTCTGCCCCCAAAGTCTCTCTCCAAAAAATCCACGGCTTCATTGTAAACGCTTGTACTCTTTACACCACCACCGACAATTATGTTTTGGAATGGTGCAATGTCTGGGGAACCATTTTTAAGATCTACGATCGTTACGTCAGTGTCGTAGATTGTTTTAAACGCATCAGCTATGGCTTTTGCTGCCTCTGCATTTATTCCAGTTTTTGTCGAATAAACTATTAAGATCTTTCCCAACATTTTTTTCGCCTTCTTTATTCTATATTAAGAACTAGCCTTCTTCGCCCATGCTTGGGCTATCCTACAAATGGTCATTGAAAGAGTTAAGCATATGTGACTGTTAGTACCCACCGACATTCGGATAATTATGCATTGGTTATTTGTTCCAAGCATTGGAAAGAACTGCATACTTGGTTAAGTTGAATCCAAACCAAGCAGTAGTTCTGTGTTTTCGTCGTTGGATATTTTCAGCTCTTGCGAATATTTCTTGCAGAAATTTGTACTTAAGAATTGGTCTTTTTCGAAAAATATGTAGTAGTCGCTTTTAGAATAGTTGAGTTTGTGTAATTTTTAAATGTTCCAACGTGTTGAAACGCCAAAAATTGGTGTTAAAGCACCGTACACAGTTTTCTTCAGAAATATGGCTGGAATTTATAGTAGTTAGCGAAATAGCAATTCACCATCAGCCATCCGCGATTGTTTCGATGTTTTGGAAATGAGGGATGTTTATTTTACGAGAATATGAAGCCTATGATTACTCCTATTATGAATCCGATACCAAGGGGTAATATTCCCAGAATAAGTGTGCCATATTGAAGTGCTATTGGTCCATATGTGTCTGCCAGGTTCTTTAACACGCCAAGACTCAGTCCGAAAAAGCCGAAGTAGGCAACGACTACGAGTATAACTGCGGCAATGATGGCGATCTTTAGCATTTTGTGAACTAGATAGCCCACGATTAGACCGATGACGAACGGAATAATCATTACTACGATTGGTGGCAAACCGCCTATGCTTCCAGAAGTAATAAATCGAAATATATCATCTATAACGCCCAAAATCTACAACTCCGTTAAACTATAGTAGACGTAAAACACTATTAAGCATATGTAGCTGGGGTCTCACAGTCACATACCCTTAACTCTTTTAAATGATCACCAATAAAACTAGAAGGTTTATTATGAATACTTTGTTGACAATAGCAGTTATTATTGTGATATTTGGTTAATTGGGAGTGCGCAAGGCCTCAAAATACGACGCTCAAGACCATTTAGTTAAGCCAGTCAAACCGGAAGAGCTGCTGATAACCATAGAAGAACGACCTGAGAACTTGAGGAATAGAAAGACAAATGAAAAATAGAAAGCGCTCATTGAACGGTTGAAGCGTGGATTTCAAGTTGTCTGAAACCTTCAATGCATCGCAATAGTTTTCTTCCTCTTGTTGAAAATCTTTTAGAAATGGAGCTGGGAATAAACAAAGCCCTTTCTGAATAGTCTCAGAATTCCTTAATTTTAGCTGGAAATCCTTCTGTAAGTTTGAGAAGAAGGTATTGGCGGATCAGGTTTTGCTTGCCTTGCGCGGAGTTGAAAAGGAACCTTTGATGGGGAATGAAGGGACATTTTTCCGCGTTCGGGCAGTCACTAACCCGCCAAATTTCATTGCGACGTTTGAGTACTAAAGGACACGCAATATTAGTTAAGTCTAAAAATGCTTATAGCTTTACGTGACTGGGGCTTGGACACTACAGCCAATTACAGCAGAACAAAATTGATTTCTCCAGTCTTTAGTATGTTCAAGAAGTCTATGCTTGATTTTCTTTTTTAGGGGTGGCAGACTTCTTGGGATCCTTCAAAAAATCGTGAAGAAACTCTTCGATATTTTCATGTAAGAAAGGAATGGGTTTTCGGATTTCCTCTCTGACTTCAGTTTTGGGCTGGAAATAACCTTTTTGAGTCATGAAAAAGAACACGCTTGAGAAGTCTCCGGCAAGGGCGCAATTAACTATTTTCTTTCCCAATTCCAAATAGGCATAATATCTGTGATGACCATCCAAAACTGCGTAGACTTCAAACCTTGGATGCTTAACCACGACTATAGGCGCAACTTTCTCGCCGCTTTTGATCTTTTGCTTGTATTTGTCTACCCCTTCTCGGGAGACTTTTTTGTCAGCAATAATTTTCTCCATTGGCAATCGTATTAAGTACTTTTCAGGATTAGAGAATACATCAACGTTAATTTCTCTCCCTCTTCCTCTTATCAACCGCATAACTCTAAATCTTAACGAATCCACGAAATCTCGAACATGTTTCTCCAAATATAACACATCTCCATTAACAGAGACAGCCAAGAAAACTTGCATTTGATCGCATCAAATCAATAAATAATCAAATGTCTAAATCGAAGCACGCGCTTGAATATCTCTCCCTAGCTTTGTGCCTCGCGGCCCAGCCACTAATAATGTCTATCGAAGCTTTCGAATAGAATTCTTTTTAGAATAGTTGCGCCATGCCTCATTTTCAGTTTTTTCTCGCCCAATCGTTCTCGGTATCCTATTGGGATTTCAATTGTCTCAAATCCTTGTTTGCCTACTTGATGGTTTAATTCGACTTCTATGTCAAAGCCTTTCGACTTAATCTCCCATTTCCGTAGTATATCGGCACGGATAACCCGTAATCCCGTTAATGGATCCTTCAAATTTACTCCGTTAAGAAAACTGTGGGAAAAAGCCAACAACTTATTTCCAAAAGTAAACCGACCTTGGAAAGCATCTCCTTCTGGCTGTTTGCCAAACCTGTTCCCGCAGACCATGCCTACTTGTGGCATATTTTCGAGGATCTGAATCATTTCTGGCACATGCTCAGCTGGGTAAGTAAAGTCAGCATCTGTAATTACGACGTACTCGACGTCCGCATCCATGCACTGTACCGCTTTGGCTAGGGCGTCGCCTTTGCCTTTGCCGTCTTGGAAAAGGATTTCTGCTCCATGATCTTTGGCAACTTCGACTGTTCGGTCGTGGCTGTGACCGTCAATTACCAGAATACGATTCGCATTTATGTTCTCTGAAAGCTCAGAGATGGTGGCGCCTAATCCTTCTTCTTCGTTGAGCGCGGCAATAAATATGTTAGTGGGTTGCGTGGGCTCAAACCTTTGACCAAACAATCTTGGTTCTCCAAATAAGTTTAAGGTAACAAAAAAGAGGGAACATAATCTATTTCCACAGCTTTTTACCAGTGAACAGCCAAACGAGGACTAAGATCACTGCAATCACGAGCAATATATGTATCAGTGCGCCTATGCCTGGCAAAGCAAGGAAACCAACTAACCAAAGTATAACAACTATAACAGCAATCGTCAACCAGATATTCACAGTTAACTTCCCGCCTGAATCTAAGGTACTGGCCTAAGGTACATGTGAAGCTGATCTTTTGGAACCTTCAAGTGCAATCCCGTATCAGTCCACGCGGCAACCCCTTTCTCTAGGGCTGAAACGTCCATCATGTTTCGCACTCCGCGTTTCTTTGCGCCAAGCACAGACTCAGCTACATCCTTTTCCAATTCAAGCTCAATATGAGTTACCTTCCATTCTTCCGGATTTACTTCAATTCCTTTGACTTTGCCGATTTTCTCATTTATCGCAAAAACATCTTTATCAATTAACTCGCTAGTTCTCATACTTTCTATACCTCCTTTTCGCCTACCTTACAAGTGGTCATTGACAGAGTTAAGCATGTGTGACTGTGAGCCCACATCCACATTCTAACGGTTGTTATTACGTTGTTTGTTCCAACTGCTGAAACAGACTGAGGCTTGAAACGAAAAGGATAAACGGAGTTTTTCAGATTAGTTTTCGGCTTTTTTCCAGTCGGATTCAAAACTTGTTCTTAGTACGCCTATGAGGTTGCTGTTGTTTGTCCAAAGAGAAGGGCTTTCGCCTAATCCGCTTTCTTTGGAGGTGGTAATCATGGCTTCCTTGTCATCTGACATTATGAAGTGATTCAAACGTTCAGGATGAAACTTGACGCTGACCGAGGCGCTTCCGATGAGTCTTTGGACTTCTTCTTTGAGCAGGCTGTCTGGACGTTCTCCTTCAAAGATAAGTCGAATCTGCGCCTCTTTCTTTATTGCATGCTTATACTCATCTGAAAACTGGGCCAAAACCTGGTTGACTCTTCTTTTGTCTGCAATAAACCCGACTTCTTTTTCCGAATTATTAATCAGGTCTGAAGTTTTTGCCAGAATTGCTTTCTTTTCCGCTATGAGTATGTAGATGCTTTCTTCTCCAGGAGGTGGCTGTTTCCAATCTTTGATTGATAGCTTCTGGACTATGTTTCTCATATCTGTTAATCGTTCTTTCGATCTGTTTTTTTCTTCTGTTACTAGTGAAGTTAAGGAATTCGAAATAAGAGTAGCGCGGATCTCAGTTGGTTTGCCCAGCAGTCTTTCGATCAGCCCCATTTTTTCGAGTGATGGCAGAACTCTATAGACGTCTTCCCTGCGCACTTTTGATAACTTTGCTACCTGCCCGACTGTTGTTTTTTCCAGTTTAAGTATTGCCACGTAGACTCTTGCCTGATTGAGACTCAAACCCAAACCCAAGAGTAAGTCAGTGTTTTCGTCATTGGGCACTCTCAATATTCTCCAACATTTTCTTGGCATTAATTTGTATTTAAATTTATTTGTTGTCTTAGCAAGATATTTGGCCATCTTCGATTTTCGAATAGTTGTGTTGGTCTGATTTTGAAAGTTTCCACCAGTTCCAATGTGCAAAAAGACTTCTTAAGCCCACTATCGCTCTGACTATGGATCTTCATTTGCCTTTCTTGCAGCTTTAACAGCAGGAGTGACTCCGAAGAAATTTGGGGGTTGTAGCTGGGGGGTAACACAGACATGACCATAAAAGGAATCATGGACTATACCTATCCTTCAGGAAAGTGAATGGAGTTTTTCGAGCTTAGATGAGTCAGACTGCATTTGAGAAGAATCAGAAAATATTGCCAATTGAGCCAGCAGAAACTGTGAACATTACAGAAGGCAAAAACACCGATGCAGACATGCATTTGAAGAAACGCTTGCCGCTCATAAAGTGTGAATGCGGATCCGAAATTCTCCTATTGCCAGATTTACAGGCTATGAATCGCGCCATCAAAAATCATGCTTCCGAACATTTAAAGAAAGAACGTAACACTGAAAGGAACAGCAACACTTCAGACAAAATCAGCTTGCTGCTAAGCCAACTTGTATTAAGAAAAATCATTGAATAAGCACACTTGAGTCCTCCTGCTCAGTAGCGAATATTGGATTGGATAATAGTAACTAGAAATGTTAAATTGGAAACTGCAACAGATAGAAAGCCGACATGAAGGTCTGGGGATTAATTGTCATTTGTGAGGGAAATTATCGCCGCATTGCTCAAGGAGATAAAAGCTGTTCTCAGAGAGTATGTACATGAAACGGAGGCTGCTCTTAAGAAACGCCTCCAAAGACTTTTAATCTCAGTCATAATTGTCGGTGTATTCAGTTCAGACCATATTCTTTTTCTGTTTCAATTGTTTGAATATTAGAGCAGAATGATTTGAAGAGTTTTGGTTCTCAGTGTGTACCGGGAAGACTCGTTTGGGCTGAATGCCGCAAATCACATCTACTGATCATTTTTAGTCTATGGGACTGAGGCGTTTAGCCCGCGCGCTACTACATGCGTGGCCATTGGAATACGTCATCGCATGCGCAGCGGAATGGACTTGTAGGTGTGCCACCCCAGTCACACATGTTTATACCACCTGCTGTATATATTGTGTATTAAGATATGTTATTGAGGTTGTTATGTTTTGCGAGAATCTTAGGAAAATATGGGAAAAAATCAATGAAGGAATGGTGAACTTAAGCGTTTCGTCTGCCACTCCAATTACCAATTGTGTTCACAGAAAAGCAATATTCACGGCAACGTGCGTTTTAACTATTGTTGTTCTCGGCGCCATAATGGTGAATTTTGGTTCGAACAAAAATATTGTGTACGCAGGTTCCGTTAAGGGCCTAGGAACTGGGATTTACTGGGACCAAGCCTGTACAAACAGAACTCTTTCACTCGATTGGGGATTCATAGAAGCGGGTTCAAATAACAACTTAACGGTTTATGTAAAGAATGAAGGCAATTCGGCGGTTTCGCTGTGGTTGGCAACATCAAACTGGGCTCCATCCGCCTCTTTGGATTACATGTCCTTGAACTGGAACTATTCTGGCCAAATCCTTGGCGTAGATCAAGTGGTTCCGCTAGAAACTTACCTTATCTGTTTACCCAACAATAAGTGGAATAACTGACTTCAGTTGCAACGTAATTATAACCACAACGAGCCAGGGTTAGCAAGGGAGAAAGCCAAACCGAGTGCATACTCACCCCCAATAAGCGATGCAAGACTCAATTTAGGGAACACACGTGCGTGGGCTAGTCCAAAGATAATTAAACAAGAAACCACACTCCCCAGTTAGCATAATTTTAATCCCACACACAGAGACCAGATAATGTCATGTATAGAAATAATTATCCGAAAGGTTTCAGTCATAATTCTTAATTATGTCTTAGTTATCACTTAATCAGCCTTGAGGAATTATTATGGTACAAATGGACTTTGGCGGCGTTAAAGAGAACGTCATCACAAGAAAAGAGTTCACTGTTGAGCAGGCCCGAAAAACCCTGAAAGACGAAGTTGTTGTATCACTAGGGTACGGCATTCAAGGTCAAGCTCAATCACTCAACATGCGTGACCAAGGAATAAAAGTAATTATCGGACAAGAAAAAGAAGGCACATTCAAAAAAGAATGGGATAAAGCAGTTGCCGACGGTTGGGTTCCAGGCAAAAACCTCTTCCCAATGGAAGAAGCAGCCAAAAAAGGAACAATCAAACTGTTTCTACTTACCGACGCAGCACAAAAAGCAGTATGGCCAAAAATAAAAGAAACCCTCAAAAAAGGAGACGCCCTATACTTCAGCCACGGTTTTAGCATAGTCTACAAAGAACAAACAGGCGTTATCCCACCCAAGGACATAGACGTAATTCTCGTTGCACCAAAAGGCTCCGGCACATCTGTGCGCAGAAACTTTGTTGACGGAAGCGGCATAAACTGCAGCTTTGCGATTTTCCAAGACGCAACAGGCAAAGCAGAAGAACGCGCTAAAGCTCTCGGCATCGCCATCGGCGGAGGATACCTCTTTCCGACCACATTTGAGAAAGAAACTTACAGTGACTTAACAGGCGAACGCGGCACATTGATGGGTGCCCTCGCAGGCATCCTAGAAGCCCAATACAAAACCTTACGTGAACATGGACACAGCCCAAGCGAGGCTTTTAACGAAAGTGTTGAGGAACTCACACAAAGCTTAATCCGCCTTGTCGATGAAAACGGTATGGACTGGATGTACTGCAACTGCAGTGAAACAGCCCGAATAGGCGCTCTAAGATGGAGAGACCGTTTCCGTGAAGGAACCAAACCACTTTTTGACTCACTCTACGATCTAGTAGCCGCAGGCGAAGAAACACGCATTGTCCTCGAAAAGAGCAAGGCACCTGATTATAGGCAGAAACTCTCCGATGAACTCAAAGAAATGGGTAACTCTGAGATGTGGCGCGCAGGCGCAACCGTACGCTCTTTGAGACCTGGAAAACAGAAGAAGGCAGAATAGCCTTCTTCTTTTCCTCAAATATTTTTTAGTTTGCCCCAATTTTATATCACTGTAGATTCTTTGTGAAAGTGCAAAACTGTATCCTTGTCTTTGGCTTATTTCCCAAAATTATAGATTGGCGGATCTCGGTTTGTTAACTTGACGCGGATCAGAAAATTTTCCTGGGGAATGAGGGGACATTTCCGCGTTTTCGTTAACTCCTGACCCGCCAAACTTGATGCAACGTTTGATGGCTTCAGGACACTGAATAGCTAATAGGAATTTGAAAGCTTATAAGAACTTGTTGTTGTACAAACGCTACAACAAATCGTACTTTCCCAGCACAATTGTTATTTCTTAACAGGCTTCTATAAACGGATTAAAATGTGGTTGTGTAGAAGCAGTCACAAACTCTTATCTTGCAATTCAAAACCTATCTTTTGAAGGCTTATTATGTCTGAAATTATCACTGTCAAGGACCTTGTTCTAGTCTACGGTGACGGTACCAAAGCAGTAGACAACATTTCTTTTAATGTAACGAATGGGGAGTTCTTCGGTTTCCTAGGACCAAACGGGGCGGGAAAAAGCACAACCATCAAAGTTCTTACCACTCTATTGAGGAAAACATCTGGTTCAGTTAACGTAGCTGGCTACGACGTCAGTAAAGATGCAGGAGCCATACGCAAAATTATTGGCGTTCAAAGTCAAGAAACAACAGTTGACGGTGACTTGACTGGAAGAGAAAACGTCACTCTTCAAGGTCGTTTTCATCAAATGGGCGGAGACGAACTCAAGAAACGAGTCAACGAGCTTCTGACCCTTGTGGGGCTTCAAGAAGTGGCGGAAAAACGAGCCCGAAATTATTCTGGTGGAATGAAGAAACGACTCGACCTTGCAACCGCTCTTATTCACAAACCAAAACTGCTTTTTTTGGATGAACCTACAACAGGTTTGGACCCTCAGTCAAGAGCAGCCATTTGGACATACTTAGAAAAACTAAACAAAGAAGAAGGCATCACTATTTTCTTAACAACACAGTACCTTGAAGAAGCAGATAAACTCTGTAAGAGACTTTCTATAATTGACTTTGGAAAAATAGTGGCAAGCGGCACCCCTGCCGAGCTCAAATCCCAAGTTGGAGCGGATTCAATCAAAGTCACTCTCGAAAACTGCGAGAAAGATAAACAGCGAGCCAAAGAGATTATTAAGAGCATGACTGGCGTCTCCGAAATACTGGACTCCGAGGAATGCCTTACTGTCTACGCAAAAGGCGCTGGACAACTAATTGCAGATATTGTGCGGGCACTTGACAGCAGTGACATCCGGCTTGCATCTGTGACTTTTTCCTCGCCTTCGCTAGACGATGTCTTCATGAAGCACACAGGTAGAAGAATAAGAGCTGAAGATTTAGTCAAGGCTCCAAGTGCAATGTTCGGTGGGAGGCGCTAAAAAGATGACTCTCTTTTCTGATACCCGCTACATATTCGTTAGATACTTGAAAAAACTGGTACGAAACCCCATCCTGCTGTTTTTCTCACTTTTTCAGCCAATCATTTTCCTGGTACTATTCACTCAGTTGCTTTCAAAATTCGGCAGCTTCGGAGTGCTCCCTGGAGGACAAAGTTATCTTGAGTTCGCCACCGCTGGTATTCTACTGCAAAACGCGTTTGGCAGCGCATTGCAATCGGGGACATCAATTGTTCTCGACATTGACTCAGGCTTTCTGCAGAAGATGCTAGTTACACCAGTTAAAAGACCTGCTATTTTGCTTGGCAGATTGACAAGCGACGCTTTCAGAGTGGTCATTCAATCCGCCATTATTTTGGGTCTTGCATATGCACTAGGTGCCTATGTAACAACCGGAGTAATCGGTATCCTGCTCATCTTTTTCACAATCGCTTTCTTTGGCTTAGCTTGGTCAGGAATTTCGCTAGCAATAGGTATGAAATCACGGAGCTCCGAAACTGTGTTCGCCATCGGCGGATTCCTCACTTTTCCACTTCTGTTCTTGAGCACGGCCCTGTTCCCACTTGACTTCATGCCGACTTGGGTGCAGACTGTTTCAATGTTTAACCCGATAAGCTATGCCGTTAACGCGATACGCGTGCTCATGACTACTGGCTACGATTGGGGTACTATTCTTCCTTCGTGGGGAGTAATCGGTCTGGTTGCAGTAGTTACGATGAGTGCCACTTTGTACCTATTCAGGAAAGTAGTGAGCTAAACCACAATATTATTGTGGTGTATTTTCCCTTTACTTATTCTTTCATTTTTATATGTTGAGTCCCCAATAGTACTCGAGATGTAGTACTGCAAGATTTGAGTAGTAAAATTTATAAGTACTACGAATTACAGGTAGTACCTTGATGCAACATGGACGACGAAGTCGTAGTAACCAGAAAAGGACAAACAACTATCCCGGTTAAACTGCGCGAAAAATACAACATCGAAGAAGGCACTCGCCTTCAAGTACTCGACACAAACGAAGGCATACTTCTAAAACCTAAAAAATCTACTCTAGATTTGGCCGGGTCAGGAGCAAGATTTGCCTCTCCTGACGATATGAAAAGACTTTTGGCTAAACTTAGGGACTTAGATGCCTAAAACGGTGTATGACACCAGATTCTTTCTCGAACACTACTATTCGCGAGAATCCACTATGCTCCGCAAAACGAGGGAAGCCATCCAGAAAACCAAAGAGCGCTTCATCTCTGCAATAGTTTTGCATGAAATCTACTGGCTTACCCTCGAATGCGAGGGGCAGGAAACAGCCGACCTAAGGGCTTCACTCCTAGAAAAAGACTTCAAAGTTGTGAAGGTTGACGCTGAAATTGCCAAGAGCAGTGCTCAACTCCGTCAAAAGTACCGGACGAATATTGTTGACAGCATAATCGCTGCAACAGCTCTAAGGCTGGAAGCAACCTGTCTCTCTGACGACCCTCATCTCAGAACAATGGACGAAATCAAAACCGCGTGGATCTAAGTTTGCTTAAGAAACGCGATGGCTTTCTTAACCAAAACTTCGTGAAGCATCTCTCTGTTTTCAACTGTAACCGTGAGAGTCTCTGCGTCTGCTCTGTTTTTCGCCTCAAGTACTAACTTATCTTGGGCTTTCCAATGTACAACTGCGATAACCAATTTTTTTCCATCAAGTGCTTTTTGAGCGGCTTCTCTAAATTTTATTGAGAATAACTCCATTGGTCCGATCTCGTCAACGGCGATAATGTCACATTTCTGAGCTGCAACGTTTATGGCTAATGCACCGATTGATTCGAGATTTCTGAGGTTCACGTGATATTTTCCAAGCTGAGGACCGCCTTGTTGATTGACGTGTGCGAGCCAACCATGCTTGAGACTGATTATATCTATGATTTCGAAGCCTACACGTTTAGTACCTTCCCTGACCTCACGGGTGAACATACCCCCAATGAGCACATTGCGTTCTTTCAAACCACTCACGGTTTTGGCCAGTACGGTTGTTTTTCCAACGCCAGGACTGCCCGTCAAGATTAAGACACGTTTCTCCAAAGCTTTTACCTCAGTTCTAACCAGAAGTCTAATATGAGCATAAAATCTTTCCATCTGCAACAGCTGATGGAGCAGAAATGTCCGAAACTTTCGAAGCTGATTTTCCAACCGAAATAATCACTGAAGGCAAGATCAAAATAGTCGCGCCAAAATTGAAAGCCTATGGTGTCTGCCCTTCAGATTATGCACCCAGCAAAGCACCAGTCTTCTATAACCCAGTAATGGAGTTCAACCGCGATCTGACTGTCCTTGCGTTCCAGGCTTATCAACGCATAGTTAACAAAAGAATAACGATCTGTGAGCCGCTGACTGGGACAGGTATCCGCAGCGTCCGCTTCGCTGCTGAAATACAAGGCATAATGAAAGTGATTAGCGGCGACATAAATCAACGCTCAGCCAAACTCGCTGCGTACAATGTCATCTTGAACAACTTACAAGACCATGTCAAGATCAAGCACAAAGATGCCAACCGCCTCCTAAGCGAACACAGTGCACCCAAGAAACGATTCGATATTGTTGACTTAGACCCGTTTGGAACACCGGTGCCCCATTTGGACTCGGCCATCCAAGCCTTGCGCAATAACGGCTTACTTGCTGCGACTGCTACGGATATGGCCCCCCTCTGCGGTGTTCATTCAAGAGCTTGCATTCGCAAGTACGGAGGAAAACCTCTACGAACCGAGTACTGCCATGAACTGGCAGTGCGTTTTCTTGCGGGCGTTGTCGCCGCAACCGCCGCAAGACATGATATCGGCACTCAAGTGTTGTTTAGTCACTGCAGCGACCATTACATACGCGTCTATATGCAAATCGGGTATGGTTGCCAAAAAGCCGACCAAAGCCTAAGGAACCTCGGCTACATACTTCACTGCTTCAAATGCCTCCACCGAGAAACCGCCACCAAACCTTTCCCTGATGCTGAAGCAAAATGCCCCGAATGCGGCACCAAAATGGATTACGCTGGCCCTTTATGGATAGGGAAAATCATCAACAAACAATTCGTTGAATCCATGTTTAATGAAAATTCACACGTCGCCTTCAGGAACAGCAGCAAAATCGCAAAACTCCTAAAACTAACCTTAGATGAAGCAGACGCCCCAATAACATATTACGTCTTAGATAAGCTAAGTGGAAAACTTGGTTTGCCTTCGCCTTCTGTGGTGACATTTTTTCAGACTCTTCGTGAAGACGGATTCAAAGCAATTGCAACTCACTTTAATTCTCTTGGCGTACGAACCGACGCACCTTCCTCAGCAATGCAATCTGCGATGAAGAAGACTGCGTTTTTTGCACGATAAAGGTTTAAGAGCAGAAACCCCGAGTAGTAGAAATCGAAAACAGGTGAATTACATGTCTGACACAATCGCGGTCATAGGCACAGGAATGATGGGCGGCGCAATCGTCAAAAGCCTCCTAAAAGGTAAATATCCTGGCAAAATCATAGCCGCCGATTTTATGACCGAAAAAATAAAGGAACTCGAAGCCCTCGGAGCAAGCGGTACCTCCGACAATCGGAAAGCCGCTTCGGAAGCCAACATCATTTTTGTCAGCGTTAAACCAGGAGACCTGGAGAAGGTTCTCAAAGAAATTAGCAAAGAAGTCAAAGGCAAAATCTTGTTTTCGACAGCCGCCACAGTTCCATTGTGGTTTCTAAGGAAGAATATTCCAGATGCCAAATTGGTGCGGATTATGCCCAACGTAGCTGCAATGGTTCAAGCATCCTACACTGCGTTCTGTTGTGATTCGAGCGTCACCAAAAAAGACAGAGAAAAAATCAAAACCCTCCTTGACATGATGGGCATTAGCGAGGAAATTGACGAAAAATACATGGATGCCATCACAGGGTTAAGCGGCAGCGGACCGGGATATCTCTCCATAATCGCTGAAGCACTAGTTTATGCAGGATTAAAGGTTGGGTTGCCTCGAAATATCGCTGAGAAAGCTGCGGCGCAAAACATGCTGGGAACAGCCAAACTCATCTTAGACCTTCCAGAACACCCTGCAAAAATAAGAGACATGGTTACAACGCCCGGAGGTACAACAATCGAAGCCGTCTACGAATTAGAAGGGAGTAACATTAGACAAGCATTAATTAGAGCAGTAGAGCAAGCTACCAAGAAGAGTGCGTTGATCCGAGAAAAGGTCTGCCCCGAAGCCTCTAAGATTTAGAGTCCGCAAGCAAAGGAACTGTTTTATCTCATGTTTGACACGGTTATTTTTGATTGGGATGGAACCTTAGCCGACACAAAAGAAGTTATTCTGATTTCTTTTCATAAGGCTCTAAAGGAAGCAGCAGGAATAGACGAAACAAACGAGTTTATCGAACGCCGTATTGGAGTTGGGGCAAAAGACACATTCAAAGAAATTTTGCGGGCAAAGGGGATTGAAGCAAATACGGCCTTACTTCATAAACTGATCAATATAAAGACTCGGATTCAAGTAGAAAAAACCCGAGAAGTCAAACTATTTCCTGGTGCAGAACATCTCCTGAAATCACTCAGCGGGAAAGTAAAAGTTGGGTTGGCTTCTATGAATAGCCGTAAAGTAATACATAGCATGGTAGAAGCTTTGAACGTTTTAGAGTTTTTCAACGTTATTCTTACTGTTGATGAAGTTAGTAAGTCAAAACCTGATCCAGAAATTTTCCTGAAAACTGCCCAAATTCTAGGTGTCTCACCAGAACATTGCGTGGTTGTTGAGGACTCCATCTTTGGAGTAAAAGCAGCAAAAGCAGCCGGCATGGGCTGCGTGGCCGTTGCTCAGGGCGCTTACAGCAAAACGGAGCTCAAGGCAGCAAATCCTGATTTAACAGTCTCTTCACTTAACGAAAAAGAGAAAATTCTCAACTTCATTCTCAATTAAGACCCATTTTTCATTCTTTGCCCTCTATGTTGGTGTGCTATTACAGTCACATAGCTTTATGAATTTTCCCGGGTAAATAATTTCAGTAGATACACACTGACCTGTGTATTTTAGTAATCTAACAAAGCAAGAGTGAGAAGGCAAATGTTAAGCAAAATTCTGAGAGCAAAAAAGGAAAAATCACACCAGTTTCAAGTGCTGTTCTTAAGAAATGACCCTACCCAAAACGTGGAAGTTCAGGATGTTCAAGAAGTGGACTTCTCAAAAGTACAAGAACATTTGAAACAAGGCGAATCAGTTTTTATCACAAGCAAGAGTTCCCAGAAACTAAAACTACCCAAAGAGAGAAAACGAGTTTCAATGGGATCCAGGCGAAAATTGGTTTCTGCATTTTGCTTAGAACATGTTTAGCAGCTCAAATTGTGTGGCGTGCATCCATCTTAGGTTCCTCTTCCTCCCCTCTCTCCTTTAATTTTGCGCGGATGCACGCCTCGCCTATTCAACGATAATTAAGAAATCTCAAATTTGAAATGCAGTAATTGGTGAAGTCTAAAAAGTCGAATCAATCCGGTTGGCTTAATATTTCTGAAAAGCGAGAAAATTTCAATCAAGTCAAAATTAGAATTGAATCCTAAATGGTGAAGCGAAAATGAATGGAGATGATAGTTTGATTTCCACCCAAGATAGTTGTAACCATACAGGTCATCAATCTTACGTTCAGAGACATTTCGACATACTGAACGGATTCGAATTAGTCTTTACTCGTTGCATTCATTGTCACAAAACTTTGGCTTTAGATGTTAAAAAGTTGAATTAAGCGGAAACATTTTGGCCCTTGTTTATGCTTTCAACAAGGTTAGGCAAGTCTATTATTGAAGTAATGATGTAGTTAGCCCCCTCCTGAACTAGCTGATCTTTGGTGGAAACTCCAGTTGACAAACCTACAGCAATTACCTTTAGGTCCTTTGCTCCTTTTATGTCAATAACACTGTCTCCAACAAAAATAGCTTCGGTTGATGTTACCTTCAAAGCTCCCAATGATGTTTGGCAGTGTTCTGGGTTTGGCTTAACTTGGCTAGTATTTTCTCGAGGGGTAATTGCGTCAAAATATTCTGCTACTTTGAAGCGATTCAAGATAAACTCGGTTGATTTTCGGCTACTAAGGGTGCACAATCCAATTTTTAGACCCATTTTCTTTAGAGTTTTGAGGGTCTCTATGGCTCCGGGAAGCAGACTTGTTTGTGAGGCAGCTTCTAGCTCGAATTTCTCTGTTATTCCCATTACTTCAACACGAATTTCTTCGACTACGGCGGTTTTTCCCGCATGGTTCATGAAAAGTTCGGTTTTTTTTAGCATTTCAAAAATACTTTCATTAATTGCGAGAACTGATGATGGCACACCCATGTTCAGAAGGTAGCCTCGAACTTCTGCACGGAGCGTTTTGTAGTCGAGGTTAAAGGTTGCAATGGTTCCGTCTAAATCGAAAATTACGGCGTTTATTGTCAAGTGATTTCTCTCTCCCAGACTGGTTCGAGCTTGCTTAAGCAGTTTTTCTAAGGGAAATATACCTTGCGGTAAATTTCCAAAACAATTTGCCACTGTTGACAAAGCAATAAGCAATACCAACAAAGCTTTAATGCCAAATTTCCGTTTAAGACAATAGAGTTTGATCCCTCCCACAGGGATATCCTAAATCGGATTTGCTTTGAGCATATATGAAATATTGTCCAACCGGAGACGGACTGTGAATACATAATCTTTTAATTTCCCCCCTCAACGAACCTGAAAGTGCAGAAGGTTAGCACTGAAATGGTTACTCAAAACCTTGACAAGATTTTCAATCCTCAAAGTGTAGCGATTATTGGCGCAAGTGACGCCGAAGGCTCCGTTGGCTATGCTATCGTTAAGAATTTTACTCTTCAAGGTTTCAAAGGCAAGGTTTACTTGGTTAACATGCGCAAACCTGAAATCGTCGGGATAAAAACCTATCCAACCATCGGTCAAGTTCCTGAACCCGTAGACCTAGCAATGGTTGCAACTCCCGCAAAGACCGTTCCAGATGTAATTGAAGAATGCGGCAAAGCAGGTGTAAAAGGTGCCATAATAGTTTCAGCTGGCTTCAAGGAAATAGGGTCAGCGGGGAAAGCATTGGAAGACCGGATTCACGAAATTGCGAAAAAATATGGGATAAGAATTTTGGGGCCAAACTGTATCGGTCTAATTCGGCCGCAAATAAATCTAAATGCGACCTTCGTGGATAAAGTCCCAAAACCCGGCAACATTGCATTCTTAAGCCAAAGTGGTGCTCTGGGTTCTGCCATTCTTGACTGGGCTATTCATGAAAACATCGGATTTAGCAACTTCGTCTCAGTGGGTTCCATGATTGACATTGATTTTGGTGATCTCATAGATTATTTTGGAACTGACCCAAAAACGAAGAGCATACTCATGTATATTGAAGGTATTACGGAAGCTCGCAAATTTATGAGTGCGGCAAGACACTTCTCACGAACCAAACCTATAATTGTTGTAAAGTCTGGCAGGTTTGTCGAAAGTGCAAAAGCTGCCGCTTCTCACACTGGCTCATTGTCCGGTGAAGACGCTATTTACGATGCTGCGTTCAAACGGGCAGGCGTTGTTAGAGTTGATGAAATAGCTGACTTATTCAATTCTGCCGAGGTTTTAGGTACTCAACCTTTGCCTCGAGGTCCAAACTTGGCAATTATAACAAACGCAGGGGGACCTGGTGTCATGACCACGGACGCTCTAATATCGCGAGGTGGAAAACTGGCAAAGATAAACCAAAAAATCCTAGATTCATTGAATGCAGTTTTGCCTCCTTTCTGGAGCCATGGCAACCCAATTGATGTTTTGGGTGACGCAAAAGCCGACCGCTATCGAGCTGCCGTCGAAGCTTGCCTAAACGACGAGAATATCGATGGAATACTGGTTATTTTTACTCAGCAAGCAGTGTCAGATGCAATAGGAATTGCCAAAACAATAGTAGAATTAGTCAAAAACAAAACCTACCAAAACAAAACTATTCTAACTAGCTTCATGGGGTACGGCGCTGTACAAGAGGCAAATAATATCCTTAACGAAAACAACATTCCCACATATTCCACACCCGAGCAAGCCGTCAAAACTTACATGACTATGGTCCAGTATCAACGCAACGTAGAAATCATTTATGAAACCCCTGAAGAGTTGACCGTTGAAAACCCACCCAAACGTCCAATAAACGTTATTATCAGAAACGCTGCAGCTGAAGGTCGCGAAATTCTAACCGAAGACGAGGCAAAGAAGATACTCAAGTATTATGATTTCCCCGTTGTGAAAACATATGCGGCTAACAATGTAGATGAAGCGATTGCTTACGCTAAACGTGTGGGATTTCCTGTCGTATTGAAGATTCTTTCTCCCCAAATTGTCCATAAAAGTGACGCGGGCGGAGTAATCTTGAATGTACACGACGAAGCTGAGGTTCGTGAGGCATTTGAAACATTGATTCAACGGGCGACTGCTTACAATCCTGATGCCCAAATAATTGGTGTTACAGTGCAGCCAATGGTTCAGAAAAGAGGTTATGAGGTCATAATTGGAGGAAAAACTGACCCTATTTTTGGCCCTGTTATACTTTTTGGAATGGGCGGTGTTGGCGTGGAGCTCTTTAAGGATTATTCGACGGGGCTTCCTCCTCTGAATACAACGTTGATAAAGCTAATGATGGACGAAACAAAAATCTACAAGATTCTCAAAGGTTATCGTGGCGGGGCTCCTGCAGACATTAAGAAACTTGAAGAAACATTACTGCTTTTTTCACAGTTGCTAGTTGATTTCCCGCAGATAAAAGAAATTGACATCAACCCGCTTCTTATCAATGAGAGCGAAGCATGTATTCTTGATGCGCGAATTGTAATTGACAAAGAAAATGCGTGTAAGAAATTTGAGCCGCATGAACACCTGGTAATAACTCCTTATCCAAAGAAGTACGAAAAACTTTGGACTCTGAGAAATGGGACTGAAGTTTTGTTGCGTCCCATAAAGCCTGAAGATGAGCCTATGTGGCTGGAAATGTTCCAGAGTTTCAGCGAAGAATCTATTCGTTACCGTTTCTTCCAAATGCTAAAAGATACTCCCCACGAAGTTAGAGTTAGATACTGTAACATTGACTACGATCGCGAAATGGCGATAGTTGCTGAAATACTTGAGGGAGGAAAAAGAAAAATCTTGGGCGTCAGTCGTCTTAACCTTGAACCTGACAACAAGAACAGTGAAATGGCTTTCGTTGTAGGTGACTACTGGCAGAATTTAGGCTTGGGTACTAAGATGGTTGATTATACCCTTGACATTGCAGCAGAAATGGGAGTGGAAAAAGTCTACGCCATAATGCTTCCCGATAACTACCGCGCACTGAGCCTCACAAAGAAGATGGGATTCAACATCGAATATCTAAAAGACGGAACCGTGAAAGGCACCCTTAATTTAAAAGAAGAGACTCCGAACGAAAAATGCGTTGCACAAAAAGTTGAGCAAGAGAATCATCAGGAAATCATTGCGCCCAAAAAGAAGGAAGCTCAAAAGGAACAAACGGTTGTGAAAGAGGAAAAAGGGTTACACAAGACCGCGGCTCTAACTCCAGCCTAATTTAATAAGGTAATTCTTTTTTTTAGCCACTCTTCTTTGCAATAAAAATTTCTTGCCAAAGTAATATTGACTATGGAATGAACAACTGAGAGAATGACTCAACCTTTATGTAGTGGAATTGGGCTTTTTGAACCTCTATGCGCGTATGGTGCATCAAAATGTTGCCCAGAAAAGCAGGATTTAGGGCGCATGCAATCTTAGGACACTTGCGAAGAGCAAACTTGTTAACGCCATCCATCGAAGAGCATGGGATGAGCAACCATTCACGCTCATTAAAAGAAGACGAAGGGGTTACTGTCTAATGGCAGAAAACGCCGCACCTGTAAATAAAGATACGACAAGAGACCCGATAAAAGCTTCGGAAATAAATCCGAAATTCAAATACGAACTCATCAAGATGCACGGTAGCGAAAAAATTCTTAAGTGTTTTCAATGTGGAACCTGCACAAGCGACTGTCCAGTTGCAAGGTACAGCGACTCTTACAGACCACGAACTCTAATTCACATGGCCACTCTCGGTCTCAGAGATCGCGTGCTTAAGAGTGAAACTCTTTGGCTCTGTGCTGCGTGCTTCACATGTACTGATCGTTGTCCACAGGACGTTGAAGTTGCTAGCGTTATTCGTGTGTTTAGAAACTTGGCTGCTGAAGAAGGATGCGTGCCCCAGGTGTTCAAGGATCAAGCCTCGAGCGTTTTGGAATCGGGTTACGCTTACAAGATCCCAGAATTACGCATAAAGAAACGCGAATCGATAGGTTTACCTCCTCTTCCAAAAGGCAATCCAGAAAGCGTTCGCAAAAGCCTCAAAGGAGTTAGCTTCATAAAACGCGTTGAAAACAAAGGTGACCCAGATGCCAAACAATAAATTCCTACTTTTCCTCGGATGTGCGGTACCATATCGCGTCTCAGCTTTCGAAATTTCGGCTAGAAAAGTCCTGACAAGACTGGGCGTCGAACTCGTCGAAATGCCTGAGTTCAATTGTTGCGGCCTTCCACTGGACCCAGTCAGTCACGAAACCATGTTGATCCTTGCCGCAAGAAACTTAGCTTTGGCCGAACAGCAAGGTCTAAATATTATCACCTTGTGCCCTGGCTGTGCCGGAACACTCAAGAAAGTTAACAAGATTTTGAAGGAAGACAAAACTTTACGAGATCAAATTAACGGACATTTAAAAGAATCAGATCTAGAGTACAAAGGAACAATCACAACGAAACACTTTATGCAGGTAATGATGGAAGACATAGGGTTAGACAACATAAAAAAGACCGTTGTAAAACCGTTAACCATGCTCAAAGTGGCAGAACACAATGGGTGCCACATATTAAGACCTAAGGAATACATCGGTTTTGACGACCCCGAAAATCCCCAGATGCTAAAGTCACTCATTGAGGCAACTGGTGCCACTTGCTTAGACTATATCGATGAAACAGAGTGCTGTGGTGCCCCAAGTGTTGGAGTAAGCGACAAAGTTGCCTTACAATTGGCACGCGACAAGCTAAGCCACGTTAAGATGGTGGACGCGCAAGCTTTAATAACAATTTGCCCGTTCTGCCACATAATGTACGACACTAATGAGTTGCGCATCGAAAAGATGTTCAACGAAGTCTACGGTATTCCAATTCTGCATTATCCACAGCTTCTTGGCTTAGCTATGGGTATGACCCCTGAGGAGCTGGCTTTCAACGAACTCAGAGTTAGTACTTCAAAATTGATAAAACAAATTAGCGAAGGTGCTAAATAAAATGAGTCAAAAGCTGAAAATAGCCTTCTATTGGGCTGCAAGTTGCGGCGGCTGCGAAATAGCCGTGCTAGATATCAACGAGAAAATTCTTGACGTGGTAAAAATTGCAGATATCTTGTTCTGGCCAGTTGCTCTGGACGTAAAATATAAAGACGTGGAAGCGATGCCGGACAAACACATCGACATCACCTTCTTCAACGGGTCCATCCGCAACTCTGAACAAGAACACATGGCAAAGTTGCTTCGTGCAAAGTCCAAGACCTTAGTTGCTTTTGGCTCATGCGCACACGAAGGCTGCGTTCCAGGATTAGCAAACCTTAACAATCATGACGAGATTTTCGAACAAGTTTACATCAAAGACAAATCAAACGTGAATCCAAAATCAACAATGCCACAAACCTCAACAATTGTTAAAGAAGGTACCTTGAAGATTCCACAATTCTACGACACAGTTAAGACATTAGCACAAACAGTCGACGTTGACTATTATCTACCAGGTTGCCCTCCACCAGTGAAACTTATCAGCAACGCCATAGACGCCATTGCCACCGGTAAACTGCCTGCAAAAGGCTCAGTTCTAGCGCCGATGCCAGCAGTTTGCGACGAATGTCCAAGAACTAGAGAAAACAAGAAAATTAACCAAATTTACCGAGTCTACGAGAAAACACCCGAACCAAAACGGTGCCTCATGGAACAAGGAATCATCTGCATGGGAATGGCTACTCGCAGCGGATGTGGCGCACAGTGTCTCACAGTCGATATGCCCTGCACAGGATGCGGAGGAGCAGCTCCAAACCAGCCAGAAGTAGGTGCCGGCATGATAACTGCCTTGGCTTCAATACTTGGTTTGGACAAAGAGCCTGGACAATATACCGACGAGGATGTGGCAAAATTAATGGCTCAAATAAAAGATCCTGTAGGTACTTTCTACATGTACAGTCTGCCTGCTTCTATTCTAAAGCGAAAGGTGATGAAGAAATGAAAGAAATAGTTATAGACCCAATTACTCGACTCGAAGGACACGGAAACGTATCAATATTCCTTAATGACAAGGGTGACGTGGAAAACGCATATCTTAAAATTCCTGAACTCCGAGGATTTGAGAAATTCTGTATTGGACGACGCGCAGAACTCATGCCAATTCTGACCACCAGAATATGCGGGGTCTGTCCAGTTGCTCACCACTATGCAGCCGTAAAAGCCTTGGATCAAGCTTTCAACGTTGAACCCCCATCGGCAGCAAAAAAACTCCGCGAGCTACAGTATGCTGGATACTACATATATGATCACACTTTGCACTTCTATTATCTCGGAGGTCCAGACTTCATAGTGGGACCAGATGCTCCCGCAGAAAAGCGAAACATACTGGGCGTCATTGAGAAAGCCGGCTTAGAAGTAGCTAAAGAGGTCATTAAGCACCGCGCTTTTGGCCAAAAAATAACTGAAATAATCGGGGGAAAAGCAACTCATCCAGTCAGCGGACTTCCTGGGGGAATGTCCAAACCGCTAGCCGAAGAAAATCGTAAGGCAATCGAGGACATGGCAGTCAGTTCCGTAAAGTTTGCGCAGTTAACGCTGAAAATTTTCCACGACCTTGTCCTTGGGAACAGCACTTACGTCGACATGATCAAGAGCGAACCCTACACGATGAAAACTTACTACATGGGAATGGTGGACAAAAACAACAAAGGCAACTTCTATGACGGTAAGATTCGTGTCGTTGATCCATCAGGAAAAGAATTCCTCAAGTTCGAAGGCAAAGACTATCTTACACACATCGGCGAACACGTTGAAGAATGGACTTACAGTAAATTCCCATACCTCAAGAAAATTGGCTGGAAGGGCTTAAGCTACGGTGCTGACAGTGGAGTCTACAGAGTCGGTCCACTCGGCAGATTGAACGCATCGGACGGCATGGCAACTCCGCTTGCACAAGCAGAATACGATGTTATGTTCAAGACTCTAGGTAAACCAGTCCACGGTACTCTCGCCTTCCATTGGGCACGACTAATTGAGCTTCTCTACGCAGCTGAACGTGCAGTGGAACTAGCACAAGACAAAGAAATCACCAGCACCAATGTGCGTAACAAACCAGGCGCACCAACTGAAGGTATAGGAGTTGTCGAAGCTGCAAGAGGCACTCTATTCCATCACTACACACTGGACAAAGATGCAATGGTTAAAGACGTAAACATGATAGTCGCAACAACCAACAACTATCCAGCTATCTGCATGAGCATACGCGATGCTGCCAAAGGGTTGATTCACGACGGCAAATTCGATCAAGGCATCCTCAACAGAGTAGAAATGGCTTTCAGAGCTTACGACCCTTGCTTCGGTTGCGCTACCCACTTTGCAGTTGGGCAGATGCCGTTAACCGTCAGCGTCTTCGACAGCAACAAACAATGTGTCCAAACATTGCAACGCTAAACTTCAAAAACCAAATCTCTTTTTTGTTTTTTTTGTTTTTGTTTTAGTGGTTTAAGTTGGTCGCTAAAAGAAACGACTTCGAAAAAGAACTCAAACAATGGCTTAATGAAGCCCAACAAGTTGTCGTGGCGGGTATAGGTAACTCGATTCGTTCTGATGACTTTGTCGGAGTAAAAATCATCCAAGATATTCAGGACAAAGTGTCTTCCAAAGTGCATATAATTGAGTGCGAAACTGTTCCTGAAAGCTTCATGGATGAAATTGTGGAGCTCAAGCCATCGCATGTTTTGTTGATTGATGCTGCTATTCTGGGACTGAGCCCGGGTGACATTCGTTTGTTTGCCTCAGAAAAAGTAACGAATATGCCTGCGATTTCCACTCATATGTTGCCGTTGCGAGTTTTTTGCGACTATATAACTCAAATGTCCAAAGCAAAGCTTGCTTTGTTGCTCATAGAGCCAGGGAACGTAGAGTTCGGTGAAGGCTTGACGCGCGAAGTTCAGAATGCGGGGGAAATAATTAGTAAGATACTGCTAAAACTGTTACCCTAATTTTAAACCACCTGTTTGTCGTATTTTGATTGAAATGATTTTCTGCGAAATTCTTTTTTGTTGATCTTCAACTTGCATGGTTCGCCGGGAGCAGTTCTTTTCGTTGACTTATTGGAATCAACTGCAAAAACTTGAATGTTATGCATGCTCAAACACATCGAGTGGTGATTGTTCCCTTTGCACGTTTAACGTGAGTTTTTCATGGGCGAATCCATTAGGTTTATATCCTGTTCGCCAGCCTAATAACAAACAACACGTAAAAAGGGGATAAAAAGCAAAATGTATGCTTACGCTGGAAAAATACTGCGTGTTAATTTAACCACAGGACAAATTTCAACTGAGCCATTAACCGAAGAAATGGCAAAACAATACATCGGAGGCATTGGCCTCGGGATTCGCTTATTAATGGATAACTCAATACCCGGCACTGATGCTTTCAGCCCAGACAACCCACTCATCTACTGCACTGGTCCGCTCAGCGGAACGATGGGGCCGACGGCTGGAAACGGATATGCAGTTGTATCCAAATCTCCCGCAACAGGCGGAGTAGGTGAAGCGAAAGCTCACGGATTCTTCGGACCTGATCTGAAAAGAGCAGGATACGACGCAGTCATCATAACTGGAAAAGCTCCAAAATTATCCTACTTATGGATTGACGATGACAAAGTCAAAATCGTCCCAGCTGAACACCTAAAGGGTAAATCACCAGGCGATACAGACAATGCAATCCGAGACGAACTGGGCGACTTTTACATCAGGGTCTCAGCAATTGGCGAAGCTGGCGAGAAACTTTGCCGTTTCGGAGCAATCATAAATGATGAATTTCGAGCAATCGGACGCACCGGCTTGGGCGGAGTCATGGGGTCAAAGAATCTCAAGGCAGTTGCTGTTCGCGGAACCAAAGACGTTAATGTTGCCAATATGGAAGGCTTCAAAGAATTCGTAAAACTTATCCATGAACGCATGAAAGGTCCAGCAACAAAGAAATATAAGACCTTGGGCACACCAGAAAACGTCCTTGTTTTGAACTCACTTTCAGCCTTGGCAACAAGGAACTGGACAAATGCAACTTTTGAAGGCGCAGACAAAGTCAGCGGCGAATATCTTAACGAACATTACGTCAAGAAAATCGTCGGATGCGCAACCTGCGGAATGAGGTGCGACCACATTGCAGTAGTTCCTGAAGGCCCCTACAAAGGCTCTACATCACGTTTGGAATTCGAATGTCTCTGGAGTATGGGACCACTTTGCGGAGTTGACCGTTTAGACGCGATCATTGAAGCGATGCGCATCGTAAATGAATACGGCATGGATGGCATCTCGATCGGCGTCGTTGTCGCATTCGCGATGGATCTCTATGAACACGGCATAATAACAAAAGAACAGACTGAAGGAATAGATCTCAAGTTTGGAAACGCTGAAGCATTAATTGCGATAATTCACAAAATCGGCAAACGCGAAGGCTGGCTTGGCAACGCATTAGCCGAAGGAGTTGCTAAGGCAGCTGAAATAATCGGCGGAGACGCGTACAAGTATGCTTGCCACATCAAAGGCTTAGAACTTCCAGGCTACGACCTGAGAACCTTAAAGACCGCTGCACTCGGCTTCAGCGTATCATTCCGAGGAGCTTGTCACTTGAGAAATGGCGCATATTCACCTGATGTTAAGGGCAAGGTCAATCGTTTCAAGATTGAAAAAGGACGCGGCAAGATGATCACCGATGAAAGCCACATGTACAACATAATCGACTCGCTTATCGTGTGCAAATTCTCAAGAGGCACATACTACGACGGCTGGAAAGACCTCACAAACTACTACACACTAGCAACAGGCATACCAATAACAGTTGAAGAAATGACAAAAGACGGCGACAGAATCGAAAACCTCGCCAGGCTATTTAATATACGTGAAGGCAAAGGAACACGCAAATTTGACGACGTACCATACAAGATCAAAAACTTCCCAGTTCCAGACGAAGGTCCAGCAAAAGGCGTCTGCGTTAGCGACGAGGAAATGGCTATCGGACTTGATGATTATTATACCTCAAGGGGATGGACACTTGACGGAATTCCAACTGTTGAGCGTCTCAAGGAATTGGGTTTAGGCGATTTGGCTTACATATCCGAAAAAGCTCAAGAGGGTGCCAACTAAAATGGTGCGACCTCAAGACAGAAAATTCGTGACAGCTGATCCAGAGAAATGCATTGGATGTCTAGTATGCGAATACGCCTGCTCCATGGTAAATGAAAAAACCTTTAACCCGACGAAGTCAAGAATACGCGCTATGCGCATGGGTCCATTAGTAAACTTGGCAATCACCTGCAGACACTGCGAAGACCCAGCCTGCGTTAAAGCTTGCCCAAAAGATGCTTTGACTCAAGAAGAAAATTCAGGTATTATCAGAGTTGACGAATCAGCCTGTAACGGTTGTGGCTGGTGTATTTCTGCTTGCCAATTTGGCGCCATGAATATGCACCCTGAAAAGAAAGTGGTCTTCACCTGTAACAGCTGCACTGACCACGCTGAAGGCGAACCGCAGTGTGTCAAATGGTGTCCTGAAGAAGCTTTGACTTTCGTATCTGCTGAAGTTTTGGCTCAGAAGTCGAGGCAGAAAGCTGTTCGGAACTTGTTCCAGACAGCCGCAGAATCGAAGAAAGCAAAGTAAAACATAAGCGCTCTTTTTGCGCTTTCTTATTTTTGTTTTTCTAATTTGTTAGAGTCTTCTTGGCTCGCAAAAGCATGTTATTCTGAAACGTGATTGTGAGAATTAGCTACTGGACATTCTTATTTGATGTTTGTTATCCGCCTGTCATGAGTGGCATGAGAATAACGTTGTCGCCATCTTTAAGCCGTGTTTCAACGCCTTTGAGTTGGCCAATTATGACGCCATTGACCATCACAGTGAACATTGCTTTGACATCTTTTTGGCCTGGTTCAAAAATGTCTTTGATGAATTGTTCTCCTGAGTTGGCTGCAACTTTGTTGAGCAGCTCTGAAAGTGGGGCGCCTGCTTGAAGTTCGAATTCGTCTGTGCCTTTGTTTGTGTAGGTTTTTACCAAACCTAAGTATTGAATCTTCACCTTCATTTTTGTGCCCCTGTTTTTTGTTTCTTCTATTGAAAATGTGTGGCGGATTCTCATATTTCTTTTCTCTTTTGTTGGCAGAATGCAACATTTCATTCTGATTTATCTGAAAAAGGCATGGTGAAATGCAAACGATGGTTTTTCATGGACTACGCCATTAACTTAATATAGTTTTCAACTGAGTAATAACTCCATAATCGTTTGGAGGACACAAATTTGAACGGTTACGCAGGAAGAATTCTTTACGTTGACTTGTCGACAGGCAAAACTCGCACTGAAAAACTCAACGAAGATCTTGCCAAGAAATACATCGGCGGCATAGGCTTAGGCATGAGGCTTTGGCTTGCTAACTCCAAAGCAGGCGTAGACCCCTTGGGACCAGATAATCCGCTAGTTTTGGCTCTTGGCCCAGTTTCGGGAACAATGTTCCCCACGGGTGGCAACGGACACGCCTTTATTGCAAAATCGCCTGCTACTAACGGCGTAGGTGAAGCCGTATCTCATGGAACCTTCGGCGCAGAATTGAAACGCGCAGGATACGATGCAGTTATTTTAACAGGCAAATCTGAAAGGCTTGTTTACTTATGGATTGATGATGATTCAGTTCAATTGCTTGATGCTTCCCATCTTATAGGTAAGTCTCCCAGCGAGACCGAAGAATCTGTTAAAGATGAACTTGGAGATTACTACGTTCGTGTGGCCTCTATCGGAATGGCTGGAGAAAAGCTTTCCAAAATGGCTTGCATCATTAATGAGAAAACCCGCACGGCCGGAAGAACCGGTTTAGGCGGAGTTATGGGTTCCAAGAACCTCAAGGCTATTGCAGTTCGTGGAACACGCGATATCATTGTGGCGAAGCCTGATGAGTTCATGGACATGGTTAAAGAATTCCATGAGCGGATGAAAGGTCCATCAACCCAAAAGTATCGAACTCTTGGTACAGTTGAAAACGTTCTCATTAATAACTCACTGTTCTGCATGCCCAGCCGCAATTACCGCACTGCACACTTTGATGATGCAGAAAAGGTTAGCGGTGAAGCATTGAACGAAAAATATGTTGCGAAAATAATTGCTTGCAGCTCTTGTCCAATGCGTTGCGAGCATGAGGCAATTGTGCGTGAGGGTCCCTACAAAGGAACTATGGCAAGGATGGAATATGAAACATTATGGGCTATGGGACCTTACACTGGCGTTAACAGGCTGGATGCAATAATCAAGGCAGCTGAGCTTTGCACCTATTACGGTTTAGATTCTCAGAGCGTTGGTGTGACCGTTGGTTTTGTCATGGATTGTCATGAAAAAGGTATCTTGACTCACGACGATCTTGGCGGAATTGATGCTCACTTCGGCAATGCGGAGGCACTTTTGCAGCTTATTGATAAAATTGGCACTCGTGAAGGAATCGGTGACATTTTAGCTGATGGTGTGAAGGTTGCTGCTGAGAAAATCGGTAAGGATTCCGAGAAACTTGCTCAGCACATCAAGGGCTTGGAAGTTACTGGGTACGATTTGCGTTGTCTAAAGACTGCTGCTCTGGGCGCTGCGGTCTCCTTCCGAGGTGCCGACCACAATAGGAGTAGCGCTTATTCAGTTGACTTCAAAGGCAAAGTAGACCGACTGAAAGCTGAAAAAGGTCGCGGAAAAATAGTTAAGGACCTCGAAGATACCTATGCACTCATCGATTCGTTCATTATTTGCAAGAATGCCCGCGGAACCTTCTATAAGGAACTTTCTGATATGGCGAAACTCTACGGTCTTGTGACTGGCTACGAACTGACTCCAGAAGAGCTTGTGCTCACTGCTGAGAGAATAAACACTTTGGCAAGAATCATCAATCTCCGTGAGGGGCTAAGCCGCAAAGACGACACACTTCCATGGAAAGTCATGAACGAACCCATTCCTGACGACGGACCCGTGAAGGGCTCTTTTGTTACTCCGGATGAATTAGACTTGCTGTTGGATGATTATTATGAGTCTCGGGGTTGGACGCTTGAGGGTGTTCCCACAAAGGCAAAACTCACCCAATTAGGAATGGAAGACTTGGAGAGTATAGTTAAGGCAAAGCAGGAGGCATAACAATGGTGAAAATTCACGAGAGACAATTCGTATCGTGTGACCCTGACAAATGTGTGGGCTGTCAAATATGCGAGTACGCTTGCTCTTACACTAAGGAAAAGGCTTTCAACCCGATTAAATCTCGCATACGGGCAGTTAGACAGAATCAAATAGTCAACATGGCAGTTGCCTGCAGACTCTGCGAAGAACCCGCCTGCGTTGCTGCTTGTCCACGCGACGCTTTGACGCAGTCTGACGAAACCGGCGCAATAATGATTGATAAAGACAAATGCAACGGCTGCGGCTGGTGCATCGAAGCCTGCGACTACGGTGCTGTGATGCTGCATCCAGAAAGCAAGACGGTTTACGTCTGCGACATGTGCAAAGAAAAACCTGATGGACCGCAATGTGTCAAATGGTGCCCCGAAGAAGCACTTACAGTCGTTACTAGCGATGTTCTTGCTCAAAAGGCAAGAATTAGCGCGATAAGGAAGCTGTTCCAAGAAAAGAAACCATAAGCTCCAGAAGAAGAATTATTCCTTCTTCATTTCTATGATTTAGAAGATTTTTCGCTACTTAGATTTGTTGCTTGTGCAGGATCTTATCATTGGCTTTTGGACTAGACGTTATAGTTAGGCCATCCAGAAGAAAAACGGTTTGGAGAGCCAAATAGAGTGATGGGTCATTCCAAAGAGAACACTTAAACATGAATTCGACTTTTCCTTTGTTGTGAGAAAATTGACCCGAATTGACGCGTTAAAGGAAATTGCATTTTCTCAAAGTGAATTCAACGGTTACTTGGTTTTCAACAGTTACAACCTTCTCTACTTTCTAGGATTCCCAGGCACTTCCGCTATGCTCATTCCAGAAGACGGCCAATGTATAGTATATGTTTATGGCGTGAATTACGAGCAGGCAAAGGCTGAGGGAAAAAATTTCAAGGTTGAACTAGTCCAAAACGACGAAAATCTCATGACGAAAATTGCTGCGCAGGCAAAGAAATTGAAGGTCAAGAAGCTCTTCGTGGACTCTTTGGGTGTTGAAAATTGGCGCGCGTTGGTTAAAGAATTTTCAGATGAGAGCGCGCTTGAAATTGGAAAAAATCATATTCAAACTCTTCGAGCAGTGAAAGATAGTTTAGAAATTGAACTCATGCGCAAAGCAGGCGAATTGACTAGTGTCGGTATGAAAGTTGCCTATGATGTAATCAAGCCAGGTGTTAGAGAGTACGAGGTTGCAGCGGAAATCGAATATGCCATGCGGAAACATGGCGCTGGACCAACCGCTTTCAGCACTATAGTTGCTTCGGGTGCGTGTTCCGCTTTTCCCCATGGTGGCTGCTCTGGCAGGGAAATTCGACAAGGCGATCTGGTGGTTATAGATATCGGTGCCACATACAATTACTATTGTTCAGATATGACCCGGACGTTAGTGGCGGGAAAGCCTTCTGAAAAACAGCAGAAACTCTATGATATTGTGAAGACCGCCCAGGCAGTTTCCTTCAAATCGATCAAAGCGGGTGCCTATGTGGCAGATGTCGATATGACAGCAAGAAAGGTAATTGAAGGGGCAGGCTACGGAGAGTACTTTGTGCACCGTTTAGGTCATGGCGTAGGTCTAGAGGTTCACGAGCCGCCTAGTCTGAATTCACTTAAAAATGGTGTCTTGACTGCTGGTAACGTGGTGACAGATGAGCCAGGAATTTATTTACCAAGCTTCGGGGGCGTTCGCATAGAAGATACTGTTCTCGTTCAGAAACATGACGGGGAGAAACTTACAATTGGTCCTTACACTCTCAACAGGGAGTAGTTAGCAAAAGATTTCTAAAAAGAAACTAATCACTCGAGGTCCTAAGAGAAACAATATAACTTAGATTAGCTCCCCTAATTTTGGAGAATTTCGGATGAAAATCTTGGTTATTTATGATTCTAAAGGTGGAAATGTTGAGAAAATGGCTCACAGAGTAGCTAAAGGCGCGGAAGAGGCAGGCGCGAAAGTAATGCTGAAACGCGCTGAGACCGTGGTAAATCAAGATTTTCTTGACGCTGACGGAATCATTCTCGGATCGCCAACCTACTTTGGGCAAATGTCTTCGAAGCTCAAACACATAATTGATGATTCAATTGAAGTTCACACCCAACTTACAGGCAAAGTGGGCGGAGCATTTACTAGCTGCGGTGGGATTGCTTCAGGTGCAGAAACAACTCTTCTTAGTATTGTGCAGGCTTTGCTTATTCATGGTATGATAGTTCAGGGAAATGCTGAGATGCAACATTACGGAGTAACAGCACAAGGTGTGCCTAAACCAAGCGACCTAAAAGCTTGCGAAGAACTGGGAGCCCGCGTGGCAATGTTGATCGAAAAGCTAAAAGCGTGAAAAACAACGTCTTCAGAAATTAGTTTTGAAAATTGACCTACTTTTTTTAAATTTTCACTTCTTGTGTCGGAGCCATTCACGCTGTTTTTTTGGGGTGGGTTCGGGGCAGCTTTTACTTCGCCAGGCTGTCCAGCCTACGCATTTTCTGCATAGGATGGGTACGCAGCGTTCGAAGACTGTGATCTGGAAGTAAATGAAGGAGACCACTAGTCTGAACCAGAAACTGGCGAATCCGGCGAGTAGACTTGAAGCTACTGCGATTATGGTCGAGATCCCCAACACGGTATACAGTTCGCTTGAGACTATTTGGGAAAAGCCTGCAAGGGCGACGCCTTGACCTTGGATGTTACTAACTATTGTATTTGTTATTATTACTTTGTCAAATCCAATGTATGATCCAATGGCGATGAAGACAGCGTATAGTGCCAAGACATCGAAGACCCAGGTGAAAACTTGGTAAACTATGGGCTTCATCATTGACTTTGGGTTGGCTTTGATTGTCATTATTCCTTCGCGGAATTCCGTTAACTGTTGGTGTACTTTGTCTTGAAGTGCGGGTCCGTTAGATTTTTTTCCTTTTATTCTTGCGCCTAAGCGTTCAACTATTCTGAGAAGTTTTTCGGTTGCGCTGATGTTTGTGCTTAGGTAGATGATTAATATGAGTGGTAGAGCCAAAAAAGTAAGTGTTATGCCAATGGCTATGAGCAATACACTGCTGACTGTGTAATTCAGAACTAATAGAATCATTCCGACAATGAGTGAGCCCAAGATTACTAAGAGTTCCATGACGTCTTTGATTATGATGGATGCTGCTGCTTTGGATCCTGATCCCGGTTTGTCTTTTGCGAGCAGGTATGTTTTGAATAAGTCTCCTGTCCAGCCTCCTGGGATGAGAGCGTCTATGAATGTTCCGACCCAAGTTAAGTTAAACATTCGGTTAAAAGTGGATTTTACTCCAAGATTGTTTAGAATTGCTAACCAATTTAGTGCGTTAAAGATGGCGCTGCCCATGATGCTTAAAAACGCTAGTGCGTAGATCGCCATGTTTGTTCCGCTGATTACTTTTTCAACTTCGATGAAATCTGTAAAGAAGAATAAGTAAATCATGAAGACAGCAAACCCGAGCACTGCTGACAGAGTTACCCATTTTTTGAACGTTGGCTTCTCTAGCATCATGCTTTAGTCTGCTTCTCTTGTCAATAGTCGAATTCTATCGCTCTTGGCTTATCTATGGAATTTTCTGGAAACATGTATTCCAAAAATCCGTGCTTGCGACTTCAACAGTATATTTTTTCATTACAAGATACTTAAATTCATGTGACTGCAACCTGAGACAACAGGCTTTTCAGAGGATCATTTCTAAAAAAGCGTTAAAAACGACATACACTTGAACATCTGATAAGGACAAAACAACTTTTTTGGAAAACGATTTTGGTGGACCCGGCCGGATTTGAACCAGCGATCAACAGATTATGAGTCTGGCGCTCTAGCCGGACTGAGCTACGGGTCCCCAAGGTTCTATTTACATATGCTGCCAAAGACGAGATTTAAACGTTTTCTGCACTTCGGTGTGCCTTTTTTTAGGCGGTTCGCTGTTGTTGTGTTGTTGCGGGTTAAGAGACAGCGCCTTTGTGAAGAAGGAGTTTGTTTCTTCTACTCTGGTCTTTTTGGGTGTTGGAATAGTTCACTTCTTTGCAGAAGATCGCTATTGAAAGTGGCAGGTTTTTGTTCTTTGTGGTTATGATCCAAGTTTCTCCTTGGTTAAAGATTCCTCTTCTTCAAGGTATCTTTGATTAATTAGTCGTCTTATTCTCATGGTTTTCTCTTGACCTTTCTCAGCGACTTCAATTTCTCCGTCGAAGAGGCTCCTGATGGCTTGGCTTTCTTCGGGCGGATGCATTTGTGGGTTAATCACTGCTAGAACGGTGAAGCCCTTAGACTTTAGCGTGGGAATAAGGGCGCTAAGCCACCTTCTAGTGTTTACAGCGTGGTGTTCGAGCAGCACGTCTGAAATGATTTCAATGCAGATTCTCCTCTGGCAAGCTGATTGGGTGGGCATCGTGCGGAACATTTTGGTTAGTGCGATGTCCACTTCGGTTAGGCTCTCTATGCCTTTGAGTTTGTATACGTTCGGTAGGTTTTGGATGACAACGTCAACTTGGGGATTGCAGATCAATAGATAGAAGTTGGACGGATTTTGTTCAGCCAGAGTCTTCGTGTATCCGGCTTCAACCGTGATGTAGACTGTTGATTCCGTTTGTTTTGTTCCTGCTTCAAGGAACTTGGTTACGAGTAGTGCTCTCTCATCAATTGAAGGCGAAGACAAAATAATGGCGTGATTTCGTGGTATGCCTCCCAAGAGTAGTCGGTCAAGATCTGAAGTATCCTGTTGTTACTCGATTTGGCAATGTCTCGAAAGAGGGCGTTGCCGAATGAACGTTGATGGTTATTGGTTCAGGCTTGAATGTTTTGTTTTCGCCCAAATCATCAATGTAGTTGATGCTTGGATTTAATTCGTAGTTGCCAGGTTTTGTCGCCTTCAACTTGAGTTTGACTGGTATAACTTGGAAGGGACCTATGGTTTTCTCTTTCATCTCGACGTTGCTGCTTTGTACGCTGCAGAAGTCAGGCAGGCTGTTGACTTTGAATTTAACAGGAACTAAACTCTCGATTTGGGTGAGAAGGCCTTGGCTTGTAGCCACGTTAACTAGGTCAAGGCGCAACTCAAACTCTTCACCGACTGAAACTTCTCTCTTTGCCATCAAACCTGACTGTACATTGGCACGTGCAAAATGCCTTTCGGCATCGTTCATCAACCTCGAACTTCGTCTAATAGACGTTTTGCTTGCTCATTCTTTCCCTGCTTGACCAGAGCCCACGCGTAACAAATTTCGACCGGATATTTGCCAAACCACTGCAGGCATAATATTTTGCGCCTTCGCCTTTTCCAATTTTTTCAAAATTTTCCTCAGCCTCCTTCCACAAACCTTTAGCACAAAGAGCGCTGCTCTCAGCATTAACTCAAAGTGACCGCTTCCATTGACAGAATTTCCTTGGGCGCAAGCTACGAATTTGCCAAGTATTCTTGTGCGTGTGCTAAATCACCAACTTGGAGTATTCGCAAACAAGGGAGCGGTATAGTCTGTACTTTCGTTGCTCGTTACGTCTGTCTTTTCAGAGTATTCCAATGCCTTCAATGAGTGAGACAAAGCGCTTTCAGGGTTTCCTGAGAAGCTGGATCCGCCCAAAAAGTCGTATGTAATAGCCATGTCATCATATGCGCCTATTCTCTCTCCGATCTGAAAGGCAAGAGAATAGTAATTTGTAGCTTCCGAAGAAGACCAGCTGCGAAGAAGAAAGTCGCTAACCCACGGTGAGCCACCATCATTTCTCCACGTGCATCCCCGAGTTCATGGAACAATTTGCAGTCCCTGCAGCATCTCGCCGAAGCCTTTTTCCTGCATTTGAAGCATAACGTGAAGTGTTCCGATTGCAAAGAGAAGGTCAGCGATTTTCGGAAGATAGTATTCTTCTTTGAAAATTCGAAGTGCTTCTTCGTGCTCTTTCAAGTGTCCCTGGGCCCTCCTAGATCTCTCATATGGAGAAAAGCTCGTCCCCTGTTGTGATCGAACTGTGCGCTTCCCAAGCGGTCTACCACCTGCTCCTCTGCCTTCTTTGCCAATTCCAACAAGGTTGCAGGGTGGGCGCCTTTGAACCAAACTGCCTCCATCTGCTTTATGTAGGCTCGTTGTCTAATGACGCCAATAGCTGAATTTGCGAGGGAATCAAACGTTTTTATGGCGTCCTCATATCTGCCGCCTGCGTAGTATGCGTCGCCAAGTCCTTCAAGCGCTGTTCCTCTTGCCTCAACGTTTTCCGGAATCTCAGCGGTTGTCTGCAGCACGAAGTTAAAGTGCTTGATGGCTTCTGTGTTACTTGAACCTTTCCAAGGCGTCTTTGCCCGCGGCTAAGGCACATTTTTCGGCTTTTTCAGTGTTTCCAGCTTGAGCGTAATGATAAGCTAAATCACTGTAGGATGGCTTTCCTTCTTTGCGGTGCTCTCCAGTCTTTCTGCAACCCGCAGGTGATATCCTCTTTTCAGCGGTGGAGAAAGTTCTTCGTAGAGTGTTTCGCGAGATCTTGCGTGGTCAAATCTGTAGCAGTTTTCCTCAACAGAAACTAAAGAAGTAGTGTGAGCTATCAAGTTGAGTGTCTCAAGAGTGTCCAGAATATCAAGTCCAAGAACGGTGCTGAGGAGTTCTACGTTGAATTTTTCTCCAATGACGGAAGCAGCATCAAGCACTCTTCGCTGAGCATATTTCAGCACGGCCAACCTTCGCAGGATGATGTCTTTAATTTTGGAGGGAATGCCGAATTCGTCGATTGCGAGGCGCCATTCGTTGTTTTCTTGAACGAGACTCTTGCGTTCGTTCAGCATCCGCATGGATTCCACAACAAAAAGCGGGTTGCCCTTGCTCTCAGCGGCGAGCTTTTCAGCCAGTTGCGGTTGCAGGTTGCCGCCAATCATGTTCTCTGCAATTTCTGCTACATTCCTTTGGCTGAGGCTTTGAACATTGATTTCTGTGAACAGGTCTTCGCGTCTCATTATTCGTAAGGTCTCAGCGAGCGGATGTGGGTGTCCTTCCGCGTCAGCTGTAAGTTCTTCGCCTCTAAAAGTCGCCAAAACAAGGATTCTCTCAACGCCATTGACTGCGCGTGCGATGTAGTGTAGAAGCGCTAAAGAAGCTGAGTCTGCCCAGTGGATGTCTTCAAGGAATAGTACAACAGGAGCCTTTGTGGATATCGCGTGAAGAGTATCTATGACTCCTGCAAAGACCTGGTCTTTCCAGATCTGAGGCGAAACAATTTCGGTTCTTCCTTGTTTTTCAAGAGGTATAGCCCCAGTTAGCCACGCAGCTATTCCCCGTTCTCCACCCCCCACCTGCGTAAAGCTTGCAGTACCCAGCGGCATTTCAGGCTCCAGCAGGCTTGGTGACAACTGTTCTTCTTCCTCCGAGGATGCGAAGAAGGAGCGGAAGGCTTCGACGAATGGGAAATAAGGCGTGGCGGCGTCGCTGAGACACCAACCGATCAAAACGCCTATACCCCGTTCCTTTGCTCCCTTAAGGAATTCGTGGATAAGTCTTGTTTTGCCGCTCCCGGCTTCGCCGACAATAAAGACAGTTTTTCCCTTCCCCTCGGACGTTGAATTCAGGAATGCCCCTAACTCTTCAAGTTCTTTCTCCCTGCCCACAAGGAAAGGTTCAGACTAGAACTGCCATCTTCACTCACAACACCGAACTCGCTTTGCATTTGCTCTCCAATAGCCACCACTTATGAAGCGCACCGCTGAAAAACCTTTTGACTAAGTTCTTCTTTGGCGTGACAATTTGGCGAACTTCAAACGCGCGTTTGTGCGCGCTTTAATAATATCCGTGCATACGCGTTTTTTCTTTCAACCAATCTTAGTCGGTGGGTGCGGTTTCTTAGCATTGCTTGAAACACGTTTAAGGCGCCTCGGTGCGGCTGCCCCATGGTCCAGACCACGACGGAAACTTGTAGGTTACTCCTGCCTCTTTCATGATTTCTAGAGGGCGAACGGGAACTTGTCTTCCGTCTTGCCACTGAAAAATCATCATAACTAAGTAGTCCTCAGCTGGATTATTCGGTGTGTCCGTTCCAACCATAATATCGTGGTTTGTGGTAAACACAAAATGACGAGCCAACGAAGTCTCCACATTCGTGGCTTCTAAGGCTTTAATGACTGCTTCAGTTTCTGTTGTACCTGCGCGTTTCAGCGCGTTAGAAAGAATAAACCGCAACGTATCGTAAGTACCGACCGCACTTGCACGGGGCAATTCACCCCACCTTTGAATGTATGCTTCTCGAGTCGGAACCGTCTTGTTAGTTAAGGGGTACCCAGAGACAGCGGGGGTTCCAGCGAAGGAGACAGTGTCACACTCTCCCTCGGTCAAATTCCAAAAATCGCTTTCTGCAGCACCCGGTATGACTCCCCAAAGGACTGTTGGCGACTGACGTTCATACCACTCCTTGACAAACGGGCGCGCTAGGCGGGGTGCCCATAAGTGGAACGATTATTTCTGCCCCTGCAGCTTCAGCTGCCGCAAAATAGCTTGTAAAATCCGTAGTTTTGGCAGGGAATAGGTTGAAGTAGACAACTTCAATGCCATGGCTAGACAGAGATTTATTCACTCCCAAATACGTCGCTTTGTAAGCTGTGGTGTCGACGAACAGGAGTGCGACTTTAGTGAAGCCAGTGTAGTTGCTAACAGCAATTATGTCGCCAAGCATACCATTGGATACTGTGGATGAGTTTGTCTGGTAAGATCTGAAATAATATTTGTACTTGCCGTAGTCATCTGAAACTCGCTGTGTGAGATTTTCGAGAGCGTTGTTGACTGTGATCAGGATTTTTTTGTGTTCTGAACAGATATCCTGATATATAATGCCTATTGAGGTAGCTGCAGACGCTATTATGTAGTCTGCTTTGTCGACGGTTATTAATTTGGTTAGGGCGTTGGTCGCAACGGCAAGGTCGCCTGGTGGAGTTTCACTGTCGTCGTCTTCGGCAACTATTGTGATGTTTCTTCCCAGGATGCCGCCTTGAGCATTTATTTGCTCTGCCGCCAACTTAGCGCCTTGCAAAACTGCTTTTCCCGCAGTTTGGTCTAAGTCGCCGCAGATGCCTACTCTGATGTTTTCCGCGGACTGCGCTGGTCCACTCGAGAGATAGTAAGCAGCGCTTCCTGCAGCTGCTGCAATAACGATTATGGCAGCAAGAGCTAAGGATTGAATCTTGGTTAACGCTTTAGAATCGAACACAAACACTCCCCAAACAAATCCTTTTTGAATGTAAAATGCATATAAAATTTGCCTATCTAAAGTTTAGCACGCATGCTTGTTCCTAAGATGGTTAAAATTGGTTAAGAGTCTCCTTTCCACCTTCAGGGAATATGTCACAGCATGTACTCTGAAGTGAAATGTTCATCGCGTTAAAGAGCAAAAGGGTTACTTGTGACCATTTTTCACCAATTTATGAACAGAGACTGTGTGAAAACCCGTTTTAGCTAATGGCAACTAACCGTTAACCTTAAATCTAAGACTAGCTTTAAGGCAATTAATGAGCAGCCATGAGCGAACATGTAGAAGGCCTCAACAGAAAACAAACAGCTCTTTTCCCTGAGACGCTCGAAGATTATGTGGAGAAGGATAACTCTGTCAGGTTCATAGACGCATTCGTTGACAGCCTCAACTTGGAGAAACTCGGATTCAAGCACTCTGTACCAGCCGAAGTTGGAAGACCATCATATGACCCAGCGGACCTACTCAAACTCTACGTCTACGGATACCTGAATCAGGTTCGTTCAAGCAGAAAGCTGGAACGTGAGTGCCAAAGAAACGTTGAGGTAATGTGGCTCGTGAAAAAGCTTGCACCAGACTTCAAAACAATCGCAGACTTCAGAAAAGACAACATCGACTGCGTTAAAGGCGTCTTTAGAGAATTCGTTAAACTCTGTATGAGCTTAGACCTTTATGGAGCTAAATGCATCGCTGTGGACGCAACCAAGTTCAAAGCCGTCAACGGTCTTGACCGCAACTTCAACCGCAAAAAACTCGATTACAGAATGAAAGAGGTCGACAAACAAGTATCAAAGTACCTTGCAGAGGTTGAGGAAGAAGATCGCAAAGAAGATCAGGCCAGCCATAAACGTGTTGAAGTAATTCAGGAAAAAGTCCAAAAACTCATGAAACGCAAAGAAGAATACTCCGATGATTCTGGCCAAGCTCAAAGAATCCAAGCAGAACGAGATATCACAGGTTGATCCTGACTGCAGGCTGATGAAGAATCGAGGTAGAATTGAGCCTTGTTATAACGGCCAGGTTGCGGTTGATGACAAGAATCATTTGATTGTTGATTACAACGTGACCAATGCACCAGCTGACAATTGCCAGCTCAGCTCTATGGCTATAGGAGCTAAGGAGATACTTGGAGCAAAAAATCTAAACGCTATTGCTGATAAAGGTTACTTCAGTTTCGTCCAAATCAAAGATTGTGTGGACAACGACATTATTCCTTATGTGCCTGAGCAGAACCGGTATGGAGTTGGTTTTGTCAAGAGAAAAGGTGTTCCAACCAGAGAATTCCACGTAGACAAATTCGTTTACGATATGGGAACTGATACATTTGTTTGTCCCGCGGGAAACAAGCTTGTTTTCAGCTATTTGGATCGTGCTCATCAAAAGAACATTCGGGTTTACCGTACTGATGAGTGTTTTTCATGTGAGCACTTCATGACGAGGTGTACGACGAATAAGCATGGTCGGACGTTGTGGCGTTGGGAACACGCTGAAGTGTTGGATGAGCTGAGGGAGAGGATGTTGCGTGAGCCTGAGAAGATGGCTTTGAGGAAGAAGCTTGTGGAGCATCCGTTTGGGTCCATGAAGCGAGCTTTCAATCAGGGTTATGTGCTCCTAAAGGGCTTGAGGAAGGTTAAGGGAGAAGTTGGATTTACTATGCTGGCTTACAACATGAGACGGGTTTTTAACATTCTTGGACCTGGACTTATGCAGGTTTTCTGAGCAAATCTTTGGGGAAGAATGGAAGTAGAAAGGGAAGAGAATCACCAGGTAATTGCAAGCTCGAAAACTCATTTGCTCAAAGCAAACTATGTTTGAATTTTCACACGGTCTCAACAGCCACCCCCCGATTGTGGAATTGAAAATTTGAACTAACAAGAAAAGAAAAAAGTTTTGGATAGGTCACTTAAAGACCTAAGGGCGAACAACGCAAGTCCGAAAATGGCAGCTATGATTACCGCTATAATGATGAATATGATTATGGCGATGATGCTTATTGCCAGAGCTTTGAGCCAACCGCAATCAAAAAAGTGCTTTACCAAGGCCAGCCAGATTATCAGCATAATTATGCCTGCTATTATTCCCGAGAAGAAGAACTGAAAAACTCCGCCGATGAGTGTTCCAAGAACCGCTATCCAGATTGCGTCAGTGAATTTTGCTTTTTCTTTGCCGACCAATAGTCTTCCGCTTATCCAGAGCGAGGGGGCAATGAAAATTATGCTTAGAACGATTTGTACGACAAGTTGATCTAGGTTTATTGCCATTTTGTTTCGCCTAAAAATTTCATAATTGTATTATTGTTTCTCACGTTAAATATTTAACTGTTGTATTTAGTTGGGGGTGCGCTACAGATTTTAGAGCGTTGGGCGTTGGCACCCTCTTAAGAATCGACTTCTTCAAGTTTTGGCGCCAAAATCTTGCAAGCGCTTGAATATTGACGACACTTTTGCTACGGCAAAAGCTTATTCTCAATTTCCAATGGGCTCTATTGAAAAATATCTGAATCAACGAGTGATTGTCACTTTCTTCTACACAAGTGCCTTCTGTTGATGTTGAAGAGGCGAATTTAGACAAAGTATATAATTAATCTATTGCTGACCTAAACCTACATTGATTTGGAGGAAGGAAATGGTTTCGTCAAAGCCTAAAATTACACGCAAGACGGTACTATTTCCTATAGTAGGTTTGATCGCGTTTTTCTTGTACATTTACCTCTTCAACGTCGATGTTCTGGAGATAATTTCTACTGCCCAGCGAGCTAACCCAGTTTTTTATGCTGCAGCTATCCTGTTTAGCTTGATAGAAGTGTTTTTGTTTGCCGTTTCTTGGCGCACTTTACTAAGTTTTCTTTCAATCAGGCTTTCTTTGGTTAAATCTTACCTTTTTGTCTGGTATGGGATTTTTGTTGACATTGTCATCCCTGCTGAATCAATAAGCGGCGAAGTTTGCAGAGTTTACTTGGTCAATAGAGAACACGAGGGATGCAGCGGAAAAGTGGTGGCGTCCCTTTTCATGCACAGACTCCTAGGGATGGGCCTTAACGTGGTATTTCTCATTGCGGGCGCAGGCTTGCTTTTCGGTGAAACTTCGATAAACGGCTTAGTTTTCAACTTGATCTTGTTCGCTACTTTCGCTGTCACTGTCATTCTCTTCTTTTTGATCCTTCTATCTTTTAGAGAAAATTGGAGCATGCGAGTAATCAACGGAGTTATTCGTTTGGGCGAGTTTCTTACCCGAGGGCGATGGAAGTTGGCTTCCCTCAGACAAGAAGCATTGGACGCTGCAAAGATGTTTCACATTGGAATGAAAGAGTTTAAGCAAAGCCCAAAAACATTGGGCACTTCATTGTTTTTCCTTTTGCTGAACTGGCTGTTTAGCATGAGCGTTACTTACCTGGTCTTTTTGTCACTCGGGTTTTCTGTACCTTGGAGCGTCATATTGGTAACAGGAGCAATTGTTGTCGCAGTAAAATCCATACCCGTTGGTGTACCCTTTGAAGTTGGACTCCCAGAAATAACAATGACAACGTTGTACGTTGGATTAGGTGTTCCGCCTGCGATAAGTGCAACAGCGACGATTTTGAGTCGGCTCATAACACTTTGGCTAAGATTTTTCATAGGATTTGGTGCGCAACAATGGCTTGAACTTAAACCCAAAATAACTCCACCAAAAAACTCAACCTAATGGCTAAAACTGCCTTACGTTGAAGTGAAGTGAGTTCTTGGAATTTCTCAATTCGATAGAGAAACCATATAAGCCTGTTATTCTATTATATATTAGAATATTAGAATGGATGGGGCGAAATGGAAAAGGCAAAGATCGATATGTCTATTTTTGAGTTGCAGGCTGAGATTTCTAAGACTTTGGCGAATCCGCTTCGGTTGGCGATTCTCTACTCTTTGAAGGGTGGAGAGAGGACTGTTAATGAGTTAGCAGAGTTGGTTGGCGTGAGTCAGTCTAATGTTTCTCAGCATTTAGCTTTGATGAGGCAGCGGCAAATCGTAAAAACTCGAAAGTCGGGTGTGAGCATTTACTATAGTGTTTCAAGTCCCAAGATTAGCCAAGCTTGCTATATGATTAGGGAAGTTCTTCTCGAACAGCTTAGACAAAAGCACGAAATCGCGAGCAACTATACCGTATAAATCAGCTGACAATTATTGGAGAGGGGTAAAGAAGTTGTGTCCGTTTGGGTTTGGCTGCGGCTGTGGTTCAAGGTCCAATGAACGAGAACGGGAAGTTCGCGAAGTCGTGCGGGAAGTTATAATGATTCCGTGCAAGTACTGCTGTGCTCTCTTTCCACGAACTGCAACATTTTGTCCGAACTGCGGGGCAAGAAGAACTGCTTGACTTGAAGATTATTTTATTACTGATTCTGGTTTGGCAGAATCGCCTGGATGAACTCTAAAGCGTCATTCGTTCGTAATGGTAAAGATATTCTTGAGCGTAACCCGCATATTCTCCAAAGTAGTTTCTGCCGAAAGAATTTAGTTTTTCGTAGTCACCGCTGCTTAGCGATTCACGGGCTGACAGCTTCTGTGCGAGTTCGGTTGAGAGTTTTTCGCTGTAATGATTTAGAACGACCCGTTTCACCCAGACGTCCACAGGAAACGCTTCAGTTTTGTCTAAGGAGAACAACAACACACAATCGGCCACTTTCGCGCCGACTCCTGGAAAATCCATCAAAGCAGCCTTCGCTCTTTCGTAGGGTTGGTTTTTGAGGTTTTCAAGGTCGAAGTTCTTTTCGCTAATGCTTTTGGATGTTGCCTGGACGTATTTGGCTCGGTAGCCCAAGCCGCAACTCTCCAGGTCCTTTTCTGTTGCTTTTGCAAGTTTTTGACATATGGGGAATGTGTAAAATTCGTGTCCTTCGAAGTTGACTTTTTCTCCGAATTTTTGGGCTATGTTGTTTAGCATGTGTTTTATCGCAGCGATGCTTTTGTAGGTGGCACAGATGTATGAGATGAGGCATTCCCATGGATCCTGCCTGATTAGCCGCAGCCCCCAGTATTCCTTAAGTGCTTTGGCGATATGTCGATCCTTCTTTATGCTGTCGGCGATTTCATGCAGATCATCACTCTAACCCGAAATAGTGCTCAACAAACTTTGGTCAACGTTTGCGTAATCGAATTTGTCTCCGACCTGGCAGACCTTAAACACTTTATCCCCTGCCACGCCATACCACCAGTCACCTATCTTGTCCCATCGAAAAACCTGCCCACAACACAACGTCACATCCAAGTAGAATGGTGACATCACAAAGCTTCAAAATTCAAGGTCCTCCGAAAACCTCTTGGCATCCGGCACTTCCAAAGCAAGTCCTTTGCGCCGGCGAACTTCAGCGATAATTTTTTGCATTAATTTTTCGGGGACTTGCTCCCAGCGGTCAAGTATTGTTTGATAGAATGCTCTGCCCGAAGTTGCAGAACGTAGCTCTTTGGATAAGCCGAAGGTCTCCGAAACTGGAACCCGTCCCGTAATTATCGTGAGGAGACCTCTTTTGTTCGAACATCGAAATCTTTCCTCGCTTCAAGTCCATTAGTTTCGTGCATTCTCCGGACAATTCGGCTGGAACAGAAATTATTATTTTGTACACTGGCTCCAACAACACGGGACTCGCTGTTAGGAATGAACCGAAAATGGCTTTGCCCATATCATGCATGATTTCGCCAGGATTTTGATTTTCCGAATTAATTCCAAAATTCATATCAACTATGTTCACTTTGACATGTCTCATGGGTTCGCCGCACAATGGACCAGCTCTGCACGCAAACTCGAACCCTGCAATAATTGATTTAAACGCATCATCATCCAATTGTTCAGTCTTGCATGCACAATCCCATAGCACATTGCGGTGTTCGTCAAAAGAAAGAATCTCTCCTGATTCTTCCTCGCAAATTGATTCGACTGGAGTAGTTTGCTCTTCTTTCTCGGGTTCAACCTGAACCTCAAACGTGACTTTTTGATTTTGGCTTTTTGTTCTGGCTTTTGCGCCCTTCTTCGTCGCAGATTCTCTGTAAGTAACTCTTGGCGAAGAGGCCTCTATTTTCAATCCGGTACCGCTCTTTAGCTGGTTCAGCGTGACTTCAAGATGTAACTCACCCATGCCTGTGAGCAAATTTTCTCCTGTCTCTGGGTCAACGCTAACTGATAGGTTGGGGTCTTCAGCAGCTAGCTTTTCCAAAGCTTCAAGGAGTTTGGGATTATGCTTAGGATCTTTAGGCTCAATTGCCACTGTAACCACTGGCTCAGAAACATAGCTTATGCTCTCAAACGGAATCATTCCTACTTCGTGTTCAGCATCAACTATTGTCTCGCCCGCCCTCAGCATATCTGGAATGGTTAACACGACAATGTTGCCTGCTGAGACCTGGTTCACTTCTTCCAAAAAGAAGCCCATCTGAACGTTAACTTTGCTAACCAAAGTTTCAAGTTGTGAATTAATGCCGAATAGCTTTTTTCCTTTGGTTAGGGTGCCTGAGAAAACTCTTCCTGTAGCCAGGAATTCTCCCTTTGGATTTGCATGTACATTTGTCACGCACATTAAGCTGAATTCTTCGTCGCTGCATTCAGAGATGGCTTTCCCAGTTCTGGAAAATCTGGCTCCACTCCAAATCCTTTCCACTCTGTAACCTTGTGCTTGCTTGGGATTTGGAATGTTTTCGATAGCCATTTTAAAAATGGGCTCGTAAACCGGGATGATCTCCCGCAGCTTTCCATAGTTCTTTCTTTTGTAGGAGTCAATTATATCTGAAAATTTAATGTTCTTCTGGTTGGCTATTTTTAGCGTGAAACCCCAGCCATGCAAAGCTGAGCCGAAGGCGACGTTATTGCGTTCGGGATCGATTTTCCATTCGTCTTTAAACTGTTCTTCGCAGTAGAGCTCTATTAAGTCGTTGAAGCTGCTTATTATGTGGTTAAGCTTATTTTCAATTTGTTCCGGGCTTAATTGTAGTTCAGTGATTAAGCGGTCGACTTTGTTTATGAAAAGAACTGGACGTATGCGTTCTTCAAGAGCCTGACGTGTGACGACTTCGGTTTGGGCCATTATTTCTTCAACGGCATCCACAAGGACGACTGCTCCGTCTATTGCACGTAACGCTCTTGTGACTTTGCCTGTAAAATCCACGTGCCCAGGTGTATCAACCAAATTAATCAAGTATGAATTGTCTAGGGTTTTGTAGAGAAGGCTTATGTTGGCTGTTTTAATTGTGATTTTGCGTTTCTGTTCTTCCTCGAGGTAATCCAGAACCCGTGCGGATCCTGTCATTTGCTTAGACAGCAAACCTGCACCAGCCAACAACGAGTCAGCCAAGGTAGTTTTTCCGTGGTCGATGTGGGCTATTATTCCCAAGTTTCGGATAAGCTCCTTTTTGCCCATCAAGTGTTGAATTTCCGCTATCTGCTTGAACCTAGGCATACGATAACACACAAACAGAATTTCAGTAACAAGGTCACACTATTAAATTTATAATCTAACCAACATTGTACTCTTCAAGTCCGTGAAGGAACAGCCGATTGAAAAGCCCTATTATAGTTGCCATTGACCAGTTGATTCAGAAGCCTTACGCTTCGGTGCTTTGCTTTCCTAACCCTAGCGAATCTGAATTGGAGAGCCGCATTGAAGAGCTGCGAAGCCACAGCGTAACTCATCTTGAATTCGTTGGAAAAAGTAACGTCTTTGGTGTTCCACTTCCGGTTCTCGGTAAAGGATTCGTGGGCATAGTAGTAATTGGGCATCTTCTAAGCGGAGAAAGGGTGGCCGTTAAGATCCGGAGGATGGATGCTGATCGCGTTGATCTTCTTCACGAAGCCAAGATGTTATCCAAAGCAAATTTAGCAGGAGTGGCTCCTAATTTTGTTGAAGTAAGCAAGAATTTTTTGTTAATGCAGTTAATCGAAGGTGACTTGCTACCAGCCTGGCTCGAAACAAACAAAGAGTCGGCTTTAGTTAGGCAAGTATTTCATGAGGTATTACTAAATTGTTATCGGCTTGATGAAATAGGCCTAGATCATGGTGAACTTAGCAAGGCACCTAAACACGTTATTATCGATCACCCGAACAAGCCTTGGATCGTGGATTTCGAAACAGCCAGTGATTGTCGAAAGCCTGCAAATCTCCCAGCAATTTGCCACTTCCTTTTCAACAGCTCGGGAGAAGTGGCGAGGACAGTTGCTGAGAGAATTGGTGAAAGGAATAAGGAAAAAATTATTGCTTCCTTGCAGGCGTACAAGAAATACCGGACCCCCGAGAGCTTTGAAAAAGTAATTCGGACTACTTTGGACTAGGTTGCGATTTTGAACTTAGAGAGCTGTTCAAGATTCGAGGTTCCGGTTTAGACGCGGAATTTTATGCATGAGGAAACGATTGAAAAAGGAGATTGGGGAGCATGTTTCTTAGCAGAGGGGATTGCAGTGTCACTCACAAATTTTGCCATTGAAGCTCGGGGTGAAACACGAGCTAAGTTTCGTTGGTTTTGAAAGACTCTGAGGGTTTTCTGAAGGGATATGGATTCTTTTGCGAAAGGCTTAAACAAGCAAGGTTCAGTAAGTAACGTATGTCATTTTCTAAGGAGAGTATGCAGAGGTTAAGACTAACAAAGCGGGTGCATTTCCAGCTCTTGTGGTGAAATTGTGAATTTAAGGTATCTTGCTCTCCTCCCTGTAGCAGTTTTAACCGCCTTAATCTTTGTAACATTGTTTTTTGATTTTTCAACCATGTTTGTTTTAAACCCGCCTTATCTGCTGCTTGAACTCAACCTGATTTTTTGGACCATTGCCACTTTGGCAATAGCGTTTATTTCTTCCAAAAGTTTCATAAAAGACGATTCACAACCAGTTCTCTTGCTTAGCAGCTCAATCATAATATTTGGTTTTTCCGTTATCATTTCGGGTTGGGTTGGGTCCTTTTCGGGAAATTACAGTGTAGCCATTGGAAACATTTGCATTTTAGTCGCGTCAATGGTACAGGTTTTAGGCAGCATTTTCTCTTTCATAGGCAAGACAAAGACCAATATAGTGAAGCGAACAGCATTTTTGGCAGCAGTTTATTTGGCATCTGTAGTTTTCGTTGTTGCTGTCTCAGCCATCGTTTTGCTTGGTTACATTCCCGATTTCTTTACCTCTTCAGGACCGACTTTGCTGCGTCAGGGTATTCTGGGGTCTGCAGTCTTCCTTTTTGCGGTTGCGGCAACTATTTTTGGAGTCCAGTATATGAAGTCAAAGTCCCCTTCTCTTTATTGGTATGCCATAGCTATTGGGCTCTTCAGTATTGGGTTGTTTAGCGCTTTTGAAGTGAAGACTCTTGGCGATATTCCAACGTGGCTTGGAAGAATAGCTTTGTACGCTGGAACTTTTTACTTGATAGCTGCTATTCTTGCGTCGAGGCAAAAATCAGGTGCTGGCATCGCATTGGCTGGCGCATGGGCAGAGGCATTTGGGTCGGATCGCAGCCAAATCGCCAACTTCTTCTCTAAAATGCTTAATGGATTTGCTTACCATAGGATCGTCGTTGATGCTAGTGGAAAACCAATTGACTATGTATTCCTCGAAATTAACGGGCCTTTCGAGAAAATGACGGGGCTGAAAAAAGAGGAAATAATAGGAAGAAAAGTAACTGAAGTCCTAGCGGGTATTGAAAAAGACCCTGCAGATTGGATTGGAGTTTATGGACGGGTAGCTCTAAGCGGAGAATCAATCCAATTTGAGAACTACGCTGAACCTTTGTCCAAGTGGTTCCATATTTCTGCTTACAGTCCTCAGAAGGAGTATTTTATCGCCCTCTTCGAAGACATCACCGATCGCAAGAGAGCTGAAGAAGCACTAAGAAGACAAGCTGCCCTTCTTGACCTTAGCCCTGATGCAATAATGGTCAGATCGTTTGAAGGCAATATTAGCGATTGGAGTGGGGGGGCGGAAAGGCTTTATGGTTACTCAAAAGAAGAAGTTCTTGGTAAAATATCGCATCAACTTCTCAAAACCAAGTTTCCGATGCCTTTAGCAGAAATAGATGCTCAAATTAATCGCACTGGAGAATGGTCTGGAGAATTGGTTCATAAGACCAAATCTGGGCTTGAGCTAATAGTTCAGAGCAGATGGCTCGTTAAGAAGTTTAAGCAAGAGAATATTAGCATCTTCGAATCAAACATCGACATCACTGAGCAAAAGAAAGCCGAAGAAAAGTTGAGGGAGAGCAAGGTTTGGGAAGCAACTTCATTTTATACAAGAAACCTAATCGAAGCAAGTCTTGACCCATTGGTTACTATCAGTGCTGAGGGCAAAATTACCGACGTCAACAAAGCCACAGAACTAGCCACAGGCTCTACTAGAGAAGAACTGGTCGGCAGTGACTTCTCGAATTACTTTACTGAACCTGAAAAAGCTAAGGTCGGATATAAACGGGTTTTTACGGATGGGTTCGTACGAGACTATCCACTGGCTATTAGACACAAATCTGGAAAGATCACTGATGTCTTGTACAATGCAACGGTTTACAGAAGTGAATCGGGCGAAATTCAAGGTGTCTTTGCAGCCGCAAGGGATATTACAGAACTAAAGAGGGCTGAAGAACAAGCACAGGAAAGCGCAAAGAAGCTAAAAGACGCTGAACGTTTAGCCGCCATAGGCGCGACAGCAGGCATGGTTGGTCACGATATTCGCAATCCGCTGCAAGCCATAACTAGCGATATTTACCTGGTAAAGACAGATTTGGCGTCTTTCCCAGAAACTGAAGAGAAAAAGAACGTTCAAGAAAGCCTTGGGGAAATTGAAAAGAACATCTACTACATTAACAAGATTGTTGCAGATCTTCAAGACTTCGCCAGACCTCTCACACCAAAAATTGAAGAAATTGACCTTGAAAAAACAATTCACTCAGCCTTAGCACACCTCAACATTCCCGGAAACGTTACAGTAAAACATTCAATACGAAAAGACTTTCCAAAACTAAAAGCAGACCAAACATACATCCAAAGAATACTAACTAACCTATCCAACAACGCTATGCAGGCAATGCCTAACGGAGGAAAACTAACCATAGCAGCTGCTACGAAAAATGGCAAAGCAATAATCAGTGTCGAAGACAACGGCGAAGGAATACCTGAAAGCATTCGAAGCAAACTGTTTATCCCACTTGTAACGACTAAATCTAAAGGGCAAGGCTTTGGATTATCTGTCGTCAAAAGGTTCACCGAAGCGCTTGGCGGAACGGTAACATTTGAAAGTGAAGTTGGGAAAGGAACAAAATTCATAGTTGAATTGCCCCTTTGATCCACACTAACAAAAATAGACTTCGTCGTTATTCCTGTCTTGTTTCTGTCGCAATCTTACCTTGCTGATGGAAACCTGGTTGCATTGCTCGTTCAAGTCCCGCTTCACATCAAGTAAATGAGAAATGAGGCAGGATCATCTTTTCCGTTTTAGAGTAAACAAGATTGCCGAGTATTGGGATAAGATTTAGACAGCCACATCGTTTAGTCGATTTTGCTTTATAGCTTCTTTTATTTCTACAGCGATGCGTCTTCCCATGTACATGTTTTCTCCATACTTCAAGTAAGCATAGGGTGATGTTCCGATGCCAACGTTAGTTCCGGCAACGATTCTCGCTGAAATCTCAAATGTGAAAATTTTTAGGTCATCTGTGATGACTGTTTCGAGGCAGAAGGGTCCGATGATACCTGGCGGGGCAAGTTCTTGGGCTTTCTTGTGGACGTTGTCGCCCATCCGAATGAGCTCTGGCAACAGTGATTCTCGCAGCACTATTGGGAAGTTGCCGACAACGGTGTAAGTTGGGTTTATGTCAATGTCGAGTTGCTGACTTGCTGGAATCTTACCTATTGAGTCAACAGCGGATTCATAACGTCTATCCATGGCTAACAACTCAACGTCGTCTTTGATTATTGAGGAGAAGTAACTTGGGTAAACGTTTACTCCCAGTGCGTATTCTTGAAGATGAACCTTGGGTAGGTCTTCTTCTTTGAGTAAGCCTCGTTTAACCATTTCCTTGAATTTCTTGTGGAAAGTTTTAGGTGAATTGGCCAAGAAGTAGCCGCGGCCGCCTTTTGCCCCCGGCAGCTTGGCTATGATTAGTCGATCAATATCCTCAGGTGTCTTAAAAGTTGCAGGTAGTAGAAGTCCTGCTTTGCGAAGCCACTCTTCCTGTTCTATGCGGTCTGTTTCCCAATGAAGGAGCTCTCGGTTTCCGAACATTGGCACACAAAGGCTGTCGGTTAATTCTTGCGTGCTTAGGTACGCGGTGAATGAGCCATGAGGAATAAGAACAACGTTTAGTTTTCGCAGTTTCTGCTGAAGCGCCTCGCCAAGGAGCTCTTTGAAGTCTTTAACTATAATGAGTTCATCCACGAGGGGGAATTTCTGGTACATTATGGCGTCTTTTTCTTTGCAGACGCAAACCGTTCTAAAACCCTCTTCCTTGGCGCCTTTGAAAATGTTGAGCGAAGAGTGAGAGCCTAAGGTTCCAATTGCCAACTTTGTTGTGTCGTACTTTGCGAGAATTCTTTCCATGTCAGAAGAGGTTATCATGTAACCACTTCAGCGAGTCTGCGTTTTCTTACTGCTCGTTTAATTTCCATGGCTACCCGCTTTCCAGGACCCACTTCAACCCCATACTTGTATTTCATGTAAGGCGAAGTTGGCTCGACACAGGGGCACCCGGGCACTCGAGGACTAACGTCAAATACGTAAAATTCAAGATCCTTGGTCACGGCACCCTGTAACGCGAACAGGCCAATCATGCCTGGCGGATATTCTTTCCTGCAGGTGCCTACAAAACGTTCTGCAGCATCGAAGATTTTCTCGATTTGGCTTTCCCGCATCGTGGCTCCCATGTGTCCAATCTCAATGTTTTGAGAGGGTATCTTCAACTCAAGCTGCTCGGCTGCGGGCAGGTCGAGAATACCGTCAAGGTCTGTTTGAATTCTCCTATCAAAGCCCAGCAAGTCAATATCGTCTGACAAAGGTGACCAGAACAGATTCGCATTAAACTTCGCGCCTAAAACGTACTCCTCTATAACCGCTTGCTTTAATGCCTCCTGAGTGATTATTCCCTGTTTTATGCGCTCTCGAGAAACTTTTTCATATTCCTCCGCGGATGAAGCATAGAAAAACGCGCGTTCTATGGCTCGTTCTTTTTCTGGTACTTTTATTATTGCTAAGCGGTCAATTTCTTCGGGTGACTTGAAGGTCTTGGGCGTTTTTATCCCTGCCTTCTCAAGAAGGTAGAGCTGGTTTCGTGGAGTATTGCGTTCTTCAGTTCTGAGCATGTCTCTGTTGCCCATTAATGGGACGGCGAATTTTTGTTCGATAGCCTCGTATCCTGCGTAAACGCTGAAAGAGCGGTTGGGAATGAAGATTGTGTTAAGGTCGGTGAGTTGTTTAACGATTTCTAGGTTAGTTATTTCTGAGAATTTATTTAAGAAAATGAATTCGTCAAATAGGTTCCTGTAATATCGTGCGTAGGTTTTTTCTCTTCCGTTCTGGCAGACGACAACCGTTTCAAAGCCTTCTTGTTTAGCACCTGCAGCGATTTCCAAAGCAGAGTGGCTTCCCAGGACGCCTATACGAACTTTCTTCGGATCGTATGCTTGGATGACATCTTCTATGCGTTTTTTCATTTTCATTGGTTCTCGCCTGTCCACTTTTTGTATTCTCTTACCACATCTGACAGTGTGGGTGTCTCGAAAAACCTTCGCCCTGTTGCCTCGTTTGCCGCCGCCATGTACATTTCACTAATTATATTCTTTAGCTTGGGGTCAAGTTTAGGTGGTGTAGTTTTAACTAGTGACTTCCAGTCTTTGATACCTTTGGTTTCAGCGGATTTCTTTGCTTCCTCTATTTCTTTGTACCAGGGAGTTTTCTTGTAGAATTGTCTTGCAATTTCCTTGCTAACATGCAAACCATCAAATGTAAACCTGCATTCGTCAAGTGTCCCGATAACGTCGACCACCATAAGTCGTCTTTGGGTATCGAAGGCTAACTCGATTTTTCCATCCTCATTAACCAATCCGGCCTTAGCTGCAATTTCGTTAATGGTCTCGTTAACTTTGGCGAGAACCACCTTTATCGCCGCGGCCTCGATACTAGTCAATCCCGCTATTTTTGCAGCTTCTTCCCAAGTTAGGTATCGATCTGTTTCTTCAAGCTTGGTGCTGACATCAAAAATCGGCTTGGACAAACGCTCCCCGGGTTTAGGGTAATGATCCAAGCCAAGCTCTTGCGAAGTAACTTTCCCTTGTTCCAGTCGCTTGAAAACACTGGAGCCTTCAGGCAAGCCATTTCGATAAATAATTTCAAGAGGAATGAGGCAGTTCTTCAGATTTGGAGTATACGCGCTGTAATCGTAAGTGAGCTTTCCATTTTCAACGTGGGTTTCTGGCCTGTAAACGTTAACTTGGCAGACTTCCATTATACTGCTTGGTTTTTTGAGATCGCTAAACAATGTAGCTTTGTCGTTCTCGTCCACCAAGCCCTTGTAGTGAGTTCGGACGCTTTTCTCTTCAAGACGTTCAAAGCAATAGGCGCCCATCAGGCAAAGAGCTTCACCCTTTTTGTCGATGTGATCTGGCATTTCTCCCCAATCGAAAACGCTGAATCGATCGCTAAAGTGGAATTTGCCCAATCCCATTTTGTCCTTGGTCGGCTTCTGGATTACTTCTAAGTCTTTGACGCTGCCCATTGGTAACACTTCTAAATGTGCCTTGGTTGAAGAAAGTACTATTCTACTTTAACTTATATCAGTTTATTTCTTTTTACCCGAGGCATTTTCTCATTTTGGCTGCTTCCACAAGTGCCTTCTTTGCTTCCTCGTCTTCACGCTCGAGGTAACTGATCAAAAAGTTGTTTGTGAAGTTCTCGTGCTTTCGCTGAGTAGGTGTTCTCGGACCAAGCTTCACATCAAGTTTCTCTTCAACAGTTTTGAGATCAGCCAGAATCCTGGTCAGGGCGAGTCTTAGTTTGTCAACGTCCATGTTTGCTCTTTTGGCGGCTTTCAGGTGCATACCCATCAGCATGTTGACGTTTTCCCAAGATACGTATCCGCCAACCGAAGCAAAATCTTTCTTGAGATTAGTGTAATACTTTTTTGTAATATCCCATTCTTCGTCTTCCAACTCTTCTATTACTTTGGCACCGATGAATTCTGGAGGAACACCGATGCTATACAAAACGGCAGCAAAAGTAATGGCCCGAGGAAGGGTTACCCCCGCCACGCTTCTGCTGTAACCAAACAATCCGATGTGAAGTTTTCTTGCTCTACGTTGAGGAACGTAAGGCGAAATGCTGTTAACGAATGGCGCGAGAACCTCAGCCACGCTTTCGTAATGTTTTCGGCATTTGTCAAGCACAGACAGGAGAACTTTTTCCTCATTTTTTTCTATCGTTGCTGGTTCTCCGTTCGGAAGCTTTTTGTTTAGCTGATTGACAAATTCTTTTACCTGCTCAAGCGGGTAATCGTAACGTGCGGCTGACTGAATGGTGGCAGTCGATAGACCTGGGTATTCTTGCAAGAAATCTTCAAGAGTGTCAGGCGAGAGATTTCCTCGAAACGGTTTTGATCCTACCCCGATTATAGGGTGCATTGAAACGTTAGTTTCTTTTTCGGTCTTTTTGATTTTGGAAAGTGCCATTTTGGAGAGTAAAACTGCGCTTATTAGTCCATAATTGAGGGCCGGATCTGAGCGAGCTATGAAGACCCGAAGATGCTTTGGTTTTACTGCGTTTATATAAGGTTTTAGTATTAGATCAATGTCCAAGAGGCTGTCATAGTCTTCGACAAGTGGGATGACGCTGATAGCTTTAGGTTTGAATCCGCCAATCCAATCTTTGGCCTTCGCATTGTCATCGAGCATGATATCTTCGTTTGCGACAATGGCTTTCTTGTAGTAGTTGAAGAGCCAGATGAGCTCGTTGCCGCTGGTTGTGAAGGGGAGAATTACCTCGAAAATTGGAGCGATTTCCTTCTTGTAGACTGAAGAAGCCACATCATGAGTAACTGGAATGTTGAGGAGAGTTTCCACGACAACTTTTTTCTCTACTGATTCTATTGTTGGGTTTGGAATCCGGTAAGTTAGGAAGAGATCTTTCCCGATAATATTCTCTGCGAAGTAATTCCAGTGGTTGCTTAGCAGTTTGCGCACCACTCGAGTATCAACGTCTTTTCCCTCGGAGTCCCACATAACCTCTTGGCAGCCAAGGGTTTGGTATGCATAGTAAGCCTCGTAAACTTCGAGATTCCCGTCGATGACATCGTCCGGGCTCCAAGATGGAACACTCACGTTGTCTGGGTGTTGCGTGGACATTGTACGCGGTATCTTTCTATCTTCGTATCTACTGGTCATGACTTTTCTCCTCTATGCAGCCGAAAGAACGTTGAGTTAAGCGAGTTTGCCTATTTCATGTTTTTGATAGTTTCGTTAGCACTATCGATATCTTTCTTTTTCTCTGCCTGGAATTCTTTAACTCTCTTTTCAAGGACTTTGTCTTCAACGGCGAAAATTTTGGCTGCAGCAATTGCGGCTCCTTCAGGCTCAATCGTCACGACTAGACCTATGCCGCTTGGGACTCTTAGCGAGGAATAAACGTCTACTCCCCCGTATTTGTCTGAGTATGGTGGACAAGCCACAACGGGTTTTGAGGAGTTAGCGTCAACGAAGGCGCTCAGCGCGTTGGATCTTCCTGCAACAGTGATGTAAACTACTTTTTCCGGTTCAAACTCTTTGAGAATATCCAAAACCTTCAAAGGAGTTTTGTGGGCTGACGCAACTCGAAACTCATAATCTACACCTAGAGTTTTCAAGTGCTTGGCTATATCGCGACAAAACTCCAAGTCTCTTTCAGAGCCCATAATTATGATTGCTTTACCCTTCATGGCAACACACGCTAACTGGTTACTTGCAAGTTGCTAATAAAATTTTTAACAAACAACTGTTGCACAGCTTTCTCCTAAATCAAATGAGACAATGTTGTAGTCTGTTGTTGTGTCACAACAGTCACAATATTTTATATTATTGTTGGAGAATGGGTAATTAGTGTCCTGAAGCCATCAAGCGTTGCATCAAAGTTTGGCGGGTCAGAAGTTAACAAGACGCAAAGAAACGGGTTATCCTCTCTCCTATGATCTGTTTTGGGTTTTGCGTTAGTTAACTAACCGAACCCGCCAAACTATCCTTTTGGTAATTTCTTAGAGATGTCTTATTCGCAGAACCAATTTTGATGCTCTTTTAATGTTTGTTCGGTCCTTTTTCGACCTTTGAGAATTGTTGGCGTTTTTTTGCGCGCGCATGCTAGTTTTGAAGAATTTTCTTTGTATATTAGTGCTTGCCATTAATCAACACTCAAAGGAAGTATTTTGTTAACTATTAAGATTTTTAACATGCAAGAACTTGAAACGACCAATAAATCCTTATTCTGATATTTTTGTGAACTGGTAGGGTTACTTCCTTTAGAATGTTGAAATATATTGTCGTTGCGTTGGCCATTTGTTGGGGATCTTTCTAGCGCTGACTTCCATTTTTGTGACTCCGCATATTCTTGCGATTTCATCTTGAATTTTAAACGATTGGTCAACGTCTCTTATCATTGCTGTTAATTGAAGATCATAGTCTCCACTTGTTTTTATGATGATGATTACATCTGGAATTTTTGTAAGTGATTCGACAATCTGCATCAGGTTGGTTGGCGTTGAAAAAGCGATGTTAAAATCTAAGATAGAATTGTATCCAATTTTGTTAGGATTGATTTGAATTGAGACTTTTATGGCCCCGCCCTTCTTGAGTTTATTGTATCTTTTTGCTACAGTGTCAATGGAGGTTTCCAATTTTTTGGCGATTTCATTAAATGGGGCGCGGCCGTTCAGCGTGAGATTTTGAACTATCTGTAAATCTCGCTCATCAATTTCTTCTTTTGTCAGAATACGAGTTTTTGGCCTTGAACTATTTTCTTCTTTTTCGAGGATGTTTCTCTGAGCTCCAATTGCGCTTAGATTCTCAGGTGTGTTTTTTACTGCAGTCCAGAAGTATGTCTTCAGACCCAAGGTCGGGAGTTTTCGTTTCAGTAGTTCTTTTATGCGAGTTAGGTCATTCAGATTCTCTAGAGTTGTGACTGCTCTTACGTTGTAAAGGCTGTAATACTGTCGGTAGGCACGGATTTCTGATATTTTTTCGATATACTCCATAACTTCGTGTATTTGTTGAGATTCAACGTTGATAAGCAAAGTTGCGAGGGCATCATATCCAAAGGATGCAAAGTTCATTTGAACTGTGGACCCAGTGATTATCCCTTTTTTTTCCATTGCTTTATAGCGTTTCCAAATCTTGTTTTTCGAAACCTTGCATTCTTCTGCAATTTCAACAAAGCTTTTGCGTCCATCTTGAAGTAGACACTTGATTATTTTTGAATCAATCTCGTTAATTTTGAACAAGGACTCGCTAATCACTTTTTTCCGCTTTGTTTCTCTATGCTCTTTGTGCCTTTAATGTTTCTTGTTTTATCGCAATTTTTCAGTAATATCGGCGTTTTTTTTGGTACACGTCGTCAATTTATGGATATTGTCGATCAAAAGGTCGATATATATTGGCGAGGGGTAGGCCATTTGTTGGGCATTCTCATAATTTCCATGTCTATTTTTGTTATTTCCTCTATTCTTCTAAGCTCATCCTGAGTTTTTAGCAACTGATCGACATCCTTAATCAGTACCCAAATTTGAAGGTCATAATCTCCGGTTGTTTTCATGATGCTTATGGTGTCAGGAATCCGCGTTATCTTCTCGATTGTTGAAGATGGATTCTCATGTGATATAATAGCGGAAAAAACTGCGGCTGCCTGGTATCCTATTCGCGTGGGGTTAATTTGAATTGTAACTTTCAATATCCCGTTCTTGACAAGTTTTTCATATCTCTTCTTTGCACTATCTGCGGAAATTCCAATTTCTTTCGCGATTTTTTTTAGAGGAAATCTGCCGTTCTCAGATAGCTTTTCAGCTATTTTTTCGTCAATTTTATCAATCTGTGCTTTCATGCTTGAAGAAATAGGCTGTTTCTCCGTTGTACTTCCACTCATATTTTCCATTTTTCCGATAGCTTTTGTCTCGGGAACTATCGTTAGATTGCCATGCATTTCTTTTACGTCTGTCCAGATCGAAGTCTTTATTTCGGAAACTGAAAAATCCCTTCTAACTGCATCTTTAATCTCGTCCAGTTGTTGCAGTGTTTTGAAAGCTGTCACAACGCCTACATTCCCCCTAGGGCCATTGCCGTTAACGCTGTAAATTTCTGGATTTCTACTCATTTGGTCTATAAATCGGTCAGCTTGCAAGGGGTTTAACCTTATTTGCATCGACGCCACTGCTTGACAACCGAAACTCTTGTAGTTGATATGAATAGTTGCGCCGTTGATGATGCCTGCTTGTTTCAGCTCAAAATAACTCTTTTTTACAACTTGTGCCGATAGTCCTGTTTCTTTAGCAATTTCGGCAATGCTTTTGCGGCCATTCTGTAGTAACTTTCTGAGAATCGTTGCATGAACTGCATTAATTTGTTGGACGGAGACTAATATCCCTCACATTTCATTTGAATGCTGTTTTCCTTCTATTTAGTTTAACTGAGCTTAGAGTTCTTTTTTCTTTAAAATAGTTAGCAATTTTATTTGCTCATCTGCATATCCTGAAGGTTCCTTATCACGTATATTTGTTATCCAGATCTTCTTAATATGTCGCCTTTCTACACTAAAAATGGCGTTTTTGTCAAGACTTCCGGTCACTTCACCAAAGGAATAAATACAAATTAACACCCATTTTTTTCCACAGAAAAATGGAGAAGAATTGAATGAAAACTAAAAACTCTAAACTCTCTATCGCTTTTGCATTACTTCTAATATTTGCTGTTGCATTTCCATTGTTTGCATCTCAAAGCGCCGTAGCACACGATCCAGCATGGACCATACCTACCTACGCCTACATTGTGGCTTCTCCGAACCCGGTAGGCGTCAGAGAACCTGTCATTGTCTCAATGTGGCTAAACTGGCCACCGCCAACTGCAGGAGGCAGCGGCGGAGACAGGTGGGGAAACTTCACCGTAACAATCACTAAGCCAGACGGAACAACAGAAAATAAAGGACCATATTACTCAGATGCGACATCTTCAGCATACTTTGGATATTCGCCTGATCAAGTAGGTACGTACACGTTTAACTTCAAATTCCCCGGGCAGAAAGCATCCCTCTACAATCCAGTGACAGGAGAAATTGGATCTCAGAGTAGCTACGTTAACGATACATTCACAGCAAGTTCCGCAACCACAACATTGACAGTACAGCAAAATCCTATTCCCAAAATCCCCGACACTCCACTTCCGACAACATACTGGACCCGACCAATCGAAGCAGAAAACAGCAATTGGTACACAATTGCGTCTAACTGGCTAGGATGGGGGAGTGGCCAAATAGTCGGCGGCGGCGGTTTCGGCGGCGGAGGACTTCAAACCGATGGCGTTGCACCTAACAGCCCACACATAATGTGGACAAAACCACTTGAGGATGGAGGCATAGTCGGAGGAAGCGACACCGGAATCACAGGCCAAGCATACTACATGGGACTCTCTTACGAGGGCAGATTTGCTAACCCGTTGATAATCTATGGAAGACTCTATTACGATACTCCTGTTAGCGACAACCCAACCAACGGACCATACACATGCGTAGACCTGCGCACTGGCGAAACCATCTGGGAAAATACTAACATCTCACCCGCTTTCGGACAACTCTACAGCTATGAATCACCCAACCAGCACGGAGTAATCGGAGGCGGCTACCTATGGCAAGCCTTTGGAACCAACTTGACGGCTTTTGACTCACGAACTTCGGCCAACGTATTCAACATAACGGATGTTCCATCAGGAACGACTGTATATGGTCCAAACGGCGAAATTACACGCTACCGAATGGTTTACAACAGGACAACAAACACCGGATGGCTTGGTCTATGGAACAATACTGCCATAGTGGCTGAGCTACTTGGTTCTACGGGCACAAATGCGTGGCAATGGAGACCAGTTGGCAAAGTAGTCAACGGAAGCACTGCCTACACTTGGAACGTAACAGTTTCTGGTCTAATAGGTGCAGCTAACCCACAAATTCTCAGCGTTGTCCCAGGCGACATAATTATCGGAACATCAACAGCTCTGCCAGGATTCAGTTCATTCGGCACACCTGATCCGATGACCTTCTGGGCAATAAGTGACAAACCAGCAACAAGAGGGCAGCTACTTTGGATAAAGAACTACCCTGCACCGCAAGGCAATTTAACAATGGCATACATGGGCGCAGCCAGTTCCGGATCTCTAAATGTACAAGTGGATTCAGTAAACCGCGTATTCTTCCTAACCAACAAAGAGACAATGCAATGGTGGGGATACGACATGGACAGCGGCAACCAGTTATGGGGACCAGTCGGTGACTTCCGTGCCTACCAATACTATGGAGTCGTCTCAAATCCACCAGCAATTGGCTATGTATACGACAACAGTCTTTTCGTGACCGGATACGGAGGAATACTCTACAAATTTGAATCCAGAACCGGAAAACTTCTATGGACGTACGGAAACGGCGGAGCAGGAAACAGCACAAGCAGCGGCGAAGAAACACCGTGGGGCAACTACCCGCTCTACGTAGGCGCAATGGCAGACGGCAAACTCTACCTATACAGCAGTGAACACTCACCAAACACACCACAATATCACGGGGCAAGAGTACGATGCGTCAATGCAACAACAGGTAAAGAAATCTGGACGCTACTAAGCTGGAACGCAATAGGATCTTTCGGCGAATCCGGTACACCAATTGCAGACGGATACCTGGCTTACCTAAACACATATGACATGCAGATCTACTCCATAGGCAAAGGACCAAGCGCAACCACAGTCTCAGCACCTCAAGTAGCAGTTCCACAAGGAACAAGTGTCCTGCTAACAGGAACCGTTACTGACCAATCTGCCGGCGCTAAAAAACTCATAGAGGACGGCGAATTCAACGTTGTTCCAGCAATGTCAGACGCAAGCATGGGTCCATGGATGGAATACATCTACATGCAAAAAGTGAAGCCAACAGATGCCACAGGCGTTCCAGTGCATTTGACAGCTACTGACCCTAACGGTAACTTCCAAGACATCGGCACAGCAACAAGCAATTCCATGGGCAACTATGCATTCGCATGGACTCCACCCGTTCCAGGAATGTACACAGTCACTGCAACATTCGTTGGCTCCAACTCGTACTACAGCAGTGAAGCCGGAACCTCATTCATGGTATCAGCTGCATCTTCAGTTTCGCCAGTTGTAACACCGACACCAACACCCTCAACAACTTCAATTGCTACTCCAACTCCTTCCGCGGTAGTTACGCCAACTCCAACGACTCCTCAAGGTCCAGGCGGAATTCCTGCATCTACAGTCTATGCAATTGCAGCAGCAGTTGTCGTAATCGTTATTGTTGCAGTGGCAGCTGTTGCTCTGCGAAGACGCAAATAGAAACCTCAAAAAAACAATATTCCTTTCTTTCTTTTTTTGTGAAAGAAAATGGTTAGCAAAATGGGGCTGAGTGGGCTCTGGAGATGTTTACCAACTTGCTCGTTGGTTTCATTCTCTCTCCTGTAGTTGCTCAATCCAGAGCCCCGGCAAACCCAATCTGATTTAATATCACTAATTGAAATTTTACAATGCTTGACACGAATGGTGGATTGAAAGCGTAAGCGTGCTGGACGCGCTTGTCTGGTTTTTGTTTATTTTCCTTTTCAGTCATTTTTCAAGCTTTATTTTAGTTTATCACTATACTCCAGATAGAAATTCCAACTTAAATAATTCTGTGTTTCTGAAAATACCCTAAATTTTTTCTTTATCTTCATTTTTATGCAACATGAATTAGAGATAACCTAGGTTTAATTATGGCAGAATTGTTGTTCAAGCATGATACAAAAACCTAATTTTCACAATTGGATAGAATTTACGGTTCATCCAGCAATTTTAAGGCTTCCACATAACATACAAATATTCTATCTAATTTTTTTTGGACCTGAACTCATAGTTTTCGGAACAATATTTGGAATCTAATAAAAACGTATCATTAAGACGGATCTACATATTAACTATCTTTAATTATTGTCTATATAGCAAACTCTTAATTTCGTTTAGTTGTTGAATCAAGTCTTAACCCAAATCTGAAATCTCAGAAGAAAAATCCATCGAATTTGAGGAAAATTCCAAAAAGCAAATTGTTGTAGTTACTTCACAGTCACATTACTTCTTATTTGCGGTAAGGTACGGTGACCTGTCTTGAAAGTGATTATGTTTGGTTAAGTGCCCTGATTGCGGAAAAGAAATTGAGAAGCCAGATAGATCACTCAGGAATCATTTTTTCAATGTTGAAGCATACACTTGTAATGGCTGCGGTAAACACTTCAAATTCATAAAATAGAAAACGCTGCGGGGAATGTCTTTAGTGTCTAGTTTATTGAATGTATTTTGAAAATAACTTTGAAACCTTTTTCTTCTTTCATGGCTAGCTGATGTTTTGTTAAAATGTTTTCTATGCATTGCTGCGAGGTGCTATCTAGGTGACATTTTATTCGTATCTGATAATTGTCTCCCAAACGAAGTAATTCAGGATCTAGAGTAACGCAAGTCACAGTAGAATACTGATTAAGTGTATCATAGATTTCGTGAAGCACATCTAGGGCTTCTGATTTGTTCAAGTAACCCTCATCCCCGGTTCAACTGTTTGTGGGACATGCATTTAATTGTATTGCATTTACCATGTGCGAAGAAATATGGACTTCAATTTAAAGATACGGGAAATTGGTTTAACCATAGTTAAACTCTTGGATTAAATCTGAACATAAAAAGTAGGAGAAACCGGCTAATTTTCAATTATTGTTACTTGTTCTCCATTGGTTGCACAGTGTCCAGATATTCTCCTAAGATTAGCAGAGACTCGTATTACAGTGCCATCGAAAAGTCCAGAGGCTTTAAGTTTTAATAGGACTTCAACGACAGAGTGTCCTAGTCCTAAACTGTGGGGTCGTCGTCTAGTTTGGACAGGTATTCCAGAAAAACAGGGTATCCTGGCTATTTCCTGGGTATCCCAAAATAGGATACTTGCCTGGGGCGCAAGCGATCCTGGGTTCAAATCCCAGCGGCCCCACCAACCTTAGTTCTGCCGTATTATGCCAAAATAAGCTAATTCTGAGGCTTTTGGGCTGCTGGAGAGACGAGCTTAGGAAGGACAAGGACCTGAATGGTCTGCTCAGCCTGAAAGCTGGCGAAGAAAAAAGAGAACGCTTTAAATCCCCTAATGTTATATATATATAACATAAAGCGTGGTAAACGTAATATAATGTGTGAAATAAATAATGGAGGTTGAGAAGAATGAGAAGTCAAGAATTAATGACTCTTGGAAGTACGCTAGTAGTTCTCGGAATCGTTTTTGGCAACGGGGATAGGTTAATTGGCTACTCATTTATCGGTGCCGGGGTGTTGCTGTCAATTGTCAGCGCCTTCAAATTGAGAAGGAAATCGGGGATGCAAAGTCAACGAACCGGAGGGGTATGAAATGGCTGATTTCACTTGGCCAATCGTAAGCACTGGAATACTTGCACTGATAATTCTAATTGCCGCCTTAGTCCTTTGGAGAAGGCTCAAAGATAAGAAGTCTGGGTTTCCGTTGGCTGATGAACGAACTCGAAGGCTGAATTGGAAAGCTGCTTATTACGCCATGTTCATGGGTCAATACTTCATTGTAGCCTACCTGCTGGTCAATATCGTTGGAAGAGAGTTTTTCGGCATGCCAGAAATCGAAGCAGGCTACCCCATGATAGCAGCGCTCCTGGTATCCAGCGTTTCCTTTATTGTACTCCGATGGCACTTTGGCAGAAAAGGAGACCCTTGACGACAATGCGAACGAGGATAAAAGAATTGAGGGCTAGGTACGACCTTACCCAAGAAGACCTCGCGAAAAAAGTGAGCGTGCGAAGAGAAACAATCCTGTACCTTGAAAAGGGCAAATACAATCCTTCATTGAAACTAGCGCATGAAATAGCCCGAGCCCTCCAAACAACAATAGAAGACTTGTTTATTTTCGAAGAAAATCAAGCAAAACAGGAAAAATCCGAAACCGACTAAAGTCTCAAAAAGAGAGTTTTGCGGGATATTTCCACTTGATGCTGGAGGCAAATTCCAGCAGTTTTACCAACCATAATTCGACCATATTTATAGAAAAAAGCTCGATTTGAAGTTTTCAGACCAGGTGGGAATGAAGGCGCGCTACCAGAAGATTTCATTACTTACCCTCACTTTGCCATTTTCTATTGGAATCCCCTCTTTTGCCACGGTTTTTCTTCTCTCGTCTGCTCCTATCTTAGGTCCTCCAAAAGACCCGTCAGAATTTATGACTCGGTGGCAAGGAACAACAGGCCAAAGTGGGTTTTTGTGGAGAGCGTTTGCAACTGCACGATAAGCTTTCGGTCTGCCTATTTTTTCTGCTATTCTTTTGTATGTGCTTACTTTTCCCTTTGGGATTCTGAAAGTGACTACTAAAACATCTATCTCGAATTGTGTCTTATGCTTTAGCGCCTCAATAACCTCTTTCTCAGTTTTGATCGAGTTCACATTCATTAGGTAGCACCCCCAGAGGACGATATCTATTCAAGCACCCGCGCTCCAATAGTTAATGGCGTTGCCGTATTTTATTCATTTTGTATTATGCTGTACATACCACTTGTTAATGGTAGAATTTCTAGCCAAGTACACGCATGCATACTCGTTTCCGGCTATAACCCCCCAATATGGACAAAGCAAAAAGTATTCCACCCCCCCGAAACGCCTCTACACGTCGTTCATAATCTGTTCACAGACTCAACAAAGGCGTTGAAATCTGTAGACTCATGCTCTATATTCAATTCCAAAATTGATTGGTTTAAGATAATCTGAACATCAACATAGTGTCAAATGTGGAACTATTTGCATCAATAATTGACCGGAGATCTCAAGAACAAAGAAGAAATGCTTGCAAGGTATACACATGCATGTTACGAAGTCATATAAATTCAGTCGCTTTCATAAAAAACTATGCCAGGAAGAAATAGGGCGGTTTCGCTGCTGTTGATGCCGATGGCTGTTTTCCTCTGGTGCATTGGATGGAGCCTGTACTGGATAGGGTCGAAGAAAACAGCTGCGCTCCAACCAACGTTGTCGCGTCAACAAGACTTAGCCTTCATCGTGCCTATTCCAGAACAAGAGGTAACAACATAGAAGGCTATACTCGAGACGACTTTGCAGACACGTACTTATCCCTCTCTATCGACGTTTTTAACGAGTTCTGGTAAAGCCTGGTTTCTCCTGAAAATGAATAAGTGTCAAATCCTATTTCAAACGTATTTGCTAGAATGAAAAAGGTTTTGGGAGGTATCTCCACTTAGTGCCTACTTGTCTGGGTAATCCTCTTCAGTGAGCATTCTGAGCTTCGGCTTTTCTTGCAGAGCGCTGTAAAAAGTTTGGATTCGCTCGACCGGTTGCAGACGCGAATAGAGCTATTCTGAATCTCAGCGTCCGCAAAAATTGGAATCCAAGTTGAGTCTAAGCCCGAATGTTATCAACATAGTTCAGCCAATTGTTGACTTGCCGCCAATTGCCAGCCCCGTTTGATATTATCGCTTGGGATCAGCTTGAACAGCCAGTCAATGGACAACTGTTCCCTGTTGACCCATTCCAGCCTGCTTCTCAACTTGGGCGACTTATACTATGCTTAAAATTCGATATAAAGTTGCTTGCACCTTCTAAAACGAGACTTAAGTATTTTTGATGCCTGTTTTAACAAAAACGACTAAAATAAATCATGGTGCCTCAGGCTAAAGGCGAGAATGAACGTGAATATATAAGTTCATGCGATCAACGGGGGAAGTTTTGTCATGTTCACACTTCATTCTTGAGCTTATATAATATTTGAAGGCTTTTAACTGTCTGTCCGTAATAAGCTTGTTAGATGAATGAGTTCATTACTTCGGGTAAGGACACTGATGAATAATAACCAGGGAAAGTTTGAGCAAGACCTGAACATTCTTCTATCAAGGCTGACCGTGGACATAGACAAAGAAGCAATTCATAAACTTGGCAAGCTCCGGAATAGACTTTTGCGCCTTCAAAAGGAGAATATAGTCAAGATTAATCACTCTGTGATGGAGCTTGTTTGCGCTAAGTATCTTGTACTCAAAGGTTATGATGTTCAGATCGAAAAGCCATTGAATGATATTTTGACCTGTGACCTTTTTTCAGTGAAGGGTTTTGGAAAATTGATTGTCGAAATTGAAACAGGTTACATTCCGCCTGAACACGCTATGGACCCTTTAACCTACACTTACGCACGGCTAGCTAGCAAAATAATCCGTTACAGTCGTTTTTCGGAAAAATTCGCTTTAGGCATACCCCAACACTACATTCTACCTCTTCCAAGAACGCTTACGTTGCCTCCCCGTAAGAGAACTGCCCAAGACATCGACGAAATCAAGAACCTATGTGATTGGTATTATCAAAATCCTCCTGTTACGGAAGAGGATATCCGGAATGCCCGAATACATGAAATCTACGTAATTGACGTTGATCGAACCGCAGTTCAAGCTATGGATCCAGAGACATATATGAAACGAGCTTTGAACAAGAGAGTAATTTTCTCCTTAAATGAAGAATCGCCAATTCGGCGAACGGAACCGCGTACACCGCTTTATCGAGGCGAAAAGCTAGACAAATACATGAAAAACAACGCGTTTTCTAAAAGCAAGGAATCCTTAAAAGGAAAATAGCAGGTGTTGCAGCACGCACAAACTACCCTTTAGATTTACCGATCTCTTCTCAAAACCAAAATTGGGCTAAAACGTAAATGGAAACCATGACGGCTAACACAATTCTTCTTTCCTAACTTCACATATTGGATAAGATTAACATATCTGCTTGTTGAAAATAATGAAATCCTTTTTTGCCGTATTTTTCATCCAATCTTCTTACGTAAGTCTGTAATACCTTGAGAGTAGCGGCACCACCAATTCTTTCTTCGAAAGACATTTTGATGACCCACCCTTTGTTTCGCAAATAGTCTGTGCCAGTCACTAGATTTTCCTCTTTTGCTCCTTTCAACGCATCACGTTGGCACAGGACTCCAAACTCAGATAAGACCTTGAAAACAGTGTCTCTTACAAAAGACCAAATCGCCAAAGTCTTCTCGCTTCCTCGGTTAGCGAGGTAGGTCATAGCATCGACCACCAGGGGAGCATTCTCACCTTTCTCGAATTTGCCGTGGCGCCCGAGTATCCACAGGAATCTCAAAACATGTGCTTTCCTGTTTTCAAGTTTGTGATATTGACCGAAAGTGTCAGCGTCCCGCAATCCTAAGGAGGAACGTTGGAGATTTCTTAATAATCCGTGCATCGCTTTGAAAGCTGCTGTATCTTCTTTGGAGAGAGTTATATTCTCTGGAAAGTCAACGATTTTCGTTTCAACCATAGGAATTCTCGCTGGTTCCACAATTTGTTCTGGCTTTAGAGAAGCATGAATTGCTTCTAAACGACTCAATCCTTCGAAAGGTTCGACAAATGATTCATACTGCGCATCTGAAAGAGGCGCAGTAAGCTTCGACTGAATACTCTCGCGGTTCCAGACACCAGCTGTCGCTTTTAACGTATCACACGGAAATCGAGAACAATAAGCACAGTTCGCCACTTCAGCTTTGTCTACGCATTGACGTATCAAACATTTTCGATTCGGCAACCTAGACTCTTTTGGAATTTTCTCGTCCGGAGTTTGACATGTCACACACGGCGTCTTAATCGGCATGTACCCCAAAACCTGTTTGACATTCTTCTTGTAACTTTCAAACTCCTGGGTAGTCATGCTCTTGCGTGGATAAGGTCCCCACGGACAGGCACCACAGTCTATGCCACATTTTGCTATGATTTTTGCCACTCCCAGACCTCCAAAAAATAAACGTTGAATAATATAATAAGGAGTTCGCGGCTTTTATGTCGCCCGGGAGAAAAGATTTAGTTTGCGTATTGCTGAAAACTTCTTTTTGAGAAAATTTGCATAACTACAATTGCCACAATTAAGACTGCTCCTGCAACAGCGCAAATAGTTCCAAACAAGAAAGCGAAGGCAGAATCAGCAAGGTTTAGACTTCCACTTTTTGATTCAGCATTATTGATCGTGGGCTGTAACATCTTTTGAGCTAAAGCAGCTGGTGGTGCTGAGACGCTTAATTCTTTATTCTCAAAGTAATTGCTATTATTGCTGGCATTAGGCAAAGCCGGGTTTTCTATTATGAACGAACGGAGGTTGGTGCTGTAGTTGAACTCTGACCAATATTGGTCAGTCTCCTGCCATACAAAGTACTTGCCGAAGAATTGGAATGAGTGTAACCCAGGAACCGTTAACGGGTGAATAGTGATTTCCCAGGTGTACCAGTCTTGAGCAATGGAATCCCCTTCTGCGACTTCACTTATCAAACCTTTGTAGATCATTGGAATGGGTACACCACCGTCCAAAGTAACTGATACAGTTGTGTTTGTATTTACCCACAAGACCTGCTCAGTAAAATGGTCGATTACCTCATACTTTTCTCCATCGCTTGGATAACAGTTCGTCATCGTAATTGAGCCACCGCTGGCAGAAACGGTGTTTTTCGAAATCGCAGAGAAGCAAGCAAGAAGAATAACTGAAAGAATAGTTGCTGTTGTAGCTTTTCGATATAGGTTCTTCTTCATTACAGAATCCTCTTAGCTTCCTGAAAAAACACAATTTCCAAATCGAGCACAACAAAGAAGCTATTTTCTGAACAAGACTTAAACGAGATTGCCAAAAACAGAATATATCAACTAAGAAGAAATAAGGGCGAGAAAAAACCTTGCAGTTGGGGCTATCTTACTGGATATGGTCTACTAGGTGTGCTGTTCCATCTGGGCAGTAGACTTTTTCACTTTTGTTAACGGTATGATAGCGCTTTGCGCATGGCTCGATTTGTCCGCAGCCGTCGCAATCACGAGAGAGCATTTCATTTTTCACCTCACGTTGGGGCTCCTTCTTGTCTATCTTACGAGTTAATAATACTTTCTAACATTCTTGTATAGCCATGGTTAATATGCCCATCATCTACTTGTTTTAACGGCGATTCTTCTTTAGGGAAACCAATCAGCATAAAAGCATCAAATCCACTGAAAATGGAGACTAATCATGGAAAAATTCGCATTCCAAAACATTCCCGTTGCATCACTCAAGCGATCAATGCGCGACCTGTTCGTAGACCTGATTGACTTAAACATGGAGGGAACAAGTAAAGGATCCCTGAAGTCAGTGCCTACAAACTTCGGCTACGCTTTCTTCTGGTATGGATACCTAGACAAAAAAGCTTTAGCCAAAGTTTTTTCGTCATACGTCCCCAAAGAAAAAGTCAAAGAAATCAAAAAAGAAAAGAAACAAGATTCCCCTCAAAAACTACAAGATCAGATTAGCGATTTTCTTTTCAAGATCGTAAGGGAACATCCCGAGGTAATTGGTGAGGGTCACGTTGAAGTTCATTTGGCTATTCTTGCACCCAAATTGAAACACGCAACAGTCCTCGATGCTGCCAAGTCGCTAAACAAGTTTTCCTCGAAACTCGAGAGACTGTACTCGTTTACAAACCAAACCCTCAAAAAGAAAACGGGAAGGGCCGTTGAAGAAATTCAATCAAGCTTCGAAGTCATCGACTTCATCACTCAAAAGGAAGTGTCAAAATTTTCTGATGAGTACTTCTGGGACGATGAATGTGGCTATGTAGAGCTGGAGCACCGAAGGTTAGGATGCGAAATTCAATTGCGAATACACTTCAAAGGTGACGAAACACTGGAACAAGTGAGGGACAGGATTGATCGCGTGATTGGGCCCCTCAAGTCCTCGGTGGATCCAATGTTCCGCTTCGGGAAACCTTATTGGCCATTTTAGTCTCTTTCTTCTGTAGGGCTGCTCAGGGTTATTATCCGTCCCCTAGATAGGACGGAAATAAATCGTCTTTGAATCCCGTCGTTTATTCAACCAGCCCATACGCGCCAATTGATTTAGATAGGTACTTTCTATGGCGCGAGTTCGTCCAGTCTGGTTTGAGACAAGCGTTGCGCTGCACTCACCCTTTGAAGCCACAATCATGTATGTTGACCTCAAATGATCAGGAAGAGCGAGAAGCTCTGAATCCGCAACGTTTACTGGTTCTGGCTTCCAATTTGAAAAGTTTTTCTCTATGTCGTCAAGCCGATAACGCATATGTTGCATTTCTTTAAAGATCTGTTCAAGTATTGATCTCCTCACCACTAAATAATCCCCTCGCAATTTTTGTTGGTGCATATATTGCACAAATCCAATTTGAATTTACTTGTGAAGCGAAATTAAGTGGCATGCGAAGAACACTTCGCAAAGAAGGCAAACGGTCTTTCTGATCAAAATCAAAAAACTGTAAACCTTCAATCAGCAAGAGCACCTCATCACAGGCATAAATTTTAGTGTTATTGTGGCGTGCATTAGAGCAGTCGAGACTTGCCTTTTCATAGTCAGGGCAGCTTTGTTTCCGGAGAACATCTTGCCTCAGGCATCAAAATTCTCAAAAGCCTAAATCTCCGTTTACAAATTCGGCTTAAGTTTTTCAATTTGAAAAAGTTTTTATTAAGTTCGGGTCTCAATATAAAATGCGCTGAAGTATAATGGAATCCAATTTACTTCAATCGCTCGAAAACAAGACTTTGAACAAGAAATCGCTCCTTCAAAAAGTCGAAAAAAATTTTGACCTACTCCCGGAGGTACTGCGGGGAGTCTCCTCGTTGAAGGCAGTCGTAAGATACGGCTGCAGCAGCGTTCTAATGGATCTGAGTGCAAAACATCCACAAAGAATCTATCCACACTTCGATTTCTTCGTTCAACTACTGAAGAATGAACACAGGATTTTGGTGTGGAACGCCCTGGCAGTTATTGCAAACCTGTGCAACGTTGATGTGGCCAAAGAATTTGACAAAACCTTTGACGACTACTTTGCTTTCTTGGACAACGAATACATGGTTACTGTCGCAAATACCGTAGGTAACTCTGGAAAAATTGCTGTGTCAAAACCCTATCTCATCTCCAAGATTACTTCAAAACTTCTAAAGGTTGAAGAGATATCAACAACGCCTCATTTAACTGAAGAATGCAAACTGGTAATCGCCGAAAAAGCCGTCGAATCATTTAGCCAATTTTTCAAAAAAATGAATAAAGAGGACCAGGAAAAAGTATTTTCCTTCGTGAAACGTCAAACAGGCAGATCAAGGAAAACTTTGTCGGCAAAAGCAGAGGTTTTCCTCAAACAAAACATGCCGCAATCTTAGTGTTTTCCCGTAGGTTTCCAAACACACCAAATGGCTCTTTGATCGCAAGATTTTACACATGGAGTTTTGTTTCCCTTTGGCCTGCATTGAGCACACGTATAGCTTATCTTTTTTCGGTGTTCTTCCTTGACAGCTGCAACGGTTTTGTCTTCTAAATCGATAAATTCAGTTATTTTTTCCAAAGCCTTTTGAGGGCATTGTTGTACGCATTTGCCGCATCCGTTGCATTTGTCGGAGTCTATCACAATGTAGTATTCGCCTGAGCCATCGATGTAGCCATAATGCATTATCACGTTTTTTGCCTCAGTTGCTCTGGGCTTTGAGATACAACGCTTTACCCAATAAAGCTGCGCCTGCGGCACCCGCAATCATAGGATCCAAGCCGCCCTCGCGCCAATTTGGCGACGGCAAAGTCTTTACGCCTAAAATAGTTTCAACCCTTGAAACGATACCGATATTCTTCGACTGTCCGCCAGTGACGACTAATTCCTTTTCGAGTCCCACTCGATTAATGAGGTTAGCCATCCGCATAGCCATCGCTCGCGTATAGGCGGCAAGCACCTTCTCTCTAGACCAACCTTTCCGGAGCAGGCCTACAGCTTCGGTTTTTGCATAAGCTACGCATGTGCAGCTCACTGGTTCTGGTTCTTTATCCAGCGACAAAGAAACCTTGCCAATTTCCTCAATGGGAATCTTTAGCAGATCAGCAAAGACTTCCATGCCTCTGCCTGTGCCTGCAGCGCATTTGTCATTCATAAGAAACGACGTTACCCTTCCTGTATCGTCACAGTGTATCGCTTTGATGTCTTGTCCCCCAACATCAAGTATTGTTCGCACTGTGGGTCCCCAAATATAATTAGCCCCTTTGGCGTGGCAAGCAATCTCAGTTATAGCTTTGTTAGCCATCGGAACGTTTACCCGTCCATAGCCTGTACCAACTGTATACTTAATATTACTCTGTTTGAGATCCGTGCCATCCAAGACCATTGCCATGACTTTCTTGGCACTGTCTGGACTGTTGGAGCCTGTGCGGGTTACAGCCCACGCATACATTTCGCCATCAACCATTATGACTGCTTTTGACCCAACTGAACCTACATCGACTCCAGCTGTTATAATATCCTTGTCTTTCCAACTTACTTCATTTCGGACTCGGTGATATTCTTGCCAACGCCAGTATTCTATTGGATTCTGAGGGTCATCAGTCATTTTTGTCCACTCTTCACACGGGTCGCAGCTGTGAGCGCCGCGCCTAGAGCACCCGCAAACTCGGGGAGTTCAGGCACTAAAATGTTTACCCCGAGTTTTCTCTTCAGAGATTGGATAAAGCCAACATCTTTTGCTACTCCTCCAACCGAAACAATGTCTAGGTTTATTCCTAACCTGTGAACCATCGAAGATACGCGATCAGCCATAGAGTCGTAGACAGCTCTTGCAATCTCAGGTTTTGATTCTTGTCTATGAATCAAAGAAACTACATCTGATTCTCCAAAAATAACACAACTCGCGTTTATTGGACTGGCGCGTTCCGCTTTCAAACTTAGAGGCCCCATATCTTCCATCTTAACTTCAAGAGCCCTCGCCATGGCTTCAATGAAAGTGCCAGCTCCTGCAGCACAACGTTCGTTTACAACAAAATCCAGCATAATTCCTCGTTCGTCACACTTCACTGATCGTGCTTCCTCAGCGCCTACATCAATGACTGTTCTAGCTGAAGGAAATAGGGCGACTCCGGCTTTGGCGTCTGCACCCATCATGCTTACATTGCCGTTCGAGTAGGGAGCCATATCCATGCCTGAGCCTGTCGCTAAGACTAGGCTAATGTCTTCTTTTTTTGTACTTGCTTCTTTTATCGCTTCGGCGAAGGCTTGTTCCGCTGCTTTTGTGGGCTCAAATCCTGAAAATGTCTTGGCTCTGGCAATGACATCTCCGTCTTTAAGGATTACGACTTTGATAGCTTGAATACCCATGTCAATTCCAACAGTAATCATTGCGTTCACCTAGAGATCTACTCTTGCGGCCAGCATTTCTAGAAATGCTTCTACACGGGTCTTCATTTGTCCTACATCTTCCCTGGTGTACTCTGTGTCTAAGTAGTACACGGGTATGCTTATCTTGTCTAGAGCTTTTTTCACACGGGTGTATTCCATAGCATAAAGCATGCAGCCGCGCACAACGTAGTATATTACTCCGGATGCTTTGGTTTCTTTCACCTTGTTCAATAACCAATTTACGCGGTCTTCGTTTCCATCTTTCGACGTAAAACACGGGCAAGTTGAAGCCATGAGATAACGTTCCGCAATGCCGTTAATCATGTCATCCATCGTCCATTCATCCACGCCCACTGGGTCGTAGAGGATTCTATCGCTGGAACACAATTCGTCGCCGACAAGAATCCCTTGGGGCGTGGCTTCCTCAATAAGGGTTGGCAGTTTCCAATTATCTGGCCAAAACATCGGCGTCCCAGTTACAACAACTCTGGGCGTATCAGGTGGACAAGCCCACGCTTTCTGTTGAGCCCGCTTGTCTAACTCATCGCATAGAGCTTCGGTTTTCTCTGTCCACCGCTTGATGTCATCCCACATGCTCATTTGGTTAACCAACATGGCATCTCTGCCCATGATTACAGGGTTACCTTTTCGCAAGTCTTGCAATCGACGGAAAGCTTTGCTGGCTTTTTGCACGTTTTCAATGGCTTCTTTCAGTTTCTTTGCAGTAATCTTATTTCCCGTAAGTTTCTCAAGTTGCTCTTTTATAGCTTTTATTTCTTCTTTCCATAAACGCAAAGATTGCGCGGAATCCTTGACCCTGGGGGGAGTCATCGTCCAGACAGGTGTTACGTCGCTTAGAATTTCGCTTAGTTTAGTCATTCCGTCGCAGGTGAGCGTGCTTATGATGGCGTCACTTAGCTCTAAGTATGGAGATAAGCCGATCATTTTAGAGCCGATTGTTGAGCGTATAACGGGGCAAACTTCAACGGGCACAATTCGATCGCCCAATTTTGAAGTATCATACCAACCTGAGTTGACACGTACTGGAATAGCGTCAGCAGCCAAAATCAACTCGACAGGGGCAAAGATGCAGAAGTAACCGATTACTTTTTTGCCTTTTGCCTTTTCAGCTTGAATCTCTTTTTGTCTTTTCCCAAAAAAGTTGGAGATTTGATCAAAGTATTGCATTGCAGCTGGGCGATTGGGATCAGTTTTTTTCATTTTTTCGAGGTTTTCATCCATGATTTTCACTGATGCGGCTTTTATGGTGGAGTATAGTTCCTCAACTTCTTTCTGAGGCATTTCGGGCATGTATTTTTTTTCTGTAGTTTGACTTTTCAACTTTCTTTTCCTCTCGAATACTACTCGATTCTTGCGGATTCTAACCAGTTGCGAGATTTGAAAATGGTTTTTCCTGCAACCTTCATCTCTAAGGTGCCTTCGTAGGGGCACATCTCGACGCATCGCATACAGTTCAGGCAAATTGAAGTTTTTATTTTCCCTCCCTTCTGCTCGTAGACGTCAGTGACTTGTACAGGACATACGCGTTTACAGATGCCGCATTTTGTACATTTTTCCTCAATTTTGTTTATGTGTAAGAGAGGTGCCCATTTGAACGCTTTTAGTCTATTTGCCGCTGCAAGTGAAATGCCTGTGGGACAGAATCGACACCAGAATCGCCTGAGCATGAAGGTGCTCACTAAGGTTGCCGCTATGAAGAAATAAACCAAGACTGATGTAACTATGGGTATGTTGATGTAGGATATTATGTCTCGGGCGTATGGGTAACTTAGACTCCACTCAATAAACCCCAAATTCGCCACAGATCCTGTAAATGGAACAATTAGTGGTTCAAGAGGACTCAACATGATGTTTAGAGATCTGTAAGGGCCTCTCAGATAGAGCGCTTGAATTGTTGAAGCAGGACCGATATTCAATCCTCCCAAAAATAAGGGCGCCAAAAGCAGAATTGCTGCAATTATGTATCTGAGGCTT
>CAWGRS010000007.1:0-197443 GCA_963825115.1 Candidatus Bathyarchaeota archaeon | reverse complement strand
ACCTCATAAGAAGACTGAATTTATGGCGCGGGAGTGGGACACATGTCTTATTCTACCCGTAAAAATATGCTTGAGATACTGATGGTAGCTGCTAAACTTCTCTCCAGCGTGCCTTAGTGGCTGCTACTATGAATAACACGATTGTTACAACCACTAGTATGATCCAATCGAGAATTATGTTCGTGAGCGGCGGTTGCACATATCCAGCTGCACTCTGGGCTAACTCCGCTGCGTAGGTGGTGGGGGATAAGTATGCTAGGTATCTGTAGGGCAACGGGATGAACGTAATTGGATAATAGACTGGCGGTATGGTTGAGAATAGCGTTGCAAGCAGTCTTGAAAACGCAAAACTCTGCACTATATCGCTGGAGTATGTTGAGAGAGCGTAACCGATTGCCATTGAAACAAGGAACATCAACAAGAGCACCCCGATAAGCCCGAGCGTTCCTATTATGCTGAGAGTGAGGAAGTAGTATGCAAGTATGGTTAGCACAACAAGCGCTGGGAGCGAATAAATTATGTCGCCAATAACTAATCCGACAACGTATGTCAGCCAATTGGTTGGCGAAGCGACGATCATATCTTGAAGTTTAAAGTCGTTTTTCAGGTGCGCGAGATCCGACTGAAGCGACATACCGCTCTGGAAAACAGTCAGTATAAATCCACCTATAACAGCTTGTCCTATCAACGTTCCTCGGCTCACAAACACTACAAGAAGCAAGAAGGATAGCGGAGAAAGAACAGTGCTTAAGAGGACTATGGGGTAGTTCTTCATTTCGTAAAAGGCGTTGACAAGTACGCCCGCGAGAATTTGGCTTGCCTTACTCCTCTTCTTTAGCTTGTTCCCGTTGTGCGATACTTGATTTGCCTCCTTCTTTGTTGATGAGGTAGAAGAATATATCATCGAGTGATACAGGAGTGATGTTAAATTTGAAGCCAACTTTGGAGAGTTCTCGTGATATCCTGAACGCCTCTTCTTCCCAAGTTAATATTCGGGTGTAGCCGTCGTCTCCAGTCATGACGTCGCCCTTCACTTGAGCCAGAAAGTCAGGTGTAGGTTTTGAGAGCAGCTTGATGCTGTAATTGTATTTTACAGTTTGCCTCAGTTGGTCTAAGGTTCCAATGCAAACTAGTTTGCCCTTGTCAAGTACTCCTATCAGATCAGCTAGCTGTTCAGCCTCTTCGAGATAATGCGTGGTTAGAAAAGTGAAGCGCTCCTTTCCTGTTTCTTTGAGGATTTTCCAGAGTTCTTTTCTTGAAATTGGATCTAGCCCTGTTGTTGGTTCGTCGAGAAAGATTATTTCAGCCTCTGAGGCGAGAACCGTAGCAACGGAGACTTTGCGTTTCATTCCTCCGGAGAGCCTGCGATTCAGAGTGTCCCCATACATCTGAAGTCCGAGTTTTCTGAGTGATTCGAGAGCTCGCTTTTTTGCTTCAGTGTAGCTAAATCCTCGCCACAGAAGATATGAAAGCACCGTTTGCATCGGGGTCATCCATGGTATCGGTCTGGCTTCTTGAGGTACTATGGCGATTTTTTCTCTGAGTTTATTTGGCTCCTTTACTACATCCATACCATTTATGGTTACTCTTCCAGATGTTGGTTCAAGTTCGGTTGCGAGAATTCTGATAAGGGTCGTTTTTCCGGAACCATTTCGACCAATTAGGGCGAATATTCCGCTTGAGGGAATGGAGAAAGTGAGGGAGTCAAGCGCCCTCGTTTCGCCCTTGTTATAAATTTTGATTAGATTATCACAAACAATCAACCTCGACATTTCTCCCGTTTTCCCACTTAACACAACTTTTTGAGTTTCAAGCGGTATTGTTAACTTTTTCGGTTAATGGGAAAGTGAGTGCAACTGCAATTCATTAAAGAAGGATTGTCCAGGAGACATCTCAATTTGACTGGATTAACAGTTGACTAACTGATGAATTTCATTATTTACCGGTAAAGTGGTGCGGGGGATGGGATTCGAACCCCCAGTCAGGTGGAGATGTCATCCGCAAAACCCTCTTTTCTCTTTTTGCCGAAAGTGTTTAAGGCGCGCGTGAATTATTCTGTTGCGACGAGAAGAGGTTGAATGTCTATAAGTTTTCGTGACATTTCTGTGAAACGACTATCCAAGATCAATAATATTGCGCCAAGTTTTTTGTTGATGAGATAAATATCTTGACAAGCCTCTTTCCATAATTTTGCATCTAATCTGGTTGCTGCATTATTGAAAAAAACGTCAATATCGCGTTTTATTGTATCTATCTTTTCATAATCGTCTTCTTCAATAACACCCTTCTTGGATGCAATCTGTTGCGTTAAAAATAAGTCGGTTTTTCTGAGCATTTGAAAACGGGTTTTGATTGCTGAGTCATTAAGAAGGTCTCTAAGACTCAGATTACTAGCCATGACATTAGCATCTATCCAGTCGTTTGTCTCGAAAAAAAATGATTCTGCATTAGTCTTTTCATCGATTGTGGCGGCGTATATTTGTTCGTAGTATCCAATGCTAAAGCCAATTTGTGAAATAGACTTTTTAAGGTCTGATAGAGCCTGGTTTAGTTTATCTTTCTGCTTTTGCAGTTCTTCTTTTGGCGTTTTCCATTTGCCCGATAGTTCATTGATGCTCGTTACTATTTCGCCAATGTTTTTAATCACTGTGGGCAAAGCTGCAAGAGCTAAAGTCCAAGCCAAAAATGATGCCTTCTAATCACTTGTGCAAAGGGTGCTGTTATTTTTAAGCCTATTTGTTCGCGCATGTTCCTTTGGGTTACCTTAGTCGTAATATCGTCCAAGAGGAGGGCTGAGAACAAACCCTCCGCATTCTCCAGATGGTGGTTGCTTCAAACCTCCAGTTAGGTGGAGATGTCACCCGCACAACCCTTCTTTTTTGAAGAAGTGTGCTCCAAAGCCAAAAGTAACGTGTGCTGAAATTTTATTAGCTTCACACTAACTGAATTAGTGGAGGGTTGAATGAAATGAAAATAGACATGGGGGCAAAGAACTGTCTTTATCCATTGCCAACAACGCTAATTGGAGCTTTGGTAAATGGCAAACCCAGCTACATCACTATCGCTCACGTAGGCATAATGGATTTGGGGTCAGTTTCCCTTGGCATGAACAAAGGGCATTACACGAATTCGGGTATAAAAGCGAACGGCACATTCAGCGTTAACATTCCTTCAGTGAAGTTGGTTAAAGAGACCGACCATTGCGGATTGGTCTCTGGAAAAATAACAGACAAATCACCTTTGTTCAAGACTTTTTACGGCAAACTGAAGACGGCACCCATGATTGAAGAATGCGCAGTCAACATGGAATGTGAGCTAATCAAAACGGTTGATTTCCCAAGCCATGATGTTTTCATAGGCAAGATAGCAACCACATATTGCGATGAAACTGTTATCACCGATGGCACAGTTGATTTTGCAAAAGTGCAACCTATCTTGTTTGTCATGAACGACCGAAGCTACTATAAACTCGGCGACAAATTTGCCAAAGCCTGGGATGTCGGAAAAGAACTCATGTAATGCGTCTCTGGCTAAGTTTCAATCTTGCTGTCTTGGAAGTATTAAGGGCTGGGATTTTAACCTGGATCAAAAAACTAAATGTCTCAGGAGGTGATGTTAGGATACATTAGAACATTGAAACAGGATGGAGCAAGTTGTTATAGACTGCGAAATATTGTTAGAGTGTTTGAAACAACAATGCACGAGAAGAAAGCGATAAAAACCGTGAAGAAGCCAGCAACTACTTTTCCTGCACAGGAAAGTTTGTCGAGAAGATAATAGTACACCGCCAAAAGGGATAGTCCGCACACAACCATTGAGAAGAATTTCAGCCAATAGGCTGTGTCGAGGCCAACGTAATCCATTATTTTTTGTGCTATTGGGTTTGATTCTGCTCCTATTCCTGTCGTCATACTGAAATAGGTAGTTGCTGCGTCACCGACATTTACCAACACGAAGAGGCAAAAAAGATACGTCATGCGGATGTCGTATTTGCAGTCTGCAAGCATTTTGTTTGACCCCATTTTACAGAACTTCTTGTAGGGTGCGCAACCATTAGGAAGAAAATATTGGACAGATAAAAACAAGATTTTGAAAAGGTGAATATATCAAAAATCGATAAACGCCTACATGCGCTTGGTCTTCATCTTTGAATACTTCTAAGCCAGCGCTATTAAGGTGCAGGGGTGGGATTCGAACCCTCTAATGCGTGGAGATGTCAACCGCAAATCCCTCTTTTTTCTGAGAGAGGGCAATTAATTTTTTTCACGTAAACACCCAGATAACCATCTGTTAGAATTGCGCTGCTGCTACCATGAACACCTCTGCCGTGAGCAAAAGCGTGACGGCTAAGGGTCCAAGAATTGCAGCGCGTTTCTGTAAGGTGCCAAATTTCTTTGGCTGGGGTTGCTGAGGATTTTATTGCATCTGCTGAATAAGTTGACCCAACCCTTTCGCAGTTGGAGTAAAAGCGACATCATTCGTTGCGTTCATCGTGAACGCCAGCAGGGGTCCAAAAAAGATCGTTAGGACAGTGAATATTTGTATGGTTCGGACATACCTTGGGAACATCTTCAAGACGATTTCGCTGTTTGCTTGAGGTGAAAGTTTTTTGAGCGAAGGACCTATAGCTACCAGAAATGTTATCGCTGCGCCAGACCAGCCTATTACAGAAACCACGTGAAACCAAGTAAGAATACCAGTGAATATTGAGTCAACCATAATTTAAAAACCTCTATAGAATGGAGAGTTTCAGGGTTACATAAATACTTTCCAAAACATGAGAAATCAATGCGTTCCAGATGGGATTCGAACCCCTGGTTGCGGGGGTTAACCGGTTCGTTCGTCGGGTGGTTCGTCGGTGCGCTCGAGAGGCATTCTATTATTTTCAGTATCTTCCTGAGCTGGTTGATTTTGAGCTTTGCTTTTCGTGTTATGCTTTTCAGAAGTTTTTAAATCAGCATTTTTCAATTGATCATTATATTTGTCCTTTTCAACTTTGGGGTCTTGCGGTTTATCCACTGCGTTGCTCGTGTTTTGTGCGATTTCCCTATGGACAACGTTACTCGACGAAGCCGCCGCAGCGCCTCCGCGTGCGATGTGGAAGAAGTAAACTGCTGCACCAACCGCGGCGATTGCCGCTATGCCTACTCCAACGGCAACATAGACTATTGGAAATCCAGAATCCGCCGCAGGAGTAGAATCAGCACCGCTGACCCGAACGCAATTGAAGTGGTCACCGTAGTTGTTGTATCCTGAGTAGCTCTGACCGTCAGCTGCAACGGTTACATAATCTATAAATGGCGCTTTTCCGGGCGGACTGTGCTCCCAATGAAAGATGTACTTGTACCCACTTGAGCCATTATAATCCCAAGTTCCATGGTAAGTTCCTCCGGGAAGAACAGTTTGCGTGGTGCGGTCAGCGTATATGGTATACACATCAGCGCCATCTGTTCGTCCCATTTCCCCACGATAATTGGATCGCTCGCCGCTGCGGGCTTGACCAGTGCCGACGCAAAGGCTATAAGCATCACGGAAAAAACCAGCAATACAAGAAATGAAGCACTTTTCATTCTTCTTTTCCCTCTCTCATTAAAGCTCTCCCAACCGAGCGCTTTGTTTTGAATAGTAAGTGGAAGACTAAGAAACACAAGCAATACAGAAACAAGGCAGAGCTTAGCCTTCAACATTTAGCTCCCCTAAGTATACTCTATGCGAGTCCCTACAAATTTAAGACTTTGCAGAGCCAGCATATGCAGGATCTATGACCAAGTTTTGTTTATCGCTCCGCAGCAGTCAATCAGTTAACCATTCATGTGGTGGAAGAAGCAAATCAATTTAAGCTAAGTTAAAAGGAAATCCTTGTAAAACCTTCCTTTATCAAGGTAATCGTTTCGATTTCAGTTCAATTTTTTCTAAAATCAAATTTCAAATAATTAGAAAGACGTGAGTTGACATTGGACCCACGTTCGCCCATCACGTTTAACACTTTCTTTGTTTTCGCTTCAACTTCTCAAAGCCCGTATTGTCTTTGCTATTCACCAATTCATCTGATATATTTGAGGTAAATTCTTAAATTTTTATTAGACTCCGATCTTATGGTGCGCAAAATCTGTTTCCCGGATACAACTGAAGGTTCTTTAAAACAACCTGTTAAACAATTTTTATTATCAAATAGACATTTTTGTTCATTATATCGGAATTGATCTTTCTTTAGATTAAACATTTTTGCTCTCTTAAAACAAGGAAAAACATCTAAATTGCAATCTATAACTAGAACGTTTCTTCCAGCCTTACAATTATGTTTCATCGGCAAGTCGTTGTGCGCTAATTGAATATCATCTAAATATTCTGAAAGATTTGCGATGTCATAACCCTGCTCCTTTAAGCTCTTAATTTTGCCAAATAACTGTTTAAGATGAATTTGCTGTTTTTCAAGGGATAGATTTTGGCCAACATGAAATGTGCCTTCATTTGATGATATAAATGGGTAACAGAAGGAGAATGAAGTACCCAATTCGATGTTGGTGTATTTTACAATTTTTTCTATATCGTTTGTTGTCCAACTTGGATTTATGAAAGTTAATCCTACAACATTTATTCCATACTTCTTAGCAACTTTTATTGCAGTTTTTGCTTTGCTCGAAATATCGTTAACATTCTTTAGTCTATTCCATTCTTTTTCATTATAGTGGTCAATACTAATTGAGAGTAAATCGAGATAATCTTTTAGTTCCCACAATTGTTTTGGGGTGATCGAGCCGTTTGAGGTCAGAGATGTTAACATTTTTTTGGACTTAACATATTTTAGCGCGTCGCTTAAGTTTGGGTAGAGACTTGGTTCTCCACCTGTAAAATATATTACTGAAAAATTATTTTTAGCCAACACGTCTATCGCAAATTTTAAGTCTTGAAACGAAATTTCGGAAGGCTTTGAAGCCCAAATGTCGCATCGGTCTAAACATTTTGCGTTGCATTTTGTTGTTAACTGGATATGTGCAAATTTAGCTGCAAATCCATTTTTGATGAAGTTTGATGATAGTGAAAAAACTGTTTTAATTTTCAACATATTTCAGCATAAATTGATAACATCGACCCTTTATAGCCTTATTCTCTGTCGCGCGTACGTCTAAGAAGAACCATCTATAACAAGGGGCGCTCACAACAATTGGGTATCTTGAATCATAGTATAAGACTTATTGTATTAATGGTTAAGACGTATACATGTTCAGCATGAATGCATATCAAGAAAAATATTACCTTTTCCCTCTTCACTTATCGGAACGGAAAATATCAAATCGGAACAACCACCTAATTATGTTGAATTAAATTTTAATCTCTCTCCACCACTCTAGCTCCTACTCTACAGTTGCCTTGCTCCGAGGCCTATCTTTTCAAATATTACATGCGTAGCTTCATAGGCGTTTCTGCTGCAGCGCTGAAGCAGAATTCCTTTTATCTAACTAGGAAATATGGTGACAAGTGAACAACATGGCAAAGAGCAGTGCGAAGAAAGATGAGTCTCTTTCACACCTTATCGACGCGAGAATCAAGGAGCTGGGCGACTGGCGCGGAGAAACGTTAGCCAAAGTGCGACGGCTCATCAAGGAAGCGGACCCAGAAGTGAGTTGAAGAGTGGAAGTGGGTGAAGCCAACAAATCCTGGGACTCCAGTCTGGTCCCACAACGGCGGCATCTGCACAGGGGAGACCTACAAAAGTGTGGTCAAGCTCACTTTCTTCAAGGGTGCTTCGCTGGATGACCCCTCTCACCTATTCAACCAGCCTGGGACCGTCAGGCGCGCAATCGACATTCATGAAGGCGAGAAGATTGATGAGGAAGCCTTCAAGACCCTCATTCGTGCCGCGGTGAAACTGAACGCTTCTACGTCCCGCTAGTGCTAACGGCTTTAGATTGCCGATTTCGATATTACTCTTTGGCTAGGGCTTGTGGCATAATTGTCAAGGCAATTTCCAACATAATTCTTAATAAAAATTCCAATATTTCTAATAATTAAGGACAGGCTAAGAGGGCTGCGCGCGCAATGTGCATCTGACGACATTTTCCCTCAAGACGCAGTCGTTAATTTTTCTCGATTAAAATTTAATCTAACCAACTATTGCGGTCTATCTGGACATTCTATGTTTCAATAAAGCTTCTCCATCGTTGAAGAAAGCTAAATAGTGATTTGATACAATTAAGACATAAAATGAAGTGGAAAGGTGGCGTTGCAGTGAAGTCTTTGATAGTTGTATTTTCTTATCATCACAAGAACACCCAGAAGATTGCGGAAGTTATGGCAAAAGTGCTTGATGCACATGTGAAGTCTTCACAACAGACTATCCTTGAAGAGCTTAGTCAGTATGACCTTGTGGGTTTTGGTGCGGGGATAGATAGTGGAAAACATTACAGAGAACTACTTGATTTTGCCGATGCACTGCCACAAGTCACCGATAAGAAAGCATTCATTTTCTCAACGAGTGGATTGACAGGGGAAAAGAAACTCATCAAAGACCATTCTGCTCTTAGAGAAAAACTGCAATCTAAAGGTTACTTGATTGTTGATGAATTTCAATGCAAAGGGTTCAACACCAACAGTTTTCTCAAATATTTTGGTGGAATAAACAAAGGTAGACCTAACGCTGAAGACCTCAAACATGCTGAAGCCTTCGCTGAGAAGCTGAAAGTTTGGGCCAAAAAAAACTAATGTCTTGAGCGCACATTTTCCTCCTTTTCTACGATTCCACTTTGCCGAACAGGATATTCCAGTTTCTGATACGCGAGCGCAAAACCTGGTGACCGCATAAAAGTAAAGATTACAAGAATAACCGAAAAAGCAGCAAACGCACAAGTAGTCAAGTAGAAACGTTCTCCACAAAAACGCCCAATTTTTAAGAATCAATGTGTCAAGTTTTAGCAGTAAATAGTTAGTTAGAAATCGCGCTGATATGTCTAAACGAGTTTAAATCTTGGTATAACCATATACTTGTATAAGTGAGCCTTTTTGAAAACATCAAAAGCAGTTAGTGCGCAGTCCTCTAACGGTAACATCCAGCTAACCCAACAAGAATCAAAGATTTGCATATTTCCTAAGAATTACAAAATCGTTGTTTTAAGTAAAAAAAGACTAATAATGAATCAACTTAAGGAGAGAATAACATGGCGTATTTAACTCAAACCGAAAGCGGTCAACCCGTACTCATTTTGAAAGAAGGAACCTCTCGAAGCAGAGGCAAAGAAGCTCAACGAAATAACATAATGGCAGCCCGAGTGATAGGCGAAGTGTTGAAAACAACATTGGGACCACGTGGCATGGACAAAATGCTCGTCGATAACTTAGGCGACATAACAATAACAAACGATGGAGCAGCTATTCTAAAGGAAATAGAAGTTGAACATCCAGCTGCAAAAATGATGGTGGAAATCGCTAAGACTCAAGATGATATGGTTGGTGACGGTACAACAACTGCCGTAGTGTTGGCCAGCGAACTTTTAAAGAAAGCAGAAGAACTTTTGGACCAGAACATTCACCCAACCAGAATCGTCAGCGGATACCAAAAGGCAGCAAAGAAAGCGATAGAAATCATAGAGAAAAACGCGGTTCCAATCGACGTTGAAGACCACAAAACAATGATGAAACTCGCCTTAACGTCCATGAGCAGCAAATCAGTGGGCAATGCTAAAGAGCACTTTGCTGAAATAGCCATAGAAGCTGTAAAGCAAATAGCCGAAAAACACGAAAACACGATTACAGCTGACATAGATAATATACAGCTAGTAAAGAAGACGGGAAAAAGCCTCATCGAGACTCAACTCTTCAGAGGAATAATCGTAGACAAAGAACTCGTTCATCCGGGGATGCCGCGTAAAAAAGAGAACGCGAAAATCGCGCTTTTGGATTCGGCGTTGGAAATTGAGAAAACCGAAATGAGCGCAGAAATACGCATAAAGGATCCGAATCAGATGCAAGCTTTCCTCGACCAAGAGGACAGCATGCTCAAAGAGATGGTGAGCAAGATCAAAGCTTCAGGCGCGGATGTTGTGTTCTGCCAGAAAGGCATTGACGACATGGTCCAGCACTACCTATCCAAAGAGGGCACAATGGCTGCTAGACGAGTCAAGGAGTCAGATATGGAGAAACTCGCCAGGGCAACAGGGGGAAAAGTTGCTTCCAATTTGAGCGATTTGAAGACGGCAGACTTGGGTTTTGCCGGTTTGGTTGAAGAGCGCAAAATTGGCGAGGACAAGATGATTTTCGTGGAGAAATGTAAAGATCCACATTCCTTAGCGATACTGATACGCGCAGGGCTTGAAAGAATGGTGGATGAAGCTGAAAGAGCATTAATCGATGTTCTGTCAGTGGTCTCAGATGTCGTAGAGAACAATAAGATAGTTGCAGGCGGCGGTGCCGTAGAAATTGAAGTTGCAAAAGAACTGGGCAGGTACGCTAACAAAGTCGGAGGTAGAGAACAACTCGCCATAGAAGCATTCGCAGACGCAATGGAAATAATACCAAAAGCCCTGACAGAAAACGGCGGATTCGATCCAATAGACGTTTTAGCCGAACTAAGATCAGCACACGACAAAGAAACCGGTAAATACATGGGCATAAACGTTTTCACTGGCAAAGTCGAAAATAGCTTTAACGAGGGAGTAATCGAGCCAATGGTAGTTAAAATTCAGGCCATAAAGTCAGCAGCCGAATCAGCAACGATGATACTGCGCATAGACGACGTCATAACCTCCAAATCACCCAAAGGCGGTCCACCCGGAGGAATGCCAGGCGGCCCCGAAGGCCAAGAATAAAAACCATCCAATTTTTTGGAAAACAAACGTAAGTCCAGCTTAGACAAACACCAACTTTGCAGGCGAAGTGGGCAGAAAGACCGGTGCCAACTACTTCTACGCTGCCAACATCGCACAAACAATACGCACACTAATAAACGCTGGAAAAAGCGCGAAGCCTGGCGAATGCGTCTGCTACCTCACAAGCTACGCCTACGGCGCATTGCTTGAAGAGCTTTCAGCGCCAGCCAAGTCATTGCCACCGCTGATCCAAAAATAATCACCACAGGCATGATTGAAGAGTACCTCGGAGTAGGCATCGTCGTGGGCGCATACAGACCCAGCCAAAACCGCACCAACGCAAACACAGGCACCGTAGACCTATGCTTTTTGATGAGAGGCAAACGCGCAGTCGCCATGGCACCAAAGCGAGAATTGCTCATTGAAACTGACGAGCAAATCGCAACCCGCAAACTCCGAATCGCAGCAAGCCACACGTTCGGCGTTAAAGTGTTGGACTTCAAAGAAATCGTTAGAATCTGGACAAGTCGCGTGGCTTAGTCACCGCTTGTTCTTCTCTTTTTTTGTCTATATGTTAAGGCTTAAAACCAGTTCAACCGAACCTCTTTTGCTAACGGGGCAATATTGGTGAAGTTGCATGCAGCCATTAACCTGTACAATGACCGAACGTTTCTGACTGCGACTCTTGAGAGCATAAAAGACGTCGTTGATTCAGTCATCGTTGTTGACGGCGCTTATGAGGCTTACCTGCAGAATTATAAGGAATTTGTCCCGACTGCCACTGCTTGGAGCACAGATGGGAGCTTAAAGATTCTTGAAGCCTTCTCCGGAAAACCTGAAATCCACATTTTCAAAACAGCCGATGAAAAAACGTGCTGGCCTACGCAGCTTGAGAAACGCAACTTTCTAATCAACCAAGTGCCCGATGGCGACTGCTTTCTCATCTTGGACGCTGACGAGATGCTCATGGGCGATGTCCAGGAGGCTATGGAGAAATTCTACGAATCCGGCTGCGTCGCTGCACAGATGCAGCTCTACACGCCTGGGCTGCATCAGGACCGCATAATCCCAAGGTGGCACCCCCGCATCTTCCAGAAACGCCCAGGCATGCACTACAAGGGAACGCATTGGCACCTACGTGACAAGTTCGACCGGATCATCGAGGAGAAGTACCCGCTTTACTGGACGGATTTGATCGCTGTTGTGCACTTCAAGAGCTTCAAGGATCAGACGCGGCTTATTCCGCATCAAAACTACATGGCTTCGCTAGCTGAGCGGGGTTGGACAGTGGTTGCGCCTGGCCAAAAACAGAAAAGTGAAGAGGAAAAGAAACCATGGAAAAACGAGAACGTGAGCCCATAGGGCAATTTGTAAAACAAACTGATTTCATGGCTAAGCTAAGAGCTGTCTTGGAAGATGTTGAGCAGGGGCAAGGCTTTGGTGTTTTTGAGGGTCTGCAGGTTAGAGGTAACTGTGCAGTCTCCCTGAGCTTCGACGGTGTTTCCGTAAGGCTTGCTGCTATCGATGAGAACAAGTTTCCCGACAAGATGCCAATGAGACCTCCGACGGCAGGGAAAATTAGGAGTGTGGAAATCAGAATTGTCAAAAACGTTTTGCCCCGAATTGCCATGATCTATTAGTGGCGTTTCTGCCTAAAGAGTTTTTTTAGGAGAACTCTTAGGGCAACCAAAGTTGGTATTTCTGAAGAGTCAATCATCACATGCGTGAAATTATGCTAGTTCATGGTTTGGCTTTGTTTGTCTTAATTTTGGGTATTGCTACGGTTTGGTTGAGAATCGGCTGTCTTATGATTCTGGGGAGTATTTTCCTGAGCAGAATGCTTGGCACCAGAAGGAAGACTGAGACAACTGGCTCGACTTGCCACTGGTCTTTGGGGTTAACTGGTGGTGGATATTATTCGCGGGAACGCTGACCGTAATCGCATTGATCTGCTGGATTAAATTTTAATCCAACCAACCCAAAAAGGCTTGCGTTCGTTGATTCACTCCGCCTCGAACGTTCCAGCCTACAAACAAACATCATTCAAACATGTGAGCTATTGTATTTGCGTACTGATTTTTCCGTAAAGTTTCTTATAAACTGCTTGCATTCGCCTTAAGACTGGCTCGCTTTGATTTTTGCTCAAAACTAAGAAAATCCAGCGGTTTCCTGAGGAATCGTGATATGCTACTTCTGCGTTGCGGCAGTCCTTCCTAACCCTCGATTCAATTTCTTCGAGGATCCTGTTTTCATCCAGCTTTTCTGGCAGAACAAAATAGGTAATGTTTTCAGACAACACTACGTTATTGTTATCTATGAGTAAATTCGGATAAAGGATTTTATCCAAGACCGCTAATGGGTGTTTGGGCTCGTATTCGCGCATTTTCTGCACCAATCGCTAACTTTTGCCTTTCCTTATTGGAATCCAGGGCAAATTTTGATTGAGAATCGCTCAAACAGTAACCACTATTGGCTTGCTTTTCATTCTAAACGCAGCGCAAGCAATGCCAGGTCTGTGATCTCTAGCACAAATTGAGATTCCATCTACGTTTTCATAATTTGCGCAATTTAAACAGAACCTTTCATAGGAGTTATCTGGGCGAATTCTTTTGTTCCTTGGTTTAAATTCTGGACAGCAAACTGATGGTCCATGATGCATGGCGCATAACGCAACTCCCTCTATGCGTCTGCGATCTTCAAAATTTTCGCAATCCCTACAACTGTCATTCTTCATGTTTTCACAATCATGTATGATTTTGTCATCATATGTGTTATAATACTTACTTATGGCGACACATTGAAAAGTATTTCCTCCAATTTCTTGAGCAAATGTTCATTTTGTTGGTTCTCTCGAATTTGGTGTAACAGCAATATTCGAGCGCTTTTTGTCAATTGAAGTCTCGGCGTTGCTTTCGCTCCGCCTCGCACATTCCAGACGACGCGTGCGTAAAGCTAAAAAACTTTAGCCTAATTTCATGAGCGCACACAATAGAACAGATAGGTAGGAAGCCGAGTTTTCAGAAAAGAGCTAGAAACAAAAAGTTTATCGCCTAATAGAACCATTAGAACTTAGAAGGAGTGCGCCAGTTTTTGAACGAAGGGGCTCACGAGAATATAAATATTATAAAATGCCCAAGATGTGGAACAGTTGTTTCATCACCTAGACGGAAGTGGATAGAGGATGGATGGCTAGAAATTGGTCTTTGTGACTGCCCAAAGTGCAGCAAGCCCTTCCGAGAGATATTAAAGAAGAAGGACTATTAGCGCGCGCTTGGTTTTTTAAAGAGAAATCGTGCTTAACATATTCGAATCTCGATCTGGAATTGTGAGAACCCAAACTTTAATACGATAATTCATAGATTTGTAAAATTATGCCAACTGTAAGAGATTTTATGACCACGAATGTCATCACGATTGATGTTTATGCGACCGTGCTTGACGCTGCAAAACTAATGCACCAGCAAGATGTGGGTGACCTTGTAGTGGTGCAGGACAAAGTGCCAAGGGGCATAGTTACTGAAAGAGACTTGGTAAGGAGGGTAATGGCGAATATGAAATCGCTTAATACTAAAGTCTCTGAGATAATGTCAGATCCGGTCATAACCATAGAGGAGGACTCCTCAATTAGAGATGCTGCGAGGAAAATGGTCAAGTACAAGATAAGGCGGCTTCCTGTCATGAAAAGAAACTTGTTGGTCGGCATAATAGCTACTTCCGATTTTGCTCGACAACTCAGCAAAAAAACCCTCAGTGAAGAAATACTTGCTGCCATGAGCCGATACCCCTTCGCCGACTCCAAACTATAAGCGCTACCTTGTCCCGATATTACGTGTTGAAATAGTTGGTGAGACTCCTTTGTTATTCTTCCTGTGTTTTCGGCTGCCTTTCGGTTCGGAACCAAGCATAAAATGCTGAAGTGGACGTGCTAAGGGCGCTCCGCCAAAGCTCTTTCACCTAAATGAACCTTACTGGAATACGTTGTAAACTGAAGGATACGTTTTTATGAGTGCTAAGTTGAGGCGCAGTACGTTTACGTATGGGCTGCTAAATATCCAGTAGGTGCCCTCCTTGTTTTCGTTTACTATCTGGGTTAGCAAATCTTGGGAGATGCCGGTTGCGTTTTGTATTCGTGATATCTGAGAATACGCGTCCTCAAGTGTGATGTGAGGGTCTACTCCAGAGGCTGAATCATCTCTTTGATGGAAGAAAATGGGCAGGGTGAAATTTTGGGCAATCAAGTTTGAGCCGACTGCGTGACCGTTGAATTGGACGATTTCTCCGTTCGCCTGGTTTGGAAAGAATACTTGCGCTAAACCAGTGACTACAAGCGGAAAGACTATACCACAGATTAGGAGTGAGAGCAACGCTAAGGATATTGCCTGCCTGAAACGCCATTTTTGTTTTTTATTCGTTTGCATGGTTATTTTCACCGTTATACATGTAGGAACAGAAGTAACATATCGATTAATTTGATTCCAATGAACGGAACTATTATGCCGCCCACCCCATAAATCAATGTGTTTCGCAAGAAAAGCGTCATGGTATCAGACGGCTTGAACGCTATACCCCGCATCGCCAATGGGATGAGGAGCGGAATGATGATTGCGTTGAATATTAAAGCTGACAACACGGCAGTATGTAAACCGAGGCTGAGCACGTTTAGGGTTTGTAGTTGCGGAGCGGCAACAGCAAACAGAACGGGCATTATTGCGAAGTATTTAGCTACATCGTTAGCTATGCTAAAGGTGGTGACGGCGCCACGCGTCATCAACAATTGTTTGCCAAGGAGAACGACATCGATTATTTTTGCAGGGTTCGATTCGAGATCAACCATGTTTGCTGCTTCTTTAGCTGCCTGAGTGCCCGAAGTCATCGCGAGACCTACATCTGCTTTTGCTAAGGCGGGAGCATCGTTAGTGCCATCGCCTATCATAGCCACGATTCTTGTTTGTGCCTGCTCTTTTAGGACAATGCTGTATTTGTCTTCAGGTTTTGCTTGAGGCACATATTCTTCTATTTCAACTTCGGAGGCGATGCTTTTAGCAGTAAGCGGCTGGTCTCCAGTTATCATAACAGGTCTTATACCCATGAGTTTAATGGAGTGGATTTTCTCTTTGATGCCTGGTTTTAGGACATCTTTTAAGCGAATCATTCCGATTGCTTTGCCGTTGCGTGCTAAGGCAATTGGGGTGTCGCCTGCTGCGGAAATGCTTTCAGCAGTGCTGGTAAAGTTTGGCGGCGGCGACTCAACGAGGGCAAGGATGGCATTGGGAGCGCCCTTCATCACTGTAATCTCAGATTCGAGACTTGAACTGGCTTCCTCTCCGGAAACGGTGTCTGCGAATTTTCGACTAAACCTGCCATGTTCTCTGCTGGCCTTTTTCGCCCTTTGGAAGCATAAATCCTGTACTGCAGGTTATCTTAACCCCACTGGTGCGTGTGCTGGCAGAGAATGGATAAACTTCGGCAAGAGCCAGAGAATTCAATTCCTCAGGGATGAAACCTTTTTCGGAAGCAAGTCTTATGATGCTGCGTCCTTCAGGAGTATCATCGTGCCAAGAGGAAAGGAAGGCTGCTTCGCCGACATCTTGTTCAGTGCAGTCGTTAAAGGGTGTGAATTCTATTGCCTGTCTGTTGCCCACTGTAATGGTGCCTGTTTTGTCCAAAAGAATTACGTCTACATCACCTGCCGTTTCGATAGCTCTACCTGATTTTGCGACGATTTTTCTCTTGTATAGTCTGGATATACCTGAAAGCCCAATCGCTGGCAAAAGCGCACCTATTGTAGTTGGGAGAAGGCAAACATAGAGTGCAATTAGAACTGATAAGTCGCCCTGAAGATGAAGAACGACGGAAAGCCCAAGAAGAGAAACGATAATTATGCTAAAAATAGCCGTTAAACCGATTAGTATTGTGGTGATTGCCTGTTCGTTAGGGGTCTTGGGTCGTTTAGAGGACTCAACCATTTTTATCATCTGGTTGATGTAGCTCTCATCTGGGTTTACAGTCACCTTTGCAGTTAGGGTATCGCTGATTATTCTTGAGCCCCCAATTAACATGTCGCCTGGCGCCTTACGGACAGGAACAGATTCGCCTGTAAGAAGGGATTCGTCTACCATCGCTATCCCTTCAAGCACTTCAGCATCTGAAGGAATCATATCGTTGGTCTCTAGCAGAATCAAGTCACCTTTCTTCAAGGCCTTGGATGAAATGGAAACTGTTTTTCTTGACCACCCTTCAGTTACAATTTTTTTGGCTGGAACTTCAGTCTCAAGCTTTCGGAGGCTACTTGCTGTGTTCTTTGCCTGCTTCTCAGCAAGCGCATCAGAGAGGGTGCTAAACCACACTGTTATTATGAGAATCACCGCAACTGTCACGTAAAAGGGTCTTTGGCTGAGGCTGGCAACAGGATAGAATCCCTGCGGGTATATTGCCATAGCTAACACGATGAAGAATGTGAACTCAACTAGGAACATGACAGGGTTTGCAATCAGAGACCGCGGATTCAACCGTGCAAACGAATCCAACAACACTCTCCCAGTCAAAACTGAGGCTTTCCGCTCAGGCACGACACTTCTGCCTAAGTGTTTCTTCGGGAGTTTTAGCCAAATCCGTTCACCAAACCTTTGAAGAATGATAGAATCGGCCCCAAAGCAAGAAAGGGAAAGAACGTTAACACGACAACAATAAGTATGCTTGCGATGAGCACTATGGAGAAGATTGGGCTGTCTGTTTTAAGGCCAGTTTCGCTACTGCGTTTTCGTCCAATCATGGAACCTGCAAGTGCAAGCAACAGCAAAATTGGAAGATAACGACCTAGAAACATTACAATGCCAGTTGAGATGTTGAAGAATGGTGTGTTAGCTGAAGCACCTAGAAAATCTGACCCATTGTTGGCTGCACTAGTCGTGAACTCCCAAAGTATCTGAGTAAAGCCAACAGAATTAGTGCTTACCCCGACCGCACTTGCAGCGCCAGTTGCATACGCTAACACGGTTGGAACAAGAATTATTATGGGGTGAATAAGAAACGCAATCATCACAAGCTTCACATCACGACCTCGTAATTTTGATTCCTAAATATTCGGGGGTTCTGCCAGACATCAGCCCAACGAGGAAAACGGTGATGATTATGTACATTATCATGTACATCAATCCTACACCTTTGCCGCCTGGCGTTGCTTGAGTTAGCATACCCATGAAGCCTGAAAGAACATTGAGCGGATTCATAGCTGATAGTGAGGCGTTTACGGAACCTGTAGTGAAAGCTGTGGTTGTGGTTGTCCAGAAAGCGGAGAAGAACCCGCCTATTCTTGTCTCGATACCGGTGCCAGAAGGCAGGGTTTGAAGGAACCCGATGATGAGGTTTATGGAAAAGAGACCGTATGCACCTATGAGAATAGGTCGGGCTTCTTTTTTCTTTCCAAGCAATCGACCGAATACAAATATCAACGCTGTTGGCAGGAGCATCATTAGAAACATCTCAAATATGTTCGATACTGGGCTTGGGTTCATGAATGGGTGCGCAGCGTTGGCTCCAAAGTATCCACCTCCGTTGGTTCCTATCTGCATAATGGATGCAAGTGAAGCAACAGGCCCAACCAGAATTGTCTGCGCTGTCCCCTCAACAGTCTGAACAACGGAATAGGCATTCAAGGTCTGGGGGACCCCGAGCGCAACTAACACCAATGATGCAACCAAACATAATGGAAGAAGAATCCGAGTAAGGGATCTTACGAAATCAACATGGAAGTTACCGAGGTCTTTGGAGCCGGAAATGAAACCACGCACCATTGCGATGGCAACGCATATTCCAGTTATTGCTGAGGTGAACTGGAGGAACTGAATTGCGCCCATTTGGCTGAAAATGGAAAGCGTGTTTTCTCCGTTGTAATGCTGCAAATTAGTATTCGTGCCAAAGGATATTACGGTGTTAAAAGCTAAGTCCAGCGAAAGCCCCGGAAAGCCTTGAGGATTAAGCGGCAGCTTATCCTGAAAAACAAGAATCACAAAGGCTACAGCCATCTGCAAAACGTTTAGCAATAAAGCAGAATAGAAGTATCGTTTCCAACCCATTCCACCGTTAGGGTCAACTCCGCAGATTTTGTAAATCCAGTTCTCTACTGGATTCAGAATGCGATCAATACGACTGGGGGCACGGTTGAATACTTTAGTAAGGTAAGGAGCTAGACGCCACCCTAGCAGAATCGTTATGACAAGAAGAAGAATTACAGTTAGCGCCTGAAGGGGATCTATCATTTTTTACAAAACCTAAGCTAATCATGCCTCACCTTTATTGATTCAGTTACGGGTTTGAAGACGCTGGAGTTGAGGTTGATTGCTCTTTGGCGTCGCCGTTGCATCTTGGTCCCTTGTGTACCTTGAGAACAACAGAGCTTACTGTGCTCTTGACGCCTTTTATTTTCATAATTTTGTTCTTGAGAACATCCCTGAACTCTTCAATGTCTGCTGCTGAAACAAGCGAAACTATGTCAAATTCACCAGTTACTTCATAAAGTTCTTCAAGGTTTTCAAGTTCATAGAGAGCCGTCACTACATTGTCCATTTCTGACGATTCTACAAAGATGTTTACAAATGCAAACATTCGAGACAAATATGGTCATCTTCCTCAATTGAGTTGGCAAGCGTGCTATATACCTTTCTTTAAGGAAAGAGGAACGTTTGTGCCTTTAATATTAAGGTAACTTTCGGATTTGAGTCTTTTATGAGTTTTGAGAACCACTGTGATTACAGTGCTTTTGACACCCTTAATCTTCAGGATTTTATTATGCAAGATTGTTCGGAACTCTTCCAAGCTTGTGGCCGAAACTGTCGAAACAATGTCAAATTCTCCTTTCACTTCATAAATATCCTCGATGTTTTCGAGCTTTGAAAGAGCATCTATAACTTGAGCCTTCTGAGTCGGATCGACAAAAAGGTTAACTGAGGCTTCGAACCGACCGTGACTATTAGAAGAAACGTTGGTCTCCATTTCGGGTCATATACCAGTAAGCTGGCTAAGCAGCTTTTGAGCGTTTTTGAGAACCAAAATGTGCTAATTTGAGAAGCGGAGAGGGCTAAGAGGAACTAATGGCACCAAATTCATGCACGCGCTAAATTTTAATCCCAAGAAGCACAATTCGTATTTTCTTTTTCGACTATTTTTTCGAGGGCAAATTTTCCTGTTTTTCCCCTTAATTGGTCCGACAAATTATTTGATGAGGGGTAATTCTTCTGTTGTTTTTTACCCCTCATACCATTGCCTAATTCTTCTTAATTTTCCACAAACCTACCAATCATTCTTTTATCACAGGTAATAAGGGGTAAATGGTCGTCGTAGTCGTCGTAGGTTGGTTGGTTGGATAAAATTTTAATCAAAAAAATTGGTTGCCTGAATTTGGGATTGCTGGGGCTCCGGAACCCGAAATTTACAGGAGAGAGAATGAAACCAACGTGTAAGTTGGTAATCATGTCCAGAGTCCACTCAGCCCCAATTTCCTTATCAATTTTTTTCTTTCACAAAAAAAGAAAGAAGGAAAAATTTTGTGGCTATTTGCGTCGTCTTAGGATAAGTGCTGCTGCAGCTGCTACAATTATGATGACTGCTGCGCCTATTGCGATGTAAGTTGTTGTTGGCATTCCACTAGTTGGTTGTGGAGCGATGCTAGGCGAGATCGAAGCTGGCGGTTGAGTCGGAGTCGGAACTGAGGTTGGAGCCGATGTTTGACTTGGAGGCTGAGTTGGGGTTGGAGTCACTTGTGCTGCAACTATTGAACGCGTGGATATGAGCATATGGGTTTCTGCTGATGAGATGTAGTACGATTGAGAACCACCGAAATTAGCGGTTATAGTGTAGATTCCCGGAACTGGGGGAGTCCACGAAATGGCGTAGTTGCCAGTTATGTCACTTGTAGCTGTCCCTATATCTTGGAAGTTGTTGTTGGGGTCAATAGCCGTCAGATGCACTGGAACTCCTGTTGCGTTGGTGGGCTTTGGCTGTTGTTGATACAGATACTCCATCCAACTGCCCATACTGTCGTCAGCGATTGCCGGAGTGCCAGCTGCAGGAACGCCGAGGCAAGTTTGACCTGGCGATTGATCAGTGACGGTGCCAGTTATCAGTACCTTGGACCCTAGCGGCATCTCAGTCTGCGGAGCTGCGACTGTTGTTGCTGATAAACCTTTTCCGAAAGCGTAGATTTGGTTGTCATAGCCGTTGTATCCTGTAAGTATGCCACTAGTCGCTGCACAAGCTTCGAAGAACGATGAAATACGCCAAATCTCTTTGCCGGTTGTTTCATTTACTGCGAAAAGTCCATAGCCTCGGTATATGGGTGTTGGTGGTGTGTGCTGGGTAGGATTATAGTAAATCACGCCATTTGCAACTGTGCATCCACCGTAAGTTGGCAAGGTTCCGAACGGCGTTTCTGATTCAGGAAGAGGCGGATTGTAGACCCATACGTTTTTTCCAGTATGAATGTCGAAAGCGCAGAGTGAACCAGAATAGCCAGTAGTAAACAACATTCCCTTATCTATGTTGGCATGCCAGTCATAATAAGCCCAGTCATTTACGCCAGGAATCGTGTTCAACGGTGGAGTCACCGCGGTTTCTTGTCCGGTGTGTACGTCAATGATGTGCCATTGCAAGGTTTCTCTTTGGTAGAATGCGTAGTGCCCATCGCCGAATGAGTAGCCGGTGAAAGTGTATAGTCCAGGGTTTTCAGGTCCTCCACAGCCCCAGCCGATGTTTGTCCGATTAACAGCCCAAAGTTGTGCACCAGTATTAGCATCGTAACCTATCTCTTCCCAGATAGGGTTGGTTGTATTTATGAAAAAGTTGGCAGTTGCGACAATCACGCCGTCGGGAAAGTCTGGTTGACCATAGGTGAGAGTGGGAGCGGTAGCGACTCCAGTGATAACGGAACTCACTGTTGGAATGGTAACGTTCCATTGAATTCCTGTTTGCCAGTTTCGCTCCTTGCTTGAGTAAGGTGTATATGAAGTACCCCCAGTGGGACTTAATCGGCTAGCAGTAGTGTTTGAAGGATTTGATCCTTGAACAGCTCGAGTTGAGTTCCACATTGTCAGCCAATGGTTATTGTAGTTAAGTGTGTAGACTATTATTTCACCGTTCGGACCCCAGAGCACTGGTGACATCGATTGTGCATTTGTGTAACGAGTTATTTGCAGTCCAGTGAAAGCATCGATTTGATACAAAGCGCCTCCGCTGCTAAACCATAGATATGCAAGTGAGCCTGATCCTAAGCCCATGTTGTATGTCGGTACACTAGCGAAAGCAATGTTTGGCATAGTAGTATTCTCCCAGATTAGTTCCCCAGTGAATAAGTTTATGCAGCGAACTCCAGCATTAATTTGAGGTTGTATGTTGTAAATGAAGCGGCCGGCGATTATGTATTGTGTCAATTTGTTCTGGTAGAGAAGACCTGTGAAGAAGTTGTATCCTGGTCCTTGGTCTCCTCGTATTGGAGAGCCATCTTGCGTTCCTCCGCTGAGGCCACCGAAAGCTATGGGTTTAGTCCAGAGTATGTGTGCAGTCATTGGTCCTGTGTTGTTGAAGGTCGTGTAAACTGGCTGAGCGGGGTAACCACCACCGGTAGCACCTAGCCAATTGTCAACTAGACTATACCATAGGTAGTTGGTGCTGTATATTGGGAGTTGCCAGTAGCCACTTGGAAGCGGTACGTTAGGTGGACTTAACACCAGGTCGGTCTGTACCACTAAGTCTTGGACGCTGCTGTCGCTTGCAGTGTAATTATAAGCACCAGATGTGAACCCCCCGTTTCCCGCAGTAGTATAGATTAATTGTACCTGAGCGAAGTGGGCTTGGATCCTGTATGTGCCAACCATTGAAGGGGTATAGGCTAAGTATGTGTATCCGGTCGAAAGAGTCATAGGCATGTTGAATGTGGTTGGTTTCCCGCTAGGGTCTGTTATGGTTAAGGTGAAGTTCCATCCGAAGTATGGTGCTCCGTTAACTTGAGAGGGTTCAAAGTTAGAGAAGGCAAAGATGGTAGTAGTCTGACCAACACCTGTTGGACTTGGTGCAATGCTCATGAAAGTGTAAGATCTAAATGTACGTAGAGGTGTTTGTACCTGACCAGGCGAAGGATTATAAGGGCCTTGGGCGGTCGCCTGTGCACTAGCCGAAGGAAGGATTGTCGGGTTCAAGATTACAGCGCATGAGATTAGTAGTAGAACTGCAGCTGATATCGAAAAGATCTTTTTTGATTTATTTGGTTTTTGGTTTTTCATGTTATTTCTCCAGAAATTTTCTATGGTTTTCATTTATGGTTTACCTTTGCTTAATACGGTTGTTAACTGTAGGCTACTGTGAATAGCGCAAAATCTAAAAGCAAATTGAACTGATATGACGGGAACCAATTAGGAGAGAGACTTGTGTTTTCCCAAGATGAGGTAAAACTCTTAACGCAATTGGGTCTAACTACTAATCAGGCGAAAGTCTACCTCACCCTAGTTCAGAATGCACCTTCCACGGCGTACCAGATTTCAAAGTCAGCAGACTTAGCCTGCGAAGTTGTCTACAGAGCAATGCCCGCTCTGCAGGAAGCAGGCTTAGCTGAAAGGTTAATTGCCAAACCGACCATCTTCCAAGCTGTCCCAGTTGAACAGGGAATTCATAGTTTGCTCAACCGCAAAAGTGCAGAACAGAAGAAATTGCGGCGAAAAACAGAAGCCTTGCTAGACAGAATAAAGACCAACCACATTGAAAACAGCCAAAAGTCGCCGCAAGAAGGCAACGATTTAACCTTAGTGCCTGGAAAAGAAGACATTATTCAAAAACTAATGGAATCAATTAAGAAAACGCAGAAGAGTCTCGAAGTCATCACTACTCACCAAAAATTCTCATCAACAATCCTTGTTTTTGGAGAACTTTACAAGAAAGCTATAGCGAGAGGAGTAAAAATCCGAATAGCTACAGAAAAACACGTAATTGATAGAAAAGCATTGAAAATTTTGGACTCAATCCAGAGAGATGGCTCTTTCCAAGTCAGATATTTTTCTGATTATCCCAAGGCCGTTGTTGCGATATTCGACGAGGAAGAAGCCTTCATTACGCTTTCTGCAAATGGAGCTTCGGCTCTACGTTCAAACAGCCCCTGTTTTACAGCATTGGCTCAAAGCTTTTTTGAAATCAAATGGAATAATTCGATTGAAGCTGATGTCTAAAATTGTAATTCGTTGATTATAAACACGCTTGACTCTTGCACCATCTGCTAAAACAAAAAACTATGGGATTTCGCCTTTGGCGGATACCTCTATTTCTATGCGGATGGGTGTTTTGTCGAATATGCCCTGCAGCGAAACATCGTAGCCCCGGCCTAACTCTACAATTGCCATCTCGACGTGCTCCTTGAAGATTTTGGCGATCCGACGTCTCTCAGGCGAAAAAAAAGTTGAATCGGTCGAGCTTCATCGAGGATGCTTAGCATCTAAAAGAAGACTGAGGCAACTGGCTTGGACTGAATCTCTGGTTTGGCACTTGCCGGTAGAGGTATGTCTTCGCCGGTTTCTTGTCTTCGCTTGCAGTTTTTGGGCTATCTTTAAGGCTTGACCCACTATCATACTCTTTCTTGAGTTAGAGATCTGATTGAGATTGGACTTTAATTTAGAGAAATGACCACCGCTTGTTTCCAGGAATAACCAGAAAAGTAGAGGTATGCTCTTAGATTGTGAGTTGCTTGTTGATTCTATTCTCTGCTGGAAAGAACGATGATGTAGTCAGCTGTATCTGCGCATAAGTCGGCGGCTTGTTCGATAAACTCAATCATGTCGTCAAATATTACCATTGCTCCAATGTTGACTTGGTCGCCGTATTTGACAAACAGGCTTTTAGTGTCTAGATAGGCTTTGTCGATTTCATGTTCGATGTCTTGAACTTTATGGGCTCCATTTATCGCCTCAACTGGGTCATTTGAAATCTTATCGATACTGCTCCTTAGAGCCTGGGAGGCTTCAACAAGTTCACTCGTCATTGAAACAGTTTGTTTGAGCATTTCTTCTGGAAGTTGAGCGTCGGCTAGCATTTCGATACATCTTGCTGCATCCTTGGCGTTGTCAGCAGCCATGTCTAAACGTTTCACTAGGTGTAGAAGATCTTCCCTGTAGTCGGAAACCAATGCGGTGCCCTTGGAAAGTTCTTTAAATGCTTCGGTTCGAAGCTTGTCCACTTCTGCTTCTGTTGCAAAAAGAGCCGTGACGCGTTGTTTAACTTCTGATTTATTTCCTTCTGAGTAGCTCTTTACAGCTTGATGAAGCAGCTCCATGGTTTCTACTGCTTTCACTATTTGCTCATGTGCCAAATCTAATCCTTTTGTTCTACGACGTTTTATGAACCAATTTAAACTCCTATTCTCCATAACATATCACCTTAAAGTTACCTTTTGACCAGTTGCTATGTAAACTATCGATTCGCAGACGTATGTTGTGTGGTCTGCGATACGTTCCAGATATCTCACCACAAGAACACTTGAAATTGTACATTGATTTGTCACGCCTGCTTCCTCCAAAAGTTTGCCAAGATACCCATAATACATCTCGTCCACTTCTTCTTCGTATTTCGCCACTGACCTTGCAAGCTCCGCGTCAAATTTTCGAAGAGAGGAAAGGCTTGTTTTAACCATCTGAAGGACTTTCTCGCCCATGTCCTCGATGTACTGTGGAATCCACTCCTTACAATTTTCCAGCGCTCCTAATCGTTTGATGACGGAAGATATATCCCACGCGTACCTCCCGTACCTTTCGAAATCGTATGCTATTTTCATGTAAGAATTGATAATTCTAAGGTCCGAAGCAACAGGTTGGTACTTTGCGATTAATCTAAAGGCTTTCTCCTCTACGTCCACAGTCATCGCTACAAGGACCTCGGAAAGTTCAAACACATCTTCCGATGAATCTTTTCCCCTCAAGTACCCCCTTACAGCTATCGTCAACGCTGTTTGCGCAGCCTCGCCCATTTTGAAGACTGCCGCAATCAACTCTTCTAATTCTTTGTCTAGAAGTCTTGGCATCATTTCACCTTAACCAAATTTTCCTGTTATGTATTTTTCTGTTAAATCATTCTTAGGGTTCTCAAAAACGCCCATTGTCTCACCAAACTCAACAAGTTGACCCAGATACATAAAAGCCGTGAAATCCGAAACACGCGCCGCCTGCTGCATATTATGCGTAACAATAACGACAGTGTACTGACTTTTCAGCTCAACGATTAGCTCTTCAATCTTGGCTGTCGCGATTGGATCAAGAGCTGAACAGGGTTCATCCATGAGGATGACTTCAGGCTGCAAGGCAATAGCCCGCGCAATGCACAGACGTTGCTGTTGTCCTCCGCTGATGCTGGTTCCTGGTTTCTTCAAGTCATCTTTTACTTCGTCCCAAAGTGTTGCCTGCTCAAGGCTTCTCTGCACTACATCATCAAGATTCTTTCCCTTCTTTGTCCCGGTCAACCGCAGCCCAGCAGCCACGTTATCGTAAATGCTCATTGTTGGGAAAGGATTTGGTTTTTGAAAAACCATGCCTACCCTACGGCGCACCATTACAGGGTCAACGTCAGGAGAATATATGTCCTGTCCATCTAGAAGAACCTGACCCGTCATCTTGGCGCCAGGTACTAGCTCATGCATCCTGTTTAGTGTGCGAATGAAAGTGGATTTTCCGCATCCTGATGGTCCGATGATGGCGGTCACTGCGTTTGCCTTGATTGAAATGTTAATGTCTTTTAGTGCTTGTTTTTCGCCAAACCAAGCATTCAAATCGATACTCTGCATTTTCACGTTGTCACTCATTTGTTCTACCTTCCAAATTTGCTTCTACTGCCTACTCTGACACCTATGTTAAGGGCTAAAACTATCAAAATCAGAACCAAAGCGGCTCCCCAAGCTTGAGCCTGCGCTGCTGCAGAAGGCTGACGGGCATCAAGAAAAATCCTGAGCGGAAGCGCATCCATCGGCTGACTAAAACCTTGGAAGAAGTAGCTGTTGCCCAAGATTGTGAAAAGCAGCGGTGCCGTTTCGCCTGCGATTCTGGCAACCGCGAGAAGGGTACCCGTAACAAGTCCGCTTCGAGCCGCAGGTAAGACCACGCTAAGAGTCGATCGCCACCTGTGGGCACCCAGCGCTAGTGAAGCTTCGCGAACAGAATTTGGCACGAGTTTCAGCGATTCCTCGGTTGTTCTTGCAACTATGGGAATTAGAATGAAGGAAAGGGCTATTGCTCCTGCAAGAGGCGAATAGCTGCCTATGACACCCACAACGATTAAGCTGAAGGCCGTTATGCCCACCACTATCGACGGAAACTCCGTAAGCACATTGTTGATGGTTCTCAGAGCAGAAGCATATTTGTTGTCTCCGAACTCCGCCAAATATACTCCAGATAGAATACCCACCGGGATTCCAATGAGGCTAGTTAAGCCTATCATGATTAAAGAGCCTTGTATGGCTGGTCCGATGCCGCCCTGCAATCCGTTGCCTGTAAGAAACTGAAGATTCAGTTGCGGAGCGCCCCTTGAAATAACCTCGTAAAGAATGCTTAACAAAGGCACTACAGCGATGACAACGCAGAGCAGGCAAAGGAAAAAGAAGAGCCTATTCTTAAACTTCCTAAAGGCATAGCTGCGGCTCATCTACTCAACAGCGCCTCCCTTAACCTTCAAGACACGGGTAACCATAACGTGAGCCAAGACGTTTATGAGAATACTAATCAGAAGCAGAACCAATCCAGCGCCGACATAGGCAGATTTTTCCAGCGGGGTTGGTGACTCAATGAAGCCATTAGCGATCAAGGAAGGCAGGGTCTGCCCCGGTCTGAAAAGCGAAGTTGGCATCGCATTTGGACCAATTGCGTTGCCTATGACCATGGTAACCGCCATCGTTTCGCCCACTGCTCTTCCTAAGCCCAGAATTACTGCGCCAAAGATGCCTGAACGACCGTAGCTGAGCACCCAATGGCGAATGACTTCCCATTTTGTGGCTCCGATGCTGTAGGCGCCTTCGCGAATGGAGTTGGGAACGGCGCTGATTACTTCTCTTGAGACAGAAGCCACGGTGGGAATAATCATTATGGACAGAATTATGCCTGCTGTGAAGATGTCAAGACCAAAAGGTGTTCCGCTGAAAAGAGGTATCCATCCCAGATATGTGTTTATGGGGATTTCGATGTAGTTTTGGATCCAAAAGCGAAGAACAAAAATTCCCCACAGTCCGTAGATTACGCTTGGAACTGCTGCCAGCAACTCCACAAGATATGAGATTGGAACTCGAATGCTTTTTGGTGCCATCTCCACTAGAAAAATTGCGATGCCCAAGCTCAACGGTACTCCAATCAGAAGCGCGATGCCTGAGGTGACGATTGTTCCAAGAACGTAAGGCAATACTCCGAAGGCTTCTCTGCCTTCGACGGGGTTCCAGTTAGTTCCCGTTAGAAAGCCAAGGCCAAAACGGTTCAGGGCAAGCGATGATCCCGTGACGAGAACGTAGGCGTTGACTATGAGGATGGCGGCGGCTGAAGCTGCGATTATTGCCGCTGTTATTTTGAATATGTTGTCGCCTGTTATTTTGCGGGTCATGCTGAACCTGCCTTAGGAGGAATTGATGTTAACAAAAAGGGGGAAGTTTTCCAATAGTCATTTGCGTGTCAGCTTACTTTCAGTAGTTGTCCGTTGAAGGTTATTGATTGGATTGTGACTTCGTCAATTTGAACTACGTTAGCAGGTAGCTGCGCATACTGCAGGGCGGGTGCAAGCTGCTGGCCATCATGGACTACGTACCACAGATATTGGACTAGCTGCGTTGCTTTGTTCTGGGTCATACCTTGAACTACGTTGAGTTCTTTGTAGACAAGTAGGTAAGTAAAGCTCACTATCGGGTAGGCTTGTGGGTCTGCAGTGTTTAGAAGACTCACTGTGTACCAGGATTGGTCGCCAGTAGGTAAACCTTGGGAAGCGCCTGACTGAACAGCCGTCGTTGTAGAAGATAGTGATGGCGCGATGTAGTTTCCTGCTGGGTTCTGAACTGATGCGACGGTCATGCTGTTTTGAAGTGCGTAGGCTAATTCCACGTATCCGATAGCGTATGGTGTTTGGGTGACTGTGGAAGCGACGTTTGCGTTTCCGCTTGCTCCGATGGCGTTTGATCCTGGCCACTGGACGGATGTGCTGAATCCAACCTGGCTATTCCAAGTTGAGCTTACGTTGCTTAGGTATCTGGTGAAAACGTTGGTTGTTCCTGAGCCATCAGATCGGTGAATTGTTGTTATTGTGTGGTCTGGTAAGGTTATACTTGGGTTGAGTGATGTAATTGCTGGGTCGTTCCAGCTTGTTATTGTGCCAAGGTAAATGTTGGCGATGACTTGTCCCGAGAGTTTTAGCCCGCTGGAGATGCTTGGCAGATTATAGGCTAAGGTGACTGCGCCAATTGTCTCTGGAATATGAAGGACATTTGTTGCTTTTGCTCTTTGTGAATCGGTTAATGGAGCGTCTGAGGCTGCGAAGTCAACTATTTGGCTTGTTAGAGAGGAGATTCCTGCTCCGCTGCCGCCGCCCTGATAGTTAATTTGCAAATTGGTCTTGATTTGACCTGTATATTTTGTGATTGTGGCATCAAGGAATGGTTGCGGGAATGTGGCTCCTGCACCGTTCAATGTAACCGCTCCAGAGGTTGCAGCCGGCGTAGGCGTCGAACTTGAACTGGGTGCTGGGCTGGGCGATACTGCGGGATTTGAAAGTGAGTTGTAGGCAAAAACGCCGCCTATGATGATGACGATTGCAACTATCACCGCGGCGATTGTGTATGAAGATTTCATTTTTGTTCCTCGTTTTTCACAAGAAATGTTGGCGGTTCACGCTATATAGATATCCGCCATAAAATCTATAGACTATATATTAGAGCTTTGTAAGAGCGAGCTACACTATGGGATTTCGCTTTTGGCGGATACTTTTATCTCTATGCGAATTGGGGTTTTGCCGAATCTGCCCTGCAGCGAAACATCGTAGCCCGGGCCTAACTCTGCAATTGCCATTTCGACGTGGGTTTTGAAGATTTTGGCGATGCGACGCCTCTCAGGCGAAACCTTCGCAAGGTCCTTTTCCTTTAACGGCTTCATAACGGGTCCATTCCCGTTTTCTAAGCGGTCACTTATTACATTTTCTCAACTTGCGTTTGTTGGCTATGTGTCAAGTTTTAAAAGTTGACTAGTTGAGCATCAAGCGAGGATGCTCGTGACTGCACTAACCGTTTTTCCGTTTTCGAAGCCTTCTCCTTTCTCCTCGAACACGGACAAGCCACAAGCAACCCTTCAACTTTGGAGGCGGCGGCGCTGAGTCTGCAGATTCCAGTTCCCAACTCGTTTCTGGCTGCAGTCTGGTTTGGCATCGGCTTAACCTTTGGCAGAGGATTTGGCAAAAACCTCGACCAAACTATCCAGAAAACCGCCTGGTACAAGGGCCTTTCCGGATGGCAGCAGTGGTTTGTAGCTCAGGACTTTGGACGTCACCCATCATTGGTGGATGGGCGCTCTGTTGATGGTGTACTTTGTTGCTCCGGAGGTTTTCTGGTTCGGAGCCGGTTTGCTCGTGGATGATTTGCCTGATGTCCCAAAGCGTGTCCAGACTCTCTTTAGACAGTTAAATTCTTCCCTGTTGAATGTTTGAAGGATTACTAAAGAAGGGTTGTTAACAATGGCGTTATTGGCAGTGAAAACCTGTTCAAACCCAAAGTTAAGACTTAAATGTGACTTTATTGTTTATATCATAACATCACAAAATTGTGACATTGTGGTATAAATGACTAAATCCAATCTGCTGCTTAAGAAGCTTGCAATAGACAAGAAAGAATTCACCACGTCCGAAGAACTCAAGCACTACTGCAAAGCTATGGGCTTAAGTTACGAAATAACAATAAGGCATCTTGTTTCTCGCGGTCACCTAGTCAGAATTTTCAAGGGCATATTCTATATAAAAACTCCCGAAGAGTCAAAATTCAATAAGTCCAAATACAGCCACTTAGAGCTTGTTGCCAAAGGCTTGGAACTCAAGGGCGTTAAAAACTGGTACTTCGGATTGTACACGGCACTGAAATTTAACAACATAACACATGAGAGCTTTTCAGTCGACTACGTGGTTAACGATAAATTGTTGCGGTCAAAACCCATTAACATAGACGGATACAAGTTCAAATTCATCAAGCTCACTTCAAAACTCTTAGAATTTGGCATAGTCGACAACAACCTCAAATATTCTGACCCGGAAAAGACAATACTGGACTTCATTTACACTTGGCGATACAATAGCGTTCCAAAAGAGAAAATAGCTCTCGATGTTTCAGAATGGGCTAAGGACCTATCAAGCGAAAAAACCAAAAAATATGCAGCCAATTATCCAAAAACGGTTCAGGACATCGCTGAAATGGTGATCAGATGAGAAAAGACTTCGTAAACGAAGTAGCCAGAATACAAAAAGTCAAAAGAGCGGACCTGATAGAAAAAGACCTTATCCTTCACCAAGTGCTCTTTGACCTGTCCAAAAACAAGTTCTTCCATGACAACTTTGCTTTCAAAGGCGGCACCTGTTTAGCAAAGTGCTACCTCGATTACTTCAGATTCTCCGAAGACATCGACTTCACGTGGAAAAACCAGATTGTCTTTGACGGGAAATCCCAAAAAAAGGTCAGAAGGTACCTATCACCGGTCATCGATAGTATTGGAGAAATCTTTGAAGAAGTAGCTAAAGCGCATAAGTTAGACTTTAGATGTTTGAAAGACGACAGAAATTATGTCGAGCTCACTGGCGGAGATAAGACCTGCACCTTTAAGGTTTGGTACCAGTCCGAAGTGTTAGGACGCAGAAGTTTTCTCAAGGTTCAGATGAATTTTTTAGAAAAAATATGTTATCCTTTCAAAGGTGCTGGACTGAAAAGCCTAATAGCAGAAAAACCTGAGGAGCTTATTCTACTATACCCCGAATACGAAGTATACACTCAGAAAATAGCCTTTGATGTCTACGATTGCCATGAGATTTTAGCGGAGAAAATTCGAGCAATACTTACACGGCAAGGCACAAAAGCAAGAGATTACCTCGATTTGTACCTAATTGAAAAGCAATTCGGAATCCCATTAGATGATATCTATGTTTGCGCATTAGAAAAGACTCAGTTTACGCTTAATCTCTATGAACGATACCGCAAAAACCTTGAAGAGAAAAAACAAACCATTCTGTCGATGCAATTCAACTGGGGTGAAGAGAAAGGACTCCTGCTAAAAGAAATCGATGAAAAAGACTTCTACAAATTTATCGACCGACTGAAGGCTTTTCTTAAAAAGGTAATAGATAATTTGCCTGAATTGGGGTGAACGGCTATTCTTTACTCGGTTTTCGTTAAGGTAAGCTTCCAGCCTGGAGACAAAAAACTGCTCTTGGAGAAATGGGAAGAACCTTAGTTGCGCTTGCCTCAAGTGTAAAAGAGAAGGTCAATGAACGATAGACTGGGGAGCTCTGGGGAAATGGAGAGTAGAGAGCAAACCCAGAGCCTCCTCAATCCGGCGACCGCTTCTCTCTCCTGAGAATGAAGGGTACTCCCTACTGTGAACCGTTTACTTTTAAAATTTGCTGGAATCAAGGATTCAACTCTCTGTTGTAGTTTTGACACAACCACAAATTGTTAATAACATTCCAAGGATAATGCGTTACCAACGTCCTTGAATGTCAACGCGCCCATTGAGGTTGGCGGGTCAGGTAATAACGAAACGCGGAAAACATAATCTCCCTTCATCCCCAAGCAACCTTTTCTCCTCTCCGCGCCAGGTTAACAATCCTGGACCCGCAAACCATAATTTTTAATCTTCATTGAAAACCAAAAATTGTTAAAGCCAAAAGACAATGAGAAATAAATGTTAGACAAGAACCTATTTTTTTCGGTTTTGCTTTAGGCTTGGGTTTTTCTTCTTTGACCTGTTTCATCGGTGGGCTGCAGCTAAGATTAAAAATTAAGAGCTGGGCGGCATATATGCTCTCTAAGCATCAGTGTTGAAGATTCTCGTAAGGATTATATCAATTCAGGCTTGTAATTTCCTTTAGAGAATTGGAGTTGGTTTGATGAGTGACGATTTTAAAGTAGGAGACCATGTTGAGTGGAATTCAGAAGCAGGTCGAGTTCAGGGGACCATTAGGAAGAAGATTATCTCTGAAATCAAATTTAAGGGGTACACGGTTCACGCCTCCAAGGAGGAACCGCAGTACATGATCAAAAGCGACAAAACCGACCATATAGCCATGCATAAAAGTTCCGCACTCAAAAAAATCGATAAACGGTAAAAGATACGTGCGAGAGAGCACGGCGAGTCTTTTTCAAACGGCTGTTCTCGATTTATTTTTTTTCCAAGTTGACAGCCTTGAAAATTTTGGCAATAAAGAAAAATCATGAGACAAACAAGAATTATTTCAATGTTTGCGCCTGACCCAGAGTTCCTTGAGCAGCTTTGATTCCACCTTTGTCTCCACCCCGTCCCCGTAGAACGTAAGCGAAACCAACAGCAATGAATCCCCCAATAATAGGCCCCAATACATACAACCAGAAATGAGCAAAATTTAACAATATTAGTTGAGGACCAAAGGACCGGGCTGGATTCATCGACGCACCGCTTATAGGACTCGCCCAAAGACCCGCGAGTATTATATAACCGCCCACAGCAATAGCTGAGAGCGGCCCCACATTCTGAGCTTCTGACGCAGTGCCCAAAATCGTGCTAACCAGACCAACCGTAAGTATAATCTCCATCAAGAATGCCTGAAAATCATTTATTCCAACTCCTGGCAGAGTTCCTCCAAATGTTCCAACTTTACCGAACATAAACAATAAAAACAAACATGCAACAACCGATCCAGTCACTTGGGCAATTATATATCCCGGAACTCTACGCCATGGGAAATCCCCCCTCGCCGCAAAAGCAATGCTTACAACTGGGTTCAAGTGTGCTCCAGAAACATTTCCCATGAAAAGAATGATCGCCATTACCATCAGACCAGGCGCCACGACACCGGTGATAGGATTAACTGAATTGACATTCATGAGATAAACTACGTTTCCACCCACGGCAACTAAAACAAGAAAAAAAGTGCCCAGAGCTTCTGAGAACAGCCGTCTATACTCACGCTTTGGGTCGTCAAAATCCTTTTTCCAGGGAACCTCAAATTCCGAAATTATTTTTAACCATTCCAAGAAGCGTTTCTTTTGTTTTTCCTCAGATTCAGAAGTGGACAATTTCCAATCACCTTTATCCTCGTGCAGTACATTAGTCAAATTTTGAATATAGCCGCACTTTGCTATTCATTCCAACGGAAGAACATTAGAATAATGCCATTCAAAGAACAACTGAACAATTCGATTTAATCGTAATATGAGCTTTTATGACAAAGTCAATACATACGAAGCTCGGGGACTTCCTGCCCAGTCTCAGTTTTTCTAAAAACCTTCCAGATATCACCTTGAATTTGTTTTAACTCATTTAAGTCATTTGAAAGCGCTTTTATTATGAGCCCATGGTTGTCGGCCATTTCTGTGGCCCCGCCATATATATTTTGAAAATCAATTTGTTTCTTGGCGTTAACAGCATTGTCAGAGTACCAATATGCTTTCAGATAAAACTTGTTGTCGCCAAAAATAATATCGAGCACCTCTTTGTCCTGTTTTGTGAATGTTGTGCTTTCATTAAGTATGAGTTTTTTATCCTTTTCAATAATTACTTTTGAGGAATAAACTTCAAAGTCCCAAAATTCTCCCCGTTCAATTCGACCAGGGCAAAATATATCGCAATACAAAAATTTTGAGCCATCGCTGACATGAAATGTTACTCTTTGATGCCAACGGGAATCAACAAACACCATAGTTTCCCTTGGCAGAAACTCCAAACGACTGTTCTTTCCAAGATAAACATCTACCTCTTTGCTGGCATAGTTCAAATCCATTTTGTATACTTTTGTGGCCATTGTATCGGTGATGAATGCTTCTGCGCCTTCTTTTAGTTGTATCTTGTAGAAATAACGGTCTCCCTGCACTATTCCACCCGTTGGGTTCATGAAAAGAATGTATGGCAAACCCGGCAGATAGGGATCATAGTAGAGTTCTCTGAGAATTTTTGCTGGAAGTTCATTGTAAATATCAGTAAGATACGTTTTTTCGCCGAATTTCGTGAATGTCAAGTCAGCAACAGCATTTTTGCCTGCCGACCCAACTGCAAGCCTTGTTTGTTCTGCTTCATATTCCGAGAAAGCTGACGGTAAACCGCTTAAATCTTGAATCACGTCTTGAACGACTTCCTGAGTCATTTGAAGAGTGCCTTTTCTCTTATTATTTTCACCAATTCATCCAATCCGGTGCCATCTTTTAGAGACAACAAGATAGTGGGTTTGTCGCCTCTTAGTTTCTTTGCATCTTGCATCATAAGGTCAAGGTTGGCTGTCTTCACGCCTGATTCTAGAATCGTAGATTCAACGTAAGGAGCCAAATCTATTTTATTTATCAACAACAAGTCAGATTTCTTAATTCCTAAGCCACCTTTCCGTATCGTTTTGTCTCCCCCAGCCACATCCACCATGTAAATGAAGAAGTCTGCTAATTTTGGACTAAACGTTAATGTTATGTTGTCTCCTCCAGATTCTATCAAGATAACATCTAAGCCAGGATTGTCTTTCTCAAGTTTCTCAGCTGCATCTATGTTCATCGACGGGTCATCTCTTACGGCTGTATGTGGGCATCCTCCCGTTTCTATTCCTAAGATTAAATTTGGGTCGATATCTTTGCCAAGTCTTGCTGCAAGTCTTCGGGCATCCTCTTTGGAGTAAACATCGTTTGATATTGCTCCAACCTTAAAGCCTTGTTCAACCAGCTTTGGGACTAGTTTCTCAATTAATTCGGTTTTTCCGCAGCCGATTGCGCCGCCTATTCCAATTCTAACAGTTCTACTCATTTTTCATTTCAATCTCCTTTTTCTAACTCATGAACATTCTGCTTGAGCTTAATTCATGCCTCATTGAGGCGATGTCAACTAATGGAAAAGTTTGGTGTAAATCAGCCAACTTTAGAGGCTTTACCTGAATTGATGTTACTGCCTTGATCAGAATCTTTTGAGCTTCTATGTAATCGATTATTCCCATTCTCACTAACGAAGCAATGACTTCCATCAAGTTAACGTACAAAAGAGATAAAGCGCCTAAATCTTTGAAGCTAAACTGAATGGATACAAGCGCCAAAACAACTGGGTATGTTCCGTTCGCCGCATCAGATTTGATAAGGCTCTTGTAATTTTTTCCCATCGAGTCGTCGTCGAATTCAGTTGCATTCATCATGCTTCTTCCCATCTTGACCATGGCTGACCTATTTTCTTCAGTAACTTTAGAGGAATAACAGATTTCATCAATTTTTTTTAATAATTCAATATCTTTCTTTTCGATTGCTTCTAACGCTTGGTAGAAGATGCCAAGGTCGAATGTTTTCCAAATCTTTTCTAAATAGATGTTTATTATTTTTGCAACTTTTTCTTTAGGCAACAAATTTTCATTTATTACCTGTTCCATGCCTTGCGACATGGTGAATGATCCCATTGGAAAAAATGAGTCGGAGGTTCTGAGTAAATTTAATAGTTTCTCGTTTTCAGTCAAAATTATTCCTCTTCCCCCCCGTGGTATCCTGCTGAAGACATTGATATTACCTTTTGAACAGATTCGAACTTAATTGGCAACTTCATGGACTCCAGTATTTTCCTTACCTTTTCTTCACCTATCGTAACTGGAACAAATACAGCACCATCTTCAATCAAAACCTCAAGATGCCGATTACCTAAATTGTAACCTAATTTTGCTGCTTTCTCTATAACATCATTGCTCCGTGATTTGTCTAAAGTTACCTTTATTACAAGTTCAGGTTCGATCAATATTTTATAATAGTCTCCTTTTTCTGAAGGTCCAAAAACATCGCCTTGCCCTATAGGTTGGCCTCGGGGTAAGTTGATTACCAAATCTTCTGAATCGCTTACCTTAGTTCTTACTCGACCCCTCATTGCATCTTGCCTATTAGTTGTGACTTCTTTAATCTTTTCGACGTTGACTTGGCTTGCTAATTTTTCAAAAATAATCATTCAATAACCTTCTCTTAGTATTTAGTTTCCTTTGAAATGGCTTCTCTTAGCTGTTCAGTCCTTTCGGCTTCATCAACAAAGCCTAAATGCTTGTATGCTTGGGAACTTACAAGGGCGGTCATTAACCTTTCGTCCTTGATTATTACCTTGCTGCCTAACTCTAAATTCTCTGCTATGTACACTTCTCGCATGAGATGTTTGGGAAAATCTAAATTCAAATGAGTTTGTGGATCAATCCAACCCGAAAGATTTGAAATTTTAAGAGCGGTAATTTCTCCATGCTTAACTTTTTCGGGGTCAATTACTTCTCCGTTTTTCACGTTGGAAATTAATGTAAAATGCCTAATCAAATTAAGCGCTCCAAAAAAAAGATTGGAAGACTCAGCGTCTACACTAAATGATAGAGCTGAGTTAATGGTAATTCTTTTGCAGGTTCACAAGTTGCCGGCTTACCATTGAATGTTACTTTGTATGTTTCCGGATCGATTTTTATTTCGCCGAGGGTGCTATTCCGTATCATGTGCTGCTTGCCCAAGTTTCTTACGTTGTACACTGGTAGAACTTGGCGTTTTATGCCGTATTTTTCTTTGATGTCATTTTCAATTGCTAGTTTTGATGTGAATAGTGCCGATGTTGTCGATCTTGCTAAACCAAATCCTCCAAACATTGGTCTGAAGAAGACGGGTTCAACTGGTGGAACTGAGGCATTGGGGTCGCCCATCATTGCGTACGCTATGAAGCCTCCCTTGAAGACTATGTTTGGCTTTGCTCCAAAGAATCTTGGGTCCCATAGTACTATGTCAGCCATTTTTCCTTTTTCAAGGCTGCCTACGTAATCGGAAACGCCGTTGGTTATTGCTGGGTTTATGTTTAGTTTTGCTAAGTATCTCAAAACTCTAAAGTTGTCATTTCCTGGAGCGTCTTCAGGTAGTTTGCCAAATTGTGCTTTCATTTTATGTGCAGTCTGGAAGCATCTGGTTGAAACTTCTCCTGTTCTGCCCATTGCTTGGCTGTCAGCGGAATACATGCTGAGAATGCCCCAATCGTGGAATACGTCTTCCGCGGCTATGGTTTCGGCTCTGATTCTTGATTCGGCAAATGCTACATCTTCAGGGACTTTGGGATTGAGGTGGTGAGTTACCATGACCATGTCAAGATGTTCATCTAAAGTGTTGACGGTATATGGTCTTGTTGGGTTTGTTGAGGATGGTAACGCATTGGGTTCTCCAGCTATTTTCATAATGTCCGGGGCGTGTCCTCCACCTGCACCTTCTGTGTGGTATGTGTGTACTGTCCTTCCATCTATCGCGTCTATGGAGTCGTCAACATAGCCTCCTTCATTTAGTGAATCCGTGTGTATCGCTATTTGAACGTCGTATTCGTCTGCAACACTTAAACCAGTGTCCAAAGATGCCCTAGTAGCGCCCCAGTCTTCATGCATTTTAAGTCCACCTGCCCCTGCCGCAAGTTCTTCAACTATCGTTTCTTCTCTACTGTCATTGGCTTTGCCTAAGAATAAGCCAATTGATTGGTAATCCTTCAATTGCCTCTATCATTTTTCTTATGTTCCAAGGTCCTGGCGTACATGTGGTGGCGTTTGTTCCATCAGCAGGTCCTGTGCCTCCACCGACATAGGTTGTTATCCCATTTCCTATTGCATGATATACTTGCTGTGGAGATATCATGTGTACATGTGTGTCGAAGAAGCCAGCGGTGGCTATTAGTCCTTCTCCAGCAGTTACTTCGGTTGAGTTGCTTACGACCATGTTTTCAGTGACGTTATCCATTGTACTTGGATTTCCGGCTTTTCCAATTCCAGCGATAACCCCGTTTCTAATACCTATGTCAGCTTTGACAACACCCAATATCGCATCCAAAACTACAACGTTGGTGATAACATGGTCAAGAGCTCCATCTGCCTGTGTGGTGCCAGCCGATAAGCCCATTCCTTGTCTAGCAGTCTTTCCACCACCGAAGACCAATTCGTCGCCGAATGAAGTGCAATCTTTTTCTACTTCAATGATCAAGTTTGTGTCTGCTAATTGAATTTTATCGCCTGTTGTTGGTCCGTACAAGTCTAAATATTGTTTTCTTGGAATTTTCATTTTTTCAAGCTCCTTTGAACTTAAGTTCCTTAGCTTTTCTAAGTGCCATGTCTTTTCGGTATATGGTCCGAACACTGCCGTCGACGAGGTTGTTGAATCCATGGATGTATTTTTTGCCTCCGTATTCGACAAGCGTGACTTCTTTTTCTTGGCCTGGTTCAAATCTTACGCTTGTGCCTGCTGGAATTGCAAGTTTCATGCCATATGCCTTTTCTCTGTCGAAGTCTAATGCCCTATTCGCCTCAAAGAAGTGGAAGTGCGAACCCACTTGGATTCCTCTGTCACCAGTGTTCTTCACTTTCATTTTAATTGATTTTCTATTTTGGAACGCCTCTATGTCTCCTTTTCCAAGAGTTATTTGGCCTACTGTGTTTGGGGTCATTTCTTCTTTACCTCCTTTGGTTGAATTGGATTATGTACACTTACTAGTTTGGTGCCGTCTGGAAAAGTTGCCTCTACCTGAACCAGAGTTATCATGTCCGCTACGTTTGGCATCACATCATCCATCGTCAAAACATGCCTAGCATCTTTAGCTATTTTGGCCACCATTACGCCTCTTCTAGCGCCTTCTTGTACAAAATCAGCAATGATTGCAACCGCTTCAGGATAATTCAGTTTTAGTCCGTCTTTAAGTCTTCTCTCAGCCATTCGTGCAGCAGTGAAAATCATCATTTTTTCTACTTCACGTGCTACTAACTTCATTTTTTCACCTTTTTAATTTAAAAATAGCGCATGAAATGGGGGTCATAGCGCGGTTTAAGAATATGTTGTTGTATTGAGACTACAACAAAATCTTAAATCTGAATCAAATAATCATTTTCAATGAGTGATTTTTATGGATCCAATTTCAGGTATCATAAACTTCATTCTTAATGGAGTTGCTCAAGTTTTCTTCATGGGCTCACCTTTAGTTGGAATTATCTTTGTAATTGCCCTTGCTATTAACTCAAAAAGAGCAGCTGCCTTTGCAGTCATTGGGTCAATAGCAGGCAGTTTAGTGGGTTTAGCTCTAGGCATAGAGTTGGTTCCAGCGTCTTTGTCTTCACCTGACAACGCGTTAACTTATGGAATATTTGGGTTTAATTCTGTTTTAACGGCTATCGCCTTAGGTGATACCTTCCTTGTGAAAGGACGGTCAGCAACAACTGCAGCCGTTATCGGCGCTCTTATAACAGGATTTATTACTGCGTCGCTAATTTGGGTCACAAAAATTTTTGGTCTTCCTGTAGAAACTTCAGCGTTTGTATTAACAACTTGGATTTTCCTGTTTGCAGCTCACAAGTTTTCCGGAGTAAAATTGGCTGGACCTTCGCTCGCACCAAAACAAAGGAGCGCATTACTCAAAAATCCTGAAGACACTGAGAAAAAAGAGCCCCTACGATTAAGTGAATTCACCGCTGGTGGATTCATAAAATTGATCTTTACAGGCATCGCCCAAGTATTCTTTCAGGAAAACTGGAAGACAGGAGTTTTAATTTTCATCGGATTAACCGTCGCCACCATTCCACTAAATCCCTATGGGTTTCCAGTGCAATATCCAATATATTTTGCAGGAATCACAGCATTTATAGGCACTCTTTCTGCAACATTAGCAGCGATTGCTTTCAAAGCTGACAGATCAGCGATTCTGATTGGGCTGTACGGTTTTAATGGAACCTTAACAGCTTTGGCCGTCATGGGAGTCTTTGTTGGATTCCTCTGGCCAATAAGTCCATTCAACGGCTCACCGATTAACTTCTTAGTCATGCTTTTCGCCACGGCGTTCTCTACTGTAGTGACGGCTTTCATGGGAACAATAACCGCACGTTTCAATCTACCTACCTTAACTGGACCTTTTGTGTTCACCGCTTGGCTCATAGAGCTGGGCGCACACGTTTTTCCTTCAATTGCTCCAGCGCAAATAGTAATGTTAACAAATGGCGGTACATCTATGCTGATGCCATTAATCAACCATTTTTCAATAGTACAGCTTACGCCATTACTCCATCACTTTACAATTGTGCTACTGTAGTTCCTAGTTAGTTCATTGGATGGATTTCGATATGTCTTCTATTCCAACACAGACTCTTTTCAATAATCTTTGGGTTCTGATTTGCGGGGTCCTAGTTTTCATTATGACTATTTCAGTTGGAATACTGGAGAGGGGAGAACTCGGTAGAGACGCCAATAGAGCCTTAATGAAGAATATTATGATATCGTGTTCAGGCTTCTTCTTCATGGCATTTCTCGGCTTTAGCGTTGCCTTTGCCCCTACAATCGGCGGGGGCTTAATGGGTAATCCGGTGTATAATTTTCCGTTCATGGGTGGTTTTCAAGGCAATTCTGCGGATATATTCACGCAAGTTTGGTGGTCAATGGGTCCAAAGTATTTTGACAACTTGGTTACTCTTCCTTCTTATTTCTTCTTTGAGACAGCTTTCGCTACTGTAACCCTTGCGTTAGTTGGCGTAGTTGTTTTAAGGAAAATGAAGTTGGAAGCTTTTTTTCTTTATTCAATTCCCTATTTCATGCTGATTTGGGCATTGCCTGCTGCGTGGATTTGGAACCCGCAAGGTTGGCTATTTTTGATGGGTGTGAGAGATTTTGCTGGTGGATTGGTTGTTCATGGAGCTGCAGGGGCAGCAGGTTTTGCTATTGTTTTGAGGGTTTGGCAAGAGGAAAAAAAGAAAGGGTTTAGTGAAAGTCCGCAAATACTACCTAAGCCTAATAGGCCATGGCTTTCTTTGTCAATTCTTCTGCTTTGGCTCGGCTGGTTTGGTTTCAACCCAGGAAGCACATTAGCACTAAATATTCAATCCTACATTGTGGTATTGATCACTTTCTTAGCTGCTGCAACTAGCTTTATGTTTACCATGTTTTTCAAGTACCTCGAAATAAGAAGAATGCCTAGTATAATGTATGCTGCAAACGGCATTCTCATCGGCTTAATTGTTATCACGCCTATCGCCGGTTATGTTAGTCCAGGCAGTTCAGTAATCATGGGAATACTAGGCTCAATAGTGTTCATTTCAGGCGAAAAACTATTTCAGAGAGTCAAATGGTTTACTGATCCAGTTGGTCTTTTTCCAGGTCACTTTCTCGGCGGAATATTTGGCTTTGTTATGGTGGCATTCTTTACACAGTATTCATTCGCCTCTTTTGGGGGAGGCTCCGGCCTACCAAACGGTCTTTTATTCGGCGGTGGCATGCAAGCTTTGAATCAACTTGGGCTCCAGTTGCTTGCTATACCCGTAGTTCTTGGCACGGTTTTTGTTCTGTCTTATGTCTTTATGTGGATGATAAGCAAGGGCATTAATGGCATAATTAGAGAGTACCCTGCTGAAGAACTTAGAGAGCTTAATATGAAACCAAGTAACTAAAAGCGCACGCTATCTTGCAAAGTTTCCAAATCGGCATAGAGACAAAGTCTTATTCTTAATGGCTTCAAAGTACAATTGACGAAGGAAAACAACACGAACCCCATGACTAGTCTTGTCACAGTCTCTAGGGATCTGCTAAGGCTTGCTTTTCAACAGGTACTTTGTTTATACCAAGTTCCAATCAAAAATCTTTTTACTACGAATTATCTATGTCTCTTCAGGTGTTAATTTTGGAAGAAACTGAAATTAAAGGAGAACTAGTGAGAAGAATAGAGGCTGAAGCTACGGGTTTGGATGGAAAAATTGACGACAAGAACCTGTCTGTTCCTCTAGACGTAGTTAGGAATATTTTAGGTGCGGCTTCTAAAGAAATTACTAATAACCTGAAAATGTCTAATCGCTTACGAAAAGACGCAGGTGAAGATGTGTGGCATAAAGAGTGCCACCGATTGTTTGACGAATGGTTCCAAAAGTGGTTCTAACAAAAATAATACAAGAGTGCTGACCAGCAACTACATGACTTAATCTTGCTATGTAATTAACTAACCTCGGTTCTTGTGTGTTACAGTTTCGATGCAATCACATATTTTTATTAGCTTTACTGGGATATTCTGTTTTTTTAGTGATCTGAAGCCATCAACTTGGTCCCCCTAAGGTTGGCGGGTCAGGTACTAACGTAACGCGGAAAAAAATCATCCCCTCTCTCCCCAAGGAATCTTTTTTCTTCTCCGCGCCGAGTTAACAACCCGGGACCCGCAAACCATAATTTTGAGCGAGATGTCATTCAAAATCAAGTGGTTTTTAGTTTTCACTTTAACTTATCCCTCTCCACTGCACTGTTAAGTCGCTTCAGGGCTGGTCTTTTTAACTGTTTTAGCCATAGGCTCGAGCCCGAGTGGTTGCGTATGAGAAAAAATACTTTGGCTTTAGCCGTGGAAAATGACTTCCACATGGATTTGACTCTGCACCAATTCCCAGCTTCCCTGCTTGCCGAATTCGAAGAAAAAGTTGCAAAACCCTATTTTGGAGTAAACCTAAACCTAGCCGTTCAGGATCTGCTTAGGACCGCGTTGGCGGAGCAGGATTTCGTTTTCTCCCACATAACCGCAATTAGAGAATCAGCGGAGGCCTAACAAATGGGGAAAACAGTCGAATCTTACCGGATGGCTTTGGAATCCGAAATAGGCAGATGGAACGGCTTTGCCAGAGCTCTTCGCAGCGAAGAACGCGAAGCATTCGAAACCATCATGGACGCCTGCCGCAACTACGCCTCAGCAGCAGGCAACGCCACCAACCCAATCCTCTTCGAACCATTGGTCATGTCTATTCTGCTCTATCAACAGGTGAGCCTACAGAGGCTGCAGAAGGAATTAAATGCTCTCAAACACCAGCCAACCCAACAGCCTTGACAAGATCAGAGGCTGGATCCTCGACGCATACCCAGCAGGGGAAGGCGAAATCGCAGTCTGGATAATAGGCGAATCCGGCCAAAGAATCCGCTTAACCGATTCTTTCCACCCTAAAATCTACGTTTCAGCTCAAGAAGAAGAAATTGAACGCCTCATCAGCCGGCTATACAGCAACCACGACATCGCCTCATGGAGCTTCGTGTACAAGTACGCGCAACCCACGGATCCGCAAAAATCCAAAGTCGAAAAACACCCGTGAAAACACAGCAGAAAACAGAAATTTCCGTGTGGTCACTTCATCAAAGCTCAATTTTTGTTAAAATAGGGTCACAACAAAATTTTTGCCCCTGGCATTTCGGCTAGAAGAAACATTTTGCCTGCAGTCAAAACGCCAGATGCACCCTCAATTAATGTAATAAGCAACTTGCACAGCCTGGCTTCTTCCAAGCAACGGAGGGGACAACCGGAAAACTTGGCGCCAAAGAAGAGCAAAGGCACTGAACTCGATGTGTTTTCAGGCCGGGCAGGCAGAGCTAACGCCGCAATTATTGATGTCCTCGCCAAAGAAACCCCTCAAACAATCAAACAGTTACTAAAGAAAATAACCAAATACGAAGGTCTCGAAGAAACCTACTATGCAAGCCTAACCAAACGACTCCACAACCTTACTGAATCTGGCTTAATCGAGGAAATCAAATCAACCCAGAAAGGCGCCCCAGCAAGCTACGGGTTATGCGTCAAAGCCTACCTTGCCATGTTTCTGAAAGAAAACAGCATGCAAGACATCTTCGATAAAGCAACAGACACACAAGCAGCAACTATTTTGTTAGCATTAATGAACGTGTTTTCATCAGAAAAGACCCAGATAATAAAGAAAGCAACATAGAAAGTAAGTTTCTGCAAAGTCTTAAATCTGTAGAAGAACCTATTGATAAACGGGAGAAGTGAGAGTTTGAAGGCCAAACTCTGCTTTAATGCTGTAAGACTTGGATTTTTTAGCCCAACGCTTAATGCTCAAATCAAAAAGCCTGATTGTGGGGGCTCACCAATTTGGGGGAACGAAAAATGAAAAGTGCATCTTTGCTTGTAATTCTATTTTTCTCTATGACGCTTGTCATATTCGCTTCTGTAATGGTGGAAACCGCTGCAGCCGCAGACCCAGTTATCGTGGGGAAATGGGATCGAACAGACGGAGTCGACGTCTACACCATATATGCTAATCACGTGACAGAAACCGTTATTGAAGGTCAAACTTACCGGGGAACCTGGGAATATGACGGCGCAGGCGGCTACAAATACATATTCCACTGGGAACACAGCCCTCCCGGACAAGCGCCGTTTATAGATTACGTTACGGTTGCAGCTGACGGCCAAAGTTACTCCGGGGTCAACAATTATGGAGACAACTTTCATTGCGTTAGAATAGGCGATGCCCCATCAGCGGAGTCTGGAAGCTTTCCTATTGTTCCCGTTGCCGTTGGAGGAGGCATAGCAGCTATCGCTGTAGGTGGAGCGGCAGCGTATTACTTTCTTATAGCAAAGCAAGGCGCAGAATCAGCAGCTGGAGCTGCAGGAGCAACAGGAGGAAGTGCATCGGTTGATGAAAAAACAAAGGAGATTGCCTTTTTGCATCGAGTTACGCATGCGTTTAAAGAAACTGGAAAAGCAATTGATGGTATGGGAACGAGCCAACATCCAGACAACCCAAAAGTAGGTGGCGTTCAAAAACTGCTAGAAAAAGTACAGGATCAAACTAAAAAGCCGGAATACAAGTTCAAAGAGTTCATGCCGCAAGACAAGGTCAAAGAGATCATAGAGAAACAGGTGCAAGAACTCAAAATGAAAAGTCAGGAGACGCAGGAAGTAGCAGACAGCGAAGAAAGCAGCACCAACGCAAATTCCTGACATACACCTTAGAGCTGCATTTGAAAAAGAAAAAATTTACGCTTCAAAATCAAGGATAGAAAATTCGCCCTTAACAATTTTTAATTAAATCAAGCAATTAAATTCAACATCAAAGAAGACGATCTACCTTGTTTTGACATTTTTGGTTAGTTTCCGTGAGACCCCCTCACAAGGAAACTCCGTGAAGGGGGATCCCAAGGAGTTTCCTTGAAGGCACCAGATAGTTTTTGAACTCAGGCTACACGAGAGTTCAGGTGAAAAGAAATTGGTAAACATAATTGAGGATTGGGATGTCCTCGAGCAGTACGCTGGGGAAAAACTGGGTTTCTACCAGCTCCTCGCATCTGATGGAAAGTTTGAAATCCGCGTTCTCACTGGTCGGGTCGGCTTCATTGAGGAATTTGAGAAAGCAGACGATCCAAAGCTAACCAAGATCAACGACTTCTGCAGAAGACACCGATACATTAGGGTAAGCGAGCACCTGCGAGACGAAGAATTCTTCAAATAAATGGTTAGATTCGACAAAAAGACCAAGCGGGAGGGGAGGAAATGGCTGAGCTTACACTAAACGCAAAAAACCCAGACAGCATATTTGGCAAAAAAGCCGGTTTGAACAACGGTAAGTCGGAGCCCGCTTCTGGCTCCGCCGGCACCAGCCACCTAAACCCACCCTGCCCAGAATGCAAATCACAAAAAGTCTGGCGCGACGCTCATCGAACCTCAGTTTTTGGAGACCGAATTCAACGCTGGCTCTGCCGAGAATGCGGACTTCGCTTCTCAGACCCGGAAGACGTAAAGAAGTCTTGGAGCGCCCACGAAAAAGCAGGCCGAATGGCGCCTAACAATGAAATAATAAGCGGAAATGGCATAGTTACTACTCGCCAAATATGCGTCGAGGAGACGAAAAACTTGGTAGCAGAACAACAGACAACTGTAGTTCTGCGGAGAAACACAGGTGATATCAAAGGGAAAACTAGTAGAATTCGCTTGGTGGATGAAGAAAGAAGGATTTAGAGACGCAACGATCCTCGGCAGATCAAAGCTGTTGGGAATTCTTCAACGCAGAGGCGCAGACCTCTACGACCCCGAATCAGTCAAAGATACAATAGCTAAACAAGAATGGTGTGAAGGAAGAAAAGCAAACGCAGTCGACTCTTACTCCGCCTTCCTAAGAATGGTCGACGGAACCTGGGAAGCACCAAAATACAAACCTGTCCGGAAAATACCGTTCGTCCCCAAAGAAACAGAAATCGACCAGCTAATTGCAGGATGCAGCCCCCGTGTAGGAACGTTTCTTCAGCTGCTCAAAGAAACCGGCGCCAGAGGCGGAGAAATCTGGATGCTCGAACAAGACTGGATCGACTACGAATCAAACACCGTAAGCATCGCACCCGAAAAAGACAGCAACCCACGCATATTCCACATCAGCCAAAAACTAATCGGCATGCTCAGAAATCTACCCATAGGATACGACAAATACGTCTTTTCCCGCCCAGACATGCCCCTTGACCACTTCAGAGACAACTTTACACAACAGCGAAAACGCATAGCATTCGACCTCCAAAGCCCCAGGCTACAACGAATAACCTTCAAGACAATGCGTACCTGGAAAGGCACAATGGAATATCACAGAACAAAAGACATCCTCTACGTTATGTCAGTGCTCGGCCACAAAAACATCAAAAACACCCTCCTATACGTCCAACTCGAAGAAGCACTCTTCCAAGGCGAAAACGAATACATCCACAAGGTCGCAAAGAAACTAGAAGAAATCTGTGCGCTAGCCGATGCAGGATTTGAAAAATTTACAGAATTCGAAGGAGCACAAGTCTTCAGAAAAAGGAAGTAAAACACATGACGAAAATAAACAAGCAAGAACGAGCCAAAGCCGAAAGAGATTTCCAAAACTCAGGATGCGACCCACTGAGGCTTCAAAAAGCACTTGGCCACAAACATCTGAGATCAACTATGAACTACATCCATCGAAATAGACTGTTCCTAAGAAATAGCGAGAAAAGAAAAGCATGAAAAACCCCAGAAAACTAGGAAATCATCGCCAGGACAAATCCCCCGTATCTTTTACCATAGTGGTGCGGGGGGTGGGACATACGCCTTATTTTACCGGTAAAAATAGGTTTAGAATATTCTTAATGAGAGTCTCGAAAGCTCTCCCTGTCATACCAACCCTAAATAGAATAACGTTGAAAAAGCGTATTTCCTTACTTAATTTTTAGATAGATTCTTTGATGGATTATTTGCTTTGGATCCATTAAAATTGGCTGCAACACCAAATTCGCTTAGCTAGTCAAACCGTAAAATAAAGAGCAGCTTAACTTTTTGAGGGCTTTGACTTTCATTTTCGAGATGTCAGTTTTTGTAGATTCCATGCCAAGACGTCTGTTCCGACTGCGGCAAAAAGCCTAAATGTGTTCCATAGTTTTTTGGTGGTTAAATTGTGTGAGAACATCAAAGCTAACCTCTCTACAGTGTACGAATTGGCTGGTTCACTTAGCCACTTCAAATTTACATCGAGATCTATGGTCGAATCAGCTTGTCTTCCTCTTACAATGCGTATGTATTCAACAGACGTTTTTGTTGTTTTGAAAACGAAGCTGGCAGTGGTGCCTTCTATACTTAGGGTACATTGAATTTTTTGTGGACCCAACATTCTGAGGAAACGTGTCATCTCTAAAACTTCGTGTACGCCGACCGTTCGGGTATATACTTCCACTCGAGGGTCAATATAAGCCTCAAGAAATGTCTTTATGTGTTTTTCAAAGTTGTCTTTTTGTAATTCTGTTCCATTATTAGCCATGAAACCAAGATTCAGTATCCGTTCCTGAGCAAAATCTACTATTGTCTTTTTTTGTTTGGTTCGTGTTTGAGAGATCTTTTCGTGGTCGATGAACGTGTCCATGTTCCAGAATTTTGCCATACAGTAAGTTGCCATTTCTTCGATTTTCTCTTTTGTAAGATGCTTGGTAGTATATACAGAGTGCATTTCGTCAAAGTTGTCCCAGTTGGTCTCAAAGATTAGGCCTTGTTCATGCATATCTTTGTAGAAGTCTGTACCGGGAAATGGCGTTGCGATGCCAAAGGCTGCTCCTGTTAAACCAATCTCTTTTGCGTATGCTGGAAAAGTTCTGATTTCCTCATCTGTTTGGTCGGGTAGGCCTATAACGAATGTTCCTCCTGCTCTGCCGCCGTTTTCACGTATGTTCCTAACTGCTTCGCCATGAACCCTACTGGTAATGCCTTTCTTTGTTGACTTTAGGTCTTTGGAGTTTGGGCTTTCGATCCCCATTTCAAACCTGCGTATGCCCACTTGGCACATTTTCTTTACGATTTCTGGGTGCCTTGCCATGGCGTCTGCTCTAACTAGAGCGCAGAACTCAATGTTTAGATCGTGCTCCATGAGCAAGTCGCAAAGACGGTCGACTTGTTTTGGGTTACCCATAAAATTTGGATCAGCAAACATTACGTTTACGGGTTTTCTTTTGTGATATTCCACCATTTCCAAGATTTCTTTCATGACGTTTTCTGGTGATCGAGATCTTAGGCAGCCTTGGCTCATGCCTGGTTCGCAACAGAAACTGCAAAGTCCGTTGCAGCCCCTAGACATTATTATCACGTCGCAATCTGTTACGCGGTCTTGGCTTTTGTAGGGATATTGCCTCAAATATCGGGCTGGAAAAGGAAGACTATCCAGGTTTTCAATTTGGGTTCTCTCCTCATTGTGGATTATTTTTCCGTTCTGCTTGTAAGAGATGCCTGTAACATTCTCAGGGGTGCCCGTTCTCCACAAGTTCTTTCATAGTGACCTCGCCTTCCCCGCGAATAACCATGTCGATTTGCGGGATGGGAAAGCATCAAGTCAGGAACACTTGTCGGGTGATATCCGCCTACAACCGTGGGTACATTGTTTTTCTTGGCAATCTTTGCAAGACGTATGCCCTCGGTTATGTTCAGTTGCTGACAATGTGATGCCGATGAGATCTGGGTTGTAGAAGTTGATGATGTCTTGGAATTTTCTATTATCCAATTCCAAATCAACAATGTGAACTTGATCCACTGCGTCTTTGAGGTAAGCTGCAATATACTCTAAACCGAAAGGTATCAAATCGAAGGAAAAACTCAAGCCTTTCCTTCCAGAAGGCTTCACCAGCAAGATCCTCTTAAATGGCATCAAGGAACACCAAAGTTAAACCAAGAACATACAATAGCTAACATAAAAATTAATCGCGACATTAGGGTAGTTACATATGGAGAATTCTGAAGCGAAGTGATATCTTCTAGGCGCTAAATGGCTTTGCATCGAACTTTGGAGAACTTCAGGTTAAGCATTGTTAGATGTCAAACCTTGAATATCCTAGCAAAATTAGTTAAGAAGCAATTGGAGTTTTTGCCGGTAAATTCAAGTTCAAAATTTTACCCTAATCATACAACGTTATAAATTTTCATAAATTTAGTCTGATTGCCAAATTAACCTCATAACAAGCCGGAATTTATGGTGCGGGGGGTGGGACATACGCCCTATTTTACCGGTAAAATATGTTCGAGGTATTCGTGGCGAGAGTTCGAACCTCTCTCGGGCTACATTATACCCTGGTCAAGTCGACCTTCAAACTCTCGGGCAACAATTGAAAGCTTCCAAAAACAACTTAGGTTCTAAGATAAGCAACCACACATGTAGGTTAGACCAATTGTTCGGTTAACGAAAAGCATTGGTTGATATTTGCAGTCTGAACCTGTTTAGGTTCAATCCCATAGAGACCAAGACCACTTTTGGTTCAGACCCCATTGATCTCGCTAAAGTCAACAAATGGTTAGTTCAATTATGAATTTGGTGCCTTTCCCAACCTCACTCTCAAATGTGACCGTTCCTCCAAGTGCTTCCGTGAATCTTTTAACAACCGACAAACCAAAGCCGTGACCCTTAGCTTTTGTAGTCACTAACGGAGTGAATATTTTGCTTCTGACGTTTTCGGGAATGCCCTCGCCTGTATCTTGAGCGATTATGGTGGCTTTCCCGTTTTTTTCGGCTGCGGAAATGGTTAATTTTCCCCCGTTTGGCATGGCTTGTATGGCATTGTTGGAGAGGTTCGTCAATATCCTTTGGAGATATGATTGATCAGTTCAAGGCATATGAAAAAAATGGAGTTTAATTCTTGTTGACCTGCTCATTCTTGCATAGGTAACTGTTACAAGCTTTTAGTCCAATCTGAATCGTCTCTGAATGCACCTTTCCTGGGCTAACGAATGGAGATAAAACAGAGAATAGTAGTCTATTGGTTCTGCCAATATATCGAAGCTTAACGTTAGTCTTTCCGATCCCTGAAGGCTCAAATGTCCATTTCTCACTTCCTAAAAAGTCGCCTGTGAGCTCCAGTTCTATTGATTTGTTTTGCTCAACCTTTGTCACCTTTACAGAAAATCTTGCCGTAATTCCGTGACTTTTACCCGTTATGTCACAAATTGCGCCTTCACAGTCAACTGGCTTATTCCCTCTGAGCTTGCCTTCAAGATGAGGCGTCCACCAATTTGTGGCTCCTGCATACTCGTTCAAAATAGCGTTGTAGACTACCGTGGGAGGGGCATTTATGACGGCTTCATCAGTAACATCAATTTTTGGCATAACAATCAACAAAAACCTATTTGTTTTGTTTATGCTTATATGGTTTTCAGAATATTTGAAAGAGAATAAATAGCTTCAACTTCAAAGTCGTATACTCGTTTTCGACTATACCCTATATTGATGTTGATTTGTAGTACCGTATACTCGAAATCGACTATACCCTCTATTGAGTATTTACTAAATAGGGGTCTTTTGAGGTGTGTGTGAATAGCCTATGGTCTGAACCGTATATATGGGCTGAAAGCTGTCTTTTTCTGGTCTGGGGCAGAGAAAGGTTGGTTGGTTGGTTGGATTAAAATTATGTTAACTGGGGAGTATACTTTTTTGTTTAATCTTCAACTGATGTCTTTATTATTAGAGAACTTCCAATTGAGAGTTAAGCGAACACCAATTTGAAAGTAGGTATGTTGAGGTTCTCCGAATAAAAGCTGTAGAAAGACAAACAATTGAGACGCTAATAAACGATGAAGCTTTTTTGCAGAATGTCTGAGAAACGAAAGAAAGAAGTGGGGTCCAAAAGTAGTATAGTGGAACAAAATATTTGACTATATGGTGTCATATGACTCATAGAAGGCTCTTCCCCAAATCATATAAGCAAAATGCGAAAGAATAGCATTTGGATCGCACATAACAAGGATAGGTGGTACCTGACTTGTTTGCAAAGAACATTCTGTTGATAATAGCTCTTTTGTCACTATTAATATTATCAATGTTGGCAGTCATCCCTCGACTGTCGGGCGCTGATGGAATCGGCAACACTCAGCCTCAAGGCTTGGTTGGCTACTGGAATTTTGATCAAGGCGCGGGTACAATAGCCTACGACAGCTCTGGCTACAACAATCACGGAACTATATACGGAGCTTCATGGACAAGTGGGAAAGTAAATGGCGCCTTGAGCTTTGACGGAACTAAAGAGTATGTTGACTGTGGAAATAATGAAACACTCGACCCGACACAAGGAGCTACTATCGAAGCATGGGTTAAATTTAACCAATTACCATCAGCTGCAAAACATATCATGTCAATCGCAGGTAGATCCGGCAGCGGGACCGACCTAGACTTACAAACAGAGACTGACGACAAATTCAAATTTTATATTGATGGTTCAAAACTTGCAGTATCGAATACTGTGGCTGAGACTAATAAGTGGTATCATATTGCCGGAACATATCAAGCTAATAATTACATAAAAATCTATGTTAATGGTGTATTAGAAAAAACAACTTCAATAGGCGTAACCCGAGGTACAAATCCAAACAACTTTTCTATAGGACCAAGTCTTATTTTTCCTGGAAGATTTTTTAATGGCACAATAGACGAAGTCAAAATCTTCAATAGAGCTTTGTCTGCTGGGGAAATTGGGGCTGAATACATGCATGTATCAATCTTGCCCCAATCCGACGTTGTGGATGTTGACCAATCGACCCTCTTCACATCAAGCCTCTATGGCGGCACTTCGCCATATACGTACCAATGGTATCTTAGCGATACTTTAGTCTCCGATGCTACATCCTCTTCGTGGACGTTCACTCCCCATTCCTCAGGTTCCTACACAGTTTATGTTAACGCGACAGACAACGTTGGAGCGAGGGCAAAATCTAGCATCGCTACTGTCACTGTCAACCCTAAGCCTTCCCCCTCTTCTACCCCAACAGCAACTCCTGAATCAACACCAACTCCTGGACCAACAGCGACTCCTGAACAAACACCAACTGTTACCCCTCCCCCAAGCGCCAGCTCAGTTGCAACGGTGAGTGACAATTCTGCGACAGTAGACCAAATATCAACAACAGGCGTCAGCATCACCGCGAGTGGTTCCTCGCTGCAAGACGGCACACAAATAGACGTCTCCTCGACCAATTATGGCGGCAACCAACCTGAAGGAACCGGCATCGTTCCAGTCGATCCAATTGCCTTCTACTTGGTCAATGTCACTTCAAATGGCGGAGCCTTAGGTTCAGAAGTTTCCGGCGCCGTGAGCGTATCTAATCCAAGCTTCAATAGCGATAGCGTTATTGAATATTGGAGCAGGAACAATTGGACATCAGCTGTGACCACGTTCACTGCACCTGACACAGTATCATGCATTATTCCAGCTTCAGACTTGGCTGGAACGCCGATCTTGGTGGGAAACCCAAAGTCAAGCACCTCCCCGTCTGCATTAGGCGCCACTTCTTTGCTAATAATAGCTGTAATTGCTATCATAGTAATCTTCGGTATTCTTTTTGTTTATCTGAGGAAAAGGAAAGCAACGTAGATCAGGTTTGCCGAGTGTTGAAAAATTGCTATTAGCTTGCGCTAAGATTCATGTTTGTGTGTTTTTTGTTTTTTGAGAAATGGTGAGTTAGAGAAAAGTAGAGTAAAAAGGTAATTTGGGTTTGGGTTTGAAGATTAAAATCCAAACGCAAAAAAGACGGGTTTATGTCACTGGGCAAATAATTCGCTGAATATGTTTTTTATACAACTTATTCAAATAAGCAACTGGAAAGGAGACTGAGTTTGTGTTGTTTGCTCTTCAAAAAGTCGGTTTAGCTTGTTTTGTTGGGTTACTTTTCATTCTGCTGTCTATCTCTCACGCTTCAGCTCAAGAAACAGGGACGTTAATCGTCTATGAGGAGGCGCAAGGTGGAGATGCAGCCTTCTCTTTTTCAGGATCAGGTTCCGTGGGTAATTTCCAAATATCAACCGAAGGTAACGGTGGAGCAAAAGTCTTTGATTTGGCAGCGGGAACCTACACTGTAACCCAGAGTAACCTTCCCTCGGTTGGAGCATGCAAGAGGTCTTCTGTGATGGAACTGGAACAACCTCAACCGACCTCACCCAAAGCAAAGCAACCTTCACCCTCTCCTCGCCAGCGGATGTTATCTACCTAAGATTCACCAACACGAAAACCTCAACAAACCCAACACCAATAACTACTCCCGCCCCATCACCTTCTATCCCAGAAAACATTGGGTTACCCCTTCTGCTGTTTATGGTTGTTGTAGTCACTTCTGTTCTGGTTTTGAATTTAAGACAGAAAAGGAAAGGGGCACCCTTGTTTGCTGTTTTGCTATCAGTCTTGATATTTACAGCTTTTATTGGTCTTGTTCAGGCGAACCCAGATAAGTTCATTCAGTTAGGAACAAGCGGCAACGATGAGCAGACACAATTTGGTACCCCTGGTAACGATGTGATTGTTCAGTTGGGCTTTGGAGAAAACGACACACAGTACGCTGAAGGACTTGATGGCAATGACTTCATTATTCAAAATGGAGGTTCTGGACAAGATAGCCAGACCATAATTACAGGTAGTGGAAACAAAACTGTTGTTCAGGAAGGAGGAGACGGTGCAGACTTTATGTACATTGAGCTTAGTGACGGTAGCTGTATTGTTATTCAGAATGGCGGATCTGGCGATGACGTTATGGAGATTCACGGAGGAGAAGGGAGCGGGCAATTCTTTGTTAACGGAGGCGCGGGGTCTGACACCATCAAAGTTACGGGTAACACTGGAAAAGACACAATTACAATTAATGCTGGTCCAGGTGACGACAATATTCACTATGTTGCAAGCTCGCAAGACTCGGACGTTGTCTACATTGACGGTGGCGCTGGAAATGATTTTCTTACTATCTCGAGGAACTGGGCGAATTTCCAAGTGTTAGATCCAACAGGCGCAGTATTGTACTCAATGGGTTCTGGCGGCGCGCTCTCAACAATCACAATCGCAAACATTGAGCACGGACAAGTTTTGGGTGATGATGGCAAATTAGCTTTTCAATGGTAAGTCAATCTTGGCACTAAATCGAGTTAATGCCAAAGCTCACATATGGCTGAAAAACTTACTCTTAATCGTTAAAGGGTTAAACTAAATTTCGTAAACCCGTAACTTTGCAGGCTAAATTAAAATTTAATGTAACGAAATATAGGAGGGAAAATATGGGGGAAAATGCGGGTGAATCTCCAACCATAAGTTTTAAGAAAAGAACACACAGAATACCGCCTTAGGGAAAGGCAATGGAAAAAAGAGCTTTATTGGGTTTCTTTTTCGTTTTAGTTGTGTTAATGAGCAGCTTGTGTGTCGGGTCTGCTAACGTGTCGATTACAATTTTTATCAAGGCTGACGGCTCAATAGTTGGAACCGACAAAATTACAAGTTCAGACAACATAACCTACACTCTGAAAGCGGACCTCATAGATTCAGTTGTAATAGCTAAAAACAACATAATTTTTGATGGAAACGGTCACTCCCTCAGTGGCCCGATGATGTTAACTAGTCTTGCCTTCACACTCGAAGGCGTCAGCGGCGTGACCATAAAAAACACCACCATAAAAGGTTACGTACGTGGAATATTTCTCTCCACCAATTCAACCAACAATACGCTGACTGGAAACACCATAACTTCCGTTGGAGGATTCGGCATCTGGGTTTACGCTTCTTCAAACCAAAACACAATATCTAAAAACTACATTTCCAACACATCATCAGCAATAGCTGTTTCAGACTACTCAAGCAACAACATCATAACTGGGAACCAGATTACCTTAAACACTGGTGCAGGCGGTCCAGGCATAGTAATTAACAAATTTGCCAACCAGAACACCATCACGGAAAATACGATAACAAATAATGTAAACGGCGGAATCGGAATAGGCACTTACTCCGACGGCAACATTATAGCCAGAAATGAAATAAACTCTAACATTGGAACAGGCATTGTCGTTGACTCCTCTTCAAACAACAACCAAATAACAAATAACAACGTTACCTCAAACTCCCTGATTAACGGCTCCCCAGGTTACGGCATCGCCGTTTCAGGAAGTTCAAACAACACCAGCATAACAGGCAACAACATCGACTCAAACGGCGCCGCTGGAATCTACATACAAAACTATGCAAACAACACTAACATAAACGCCAACCTAATTTCACACTGCGACAGCGGCTTACTCATAGGCACCTCAAACACCGCTGTAACAGGAAACACCATAACCTCAAACACCCACCAAGGAATCTGCCTATCTAATTATGCCACCAACGACACCATAACTGGAAACGCCATTACAAACTGTGAAAACGGCATCTACCTCGACACCTCAAACAACAACATTATCTCAAACAATAACATTACCTCGAACACGGCAAACGGCATTTTCCTCACGAATTCTGCATTCAACACAATCAATGCCAACATTTTCAGCGACAATACCCAACAAGCCAACACCGACTCCCGCAGCGTCAACACTTGGGATAACGGCTCAAGGGGTAACTATTGGAGCGACTACAATGGCACAGACGCCAACGGCGACGGCATCGGCGACACACCCTACGTCATTGATGCCAACAATCAAGACCGCTACCCCATAGCCCAACATACAACTTTACCTTCGCCAAGTCCAAGCCCAATGCTAGCCAACTCACCCACTCAAGCACCTTCCCAGAAACCAACGCCATCACCAAAACCGAAGACGGAACAGGACCAAACTTGGCTACTAATCGGATTAGCGGTTTTAGCAGTTGCACTCGTTATAGTATTTGCTCTTTTGATGAGAAGAAAATCAAAGAAGAAAAAAGCCCAACCAAAGCTCAAAACCCAATGAATTGAGTAGTCAGACTAATGGGTTCAAATCCCCCCAGCCCACTTGCCCAGAGCAAAACTTAACGTTTCTTACCGGTAAACTTTGGATCAAGTTTTAACCCCCGCACACAACATCACAAATTTTCGTAATTTAAGTTTATTTTTCCAAATTAACCTCATAATAAGCCTTAATTTGTGGTGCGGGGGGTGGGATTCGAACCCACGAAGACCTGAGTCAGAGGATCTTAAGTCCTCCCCCTTGTCCTAGGTGGAGAATTGGCCGCCTATTTAGACCTGGCTCGGGTACCCCTGCGCCAATCATCCATAATTCCCATTCTCGTATAGTTTAAAGTTTTTGCACACGCAGGACGTTGTCTCTATAGTCATTTCAATTGGGCGAGAGTGACAGCGCAAGAGTAGGATATCCAAAGTAGTTGAGGAGTATGGTGGGATTGAGAAAAACTATTAACAAATCTTCTATGACTTCGGGGTACAAAGCATCTATGCTGGAAAATCTTTGATGCCTATTTAAGAAAGAAGAAAACGTTATGACTCCTTCACTGGCTTGATATCGAAAACTCGCAGGGTTAGAGAGGCATCAAGTTTTCTCAAACTTGAGGTTGTTAGAGTCTGAACTGGTTAGGGTTTCTTTCTGTGCGAATTTTTAGAATCTATTCAGATTTTTAGCGGTGATTATTTAATCCATTTCAGGATACTCGGTTTTTTCCTCTTTCCTGCTCCTTGTTTTGTTTTGGGATGACCTAGGATCAAGGGCACCATCATGTCATAGTTCTCAGGGACTCCAATCTTCTTGAGAACTTCTGGCTTAGCGTTTAGGAATTGAATGAAACCCATGTAGCAGGTCCCAAGTCCGAGCTCATACGCCTTCAGAAACATATTTTCCGCAGCGAGAACGCTGTCCAGTAAGTTCATGTTAGCCAGTTGTTGGTCTTTTTCTGTACACACCAGTATGAGCACAGGCGCATTATAGCAGATTACATCAGCCTCTGTAGAGAATCGCGTGGCTAAAGGAGGGAACCTTTGCTTGACCAAAACCTTGGTATCATCAGAGACGTATTTAATTAATTCTTTATTTTCGATAACGATAAACCTGCATGGCTCTCTATATCCTGCTGTTGGTGCCCATATACCCGCTTCAAGAACAGCTTCAACTTGTTCCTTCGAAACAGGCTCATCTGTATAACTTCTAACGCTTCTCCTACCTTTAATGCAAGTATCAAGTTCCATGGTCTGTACCTTCAATACGTTGAAGTAGCAAAAGCCATGGCGCGGATATTTAGCCTTTCTGCGAATAATTTCTTTTTCACACCCGAATCCGTTCTTACATAGAAATTTAGAACTTGATGGGCCCTTTCTTGTTGGAGGGGTCGTACCATTTCCAGAGCTCTTGAACAACTCTTTCTGAAAAACCAGAATTGATCAACAAATCCTTGAAAATCAACTCTGTCCTTTTGCTCTGTTTCTGTGGCATATTCTTTTTACGAAGGAACTATAGATAAACATGTTGACCTTCGAATTCAACTTGTAGATAGGTACAACAAAAATACACAAAGCGAGATTCCTGAGAACAAAATGAAACTCTGAGAAAACACTGAATTGACAGAATTTTCCTTCTCTCGTACACCCGTACTATATCTCTAGTCAGAAATTGAAAACAAAGTAAGTATTACAGGGTAACAAGTCTTAAATGAAGATATCAAAACACTATGTTGGATGGAAAATTGATTGATGTTGTCCCTATACTCGCCATAGTTTTTGGCTCTTTTTTAGGTATAATTGCTGTTGTCTTAATCTATGCAGCTTACACACAAAAAAAGGAGAGACAATATCAATTAGCTCTTGCCCAACTGAAAAAATCAACCTCTGAAAATGAGACTAAAGAAAAAGAAATTATAAAGGAGATTGTAATGGTGCCTTGCCAGTATTGCGGATCATTAATTCCCCAGACATCATTGTTCTGCAACAACTGCGGCGCCTCAAGAAAACTCTAATACAATCCCGTCGATTGTTCGCTTCCTGCAACTCTTGAGTTTAGTGTTAACCTTGATTCAAAAATTTATCTCTGGATCGACCTGTTTGATGTTAAAAGTGTATGCTTGTTGTTGCTTGATAGCAATCACATATCCGTAAATAGTTAGTTTTTGAATGTAGATTCGCAGAGAATTTTTTTTGTGAAAAGACTTTTGCCTTCTTTTACGGAGTGAAGAGGGTGAAGAAATGTCAGATCGCTCAGCGATAGAAGAAAAGATTGCCCAATTCGAGCTTTGTTTAGATGCAAGAGAATGGAATGGTCTTCAACAGAAAATATCTGTAATCAAATACTAACGAGGTTGTCGCCTTTATGGAGTACAAATGGATAGCGTTGACGGTAACCACTCTGGGCATCTTCTTGGTTGGTCTTGATGCACGCATAGTTATAGTCGGTTTACCCCAAGTCGCTGCTCAGCTTGGTGCAGATGCTGAACAGGCCATTTGGATAACGCAGGCTTACGCTTTAGCCACAACAATTCTTTTGCCGCTGATTGGCAGACTCGCTGACATTTTCGGAAGAGTGAAAATTTACACGTATGGTTTCGGATTATTCACAATAGGTTCCGTGCTAACCAGCTTTGGTATGGATCCGTACCAGGTTATTGCTTTCAGGTCGCTGCAAGGGTTTGGGGCGGCACTCATTTACGTCAACAGCCTTGCAATTGTTACAGACGCATCTCCCAGACGTCAATTGGGATTGTTTGTTGGGATTAATCAGATTGCCTACCGGGCTGGTGCGATGCTTGGGCTGACGATTAGCGGGATAATTCTGGCGTTTCTTGATTGGCGTGCACTATTCTATGTTACCGTTCCTGTGGGTGTGTTCGGGACACTATGGTCAAAATGGAGATTAAGAGAGACGGCCGTTCTTGACAAGAACGCCAAGATTGATTACCCCGGGTTCGCGTTGTTCTCGATTTTCTTGTTGAGCCTGATGCTGGGATTGACGTTCAGCTCTTATGGTAAAACCCAATTGGCGCCTTTGATTTACGGGCTTTTTGCTGTATCACTTCTATGCCTTGTTGGCTTCGCGTTGCGTGAGAGGAGGATTAGCTATCCGCTGGTTGATCTGGGAATTTTCAAAATCAGAGAAGTTGCTGGTGGAGTCTCAGCCGTGCTTTTCAATGTAATCTCATGGGCGACAGTTTTATTGCTTTTAAGTCTTCAATTTCAACTTATCCTTGGTTTGTCTCCACTGGATGCTGGCTTGCGAATCTTGCCTTTTGAAATAGCCTTTTTGGCTGTTGGTCCATTGAGCGGCACATTATCTGACAGATTTGGGTACAAAAAGTTCACAGTACCAGGTTTAGTCGTTGGCAGTATTGCTTTGTTTCTCTTTTCGTCGATTACTCCTGACACATCCTACACAGTCTTGAGCGTCTACATGGTTCTGCTGGGCGTCGGAACCGGTTTGTTCCTTGCACCCAATTTGCGCGGGGTAATGAGCGCCGTACCTGATCACAGGAGGGGAATAGGTTCAGCCATGGTTACTCTGTTTCTAAACATTGGTTTGGCGGTAAGCCTGAACCTCGCTATCCTGGTCATGTCGTTAACGTCACCATATGACCTGATAACGAGAATAATATCGTCCGTCAATCCAGTGTCCATAACGTCTTCTGATAAATTACTCTTTTTTGAAAGCCTAAAGAACACGTATCTGGTTACGGCAATCGTTAACGCACTTGCCATACCGGCATCACTGCTTCAAATTCGCCGTAGGTCGATTTCCAAAAAATCTGAAAGTCCGGCCATAGGTCAAATGGAATGAATTTAGCCAGCATCTGACAAGAGTATGAAAAGCAAACGGAGAAATCAGGGCTGAGTTTCCTATCTTATTCTTTTGGTTTTGCTTCTGATTTAGCACTTTTCATATTTACGAATAAGCCATAACCCAATAGTAAAAAACCTATGAAACCACCAACAGCAGTATCAGGAACCAATGATGTGTTATAACTACCAGCCTTTTGAAGAATGTCAGTTAGTACAAAGAGAAGTATAGTTCCACCAACTGCAAAACTAACTAATCCACGAATGTCCAAGGCTCTCACCAAGTCTGATAGGCTATGATTTTACTTAAAGAATTTTGCTTAAACCATAGAACTGTTTGGTTTCTTTGCCAAGTTTTGCTGTTAGGTACAGGTTTACTATCAGCAGCAACCAGAATATCCAAAATGGTGTGTTAAAATAAGAATAGACAGTTTGAACAATTGAAACTTTGTTATTGTCAAATATGTAGTGAGGGGCACTTATTCCAAGAGGACTCCAATGGCTAGCTATGATGTAGTTATTATCTCCATTTACCGAAGCCCAAAGTGAAAAATTAGAATAGACAAATATCAACGCAAGAAGAATGTTAATTACTATTGCATATTTGGCTATTTTATGCATATTTCTCTATTATTGGAAGTAACTTATTAGCTAATATCTCTCAGATTGATTTACGCTCTCTAATTTTTTTAATGGTCATTATATACAACTTTGGTCATTCAAGTCCAGCTCCAAGCATATTGGAGTAAAGAAGAATGTATAAGATTATTTGTAAAAGATTTGAATGTGAAATCTGCAACAAAGTAGATTCTACCCAATTATTCTATAACAAAGATGGAATGATAAAATACGCTAGAAGCTAGACACTTTACTAAGAGAGTTAATGGCAAACCACAGTTTGAGTATCACCAGCAAAGCCTAGATTATGTTCTCAGAAAACTTAATGAAATGCACAAAGAAGATAAACCCAACAGCCCAAATGGAGTAGGTCAAAGTGGTCACAGTGATCACTTAGCCAATGGTGACCTAGAAAAGGCACAAAACAGCTCCATTATCAAAAGCAGTTGGGCGAGTAGCTCAGTACGGATTGGAGACATCTCCACAAAAGGGGGGTTCCCGCATTGTTTTGATGTCTTCACGGATAGAGCACCAGCCTCCTAAGTTGGGGGTCGAGGGTTCAAATCCCTCCCCGCCCGCCACCATTCCTAATTTAGAGCTCAAACCTGGATATTTGAGCCTCAGTCTCACTCATCCAAAGTCCTTGATCCCCAGAGTGGTCGAGTTTGCCTGCTAGATTCTCGCCCATTAACTAAATTTGGAGCGTTTGGAGAATGTTTCTTTTTCGTAGAGGGACAATCTTCAACAGATAAAGACCGAATACAGTTAAAAAAACACCTATCAACACCTCTGCCAAAAAAGGATTAGATGCTGAAACAATCGCTGAAGAATTAAAGCTGTTTGCGTAACTTAGACCAGCATCGGTAAGTAAGAAAACTCCTGAAAGAAGGAAGACTGCGCCGAGGATCTGCTCAAAATCCATTGCTATTCATTAAGAGTTGAAAGCCCAAATTATTATTTAAAGCACTATAGCATATACTTCTAGAAGATTCAACCTTAAAATGCCATATGCGTTCGCTAAATAAACTTCTCACCTCAGGCAAGTTCTAAGCGCGCGTTTTTTCAAAGCTGATCTGTAGCGAGACGAACTTTGCTCATTACTGGGAGAACTGTTTCCTTTGTTTCTTGCCTAAATTGTAGAGTATTGTTGTAATAGATGGTGCAAAAGCGTAATAGCTGAAACAAAGACAATAATGAGAAATACGAAAAGCTGAGAAAATTGCGGGAAATAGAATGTCCCTGTTGCGGTCGGAGAGCAGAAAAAACTGAAATGTGCGAAGTATGTAGGAGATTTGTCTGTACTAACTGCAAAGACCCATACTCCGGAATGTGTGTTGACTGCACTGCAGAGTTGACAAAATATCCATAAAGATTTTGTGAAACCTCACAAGAAACAGACAATGAAGCTCCTTAGAGAAAGAAATAGACTGATCAATTGCTTTAAAATATTTATAAAGCGAAAAAGTTTAATCAAGATATTTCTGAGCTATCTCATTCTTAATTGGATTTTCTTCCATCAGATGGCTCATCAGATGAACACCCGAAGTACCTCATAAACAAATAGTAACCCACTAAAGCGACAAAAACAAAGACAATTATTACCAAGACCAAGGCATAAAGATTCATACGAGTCAAAGTAACAAAAACCAATCCAATTATTTAACCATGGCTTATATCTTCAAATCTTTGATTTATTGGAATGTTGTAGGTTTTGGTTATAAAATATTCCCAGTTTGAAACATGGCTTTTATTGTATTCTCTTATTCTGAAATAATGGAAGAGTGTGCGGAGAAAGGAGAAGGGCCTTACCCTCTTTGAGCAAAGGGCAACTCCTAAACTCTTCTGGTTTAGGTTTTTGCATTTACCTAAGCTAGGAGTTGCCCACCAATTCTAGTTTTAAGAATAACCTAAAAAAGGGTTTAAGGCGCAATACCTCAAAAATTGCATCCTTCTTGAAAGCAAGAACTTAAATCTCCATAGAGCAGATATGCTCAAACATGGGCAATGACGGAAATAGCGGAGTACTTCCTCTCGTAGGGATTGTTTTAATAATTTTTGGGGTTATGATAGGATTAATAACGGGGATTTCACAGATCACAGGTTCAAAAGATTCTGATGGAAATCCACAGAGTATCTTGCCTTCCCTTGGTTCGTCATTCATCTGGTATGGGATAGCTATTGTCTTAGTATTCCTTGGAATTCTGCTTATCTTCTTTGGAAGAGGATAGCCAAAACTGAAAAGAGAACCATTGCGACACGTTCTTTCTCAATCTCCCAAAGTCTTAAAACCAAAACAAATAGATAAAAGAACCCTGGGAGAGAACAGAGTGGTTAGCGAGACAGTGAAAGAAATTTTGAAAGAGTTCAATAAAGAAATTGAAGCAAGACGAATAGTGAAGCTAACCCAAAAAGAGAAACATTTTGATTAATCAATGTCTCAAATTATAGTAATGAATAATTCTCGCAGTGGCGCCCTCCATTAATAGTCCTTAAATAAATTATTCTTGATTACTTTGACTAATTAGGCCGTGGCAACTTTGATTTGTAAAATGAAAATAGTGAGAGGGTGAGGTAGAGCTTGCCTAAGGAGAAGAGAGATTGTTTGGATAGTGTACAAGTATTATCATAATCTCACCCTTCAGGACAACTATTGGTGAAATCTGTACTTACGTTTACGGCGAGGCGGGCTTTGCTAATTTGTGCAAGAAGAAAAATTACGCGGCATGTTGTAAAGTGAAAGACCCATTCGAACTTCTTTAAAAAAAAGAGTTGCGGTTGGTTTAGAGATCAGAGTCTGATCTGCTATTGGATTTCACGAGGTAACTAGTCAAGGAGACGCGATACTATAAGTTAGACCGGTTAGCTCACCATTTATTATTAGTTCATCTGCATACAACGGTTGTCCTAGCCCGTTTGAATCCGCAACAGCCCAATATTCTAAAGCTATTCCAAGACCAATAATTTTGGCATCTCCGTATGTGGTTTTCCAAGAGTCAAGAGACTTCCAAGTTGTTCCATAGCTAGTTAATGCAAAATCCGTTTGAGTCCAATCCCATCTGAGCCCGCCAGTGCTAATCGACCATTGACCGTTACTTGGCGTTTGATAGTCGCTTAACAGGATAACGTCTTTTGAACCGTCTCCATTTATGTCAAGATATATTACGAATCTTGGTGTCGCGTTAGTATACGAAGTGTAAATTGAGAAGGTTGATAGCGACGCTAATGTTCCATTGTAGGAATAAAGTGCCGTTGCAGAGGAACCTTGCTGCGCGTAGGATGGGAGAATTAATTCTACGGATCGGGGGCTTGTATGAGTTTTTTCGCTAGTGAAGTTTGCCTGTCCGTCATATTTGGTGTCAAATTGCACATTGAGAGAGCTAGACGATGACTTAGGTGAAGGTGACGGCGTTGGTGTAGATGTTTGAATGGGGGTTGGAGTTGAAGGTGGAATTGTGGGCGCCATGGTTTCTGGACTCCGGAGTCGTATGTTCTTCACCATGTCGCCTTTAATGACAACGTTGTCTTCGTAGTAGCTGGGGAAGCTGATTGTCGGTACGTTGGGATCAGGTATGATACTTATTCTGTATGTTCCCGATGGGGCCGTGGTGAAGTAGTAACCCATATAATTTGAGAACCAGCCGGTGCCAAACCCGCTGCCAGTTCCATAGCTGCTCAGTTTTATTGTCGCCCCGCTTACGGGGGTTCCCGCGTAATCGGTTATGTAGCCAGATATTTTGTAGCCTGTGAGCAAGGTAATGTCTTTGGTAATATCTGCACCAACGACGAGAGTGGGATAGTCGTAGTAGATGAAGTTCGAGTCGAACGGTGGCCAAACGTTCACATGGTAGATTCCTGCGGGAGCGTACATTACGTAATAGCCTGAAGGATCGGAGCGAACGCTTGGGACCAGTTGGGGTACGTTGAAGAGTATAGTTGCAGCAGCGATTCCGTTTCCATTGGTGTCGCGGATGTACCCTGAAATTTTGTATGACGATTGTGCTGGGGGAGTAGCTGACGAAGGAGTTGGACTTGGAGTGGGAGATTCGGTGGGCACTGGAGCGCCTAAAGTGATATTTTTGAAAATGTTACCGTTGATAATGAAGTTGCTTTCTGAATATCGCGGAAAGTCTCCAATGTACTGGGTACTTGGACCAACACTCAGTTTATATGTACCTGCTGGAGCGCTCACAAAATAATAACCAGAAGAATTTGAGAACCACCCCGATATCAAATTGTTATTCAATGAAACTATGGCTTTTGAGACCGGTTCGCCAGCTAAATCTGTTAAGTAACCTGACACTTTGTATCCTGAAATTAATGTGATATTTTTCGTTATGTCTGATTTAACGACGAGTGCTTGTTCGTCATAACGTATGTAGTTTGAATCGAAAGGTGGCCAAACGTTGACGTGGTAAGTCCCTGAGGGAGCGTACATTACATAAAATCCTGAGTAGTCTGAGTAAACGGCGGGGACGATATTTGGCACATTAAATATGATCATTGCACCAGCGAGCCCGCAGCCGTTGGAATCCAAAATGTAACCTGAAATCTTAAACATTAACGAATTTTGATTAGGTACCGTGGTTGGGGCGGGAGTCGGGGTTGGACTTGGCTTGTCGCCATTTGCGTTGCCGTTCCCATTGTTACCGTTTCCGTTGTTGCCGTTGTTGTCGTTAGTGCCATCCCTGCCATTTCCATTGCCATTGTTTCCGTTTCCACTATTACCATTGTTCCCATTCCAGCTATCATTGTTGCCATTGTTGCTGTTCCCGTTGTTTCCGCTATTGCCGTTAACGCCAATGTTATAATTTCCGTTGTTTCCATCTCCATTATTGCCTTTACTGTTTCCATTCCCGCTACCATTTCCATTGGCGTCACCGTTGTTACCATTTCCGTTGCTGTTCCCATTAGCATTGCCATTGCTAACCCCGCTTTTTTCGTTGTTACCGTTGTTGTCTTTAGTGGCGCTGTTGCTGTCACCATAGCTGTTGCCGCTACCTGCGTTACTATTGCCGTTACTGTTGCCAGACTGATCAGTTACAGCTGGAGTCGGCTCTGGAGTTGGTTTGTTAGGATTAGGGGATTTCGTAGGCCCAGGTGTTTCAGCCGGAGCTGCTGCTCCAAAATTACCTAAACTAATCAACATGAATCCGCTGGCCATTAAGGAAATTAGGAGTGCTGCAAAGAGAAATTTCTTCATCTCCGTAATCACCACTTAAGTTGTGTGCTTTGGTTTGCCTAAAAGCTTGTTTGTAAAGATTTCTTGACACAAAAAATCTGTCAAACGCTCGGTTGGTAAAGATTTCCCTTGTCCATTTTGGTTGGAGTTTATTTTAACAGAAAGGGGTTGAGGGAAAGAGTCGGTTTCAGGTTTCTTATTTTAAATCAAATTCAAAGTGTTGATAGCAAAGGACTCATTGCTATTCTGTAATTCTGAAACTGCAATTTAGCTTCGGTTTTGAGCATTCAATGCTGTTGAAGTTTTATTTTTCGGGAAAGGCTTTGACTCTTTCCCTCATGTGCTATTAGTTTAAGAAAATATTTAAGAATTTTGCCCTGATAACACAGTAGATGCCCAACAGACATTTTAGCCGAATTTACTGATTATCGATCAAGAGGAGAGTTTGACATAACTATTTTTGTAACTTCTCCAGTTTACCACAGGCACAATCTTTGGAGCATAGAAAAACCAGTGAGATGTAGCCTGCTGGCGCATCTGTTGCATTGAATAACTATTTCCTTTAAACCGTGACTGTTGACTTTTGGCTCAACAATGGAATAGATTTCCTCGGTGTCGTCATCTGGAGAAATTGCAGTTCCGCATTCTGGACATGAGAATTCTCCATCGCCCTCTATTTGAGCCAAATCTAGTGTGTATACTTGTCGCCGTTTCACTTTCCATTACCTCGATTATCTAAAAGATTGTTACTAAAAACGCTTTTAAGATTTTTACCAAATCTTTCCCAAATTCATCCAAACTGGAGACTCTTCTTACAAGGGTATTTAAGAACACTCAGGGCGTAGCTCATTTTTCAGTCTTAAGCATTTGGTGCCTCTGCCTTCATGACCGGAGTTCCATCTCTGTAAGAGCATTTGAGACCAAATTTCTTGATGCATTCGAGGCATAGATTTGGATCGCACAGAGTTGTGCTCAAATATTTCTCGCCGCCATCCGGAGCTATCGCAACAATTAAACCCTTTTCAATTTGCTTAGCTTTTTTCATTGCGACCGAGAAAATTGCGCCAGAGCTGGAACCTACGAATATGCCTTCTTGCAAAGCAAGCAGTCGTGCCGCTTCATCAGCCTCTTTAGGATCTACATAATGTATCTCATCTACAAGGTCGCCGTTCCAGATTGATGGAATATACTGGGTCTGTAAATCTTTGAGACCCTGAATCGATTTGCCTACTTCGGGTTGAACAGCAATTACTTTTATTTTTGGATTATGTTCTTTGAGCCGTCTGGATACGCCCATTAGAGTGCCTCCAGTACCTATACCTGCTACAAAATGAGTCACTCTGCCATTGGTGTCTCGCCAGATTTCTTCGCCAGTAGTTTCGTAGTGAGCCAAAACATTGGCTTGATTTGCAAATTGATTGGGCATGAAGTATTTGTCAGCGTTTCGGTCTACAATTCCATGTGCCAAGTCTTCTGCACCGTTCATTCCTTTTGATCCATCGCTTAACATTATCTGAGCGCCCAACGCAATTAGGATTTGGCGCCTTTCTAGACTCATAGTTTCAGGCATCACCGGAACTAGATCATATCCCTTGGCTCGGCAGACCATTGCTAAACCTATTCCGGTGTTTCCGCTCGTAGGCTCAATGACAGTTTTTTGCCTTGTCAATTGCCCTGATTCTTCAGCTTGCTCAATCATGTACTTGGCGATTCTGTCTTTAACCGAACCCCCAGGGTTAATTTTTTCCAATTTAACATACAACTCAACGTTAGGATTAGGATTCAGTCGTTTCACCTCAACTAAAGGAGTATTTCCAATTAAGTCGAGGACATTCTTAACAATCACTATTATTCACCGGCAGACTGAAATGCTAATTATAACAGCCCTATAAATTTCCTCTGGAGAAATCAGTGAAGGCTAAACAAAAGAAAAAAGAGTAATTGAAGCCGCCAGTTTTTGGTCGAATTAGCTCTTTTTGGTAATTGGTTGCCTTACAATCGTTTTTAGCTTCTCGGGTGCAACTCTTCCAGGAGTACTCAAGTAGATTTCGTGATGTTTCCCGCTGAACTCGTAGCCGTCTTCTTCTACGAAGCCGTGAATTTTATCAACCGTTGCCTTCTCAGCGGAATATGGGCCAATGTGTAATATTTGCGCTGATAAGCCTTCATGGAAACTTTCGAATCGAAGTTTGTTGAGAGCAGGAAGATTCTTCTTTTTCTTTGCTTGCTCAACAGCTTCTTTGAACAACGCCGCAGTAACAAACTCCGGTTGCATAACCATTAATGTCCACTTCCAAACGTCCTTTTTTCCAGCCACAAAGCTCTTCATGTCGTCTGCCCACCACAGACCCTCGAGGGGCATAACGCTGTAGTCCACTGCCCGCTTTCCCTTCTTAACCATGAATTTTAGCGCATATGAAACAGTGAACAAAGCTTCTACAGCGTTTTTGTAATCTTGGGAAGTGTTGGGGTCACCCATGCCATCAACCATAACAAAACTAAGAGCTGGAACGTCAACCACCGCCACTTTTTTCGAAGATGGACTATAGAGATCTTTGAATTCTTTTTTACAGTCAATTTTGTCCATTTGAAAAACTCCCCGCTATTTGTTTAGCGGTAAAAAGGTTTTAAAGATTGCGACAATCGTCTACTTAAAGGCGTTAAGTCTTCTTGAATTCGCCCCTAAGTTTCATTTCTCGCCGCTTCTTGTTGTAACCTAACGAGAACTTGTGAGCAGCATCCCGTATTTTCCTCAGGAAAAGCATCATTCTGCCGTTTTTGTCAAATTGACGCGACGAAGACTCATCAGGCAAGTAAATTTCTTCCCTTTCTTTAGCCAAGCCAATTAGAGGAAGTCGCAGTCCCAACGAATCCAAAGCAGTCTTGGCTGCACTAACTTGCCCCGGACCGCCGTCGACCACTACCAAATCAGGAATTGGTGCTTTCTCCTCCAATAGTCGCTTGTATCTTCTGGAAATTACCTCATGCATCGACGCAAAATCATCTTGTCTGGTGACGGTTTTTATTTTGAACTTGCGGTAGTTGCTTTTGTCAGGTTTTGCATCAGTGAAACGCACCATGCCCGACACAACGTGTTCTTGCCCCAAATTGGAGACGTCGAAACATTCAACAATGCGTGGAAGAACTGGAAGGTTAAGAGCACATTGCAAGTCAACAAGTGCACTGTCCTCATTCAAAGTGGATTCAAGATTTTTTTCCGCCAATTTGACAAGAGCAAACTTGTTGCCCCTCCTGGGAATTGACAAAACAACCGTAGCCCCTCGTTTTGACGAAAGAAACTCTTCCAACGCTTCTCTCTCAGATGCACCTTGCCAGCACGGCTTGTTCAGAAGAATTTCGCGGGGAATTTGATTTGAAGCATAAAAGGCCTTTAGGAATTCCTGTTCAATTTGGGGTTGAAGATCAATTGAAAACTCCTTCTTGCCAAGCAATACACCCTTGCGAACCCCCATTTGAACTGCAAGCATTTTTTCGCCGAGCTGACGGAAAGCCAGCACGTCTTGGTCGAATCGCCTTTCTTTGTCAACTATTTGCCGTTCCGTAAGCAGCTGAATTGAGGCTATTTGATTTCTGAGCTCAAGAGCGCGTTCAAACTTCTGCTCTCGGCTTGCTTCACGCATTTGCAAATTAATTAAAGCAATAGTCTGTCCATACCCTCCATTGAGGAAGGATCGGGCCTTTTCCACCAATTCGCCATATTGCTTTTCCGAAACGCTGCCGACGCAAGGAGCAGAGCATAAACCAATATGAAAATTTAGACAAGCGCGTTTCGGTAGTTTCTTGCATACGCGAAGCCTAAAAACGCGAACAACGAGTCTTTGGAGATCTTGTCGAGTGAACCCGTCCGTATATGGACCAAAAGACTCCAATTTACGCGAAACCTTGCGGCTCGTGAGTATTCTTGGGAACGTTTCCCTTGTAAAAGCGATGTACGCAAACGTTTTTGCATCTTTGAGACTTACGTTGTACTTTGGTGTGTGCTGTTTGACAAGTTTGTTTTCGAGAAGAAGCGCTTCGACTTCACTGTTAACAATGATCCAATCGAGGTTTCTGATCCTGGAGACTAACTGCCGAGTTTTGGCAGGTTTGTCCATTGTTGAGAAATAGCTCTTGACTCGAGAGCGCAGACTTTTTGCCTTGCCAATGTAGAGAATTTCGCCCTTTTCATCCTTGAACAGATAAACCCCTGGATTAGTAGGAATTTCGCAGCTCTTGAATTCTGAAGGGTCAGATAAAGTAATCATTTGACCTAGTTCGCCATCATATTATGTTCACTTTTTTGCGTGACTAAACATCTTTTGTAAGAACTTGCCAGTATATGATTTGGGGTTTTTTGAAACTTCCTCCGGTGTTCCATTAGCAAGTATCTCCCCGCCAGCTGCTCCACCTTCAGGACCCAAATCAATCAAGTAATCACAGCTTTTTACTACATCCAGGTTATGTTCTATAACGTAAACGGTGTTTCCCTTTTCCACGAGTCTGTTTAGAACTTTTATCAAGCGTTTTGTATCGTCAAAATGTAATCCAGTTGTGGGCTCATCCAGCATGTAAACAACGTGCCCACTTTTGTTTTTGCTAAGTTCTCGAGTAATTTTGATGCGTTGACTTTCCCCACCTGAGAGAGTAGTTGAGCTTTGTCCCAGCTTAATGTAACCAAGTCCAACATCGAGCAGAGTCTGAAGTTTCCTTGATAAAAGGGGCATGTTTTCGAAGTATTTCGCCGCTTCTTCCACAGTCATATCAAGGACTTCTGCTATGTTCTTACCTTTGTAAAGGATACTGAGGGTCTCCTTGTTGTAACGCTTGCCTTTGCACTCGCTACATTGCACGTAAACGTCGGGGAGAAAGTTCATTTCTATTCGAAGAACACCATCACCTTGGCAGGTTTCACATCTGCCACCCTTAACGTTGAAGCTGAATCTGCCAGCACTGTACCCACGCGATTTGGCTTCTTTGGTCGTGGCAAAAATTCGTCTGATTTCATCAAAAAGCTTGGTATACGTGGCGGGGTTGCTCCTCGGAGTCCTTCCAATTGGATCTTGGTCTATCACGATTACGTTTTTCACGATTGGGGGAATCTGCATATATTCGTATTTGCCAACGTTGTCGACTTGTTCTCCAAATTCTTTGCGAAGTGCAGGCATAACCGTCTGGTTCATCAATGTGCTTTTTCCCGAACCTGAAACTCCAGTTATTCCACAAAGCACGCCCAGCGGAAGTTGCACTGCAAGGCTTTTTAGATTATTCTCTTCTGCTCCTTCGACCGTGATGTAACCGATTGGCTGCTTCCTTGTTGAAGGAACATCAATTTCCAATTCGCCCGAAAGATACTTCCCCGTTAGGCTTCTTTTGTTGCCCATGATCTCCAAAGGTGTACCTTCTGCGACAATGTGACCTCCATGAACGCCCGCTCCGGGTCCCATGTCTACTATGTAGTCAGCGTTTCTCATTGTTTCCTCGTCATGTTCGACGACAATTAGCGTATTTCCCAAATCGCGTAACCTGTGAAGTGTGCTGATGAGTTTGGCGTTGTCTCTCTGATGCAAGCCTATGCTGGGTTCGTCCAAGATGTAAAGTACGCCCATCAAATTGCTGCCGATTTGAGTAGCTAACCTGATTCTTTGAGCCTCCCCACCTGAAAGGGTTCTTGCTGCTCTTGAGAGTGACAAATAGCCTAAACCTACGTTTTTGAGGAATCCTAACCGTTCATTAACTTCCTTAAGCACTTGTTTGGCGATTGCCATATCCTTCTCGTTCAGCTGCGAAGGCAATCCTTTGAAGAACTCTACGCTCTTTTCAATCGACAAATCAGTAACGTCAATTATGCTCTTGTCCAAGATACGCACTGCGAGCACAACCGGCTGCAAACGCTTCCCTTTGCACGTGTTGCAGACACGAGATTTCATGAATGTCTCAATGTCTTCTTTTCGCCATTCACTTTCAGTTTGGCGGTAAAGCCTCATAGTTTGAGGAACAATGCCTTCCCAGCCGTCGCGCATCCACATGTTTGCGCCGTTTGACCAGTTTCCATTAATTGGTTCGCGGTCACCAAAGAGAAGAACTTGGAGTTGTTTTTCTGATAGATCTTTGATTGGAGTGAAAAGGTCGAAACCGTATTTGCTGCCTACAACCGAAAGTTGTTGCGCTCTCCAGCTGAGTTCCATCTTGCCATAAACAGCAATTGCACCGTCAATGATTGATTTAGTTCTATCAGGAATTACGAGGTCAGCTGAAACTTCGGTGATTTCGCCAAGTCCGTGGCAAGTTGGACAAGCTCCCCATGGAGAGTTAAAGGAGAACATACGAGGTTCTAGGCTTTCAAACACGATTTCGGGGTGATTTGGGCATGCACCAAAAGTACTGAACATAGTTTCGCTCTCGAAACGTTCAAGCTCCTTCTTCTTCACAGCATCCGTATTCGACGCATCAACAACGATCATTGTTCCTTTTCCGTTTAGTAACGCTTGTTCGACTGCTTCGGCGATTCTGCTGCGCTCCTCATCTCCAATCTTGACTGTATCGATAACTGCCTCAATCCAGTGTTTCTCGTAGCGCACAAGTTTGACTTCTTCTTTTATAGAGTCTGAATCGTAGATCTCTTGGTCTACTCGAATTTTCGTAAAACCTTGTTTCTTTAGGTCTTCGAAAACCTGTTCATGAGTACCTTTTATTCCTCTTATTATTGGCGCAAGAAAAATCAGCGATTTACCTTTTTCTGCCATTACTAGACTGGTGATGTTTTCTGGGCTTTGAGGGTGGATTGAACTATCACATTTGGGACAGTGATGGGTTCCTATTCGCGCAAAGAGCAGACGGAGGTAATCGTAAATTTCGGTAACAGTCCCCACTGTTGAGCGAGGGTTTTTGCTAGTGCTTTTTTGTTCAATTGAAATAGCAGGGGAAAGCCCATCAATCGAGTCGACATCGGGCTTGTCCATTAGTCCTAAAAACTGTCTAGCATAGGCACTTAAACTTTCAACGTATCTTCTTTGACCTTCGGCGTATATAGTGTCGAAGGCGAGAGTGGACTTCCCGGATCCTGAAAGCCCTGTGATTACGATTAGTTTATTTCTGGGGAGCTCTACGTCGATGTTTTTGAGGTTATGCTCGCGTGCCCCCTTAATTGAAATTGAATCTCTCATTATTGTAACCTAGTTTCTTCGCTCTTTGGGAGTTTACCCTGTTTCACTCTGCTCCATTTCAACTTTATTGCTAAGTTGCTGGCATTTTCTATTGGTTTTCTTCACTTTTGACCTTAAAAGCCAGCGACTTGTTCAATTCCTGAATAGTATCACGGAGCTGAATGGCTTTCTCAAAGTCAAGTCTCTCAGCCGCTTCCCTCATCTCCGCATCAAATTCGATAATCTGCCTCTGCACGTCAGATTTCGCCAAGTGCTTTATGCCTTTAATCGACCCCTCTTTCCTAGAGACGCTCTTCTTTATGGTTGCAGGCGTAATTCCGTGCACTTTGTTAAAACGCGTCTGAAACTGTCTTCGATATTTCGTGACTTGCATCGCACGCTTGATAGACAGCGTTTTCACGTCCGCATAAAGGATAACTCTACCGTTAACGTTCCTTGAAGCACGACCAATTGTTTGAATCAGACTTCTCTCGTCCCGCAAGAACCCTTCTTTGTCAGCGTCCAAGATGAAGATCGTCGCAACTTCCGGAATGTCTAAGCCTTCTCGCAACAGGTTAATTCCTACAAGAATATCGAAGTCACCGACTCTCAGTTGCCTTACTAGTTCTATGCGGTCGAGGCTGTCAACTTCGCTGTGCATATACCGAACACTGAAACCTTCCTTGACTAGATAATCCGCAAGGTCTTCAGCCATTCTCTTGGTAAGCGTCGTGACTAAGACTCGATCGCCGCGATCAATTGTCTTCTTCGCTTCTTGCATGAGATGCTTCATTTGTCCCTCGATCGGGTACATTTCAACTTCTGGATCCAAGAGCCCCGTGGGTCGAGTAATTAATTCAACAGGTGAACCACTCTTCTCCAATTCGTATTCGGCTGGGGTTGCTGATACAAAGAGGGTTTTGCCCATTTTCTTCTCAAATTCCTCAAATTTTAACGGCCGGTTGTCAAAAGCGCTTGGCAATCGGAATCCAAAATCAACAAGGTTCTTTTTGCGAGCGTAATCCCCGTTGTACATGGCGCGCGATTGAGGGATTGTCTGGTGACTTTCGTCGATAATTAACAGGTAATCTTTGGGGAAATAATCGATCAACGTGAATGGCGGCTCACCAGTGCGGCGCCCATCAAAGTGTCTGCTGTAATTTTCTATGCCAGCACAGAACCCCACTTCCTTAATCATTTCAAGGTCGTAGTTTGTACGTTGCTTGAGCCGCTGCGCTTCAAGTGGAGGAAGCTCTTTGAGCCGTTCCGATAGCTCCTCTTTAATGTGCTCGAAGGCGCGTTCAATTTTTTCTTGCGGAACCACGTATTGCCTTGCGGGGTATAGCGTAATCTTATCAATTGCGCCTTTGGAGTCTCCAGTGATGGCGTCTGACCTCTTTTATTTTCCCAATTTCGCTTCCGGCTAATTCGATTCGCAAAATATCTTTTTCGTAAGCCGGAACTACATCTATTACGTCCCCGCGAACTCTAAATCGACCAGGCTCAAGCACCATATCGTTGCGTTCATATTGCATGTCGATGAGAGAGTTGATCAATTGTTGCCTAGTTATCTGTTTGCCAACTTCTAAGGATGCTGCCATGATTTTGAAGTCTTCAGGGTTGCCTAAGCTGTAGATGCAGCTGATGCTCGCCACGATTATGGTGTCGTTTCGGCTAACTATGCTTGAAACGGCATGCATCCGCATCTTCTCAATCTGATCGTTCACGCTTGAGTCTTTTTCAATGTACATATCACTAGCGGGCATGTACGATTCAGGCTGGTAGTAATCGTAGAAACTGATGAAATATTCCACTCGATTATTCGGGAAGAGATCTTTCAGTTCCGCGTAAAGTTGAGCCGCCAAAGTCTTGTTATGCGCCAAAATCAAGGTAGGCTTTTGAAGTCTGTTAATAAGGTTAGCCATAACGAATGTTTTGCCGCTACCTGTGATGCCTAGGAGTGTCTGCTTATCCTTCGTCGAGAAGTTCTTCGACAACTTCTCAACAGCTACCGCCTGACCGGGGGAAAGCTTGAAAGGTGAAACTAAGTTAAACTGCATTTTCAACGCTCAACTGACAATTTAGAATTAAAAACGAGAGAAGTTGAGCATTTAAGGTTTTTTAGGCATTCCATCTCAAAGAATGTTTGATTATTCATTTGCCCGCATTCAGAGCACGCTATAAATAGCATTCTTTGCGGAGACCTTTCCGCCCCAGGCAGCAAGCCGTACTACTCTTCTCTTTCAACTTCGAAAAATGCTTGAGCTTAGGTTCGTAGTACCGAGTTTTTTCTAAGAATAGCGATGACAATTAGCCCTGCCAGAACAATGATGGAAAGAGTTGTAATTGAGGAAAACTCTGGAATTGAAGCCGTAGGAGTTAAGCTTGGCGAGATGCTAGCTGATGGTGAACTTGATGCAGTGGGAGTGCTTGTTGGTGATGGAGAGACCACCCAAATAGAAGAATAAATCAGTTTTAAGTTAAATGTTCCCGCCAGGTCTAGGTAGGTGTACGTAAGTTCAACCATAACTCCTGTTGTCTTGTCAAGGTACACATCGCGGTAATCAAGTGGAGAGTGGAAGTTAACATGGTTGGTAGTTCTTTGCCCGCTTGGGTAAGTTCTCGTGGTTGTGTCGTTTACCACATAAGGGGTCCCGCCTGGGTAAATTGAGTCGCCTGCGTTAAGATTAGCTTGTACGAAGATCATGTAGTTCGGACCATTTGATCCTCCGCTGTATAAGTCAACGAATTGGGATGGAAACGTTTCTTCTGTTCCATTTGCCAGAAGAATTCTCAGTTGATACGTCACTTTTGTATCTGCAACGTTTGTTACTGTTACTTCCCACGTGGATTGGTTTCTTTCCAGCATCCAAGGTTCCCAAGAAAGAGATTGATCGTGTGAGCCTTGCAGAATACAATTGTATGTTGCCTTGTCTCCCTCGGTGACTCCAACGCTTGGAGATTGGGCAAAAACTATTCCTGCAGCAGGCACCCATAAAAATACGCAAAGTAAAGCAAACCCGATTCTTCTGTTCATTAAAACCGCTTTCAATTATCTACAATTCGCTTTCTTACTATTAAGACTGCTCATTTTTAGCTTAGCGAGCGGCAATTTCTGAATTAGTTGGAAATCTCCCCTGATATCATGTAACTAAAGAAACGGACAAAAATTACTTCTTCCGTTGATTTGCTCCGCATTCAGGGCAAAAATGAGCCTCCGCGGAGATTCGGCTTTTGCATCTTGGGCAAATCTTCAAAACAATTTGTTGACGCAAAGGTGTTCCGCAGAAGTTGCAGTAGTTAGAAACCATAGCCACTTGTGACCCACACTTCGGGCAAATCAAGAACTGAGGATAGGATGGAACCGGAACAAGAAGAAAACCTGAAAGTATAGTTAATCACCCTACCAGTATTAAGTCTGGACGTCTGCTTTTTTCTTTTTGCCTTGATACGCAAAATTAAGTTGTCTTCAGAAGTCTTTTCCCTTTTTAGAAAATGGTACAAGTTTTTACCAAATCTGAAATCTACAGTGGCAATTTTAGTTCTAGGAATTACCTTAATGATGATGCAACGCGTGTTATGTCGTGTTTACGTGAGGGAAGTCTTGCACCCAAGGTTTTTGCTGCATCAAATATAGCCTCACGTAGTTCTTGAAATACATTGAATACATCTGTTTTTTTCCGCAATTGCTTATTCGCCTAACTGAAGTGTAAGCTGTTGCCCTGTTGTTGACCACGCACTTGCCGACTCTGCCCATTTCTCTTGAAAAAGAGATATCTTCGGCACAGGCAATGTCTTCTCGGAATCCGCCAACCTTCTCAAAAACAGACTTTCGCGCTCCGCAGCACACACTAGGAAATAGAGGGAACCCCAGACGCGCAGAAATCTCAGCAAGCTTGTTTGTGAATCCATAATGTGAAACCGCAAAAAGCTTATCCAGAGGACTCAAAATCTCCAAACTCTTCAAGATACCGGATACACAAACAACTCTACGATCAGCAAAAGCCCGGTACATTTCCGAGACAAAATTTGATTCTAAATAGGTGTCAGCATCCAAAAAAAGTAGGAATTGTCCTTCAGCAACTTTTGCTCCCGCATTTCTGGCCCTTCCCACACCCCGGGCTCTCAGATCCAAAACTTTATCAGCACTTCTTCCTGCAAACTCTCTCGTACTATCTGGACTGTGACTGTCAACGACAATGGTTTCGATTTGTCCCTCATCAAATCGCTGGTGCACAACGCTTTTGAGGCAACCTTCTATAGTTTCCTCTTCGCAATAAGTTGGTATAATAACCGAAACAAGTGGAAATGCCTTTGGCACGAATTCCCTTCTCCGACAAGTACTCCGATGAACGTATCCTGAACCTTAATTTATAACTTTTTCGCAAAAACCGAGTTTTAGCAACCTTTAGTCATGGGAAATCCATACAAATTCAAGACAAACCTCAAATAATTTCAGAAAAAATGACGAGGGCTGGACTCATAACAAAGCAGGTGAGCTACTAGTTGGTAGTTTTTTTAAGTTTCGGTTTTTGTGAAATATGTCATTTTTTGTTTTTTGGAGGATTTTCTTCTTTGATCTCACCATAGGAAACCTTAAAACATGAACACCTATCTTTCTTTCCAATTGTTGGGCCGATGTCGCAGCACGGATAGCGAGCCAGCCTTCTAAGCTGGATGTCGTGAGTTCAAATCTCACTCGGCCCGCCACTCCGCTAACGCCTTTGTATTGCGTAGCATTACTATTCGAGATAGGTGCATACAACTGGGACTTCATTGTACGAATGGCAAGCTGTTTTTCCAAGATGAAAGTTATTGGTCAATTCTTATTGAACCATCAAGGCCGTTTTTGACTTTGGGAAATCTTAAATAGAAAAGTTCCATTAGCCAACTTATGGCATTTGAGCTCATTCCATTTCCTATTTCAATAATTTTTGTACTTGTTTTTGCATTGGTTTTCATGGCGGTACTTTGGAAGCTGCGTAAGAGAGGAAAGGCGTATAATATTTTGTTTAAGATAGCTGCCATTGTCGGAGTACTATTGTTAATAGCATTTCTTTTTTCAATTATACATTAGAGCAGCCATCTTTTTCACTGAACAATGAGGTCTATTTCTGATTAGCAGTTTTTAATGGGCACCCCGCGCCACAGATGTTTAAAGTTGGGCATTCGAAGCATTTTTCGGGAGCATATTTTCTCGCTCTGATTTTCTCGCACAGAGGATGGTTCCAAATGTTTTTCCATTCGTCTCTGAGGATGTTGCCCAGGGAAGTGAAGTAGCTTTGGCATGGAATAACTGTTCCATCTGGTTCAATTGCCATATTTATTCGACAAGCACTGCAGCTTTTAATTCCTAATTCTAGCTGGAGAGGATTAACTTCGCAGTACTCAGTCGGGGTATACCACGTGAAATCCATCCCGAGATGATTTGCTTTGTCTCTGATCTGCGTCAAAATAGGCGTGAGAGTTGATTCCTCTAAAGCGAAGTCCTTCGCAATTTCTGGAGCGCTTCCCGAATAAATTAGGCTGTTGCAGGCAAACTGCTTGAGCCCGAGTTCGTGAAGAAATTCTATGGTTTCTTGAATAGTGTCTACGTTTAGTTTGTTGAGAGTTGTGTTGCTAACCGTGTAGATAGGTGAAGCAATGGCGTTTTTCAGTCCTTGAAGAGTCTCTTCCCAACTTCCAGGAGTCGCCGTAATTTTATCATGAATTTCACGATCATTAGATTCTAGAGTTATTTGAATGTGATCCAGCCCAGCTTTTATCAAGGCGTTCAAATAGTCGTTGTCTTTCAACTTTCTACCGTTAGTGACTAGTCCGCTGACAAGACCCTTCTTCTCAGCATAAGCTATCAAATCAGCAAGATCTTCTCTAAGGGTAGGTTCGCCACCTGTAAAGACCACCTGCGGGATTGCCAGCCTTTCCAGTTTATCAATCACTAATTCCCAATCTTTAGTTGAAAGCTCAGCGGTTTCCTTAGGTCCACCCGCATAGCAGTGAATACATTTGTTATTGCAACGATGAGTCAAGGCAATGTCCATTCGGTAGGGAGCGCTCAACCTCTTCTGGAAAGGTTCCACTTTTTGAACGCCTAGATAGGAAACTGGGCAAATATCCGGGGTTTTGGCGAATGTGTTAACTATAAACAAGGTTTCTTTGTAGTCTTTTCGGGCTGTTTCAGCGTCCACCTTGTAGCGTTTAAGTAACGTTTTTACCGTTTCATCTTCGGTTTTCCCTTTCATAAACTCATGAACAATCACAGTGGCTGTTGAATTTAGGAAAACTACCCGCGAAGCGTTTATCACCAGCACACCTGAACCGTCTTCCTCCATTCGCAAATGCAGTCGAAAACCTTGATATTCGCCTTCTTTGACTCTTAGATGATGCATTGCTTCTTTAGACTTTGACCTGAGTCTGTTTAGAAAACTCATCTATCGGGCACCTCCACCAGCACATGCACATGCACAACTTACGCAGGCGCATGCGCAAGCACAATTATGACAAGCACAGACACAACTTTTTTTCTCTGTGACTGGTTTGGAATTTTGAGATTGCTTCTGAATAGGCACAAGTTTGTTCGCGAAATCCTGAACATTAGTAACCACATTGTTTGAGGCTGTTTGAACACCTCGTACAATATTGTTGGCGAAGTCTTGTCCAGGCAAAGGCTTGGACTGCATTGGAGGCGGAGTCATTGGTAAATGCTGTGGCCCAGAAGGCGCCGGGGAACCAGGTGAAGGTTGACCATGGGGACCAACGGAATACCACCACCATCCAGGAAGTGGAGTAATAATCATTCCAGGCGGGAAAGCGGTCGCGAATCGGTCATTGAATTTGTCATCGTTGAGGAGCCACTCCAAGTTTTTATCGATAGCATCTCCTTTAAGCTCAGGAGTTCCAGCTTTGCTTACTTGCCCCCATGCTTGATCCACTATGGATTTGTAATAGGTTTTGGTCTCTTCTCGAGAGTAGCCACGCAATTTCTCGTCAGTACTATTTGCAACCGTAATGTAGGTAATGGCAAGATTATTTTCATCTAAAGTTCCATCCGTTTTTACAGCCTTCAAGTAGTCGATTTCATAATATCTCGGGGAAGGAGCAGGTTGACCCTGCTGAGTTGCCGTCTTCTTCAATTTCAAGATTGGCTCGGTTTCGACAATTTGTACCAAGTGCTTAAGCAGTAAACCATAAAGGATCATTGTCAAAACACGCACGGGTGGCTGTTCTAGTACGTATCCAGCTTCAACCGCTGTAAGGCTGCGGTAAGCGCCGAGCGCTTCAACCGAAACAACAGGACGCTGATAAGCAGACTTGCCAAAACTTGCCACTGCCAAGCCAATAAATCCGAAGACGACAAGAATGAGAATAGCAATTACAACGTAGGTGAAAACGGGCACACCATTTTGGGTTGGGGTTGGCAAGGGGGAGACGAATTCTTGTGGAAAAGATACACCACTTTGGAACGTTTGACCTTGAGGCCAATTTGTTCTTTCCCAGTACACAACTAGACTATTGTCTTGAGTAAACTCGCTGTCGAAGGGAAGGCCCGTAGGGTATTTCGTTTGATTAGCCTGAACGCCCGGAGGAAGCACAATAGCTACTCTAAGATCTGAAATGGAAAATGCTGCGGATGCGAAAGTTGTTGGGTAGAATTCAAGCCCAACATTTCCAGGATTTGTTTGATCAGCATGAACCATCCTTGGAACAACGGCGTCAACGATAAACGTATTCGGTTGATTTAGTATTATGGGACCTTTGAGGGTGACATCTATCCCGTAATAGTTTCCCTGTGAAACGTCCAGAAATTGCAGGGTCGATCCCGAAATATCTTGGACGTTTAGGATTTGGAAGCCACCTTGAGGCATTCCAACAGTGACTATACCCTGCGGGCTTCCAGAAAGGTAAGTGACGGTGATATTATACTCGAGATTGATTGAAGCATCAGAGTTAATCTGGACTTGAACCCACTCTTGACTAACGCTATAAGCAACTCCCTGCGCAATAGCAGTTGCAAGGGTTGAGACGAGAAAGACACACAGTAAAATAAAAATGAAGCCAAATGAGCCTATTCTCTGAGGTCTATTTACCATGTTGGCTCCTCAGTTAGTTCAAACTTGTTGCCACAATAATTGCATGTAACGTACGGCTTTCCGTCGTGAACCTCTGCTTTAGTGGCGTCCACGATGGCGCCGCAATTGGGACAACGAACCTCTTTAATCTTTACAGGACCTGTTACCGTCACTGTTTGTTTAATTTCAATCGGTTTTCTGTCTCGCACTGCGAAGACGATTAATCCAGCAACCACAAGAAAGACCAAACCTTCAAAAAAATACGTAATTCCCAAATTCGTTGAGATAATGAATACTATGCCAAAGAAAATCAGCACAATAGAAACTAGATAGGCCACAATTTTCAAAGCACGGCTAACCATGACACTCAACGAGAGTCTCTAAAGGTGAGGTAAGCTATAACATTTGTGCGTTTCCCAACTCCCTTCGATTTTCGATCACAGGAAAAGTTTGGTTTTTAATGCTAGCGGGAAGCTGGCGAATCTTGCTTCATAAGTGGAGAAAGGAGAAAGAATGGAGCCGAAAGGAGAGATAGCAAGATCCGCCAACTTAGCAAAATCAATATTTGCTATGAATTGAATAAATGACCTATGAAGCTGGAATCTTTACTTAAAGTCAGAAAATAATTGAACAAAAACCTCTAACTATATCCCTTGTTCTAAGAAATTAGGTTGAAAGATCTCCACCTGAACAGGACACTTTGTACAAAAGTTCTGAAACCGTAGAACTATCCGCCATTTTCTGTTAAGATCATTATAATTTTTTTAACAAAAAACATAAATTGACAACCAACAACAGAAAGTAAATGTTTTAGTATTTGACTTGTCGGTGTATAAAGAGGGAAAATAGATGAGCACCCACGCGGAAGATTTGAAACTAAGATTAATGACAATTGAGCTTCTACGAACCGCAAAATACAAACGTAATATTACTTACCGCGAGTTAGCCTCAAAAACAGGCCTACCCGTAACAGTCTTAAGCCGCTACGCGAAAGGACACGTACTGCCAAATACTACCCGCGCCAAGCAACTCTGGAGAGTACTAACCAAACTCGTCGGATTGGAAACTGAGCTAAGAAACAGAATAAAATTTGACGAAACAGGCTATTTTGACAACACTGAGATTGTCGGAGACTACAATATTCTCCAGCAAGCAGCAAATCATGCACTCGCAAATTTTGCGGGGAAACGAGTTACCAAAGTATTAACAGCCGCAACCGATGGCATTCCACTTGCAACCATGGTGGCAAACTCTTTGGGCGTAAATCTTATCGTAGCGAAAAGAAACAAAGAAGTAGGCGTCAAAGCCTTCTTGGACGAAACATTCATACTAGGTAAAGACTCCGGCGTAACAGTCACGTTATACATTCCAAAAGAAATCATCAAGAAACGCGACAGCGTCCTCATCGTGGATGACATGATCAAGAGTGGCGAGACACAGGAAGCATTAGTTAACCTTGTTAAGAAAGCAAAAGCAGAAGTCTCGGGCGTGTTCTCCCTCATTGCAATTGGGGACGACTGGAAAAAACGGCTGAAAATAAGCGGCGACGCTCCAGTCGAAGTCGTCACATACCTGAAATCTCCTCACGACTCAGACCGCAACTAGCAAGTCTTCCTTTCTTTTTTGAACTTTAGAGAAATCTTAAACAGAAACACTTTCAACTAAGGTTTATTCAACATTAATTTAGAGGCTAATAGATATGAGGATGATTCAGTGGAAAAATGGTAAAGTCCTAACCCTTGACCAAACCAGGCTTCCACTTGAAGAAGTCAATTTAGAAATCAAAACCGTTGACCAGATGGCTGAAGCTATAAAAATGCTACGTGTTAGAGGAGCGCCATTGCTTGGCGCAGCAGCGGCCTTCGGCTTAGCTTTAGCAGCTTACAATTCAAGAGCCAACTCAAAGAAGAAATTGATTACTGAATTAGAAAGGGCAGCCGAAGTCATAAAACGGCAAAGGCCAACAGCAGTTAATCTGTTTTGGGGGGCAGATCGTGTACTCAATAAGGCTCGAAAAGCTTCTGGAACCGTACGAGAATTAAAGATAGAAGTTCTGGATGAAGCACAAAAAATTGCAGATGAAGACGCAGAACAGAATCGCGCAATTGGCAAACATGGTGCCGACCTCATCAATGATGGCGATACTATCCTCACACACTGTAATGCTGGCGAGCTTGCAACCGTGGAATATGGTACTGCTTTGGGAGTAATTCGCGCAGCACATGAGCAGGGTAAAAGAATAAAAGTAATCGCAGACGAGACTCGACCATTGTTGCAAGGTGCAAGACTTACGGCGTATGAGTTGATGCGTGATGGAATACCAGTCATCCTCATTACGGACAACATGGCCGCCCATGTGATGAGTAAGGGACTTGTGAATCTGGTAATCGTGGGAGCAGACCGGATAGTTCAAGACGCCGTTTTCAACAAGATCGGAACATACGGAGTGGCGATATTAGCCAAGGAACACAATATCCCATTTTACGTTGCAGCTCCTAAATCCACGTTTGACTTAACCTGTAAAGCAGCCGAAGTAGTCATAGAAGAAAGAAATCCCGACGAAATTACACATGTGGGAAAAAATCACATTGCCCCGACAGGTGTTAAAGTGTTTAATCCTGCTTTCGACGCAACGCCATTAAAGTATGTATCCGGAATCATCTGTGAAGATGGCATTTATAGAAAAAAGGATTTTTTGAAGTTTAACCCTGGCAGATTAAACTTTAGGAAGTAACCGCGGCGGGTCTGCTCCAAGCGTCGGGATTGCTAAACCGTACTCTCGGAGTATTATCAATTGTTACTTCCTGTTTCCCTTCTAGAATTTCCTTAACTACGGAGAGAAGTTCTTTGTGATATTCTTCATCATGGACTATTTCTAAGAATATTGCTTTGAGAGACTCCAAACTTACATTCTGACTGATTCGCAACTCTCTTGACAACATATCCAGAGCAGTGAATTCCACAAGAACTCCATGTTCTTCGGCTAAAGAACTCTCCAAAGTCATTAATTGCTCCGAAAGACCCAGCAAATCTTCGCCAGATATCTTATCAATGCTTGAAAGTTCAATTTGGAAGGCATCTATTGAGCGCCATGCTTCACTCATAGTTTTTGGCACATCTGCGGGTTTCGAATTAGTTTTGCTAATACTCTGGGCTATGCCTTTGAGAACTGTTGAATGTTTTTGGCTATCAAGGGATATGTGAAGGAGCAGCGACCTAACCAGTGGGGACTCTATTCTTTCAGACAAGTCCTTGTAGAGCAAGCAGGTTTTATTCTCGAAAACTATCAAACATTTTACGGAATCTATGAGAGAATTTAAGTCAAATCCTTTTGCCATACGGTCGCCCCAAATTCAAAGAGCAATTCACTCTGATTAATTGTTTACGGATTATATGTTCACAGCGTACATTTGTCGAACAACAATACACTTTGATCAAAATCTAATCAGGCTATTTGATGAGGCTCGTCTTGAAGTCGAAAATTAAGTTTGGTTTGCTGACGCATGTCCGATCCAAGCATCAGGATTTTGGAATCTCACCAACGGAGTATTGATTCTATCTGCTTGTTCCTTCTTCGCCAAAAACTCATTTATCGTGGCTATGATCTGCCTGTGATGCTCTTCATCATGAATAATTTCATTGAAAATGCCTTTGAGAGACGACAAATTAACATTGTAAATCTTGCCTATTTCTTTTGACATAAGGTCAAGAGTTTTCAATTGGACAAAGACGAAGTATTCTTCTCCCATCGTGCTTTCTAACCTTTCAAGCTGTTTTGACAGGTCTTCAAAGTTTGATTCCGTTACATTCTTGACTTTTGAAACCTCTTCTAGTAAATTGTCGATGGCAACAAGCACAGGACCAAGTATTTTCTGGCAATCTTTTGGTTTCCAATCAGCTTTTGGCAAACTCTGACTTACGCCATGAAGGATGGTCGAGTGTTTTTTGCTGTCTAATGAAATTTCTTTCAGCATTGCTTTGATAAGCGGTAACTCCACCTTCTCCGAAAGTGAGTTGTATAGAGAGGCTGTTTTGGATTCAAGAACACTAAGGCATTTGATAGAGATTGTTATGTTTTTGGGAGAGTTTGTTTTTACCACTGCAAAAACCTTCGCCATTGAAGAGTGTTTATTTTATATTTTTATATTATGAATTGTGGGTTCACATAACCTGATTTAGAGTTAATTCCTCGGTAGCGTATAGAAAACTTTCGAACATAAAAGGGAAAAGTATAACATCCCAAAAGCTTCTACGTACTACAATTAGCAATTTCAAACGGTTGATATTTAAATGAGTGAGGATAAATCAGCCCTTCCGATCGGCCCAGAAATTAAGACGAATGGTTTTTTTGCGGAAAAGGGCATTTTAGTGTCTGAAAGAAGCAGCATAGACGCTCTTAGCCAAAGAGGTTATGGTACAGCGGAAAAAGACGTTCTCACTCTAACATTTTATGAAGCACTCTTCCTGGTCGACAAACAGATACTCACTGTAAAAGATAGGAAAGGTAAACAAATCGATTTTCAAGGTTTGCTAAAATGCTACGAGAAAAATGATAAAAACGCTTGGGCCCACTACTTGGTTTACCGTGATCTCCGCAGCCGAGGATACGTTGTCCGCGAAGGATTTGGAGCAGCAATCGACTTTCGAATTTACGAACGAGGAACATATGGGAAAGACACCGCTGCATCACTTGTTTTGAGCACCCAAGAAGGTCAGCCACTATCGATAGGAGATCTAACCAATGCACTTGGACAAACACAAAGTCTCAAAAAAGACCTCGTATTGGCGGTAATTAATCGAAGAGGCGAAATAGTTTACTACTCAGTCTCGCCATTGACTTTCAAATAGACGGGGAACGTAGACATGTCAACATTTCAACCTGTGCGTGGAATGCGCGATCTATTACCTCAAGACGCCGAAGTACTCAACTATATTATTAGAAAAGCTAGAGAAACCGCATTCCTGTATGGATTCAAAGAAGTCATCACGCCCGTGGTTGAACCCTTTGAACTCTTGAACGCCAAGTCGGGAGAAGAAATACGGCAACGAATGTTTATCTTTGAAGACTTGGGCGGGAGAAAAGTTACTTTAAGACCAGAATTTACCGCTTCCATTGCACGCCTAGTCACCACTACTTTGAAGAATGAACCAAAACCGTTCAGACTTCTCAGCGTGGGAAGTGTCTATAGATATGACGAGCCTCAACGGGGAAGATACAGGGAGTTCTGGCAGGCAAACTTTGAGCTTGTTGGCTCAAAAAGACCCGAAGCCGACGCCGAAATCATCTTAATAGCAAACAACTTATTGAAAAACATAGGATTCACGAGTTATGCTCTCAAGTTAGGACATGTGGGCGTGATAAGAGGGATATTAACTCAAGAAGGCATAGATGATAAAACTCAAAATGCAGTGCTCCAGCGAATGGACAAAAAAGAATACGATGAAGCATTCGCGTTAGTAACCTCAGAAAAGTGCAGAAACGTCCTGCGTGGCTTACTTGATCTTAGGAGCAGAACAGCACATGAAACCATAGAGAAAATGCGAGAATTCGTAAAGGGATACGAGAAGGCTGCAGTCGCCGTTGAAAACCTGAGTGCAATCTTGAATGTTATTACAGAAAGTGGATGCGAAATAGAGACAGTGGACCCCGCCTTTGCTAGAGGGCTCGAATATTACACAGGCATGATTTTTGAATTGTATGTGCCCGAATTGGAAATAGCACTAGGCGGTGGAGGACGCTACGACAAGCTCATTGAAGCATTTGGAGGAGAACCAACTCCAGCAGTCGGCATGGCAGCAGGCATTGATAGAATATCGATAGCAATGCAGACCCAAAAAACCGCATTGATGAAACGAAAAACAAAGAAGGTTATAGTTATTCCCATCAAAGAAGAACAAAAATGTGAGGCATCAAAGATTGCACAGATGCTTAGGAACGAAGGCATATCAGTTGAGTTAGAGATTATGGGCAGGAAGATGGCCAAAGCATTAGAAGATGCAGATAAGCGGCAAACCGACTTCGCTGTAATAGTGGGAGAAAGAGAGCTCAAAGAAGGCAGAGCAGTTCTCAAAGATTTGGCGAAAAGAACCCAAGAAGAAACAGAAATTGCCAAATTAGCCGAGAAAGTCAGAAGCTAAATAGAAAGAAAAGTTGTAGCCTCGTTGGAGGCTGTTGTTTCCATTTTTAGAGTCGTTTGATGTATCTGTTTACTTCCCACTCGGTGACCTGCACTCTGTACAGGTCCCATTCCTTGCGTTTTTCCTCCAGGAAGTTATCAAATGATGTTTCGCCGAGGGTTTCTTTCATAAGTTCGCTTGTCTCCAGTTCGTCTAAGGCTTCTTTGAGAGATTCGGGTAGTGAAACGATTCCGCGTTCTTTGCGTTCTTCATAACTCATATGGTAAACGTTGAGTTCTACTGGGTCTCCTGGGTCAACCTTGTTCTTTATTCCATCCAAGCCTGCAGCAAGAAGTGCTGCAAATTGCAGGTATGGATTTCCTGAACCATCGGGGCATCTAATTTCACATCTTGCAGCGTGTTTTCTTCCTCCGAAGTTTGGGACTCGGATAAGGGGAGACCTGTTTTTGTGGGCCCATGCAAGGTACACTGGTGCTTCGTAGCCTGGAACAAGGCGTTTATAGCTGTTTGGCCACGAAGCAAGGACTGCGCACATTTTGCGACCGTGGCTAAGTTCTCCTCCGATGAAGTTTCTAGCTATGTCTGATAGAAAGCCATTTTTGGCATCATCGCTGTAGAATAAGTTTTCTTTCCCATCTTTACTCCATAGACTTTGGTGAATATGCATACCTGAACCATTGATGCCTCCGAAGGGTTTTGGCATGTGAGTTGCGATATAGCCATTTCTTGCCGCAACTACTTTGGTGACCATTTTCATCGTTACTGCGCGGTCGGCGGTTTCGAGTGCTTCGCCATACTTGAAGTCGATTTCGTTTTGTCCTAAGGCAACCTCGTGGTGGCTAATTTCAATATCAATGCCGAAGGGTTCAGCCATGTCAGCTATCTCTCTTCGGAGATCGTCGGTTAGGTCGCCGGGGTGGAAATCAAAGTATCCAGCTAAGTCTATGGGAGTTGGTAATCCACCAGTTTCGCTTTCTTTTACTATGAAAAATTCAAGTTCGGGCGCGCAAATAAATGTGAAGCCGGCCTTGTTACATTTTTCCACAGCTCGTTCAAGAATATACCTTGGGTCTCCGTCAAAGCGTTTATTTTGTGGAGTGTATACATCGCAGATTAGTCTGCAGGAAGATTTCTCTTTTGGACGCCAAGGGAGCACCGCGAAAGTCGTTGGATCTGGGTACAGAACCATGTCGGATTCTTCAATTGGCCTGTAACCCGTAATGGAGGATCCATCGAAGGATTGACCATTCTCGAAGATGCCTTCAATATTCTTTGAAGCCACGGCTAGGTTCTTTATTATGCCATTTATGTCAGTGAATTGAAGTCTAACAAATTTGATATCCTGTTCTTGGATTTGCTTAACAACGTTTGAAACGTTCTCTTTCCAGACAGCATCTTTGAAGTTTCTCATTCTTATTCATCCTCACATAATTTGGCTTCAGGTTTTTGGTGTCTTGGTAGAATCTAATATGAGGGCGTATATGTATCTAACGTACGCTTGGGGATTGCAAAATTCAACAAACCGTTTAATTTAAAAATTTTTTTTGATTTTTTGGTTGTTTCGTCCATTACATTCACTTCTCGTTTTCATGTGTTTTGGAAATGACATTAAACGTAAACATATTTAAGCATATCCCCTAAAGTTTAGGACATACATTCAACAACAATGGAAAACTATGGACAAAACAATACAAGTTTTAGTGAACTAATGGGCGAAGAAAACGAAGTGAAACAAATGCTAGATCATCAAAATACCGAAAAAATCATCTTTCTCGGCGCAAAAAATCGCCTATATCCAAAACGTTCCTGACTGAGACTTTGCCCAAATCTTCTCCCAAATTAACAGTTATCATCCCAAATCCCAAGCATTCACCAAATTCGTTCAGAACCAGAGTAAAGTCACCTTTCTGTTGTGATCCCATCGCCTTCACTATACCTTTTCGGAAAACATCTCTACCACAAATAAAAAGCCAAGCCGATTTCCGATCAAGGACAACTTTATTCGACGCCACATCTAAAAGCATGTTCAAGAAAATAAAACTTGGAAAGAACATGCCAGTCTTAACTTTACCGAGGTATAATCCTGCAAAATAGAAGTCATTTCGCGTAACCTTTCTCAAAGCAGGGTTGAAGAGGTAAAATCGTTGCGATTTCTCCATAATGAATTCGGGATTTAACGCGATTCTTGCGCCAAACCGAGAAGCAAAAGCAGTTAATGGTTTCATGATTGAATTACCCTATTTTTCAGTTTACAGACAAAGAAACCCTGCGTTTCGCCAGGCCATATTCGCCTACAATAAGATACCGAAGGATCCAAGGTTCGACCGAAAACTGTAGTCAAACCTTTTTCTCCGATGCAGTCGATCGCTTGAATCTGCAGATTAAGGTTTTTCGTCGCCCAATCCATGTTCAGTTCATCCTCTTCAGGTTCCAATGAACAGGTAGAATAAACAATTTCACCATTTTCAGCTAAGCATTTCACAGCATCCGCAACGATTTCTCTTTGGACTCGCGCGTTACGCTCAACATCCTTGAGGGTTCGTTGGCTGAACCACTCAGAGTCAGAAGCAAAGTTGCCTGAACAAGGAACATCAAGAAGAATTCGGTCAAACTTCAAATTTAATCTCGAAACCCGGCGCGCGTCCAAATCGTAAACAACTGTTGATCGAACGTGGCAGCGTTCAAGGTGATTAGTTAATGCGTTTAGGCGATTTTGGTTAATGTCTAGCGCGACTATGGCCCCAGTGTTGTTCATTTGGTCTGCAAGCTGAACAGTCTTTCCGCCCGGTGCGGCACAAGCATCCAACACCGTTTTGGCTTTCAGATTAGTGAAGAAACCTATGGGTATTTGAGCTGCTGCTTCTTGAATGGAGTACAAACCCAACAAGTATTCTGCTGTGGCGCCTGCAGATACCTTCGATTTCCCTACCCAATAACCGGTTTCGAGAAAGGGAACTTTGTCAAGCTCCATGCCCAGCTCTTTAAGTCTTTGAGGCAGTTTTTTGCCTTTCGCATTGGTTTGATTTATTCTGATCGCTTGTCTGGATTTGACTTCTTTGAATTGCCAACCGAGTTGACGGTAGCGGTTTACGAAAAATTCCTTTCCCGACATCAAGTTACAAATTAGAAGTTGCCCATAAAAGCTTTTCAAACCACTAGACTATTTTCGGAAAGCATATATTGCTAAATAAAAAAGAATTGAAGCATTTTGACGCTTATGGAAAGCTCAACGTATTTAGAGTACAGAGGTCTTGGAGAATCTTCGGCTGAAGAACTTTCGGATTTCCTCGGCGAAAACGACCGCGACTGCAAGAGACAACAGAAATACCCAGTCGGTCACATTAAGCGGTGCCGTCGTGAAATAGGTGTTCATTAGCGGAAAATAAACTAGAAACGCCAATATGGTCAGCTGAGAAACAATGCCGAAGATGATCCATTTGTTGTTCTTTAAGCTGGTTTTGAACACAGATTGTTTGGTGGTTCTACATGCAAGAACATTGCCCGCTTGCGCTACCACGATGCCTGCGAAAGTCATGGTTACACCTTTGGCGTAGACTCCACTGGTGTAGAATGAACTTGCACTCGTCAATGTCATTCCAAAGTTCCATCCACCAGCCGTCCAAGCGTTTATGCAGCCGATCATGGCTCCGATGGCGATTATTATTCCTATGAATACTGAACGCAAGAGAACTTTGCGCGTGAACAATCTTTCTTTGATACTTCTTGGTGCCTCCTCCATTATACCAATTTCCGGAGGTTCGCGACTCAGCGCAAGCGAGGGAATTACATCTATCACTAGATCTAGAGCTAGGACCTGAGTAACGAGTAAAGGCAGCGGAATCCCTAAAACAGCGTAGAGTATGAATGGAATTAACTCTGCCCAATTGTGTGAAAAGACGTAAACAATGAACTTTCGTATGTTCTCATAAATTGCTCGCCCCGACTCAACAGCTTTAACAATTGACGCAAAGCTATCATTAAGCAAAACGATGTCAGCAGCTTCTCGCGCAACATCCGTGCCCGAAACACCCATGGCAACCCCGATGTTAGCCTCTTTCAAAGAAGGAGCATCATTTGCGCCGTCTCCAGTGACAGCCACAATTTCGCCGCTTGCTTTGAGAGCTTTGACAATGCGAAGCTTCTGCTCAGGGGATACCCTTGCAAAAATCACGTTTCCTTTCTTAACCTCATCCACTACAGCTTGATCACTTAATGATTCTAAATCAACGCCACGGATAATCTGGCAGATTGACTCTTCCACAATACAAACTTCTTGAGCGACTGATTGGGCAGTCGGACCGTAGTCGCCTGTGATTATTACGGTTTTTATGCCAGCTTGCCGCGCTTTTAAAACTGCGTCTTTAACCTCCGTTCGTGGGGGATCACGCATTGCCGCCAAACCCACGAAAACTAGGTCGTTCTCCACTTCGTCACCTTTAGTGTACTCGGATTTAGTCAGTTTCTTGAAGGCTACTGCTATTACCCTAAGTCCTTCGTTGGCAAATTCGTGAATTCTGGCCTCAACCCAAGACAACTTGTCTTCACTTAGTTCCTGCACTTTCCCATCAACGAAAATGCTTTTGCACAAATCGAGAACGCTTCGGGGAGCACCCTTGGTGTAAACGTAGAATTCGTCATTAATTTTATGAATAGTACTCATTCGCTTTCGCTCAAAACTAAAAGGTAAAATGTCGACAATTGGCTTCTTAACTAGTTCATCTTGAATTATCAATCCGTATTTTAGCGACACGACGAGTAGTGCACCGTCGGTTGGATCACCGATTACGCCCCACGATTTGTTTCTATCTGAAGGGGGATCAATCTTTGCGCCGTTGCACAAAGCCGCAATTTCTAGGAGTTTTTCTACAGAAACGCTATCAGACTCTTTTAGAGGTTGACCACTTAAGGTGAAGTCTCCAGTTGGGTTGTATCCCAATCCAGAAACCTCAATTACTCTATCGAGAACATACAGTTTATTAACAGTCATTTCGCCTTTTGTTATAGTTCCTGTCTTATCGGTACAGATAACTGTAACACTACCCAAAGTTTGGACCGCTGAAAGCCGCTTAACTAGCACATTCTGCTTCACCATTTTTAAGACGTTGATTGCTAAAGCACTTGAAACTGTAACCTGCAAACCCTCAGGAACGCATGCGACCATTACTCCTATCATAAAGAGAATGCTAGTGCTCAAGGCAACATGAAGAAACAAAAGGCTGGCAGCAAAGAAAACTGTACCAACAACGATCGCAATGATGAAGTCATACTTCGCTGTTAAAGCGATCTCCTTCTGAAGAGGACTATCCTCTTCATGGATAGTCTGAGTTAATCTGGCAATTTTTCCGAACTGAGTGTCCATTCCAGTTGAATAAACGACTGCTTTGCCTTGCCCTTTCGCTACACTCGTACTCATAAAAACCAAGTTAGGCGAGTAAAGGTAAGCTTTCTCAAGGGTCTTAACGGTTTCAGCCATTCTGGGTTGTGGCTCAGATTCTCCGGTCAGAGGCACGTTATTTGCGAACAAGTCAAAAGCTTCAATTAGACGTGCGTCCGCAGGAACACGGTCACCTTCATCCAAGGAGACAATGTCCCCAGGAACTATTTCTCGTACGAGAATCTTTTGAAGTTCTCCGCCCCGAAGCACTTTTGCATATTCAGGCATCCAACTTCTCAGCGTCTCCATTGCTTTCTCTGCGCGAGACTCCTGAAAAAGACTTACAAAGATGTTGACAAAAACAACAGCTAGAATGATTATCGCAAGTTCGGGGCTGCCGCTTATAGCGGAAAGGGCACTCGCGACTATTAGTAGAATGCCGAACAAGTCTTTGAAGTGCGTTAGAAACTTGTAAACGAAGGGGACCTGCCTCTTCTCGGTAAGCGTATTCAAACCGTATTTCTTCAGTCGCAATTTAGCCTCTTCAACAGTCAAGCCAGTAACAGACGTTTTTAAATCATCGAAAACTTCGTTAATTTCCATAGAGGCAGCTTTTTCCAAGTTTACTCCGCCATAATCCTCAAAGAAGAAAAACGTTAGGAACTCCAATTCCATTTCGTAGTAGAAATCACAAAGATCTGATGCCGCATAAAACACGTTTTCGGCAAGCTAAATTGGAAGCGCATTCTTATCCTCAGCAATAATCCTCGTTTTATAGGATTTTTCCGTTTTAAAGATAGGTTGGCTATAGCGAAAGGCATAATTTAAAGCAATCGGCAAGAACTTGTGCTTCTATGGACTACGAGATTCCTGAAATCAAGCTCGTGCTGGTTTGAACATAGATAGGTTTTATCGAGTAAAAAATTTTAACTGTGAAAGACCTCCCTTTGAAATTAGCTTTCTTCCTAATGACTCCTCCTTTAGCTTGTCTCCTCGGTAGTGATTCGAGAATTTTGTCGAAAAGATTAAGACTTTGGTTGACAGTGAGTTGTGGGCTGAATTCCTCGATAATTTATAGGTTTCCCACATTTATTCAGAGATAGAAATCCTACAGTGAGAGAAAAAAGTGGATTTTATGCTTGAGAAGCCTCCTTCTGATGGATCAAGCGATTTTCCTTCTCTCCCAAGACTCTGTTTGTGCGTTCAAGTGTTTACTGAAACGTTTGCCATAAGGTTAATAGGCTACAGTCTCAATTTCCATGTAGCTTATCTCTTTCAAGGGAGATCAGTAAAGGCCTCAACCCGTTAGAAAGGAAATCTTACAGGTTAAAATTGACTCAGATAAAAAGGAGAATGTACATTTATGGCGCGTTATAGACAGACGGAAGAAATTGTCAAGTTAATGGAAACTCCAGTAATGATCCGGAACACGAGCATCATTGCTCACGTTGATCACGGAAAGACCACACTTTCTGACAGCCTCTTGGCCGCAGCTGGCATTATCAGCACACAAACCGCTGGTCAGAAACTGTTTTTAGATTCATGGGATTTAGAACAGAAACGTCAGATGACCGTTTTCGCTTCAAACGTCAGCTTGGTTCACACTCTTGATAACCAAGATTACCTCATCAACCTCATCGACACACCTGGGCACATTGACTTCAGCGGGGCAGTAACCAGGAGTCTTCGAGCAGTCGACGGAGCACTCGTTGTTGTTGATGCAGTTGAAGGACCTATGACTCAAACCGAAACAGTGTTGATGCAAGCTCTGCGAGAACGCGTAAAACCCATTCTTTTCATTAACAAAGTCGACAGACTCATAAAAGAGATCAAACTGACTCCTGAAGAAATTCAACGCAAATTCGCAAAGATTCTTCTAAGAGTAAACGGACTCATCGAGAAATATGCACCTGCAGACCACAAGAAAGATTGGCAGGTTACAGTTGAAGATGGTCGAGTAGCTTTTGGCTCAGCTCTACATAAGTGGGGCTTGAACATAGACCATATGAAGATGAAGAAAGTCACCTTCAAAGATATCATTGATGCTTACACTGGTGACCCAATTGACGTAGGAAGAAAAGTCGATGAACTGAGCAAGAAGGCACCGTTGCCAGAACCAATTTTGGATATGTTCTGCAAGCACTTGCCTAATCCTCTAGTTGCTCAACCGTACAGGCAACCTCAGATCTGGCCTGGAGACGTTGAAAGTAAAACAGGCATAGGGATGGCGAAGGTTGATCCTAAGGCACCTCTTCTAATGTGCATATCAACAATTGAGGTAGATCCGCACAGCGGAACGGTAGCCATTGGGAGAATTTTCAGCGGTTCAATCGAAAGAGGCAAAACCGTTCAGCTTGTAAGTAGCCACCAGAAAGGACAAATCCAGCAGGTCTTCATGAGCATGGCCACTGACCGAGTTATCATTGACCGCGTTCCAGCCGGCAACATCGGAGCCATCTCAGGTCTACCATCTATCCACGTGGGCGAAACAATTGCAGAAGACGGCATTGAAGTGCACTCTTTCGAAGGTCTAAGATACGTTTCAGACCCAGTAGTAACAGTAGCTGTAGAACCTGAAGATGTTAAAGACCTGCCATTGTTCGATAAGGTAATGCACAAACTCACGACCGAAGACCCGAACTTGCATTTCATAATGAACAAAGAAAGCGGCGAATTCCTTCTCTCCGGCATGGGCGAGTTACACCTTGAAATCACAGCATATCGAATGCAGGAAGCAGGCTTGAAAGTGAAACTCAGCAAACCCATAGTGAATTACAGAGAAACCATAAGCCACGATTATAGAGGACCAGCAATCATGGGAAAAAGCCCCAACAAGCACAACAAGCTATGGATTACCCTTGAGAAGCTGTCAGATGAAGTCATTGAGGCAATTAAAGCTGAGAAAATCACGGACATGCAGAGCAAAGACGAACGAACTAAGACTCTGCGGAGCTTAGGCTGGGACGCAGATAACGCGAAAGGTGCAGTTGCAGTTGAAGAAAACAACATCTTGGTAAACCGCATTAGAGGCAGACAATACGTCGACGAAATCATTGACCACATCAAGACTGGCTTCCGAGAAGCAGTCCACACGTCCCCGCTTGCAAAAGAACCCGCTTACGGCTTAAAGATTAACCTTGAAGACGTAACCGTGCATGAAGACCCAGTTCACAGAGGACCCGCGCAGGCTATACCTATGACATGGAGGCCAATCTACTGCGGTATCCTTCTAAGCGACCCCAAACTGCTTGAGCCAATGATGAGTTTCGAATGCAGAGTTCCAAGCGAATTCGTTAGCTCCGTCATCACGCTGCTGAACAAACGCAGAGGCAAAATCCTCGATATGCCATCCGAAGAAGACATGATAACCGTCAAAGCTGAAATGCCGGTTTCTGAAAGCTTCGGCATCGCCGACGAACTTCGAAGCAGCACTCAGGGCCGAGCTTTCTGGGCAACACAGTTTAGCCGCTGGGCATATGTTCCAGAGCAGATGCAGGCTGACACCATAAAGAAGATACGCGAACGCAGAGGCTTACCACCAATCCCGCCAAAACCAGAAGAATACTTCGAAAACGAATAAACTCAAATGTTCCCTTTCTCTTTTCTCTCATTTCGAACCGCTTTCTTTCCGCAGCTTTTCTTTAAAACCCGAAATCTCTTTTGAACAAAAAACTGTTAATTTACCAACGATCGTTTTCCAAAGGAATTAAAGAAAACTAACGCGTAAAATAGGAACCAAAAAGAAAACCAAGAAGATACCGCCATAAAAACAGCCAACACAAACTTGATTAAGTAATAGCGTCCTGTTAATTCAAGAGGTTTTTTCGTGTCCAAAAAGACAACCCAAACCACTTCTATCGACAAGTCTGCAGCCCAGAAAATCCTGCGTTCTGTACCCTACAATCAGGGATTCCACTTCTTCATTGGTGTAGGCAAATATACGGGTGAAACGGCAATTGACTTATTTGCATTCTACGAAGAATTAAGAGTCATAGAAAGCGAATCACTATCCTTCCACTTTCCACGTCATGACTTTCAAAAATGGATCACGGAAACATTAGGAGATAGCGAACTGGCAGACAGAATAGACAAAATAAGTCCTCAGCAACCCGAAGAAAAAATGAAAAGGGAACTCGTAGAAACACTGGAAGCTCGTCTATCAGAGCTGCAAACACTCGCGAATGACCCTTGAATTAAAGCGTGATTTTGGAAAGGCTTAATGCGATCAATTGAGAAAGAGTGCTTGATGAGCCATGATCATTCTTGGCATCTGTGGGAGCCCGCGTCAACAAGCCACCGAGCACGTCCTCACGGAAGCACTCAACATGCTAAAAGAGAAAGGTTTCGAGACACGGATGTGGACCTTTCGCGGAAAAGAAGTCGGGTACTGCGCACACTGCGACTACTGCCTCGAAAGCAAAGAATGCTTCCTCCAAGACGACATGCAAGAATTGTATGTCGAACTCGCCCAGGCGAAAGGCATCATTATAGCATCTCCCGTTTACAACGGCGGAGTCAGCGCCCAAATCAAAGCAGTAATGGATAGAAGCCGGGCAGCAGTTGCCGCAGACAAAAATTTCTTCAGAGGAAAAATCGGCATGGGCATTGCTCTTGGCGGCGACAGAGCCGGCGGCCAAGAACTCGCACTCATGCAAATTCACACATTCTATATACTAAACGGAATGATACCAGTAAGCGGAGGATTCTTCGGAGCCAACCTAGGCGCTACATTCTGGACCAAAGACACACTTGAAGGCGCAAAACAAGACGAAGAAGGATTCAGAAGCCTCAAGAAAACAGTGAAAAGATTCGCAGAATTCCTAAAAGAAACCGAAATCAAAGGAGCAAAATGACGTGACACAAGAAAAACCAGCCGAGAAGAAACCCAAAGTAGCTTGGGGAATCACAGGCGCAGGCGACAAAATCGACGAATTCATCAACATAATGAAAGAAATGAAAAAAGAATACGAAGACAAAATAGAAATCCACGTCTTCATCTCAAAAGCCGGAGAAACCGTCCTCAAATTCTACAACCTGGAAGCTGAACTTCAGAAGAACTTTTCCAAAGTCATGGTGGAGCAAAACGCTAATTCACCCTTCCTGGCAGCTTGGCTGCAAAATCACAAATATGAATTCCTCTTAATCGCACCCGCTTCTTCAAACACTGTTGCAAAAATGGCCAACTGCATTGGAGACACCATGATCACAAACGCAGCGGGCATGAGTCTAAAAGCCTTCGTCCCCGTCTACCTGGTCCCAGTAGACTACGAAGAAAAAACCCTCTTCACCAAACTTCCAAATGGAAAAAAAATGAAACTACGAATCAGAAAAGAAGACGCCGAACAAGTTAGGAAACTAGAAAAGATGGAGGACGTCCACGTTCTTCCCGATTTGGAGAAAATCCGAACAGTTTTCAAAGAGCGGTTTGCAAAGCTTAAACCATAAGACAACTCAACTTCAAGCTCAATAACTGTTGACCAAGGCAGAGGGAAAGATCTTGTTTAATCCGCTAACTCTAGTTTATCTTATGGTCCCGTTAGTAGCGGGAGTTCTTTTGGGATATCTGCTGAGGAATAGAAAGCAGCCCAAGCTTGAGAAAGCCTCTCTCGCCATAATCGTGATACTGATTTTTTCGTTGGGCTTCGGCATAGGCTCAAACAATGAACTGCTTGCTGCACTTCCTCAGGTAGGTCTGCAAGCTCTGGTAATTGCAGGGTTAGCGATTCTTTTTAGCATTGCATTTGTCAAGGCAGGAAAGAAACTGGTTAAAGCTCCATGATAAAATACATTTTAGCCGCCTTGATTCTAGGAAGCAGCGTAGGCTACATTAACAACAATTTCCTAAACGCCATTCCCAACACATTGATTTCCGACCAGCTCTTCACAATTGCCCTCATCGCACTACTTTTCGTCTTTGGATTCTCATTCGCCATAGATAAAAACGCAGTCGAAAAAATAAAGAAAACTGGGTTCAGAATCGTTTCCTTCCCACTTCTCGTAGCGGCAGGCAGCCTCATAGGAGGCTTAGTCGCAGGCCTAATTCTCCAGATAAACTTAGCTGGAACCATGGCAGTTAGCTCAGGCTACGGCTGGTACACGCTTTCGGGACCGATGATGGGGCAACTCATGGGACCAGTGTGGGGAACCTTAGGTTTCGCTGCAAACTTCATGCGGGAACTCATCACCATATTGACAATTCCCCTTATGACGAAACTTGACAAATATGCCCCTGTTGCGTCGGGAGGTGGAACCGCAATGGATACAACCCTTGGAATCATAGTGCGCTACTGTGGGAAAGACGCGCTTATAGTAGCGTTTTCAAGCGGCCTAATCCTTTCCATGATAGCTCCATTCGCAACGGCAGCTTTAGCCTCATTGGCCTGATATTTTCTAGAAAAGCAAACCCGCAACTAACCCAAACTCTATTCCCAAAACCATGTGAAAGAGCAATTCAGGAAAACTTCGCTTCTCCAACACAAGAACTCCCTTTCAAAATTCCGAATATGGAGAATACACAAGCAATAAGGTAGCGCACAAAAATCCTAAAAGTAAACTTGCAATAAAGGAGCCAGATAAATTATTGTGCTTTAAATTTCTCAGGTTGCCAGCCAAAGTTTTCACTCCAACTGACCTGGCGTTTACTTAGAGAGTTAACGAGATCCCAACTAATCCACCCGTTAAGATCAAACTCGATAGGACGTAACCAAGGATCGCTCCTGGGCAGAGAAAAGGCAATCCTGCCTGAGGTTTGCCCTTAATCACAAAGAGCATCAGCAGCGCAAAACCGACAAGAGTCCCGGCAATTGTGGATAGGCCGATCAGAAAGCCATAATTGGCGATATTGTGAAAGGCTGCAGCTGCCAATATCCCCGGAATAACTATGTCGCCTACTCCCATAAAGAAAGCATCTCGTTTCTCGTTATCTTTGAGTTTCTCCTTGAGACCTTTAGTCTCCTTAACCAAAGAATATTTTCTTGTTTTTGGAATTACGAAAAGAATCGGCAACTTGAGATCGATCAAAGCATCTGCTAAATCAATCATGTGCTTGGTTTTATAAACAGAGATCGCGTCATACAACGCCATCCCGATTAGTAATATGAGCACTATCAGGATCGTCAAAGAAATCCCAAGCATAGCAATGGCACCCACGCCAGTAATAATACCGCTGATATCCACGATGTACCACTCGGGAAACCTCACAAGCAGCCCAATGATCACTGCCATAATTGCAACAGATAAACCAAGTGACAACTCCCACGATATCGGCAAGTAGCCAAGCAAAGGATAAAACACGTAAATTCCAAGAAGCCCCGTCGAACCAAGAAAAACAGCTTGAATTATTCGGGTCTGCTTGTACTTGGCAATCAGCAAAATTATTGCGGTAAAAACAATCAAAACTGAGAAGAAATATACCAAATTAAGAGGGTCACCGGGATTCACGAAAGCAACTTCTCCGGCTGCTTCAAAAGGACCTGAAACCACGAATGCAAGTAAATCAACAAGAACAAAGAGCCCACCCATTAAAAAAATCGGCAGCAGATCAATGGTCTTGGTCTTGAAATCCATGCCTCCTTAAGAGATGAGAGAGCCTATTTATGCATATTCTCAAAACCTGAAACAATTCTGTTTTAAGAACTTTTGACAGGCAAACCTTTGTAGAGGAATAAGAATGAAGCTGGTTTTAGATTTTGTAATATTCACCTGTTCTTGGAGCAACCGCTTCTAGACCTAGTTCCGTATTAGCCCATTTTGCAAGCAGTTCGCAGTTCCCTTCCGCACCATGAACAGCGAAAACCTTCGGTTTTCCCCCTATCTGCTTAAGGGCGTCTCTCAAATGGCTGGCGCCACAGTGGCTGGAGAAATCGAAGTGCTGAACTTGAGCCTTGATTTTCCGGACTTTCCCATCGATCGTGCAAAGCCCCTTATCTAACAGCTCTTTGCCAGGAGTTCCAGGAATCTGATAGCTAACCAAGAAAACAGCATTATTCGCCTTCTTACCGACTTTGCTAATGTAGAATTGGCTAGGTCCACCCTTCAACATACCTGCAGGCGAAATTATTACGGAGGGAGTTCTCATTGCTCTGCGGCGATCGCGCCAACCTTCAACCCATTCAACAGATCGCATCGCTTCTGCAAAGAGTTTGGGATCACGCAAGAACTCTTTGTCATTCAAGATTACTCTACTTGCTTCTCTCGCCATACCATCGAAAACAACTGGGTACTCAAAGTGGTTTCCGGCTAATGTGCAGGCGATTTCTTGCGCTCTACCCACACCAAAAGCGGGTATTAGGACAATTCCGCCTTTTGATACAACATCGGTGCATGCACTAACAAATTTTTCCTCAAGTTCAAGACGGGGCGTATGGTCCTCGCTTGCGTAAGTGCTTTCAGTGATGACAGCATCAAGGTCCCCACAATCCTCAAAATTTGCACCTTTCAGAAGCTTTGTATCTTCAAGGTTAAAATCGCCTGTGAAAAGTATCCTCTTTCCTTCACCTTCCACCAGAACTGAAGCGCTTCCCGGCGTATGCCCCGCGTTTAGAAGCTTAAACTTCATATCGCCTACTTCTTCTTCAACGCCGTAATCTAAGTGTTTGTTGCTGCGCATCATTGTTTTCAATTCGAGGTACTCGAAAGGCAAGTAGTACCCTGATAAGTGAATGAAGTCTTGAATGAGAATTTGTGTCAGTTCCAAGTTTAGCCTGTTCGTGTAAAGAGGTCTTTTGCCTTCAATGTAGAACATTGGAACCGCACCTGAATGGTCCAGGTGACTATGAGTAAGAATAAGCGCGTCAACATCTTTGGGAGGAACGTGCATAGGGAAGCCCGGCTGGCGTTCAAGCATGACGCCATAATCGAGCAGAAACTGAGTTTTCTCTGACTTAACAGATATGCCCATTCTGCCGACTTCTCGTGCACCGCCTAAAAATCCAACATGCAAACAGGATCAATCCTTCAATTTAATAGCTATCGCGTTATTCATGACTTACCGGTCTTTTAAAAACGTATTGACCTCTCAGTCTGAAAAGTAGACAACTGTCCTTTTCTTATTGCCCTCAAGATCTCGTCAACGTTAAGACCAGCTTGAACCTCATTGTACACCGAAAACAACTCTGACGGTTTGTGAGAATCGCTGCCAGCAACTCCTGGCACACCTAATTGTTTAGCTAAGTCACGCGCTTGCTTATTCGCAGAAGCAGATGATGCACCATTTAGGGTTTCTATAGCATCAACGTTACTTGTCCTTGCGGCATCGCCCAACCCCCACTCTCGAAAAGGATGAGCCGCAATAGAAACGCATGCATTCTTCTTGGCGAAATCAACAACGTTTTCCACTGTCCAAGGTTTAGGCGGCGATTCTTCAGTTCCTAAAATTACTATATCTCCTTGGGGGGTACTTATTTCGACACCAGGCATTATCAGAATATCTGGAAATGGAGCGGCTAAGTTCCGGACCGTATCAATCCCTTTTGTTGAATCGTGATCGGTGACAGCAGCTACTTTAATGGTCGGGTGTGCAACAAGCTTTTCAATGAGGTCTTTGGGTCTGGTCTCTGAATCGTCTGAGAAAGTAGTATGAATGTGAAAGTCTGCTCGAATCAAAGTCATTCGCTCAAGTTATTGGTAAGGATGTTTTCTAAGCTGGCTAAAAACTCTTTTGTCGACGGTGCTCCTGTACATAGGACCCCAATTTGGATGTTTTTCTTTTTGCAGGCACTGAGACATTTTGTTTTGACTTTGTCTTGCCAGTTTTCTGGGTCATGTATGAAAACGACGAACTTGTATCTTGCTCGTTCAATGTAGAAGGCAACTTGCGAAGCGACGTATTCTGCAACTTCGCTATCCATGGGCATTGAAGCTTCGTGCTGACTGAGCGGGTAAACTTCGTCAAGTTCTAAAGGAATGACCCCAAATGGCGCCGCATAAAAACAAACATGTATGAGCTCGGCCTTTTGTTCATCCATTCGGTTGATGACTTTTCTAATATCCCTAAACTCTTCACTTCTGTGGAAAGGCTTGCTGTGGCTTTGAGGAACAAGCACAAGAATCTTTGCAGCCTCTGGCGGGTGATATCTCTCAGAAAAACGGTTTCTGTAATGGACGACTTCTGGCCTTGCGAGTCCAACTCCGTCAAAGAAGAAGAAACCGCTTTGTTTGACTACAGGACTGATCTCTTCGATAAATCCTTCATAATCCTTCACCCTTTTCAACGCTGTAAGAAGGGCCGGATGAGCATGAGCTCGCATCTCCACATGCTCCCAAAGCCGACCATCTTGAATGGCTTGTTTTATGCGTTTTAGCTCTGCGACGCAAACATGCAAATTATGCTCTGCGAGGAATGTTTCACGCTCGTTCTTAGGCATTTCTAAAACGACTTTTGGCGTTGCAGAGGAACATTTGGGACATTGACAAGGGAAGTAATCCATTTCGCCAAGACGCCACGTCCCGTTTTCAGTCATATAACGATTCTCCCTCGCATATAATGCGTATGCGGCGGAGTCAAAAAGATCACAACCCAAAGCTACCGCGAGGGCCATCATGTGCGGATGTCCAGCGCCGAAAAGATGCAAAGGCCTCTCTATAGGCAGGTTCATCTTGGCAGCCATTATCATATCTACAAGTACATCATAACGATAATTTTCCATGACTTCTGTCGGGCTACCTAAAGCATGAATCTGAAAAGGCAGCTTGCCCATTGCTTTAGCTGACCTAATCACGAGGTCCAAATGCCTTCCACCTTGAACTGGTCCAACCCACAAAGTATCCTTACGATTTTTGATTTTGAAGAAGTCTTTGGCACGCTTGAGAGTTTCCGCCACGGTTTCCGCTGCGTGCTCTTTAGGGACATGCCAACCTGTTGGAATATCAAGTATTGTCGCAATGTCACTTCCAATTCGTTCTTGATATTCTACAATTTCTTTTTGTGTGACTTCCACGTTTCCATAAACAAGAATTTGGTAAGCTCCGGAATCAGTCATAACTGCCCCATCATAGTTGAGGAACTTATGCAGACCTTGTCCTATTGGGAGATCTTTGTAGCGCTTCCAAAGAATGTAAGCATTAGTTATGACAGCCTCAAATCCAAACTCATTCTTGAGTCTTTGCGGAGGAACTAGTTGAATACTGGGGTTTATTACTGGGAAAAGTAATGGAGTTTCTACTGTGTAGGTTTTGGTTTTCAGTTTGCCTATCCTGCCCAGAAGGTCTTTCGCTTTGACTTCGAAACTCATGACGAATCTACACAAATCAACAAGCAACTCATTAAAAAGATTAGCCCACACCAGGCAGTTTCCGTTGTGAGAGAAGTTGGTTTTTTGAATCATAAGTAGGCTTTTCTTGAGGAAACTATGTTACGAAACCAAATCTTCAACGCATATTATAAAATTCAACCCTCAAACTGAATATTATTAATTGCTATTTGTAGGCAACCGCAACAAATTTTAATGTTTAATACGTTTTTCGTAATGTGGCACGTAAATCGAGCTAGGTTTCCAGCAAGAATTTGAATAATTGCTGGATAGATACCTATTGGATTGTTGGGTTATGGATCGAAAACAGTTTCTTTCAATCTCTAAAGCTGCATTTCATAATTGGCAGGCTAACAATGCCACCATAAGAGCAGCAGCTCTAGCATTTTTTACAATCTTGCCTCTTCCGTCACTACTGCTCATTCTGCTTGGACTTCTCTCCTTAATCTACGGTCAAACACAAGCACTACAACAACTTATTAGTCAGGTAAGTATTGTGGCTGGACCTACGGTCGCTGACCTTGTTAAACAACTCGTCGGGAGCAAAACTGATGCATTCACTTCAACCCTCAACTCAGTAATCACCATAACATTTGCTGTGATAGGAGCGATTGGCGCTTTTGCAGTGTTATTGGATACTCTTAACGGTATCTGGGAAGTTGAACCAAAAACGCCCCGAAAGTTTATCCCTAGATTACGAGAGAGAATGTCTTGTTTCCTAATCGTTTCAATCATGGGATTTATAGTATTGGCTTGGACGGGATTCACAAGCGTATTGTTCATCTCAATAGGATTCTTGCTCGGAAGCCAAGCATCGCTCGTTCTGGGAGCGGTTCAAGTAATTCTTTCTTTCTTGTTGACTGCATTACTCTTCAGCATTATATACAAACAATTGCCGGATGTTGAAATTGAGTGGCGAGATGTAACTTTAGCTGCAATAATAACAAGCATAGTTTCAACTATGCTAGATTATCTTTTTGGCATTTACATTCATACCTTCCCAGCAACTTCTCTTCTCGAAACAGCGGGGGCTGTGATAGTGCTTATGTTGTGGATTTTTGTAACTGATGAGTTCATTCTTTTTGGAGCTCAATTCTCTAGAGCATACGCTGAGATAATGGGTTCACGTTTCAAAAAACAAAAGAATAGCGTTTGAACCAACGATTCCTAAACAGAGACACCCTGTTATTCAACAAAGAATTGCGGCAGTTGAAACCCAGACGGTTAGGCATGCTTATATTTGAATGACAAATATTACCCTTCCTATATATTGGTGAAGCAAAGTTATGGTCTGCAGCGTCGAAATCTATGAGAAACCAGAGCTCAACGATCCAATCTTAATTGAAGGTTTGCCAGGAATTGGATTCATCGCCAATATCGCTGCTTTGCATCTGATACACGAACTCAAAGCTAAGAAATTCGTAGAAATCGTATCCTCCAGTTTCCAGGACTTCGCCATCCTCACTGAATCAGGCGGAGCCCAGTCACCTATAAACGAACTCTATTATGTAAAAAGTAAGAACGGCGAGCGCGACCTAATAATATGGTTTGGAAATACACAGGCACTAACCACGCCTGGACAATATGAACTCTGTGGCAAAGTTCTTGACATAGCCGAGGGTTTCGGATGCCATTTGGCCATCTCTATTGGAGGCTTCAAGAAAGACGAAGTTAAAGGTCAACCTTTGCTCTATACGGCGGCTACAGATGAAGCGACATTGAGAGAGGCTATGGACGTGGGAGCCAGAATTATGGTTGGACATATTTTTGGAATTGCAGGTTTGGTTGTGGGACTGAGTAGACTGCGAAATTTTAAGGCATTTGCTTTGCTTGTTGATACTCAAGGTAATGACCCTGACGCTGCAGCTGCTAGGGTTGCACTTTCAGCGCTGAGTAAATACTTGGGCCTAAATATTGATTTGTCAAATGTTGACTCTGCAGCAAGCCAAACAAAAAAAGTATTGGAGTCTTTCGGATTAATCAAAAATATTCAAGACGAAAAGAAGAAAGAAGAAGAGGCGCTGCGCTGGTATATTTAGGCTTTGACTTCACTCATGAATTGATCGTATACTCTTTGAACACGTTCTGCTGCAGGTCCTGTGCCCTCTACTACTCCTCGCTCAGTGAGTTTGACTTTGTCCATTACCCATATGAAGCCTTGGTCCTCGTATAATTTCACCATGGTTGGAAAGACTTTTTCAAGTCTGCCTGCAAGTGCTTTGAGATCGAAGGGTTTTTCAGTACTGCTAATTTGGGCGACTACACTTCCATTTAGGAAAATACGGTGACTCACTTGTCCAGTTTCGTCTTTTGCCTCTGTCATGCACAAACCCATATTGTCTGGGTTAATACCCACGAGAATGCCAACGAATTTCTTGCCTGTTGTCGTGTTAACAGTAACGGGTTTATCTACCAGCGCTGCGATTTCGGTGAAGAATTTTCTTTGCGCTACAGACACTTTTGTTGCCTCCATCTAGATGTTCTATACGATTGTGCAGACCAACTATTTATTTCCGACTGTCTCTCCAAGGACAGATACATTACTATAGTTGTAAAGATGCCTGGGGATGTAGCGCGCTTTTCTGAAGCACGTATTCCACTTGATTTGTTGCTAACCCGCGGTCGTCAACTATTCTTTTTAGTTCTGGAAGTAGAGGCTCAAGTTTGAGCTGCTCATCTACTACTTCAATAATTAACGGCATGTTTAACGTGACGCCTTCAAGATGCATTGTTGATTTGGAACATTGTCCAAATCCATTCACACCTATCCAGACGGCGCGCTAAATTCGCCATATCCTGCATGCAGTTTGACACACGGATAAACATAATTTTAATCAAAAAAGTTTTCAGGGGTAAATCCAGCGAGGAGTTGGTTCCTAAAGCAATGATGAAACAGCTCGACACTTCAAGAAAGACGCAAAAAAGTGTTAGTGCGAGTTCTCAAATTAACAAATGCTTAATTAAGCGTCGCAACCTAGATGAATTGTAATAAGAGGTGAAATTTTATGGCAGATATAGTTGATACCGCAGTAGCGGCAGGCACATTCAAAACACTTGTAGCGGCTGTAACAGCAGCAAAATTGGTTGATACCTTGAAGGGCAAGGGTCCGTTCACAGTTTTTGCACCAAATGATGAGGCTTTCGCTAAATTGCCCAAAGGCACAGTTGAAGGTCTTCTAAAAGACATACCAAAACTAACCGCAGTCTTAACATACCACGTAGTGGCAGGAAAAGTTCCAGCAGGCGACGTCGTACAACACCCAAAACTAACAACAATTCAAGGTCAAGATGTAAAGATTGACTCAGCAAAATGGCACATGCACAAGTCCGTCAAAGTCAACGACGCAAACATCGTCAAAGCAGACATCGAGACAGACAACGGCGTAATACACGTAATCGACAAAGTCCTATTGCCAAAATAGGGCAAAGCAAAAATACCTTCTTTTTTTCTTATTATTTTGTTTAATGGTGGATATTAGAGTGGAAAACATAGTAGTTGTCGATGACCTGCATAAAACTTATGGAAAAAACGTAATTGCTGTAGATGGCATATCATTTAAGGTTAAGAAAGGAGAGATTTTCGGCTTCTTGGGCCCAAACGGGGCTGGCAAAAGCACTACCATCAAAATCCTCACAACATTGCTGGAAAAAACCTCTGGAAAAGCCACAATCGACGGACTCGACATCGATGCCGACCAAGTAAAAGTAAGACGAATAATCGGCTACTCCTCACAAGAAGTAGGAGTAGATGACGACCTCACCGCCCGCGAGAACCTTATGCTTCAATGCAGCTTCCACCATATATCGACCGAAAAAGCAAAAACCAAAGTAAACGAACTTCTCCAAACAATCCGACTATCTGAGGCCGCCGATAGACGATTGAAAACATTTTCCGGAGGAATGAGAAAACGACTAGACTTAGCCTCATCACTAGTTTCAGATCCAAAAATCCTGTTCTTAGACGAACCAACGACAGGGCTAGATCCTCAGAGCAGACAAGACATCTGGGAATATATCGTTAAACTAAATCGTGAAGGCATGACAATATTCCTAACAACACAATACATGGAAGAAGCAGACCGCTTAGCCAACCGACTATGCATAGTGGATCAAGGCAAGATCGTGGCCGAAGGAACACCCAGCCGAACTCAAAGCACAGGTTGGAGCAGACAAGATCACACTACGATTCAAGATAGATGATCATGAGGGCTGCGAAAAAGCCAAAGACTTAATGTCCAAGCTGCAAGGAATTGAAGCAGTAGGTAAATGTGGAGACGGAATAGCCGCTGAAAACGGTTTAACAATAATGACAAAAAACGGCTCCGCCATAGTCACACAGGTAGTAAGAGCTTTGGATGGAGCCGGAATCAACGTAGAACAACTCAACCTTTCAGCTCCCACTCTTGATGAAGTCTTCCTAAAGCTCACGGGAAAAACTTTGAATGTAGTGGAACGCAAGCAAACAACTGGTGGATGGGGAAGGAGGAGAAGATGAAAATGATGGAAATGCTATCTGAGATTATAGCGATTTTTTCTCGTTGGAACAAAAAACTACTTCGCCAACCTATCTTAATCTTTTTCAACCTTATTCAACCACTAGTATGGTTCCTGCTTTTTACACAGGCCTTCTCAGCGATTGGAAGCATCCCTTCATTTCAGTTGCTTACAGGCACTAGCAGCTACATTACATTCTTCACTGCCGCGGTCATAATACAAACCATAGCCTCTTCTGCACTTAACACCGGTATCGGTTTAGTCAACGACTTTGACAGCGGTTTTATGGATAAAATGAGGGTTGCTCCAATCAACAAATCCTCAATTTTATTCGGTAGACTCTTCAGCAGCGCACTTACCACAGTAATCCAAGTTGCTATAATATTGGTTATCGGTTTAGCCTTGGGAGTAAACATAGCTTCAGGCATTGTAGGAGCGACTCGTAATTTTCATTTTAGCTGCCTTGTTCGGAATTGCCTGGTCAGGCATATCCTTGTTTGTAGCTTTAAATACAAAGAACGCAGAAACAACACTCTCAGTTGGCTTGTTAACGACGTTTCCACTGCTATTCTTGTCTGCATCAGTAATGCCAATCGGTCTACTGCCAAGTTGGGTACAACAAGTAGCAAACGTTAATCCCTTTACGTACATAGCTGAGGCGTTTCAATCCCTGATCATTAATGGCCTAGTCTGGCAAAAAATAGAATATGCCCTAATCGCAATACTCATCGTTGGCGTGCTAAGCTTAGGCGCAAGCATCTTATTGTTCAGACGAAAAGTATCCTAACTAAAAATAAAAACCTACAAATTTCGCTAATATTCTCAATTGATACAAAAAAGAAAAGAGGTTCAGAGCTTTTCTGGGGCGCATAGGTTTTCTGCTTTGGCAGCTGTGCGCATGCAACCTTTGCAGATGTATTTTGCATCTTTCACAAGTGGCTTTATTTTCTCTATTGGTACTTTGTCCTCTATCATTTTGCAGAGGTGTTTTTCGTGTCCAGGATGAGGTTGAGCTTTCGACAAAACTTACACCTGAATCACAAGAAAGCGATGTCGAATATAAAATTATGCGTTTGGCGCCTGCCTCAAACTCGGATGCGACAGTTAGGCTAATTAATCTAAAATACCGATAGAGAACTAGGAGAAAGGAGGAATAATTATAAATTACAAAGAAAGACAGGAAATAATTGCTAAATCGCCTATATCTCTTGGATACCTGAAAAAGTTCAACATCGGCGCAGGAACACTGCAGCTGATAAATGGCATCGTAATTCTGGCATTGACTTTCCTTCTAACTTGGCCTAAAGGAACAGACATCTACACCTTCTACCTCACATTCGCACATGTTAGCCCAACAAACCCAGCAATTTTCGCAGCACCAAACCCCCAAGTTCTCTTCACCGTTACTCATCTAGGGTTGCTTCTTGCCGCTTTTCCGCTGATCTCAGCATTTGCACATTTCATGATTGCTTTTCCAAAAAACAAATCATACAACGAAAACTTGAAGAAAGGTATGAACCCCTACCGATGGTTCGAATACGCTTTTTCAAGTTCGATAATGATCTGGATAATTGCAACTTTCGTTGGGATCTGGGATTTCTGGTCGCTTGCAATGATATTTGTTTTGAACGCTATGATGATAATGTTTGGATATCTTATGGAGTTGGTAAATCAGAAAACGGAGAAAACAAACTGGTCATCGTTTATTCTAGGATGCATATCCGGCGGTTTTCCCTGGGTTGTCCTGTTTGCCTACTTCGGAGGTGCTGTAGCCTCAAGTGGCAGGCAGTGTTCCAAACTTCGTTTATGTGATATTCGTTGTATATCTGGCACTGTTCATGAGTTTTGCAGTCAATCAAGTTCTGCAGTACAAGGCTGTTGGACGATGGAGAGACTATCTTTATGGAGAAAGAACCTACATTGTCCTTAGTTTCGTAGCTAAAACGTTTCTGGTTTGGTTAGTGTTTGTAGGTCTATTTCGACCCTTCTAATCCCATTCTTTTCTTTTGTTAATTAAAACGGGTGCTTTTTAAGAACGGAAACATCAAGTAAACAAGCAAATCTAAACGGCTATGGGTGTGAATTGAACGACTCGGACCTATTCAGAAGATGAAGCTCAAAAAATTCTTAAAGCGGTTCCTTTTGAAAGCGGGTTCCACTTTTGCACAGAGAATGGAGTTTACATGAAAGTGACAGCAGTAAGTCTTGCTGATTTTGCTGAAAAACTCCAGAGAATTGAGATCAATTCTGTGCTATTTCATTATTCTCGTGGCGATTTTCAGGCATGGATAAACAGTACTTTGGGAGACGAAGAACTATCGCACAGAATGTCTAATCTACGCTCGAACATTTCCGCCGAGAACCTGCGAAAGCAATTGTTGAGGTTAGTTAAGAAAAGAATAATTGAACTTTCACGTATTTCCAGACACAAGTTAGCTGGACTTTTCGTTGACGAGTAGCATTTGAATTTCAATAGAATAAGCTATTACATTATTCTTCAAGCTAAACTAGGAAAGGAGCTTCCTACGCCGAGATTCTGCGTCTAAACAATGTGAACTAAGGATTCTATTGTTTTCCTGTTAGTTATTGATCCCTTGTTTTCTGCAGGATAGCCCAACGGCGATAAGAAAGGAATTCGCGAATCAGAAGCTACGCCCAAGATTTCCTTTACCTGATTCTCATTGAATGCTGCTATCCAACAAGTTCCCAAGCCCTCGGCAAAAGCAGCCAAGGAAACTTGATTCATCGCAATAGCAGCATCAGCCTTCCAAAACTCTTCACCATCATCTCTCACCCAAGCCTCTCTCGGAGTAGAAACCACAGCAATCATTGTAGGCGCCGCCCAATTCTGGCTGCATGCCGATTCTATCTTCGAAAGAATTTCTTTGTTGGTAACTACGAAAAGCTGGTAAGGTTGGCGATTCATTGCAGAGGGAGCAAGTCGTGCAGCTTCCAAAACTTTCTGAAGCTTCTCTTTTTCCACGCTCTTTTCTTGATATCTTCGAATGCTTCTTCTGTTTTTGATTACCTCAAAAAAATCCACTACACTCACCAAGTATTCGGGTGTTGTTGGGGGATAAAAAATTATCGCATAGTAAATTAAATATGAATCCTTGAGAGTTTTAGTTATTGTCGCGCGGATGTGTTTTTTTGAGACTTGAAAAGTTGCCCAGGATGAGCCAAGCTGAAGTGAATGATCTGTTGGAGGAGCAGATTCTATGTCGTATCGCCTTTGGCGGCGAGAATTCCCCGTACATTGCGCCTTTCCAGTATGCTTTGGTTAGTAGTCAACTTTATTTTCACTTTACTCAATATGGGAAGAAAATGGGGTTACTCGAAGAAGGCAAATCCGTTTGTATTGAAATTGAAAAGTACACCCAAGACCTGAGCGAATATAGATTCGTCGTGTTGACAGGAAAGCTAAAAGTCGTTAAAGATCCTCAAGAAAGAGCGCTTGCAATTGAAAAAATGGTTGGTACTGCGAAGGCGAAGGGGTTGTCAAAGAATTTTCTTGTAGCCCATGGTTTTCCAAGGGACAAGGATTGGAATTCCTTAACACCTGATGCTTCAATAGTGATCGTCAAACTTGAAAACGTGACCGAAAGAATGGGGCTTAAGTCACCGTAAACACACCTTGCTTAAACGATGCCTTGAAAATTGACGAAAAAAACTTGTAGAAACGAGTGTGAAAAGTATGGTTGAAACAATAAAGTACGAAATCATCCAAGAAATAGACAAAGTCGAGATACGACGCTATCCCAAAATCGTCGTGGCAAAAGTAGGAGACCCCAGCAACGGTTTCAATCTACTTTACCGATTTATCACAGGAGAAAACAGGCAGCGAGCAAAAGTGAAAATGACAACTCCAGTAGTTTCTCAACAAATCCAAATGACATCACCCGTACTCTCGGAAATGGGCATGATGGCGTTTGTAATGCCCGCAGAATACAATATTGAAACCACCCCTGAACCGACGGATGAGCGTGTTAAAATTGTTGAAATTCCAGCAAGACTCATTGCCGCCCTCTGTTTCTCCGGTGGATGGTCAGAAGCACATTTTGAAAAGGAAACACAAGAACTATTGAAGGCGTTGTCTGAGGCAAAAATCAAAACAAAAGGTAACGTTTTCACAATGCTTTACAACCCCCCGTTCATCCCGGGATTCCTGCGCAGAAACGAAGTTGCCATCGAAGTGGTGCAAACTCAATAAAGCTTTTAACCGCTTCAAAGTTGATCCTTTGTCCGCTGAACCTTTTTTCCAATTCCAAAATCCTTAGAAGATCAACAATAATTATAAGACAGAATTAAAAACGCCCAAATCTTATATTCTGTCCTAAACAATTCGTTTTGGGAGAGCCGAAATGGCTGCAGCTACAAACAAAACTGTTTTCACCTATGAATTAATTGGATTGGTTTTCATTATTTTTCTTGGAAGCGCGTTCCACTTCACCTTTAATCTGTCAGGCAATCAACCAATCGTCGGCGCATTCTCAGCAGTAAATGAAAGCGTCTGGGAACATTTGAAGCTGGCTTTCTGGCCGTCACTGTTTTTCACGCTTATAGAGTACCCGCGCCTTGGAAAAACGACAAACAACTTCTGGATAGCCAAAGCCATGGGTGTTTATCTTATGATAACTGTTATTCCACTTGTGTTCTATTCATACACTACTATCAGCGGAAAAAGTATATTCTTAATAGACATTTCCACCTTCATAGCTGCAGTAATAATCGGACAGCTCCTAAGTTACAAATTGCTAACACATAGACAACTCCCAAGAAATCTTAACAAAATCGCAGTTGCCGCAATCTTTTTGCTAGCCATCGCATTCATAGTTTTCACTTTCTATCCGCCCCAACTGCAAATCTTTCGAGACGCAGTCAATGGAAAATACGGAATACCTTAGAAGCAACGCAACTCACTTACGAAAAGAGTGGCGGTTAAAAATCAATGTATATCGAGGATAAATAATGAGAATAGGTTATCCCTGCATCAATCGAACGATTGGCTGTACCACAAACAGCGCTTTTCGACTAAAATCTTATTCTGAAAACCGACTTAAGCAGACATTAAAGAATAACCTTGACTGCTTGCGAAGAATTTTGCAGTTTAATCTTGAGCATAAACTGCTCTTTTTCAGATTATCCTCAGATTTGGTTCCATTTGCTTCTCATCCGATAAATAAGTTCAACTGGCAAAAGTATTTCCAAGAAGATCTTGAAGAAATCGGCGAGTTTATCATCAAAAATAGAATCCGAATCTCAATGCACCCAGACCAGTTTACCCTCATTAACTCTATTAAAGACGAGATTTTTGAAAGAAGCAAAAAAGAACTCAAGTATCACGCCGAATTACTTGACTTGATGAAACTAAATACATCGGCTAAGATTCAAATTCACGTCGGCGGCACCTACGAAGACAAAGAGAAGAGCATGCAAAGATTTGTAACAAGATTCAGAATGCTTGATGATTCAACACTTCGACGTCTAGTAATCGAGAATGACGACAAATTGTACGATTTGAACGACTGCCTAAAAATAAATACGCAAATCCAAATTCCTATTCTTTTCGATGTCTTTCATCACAGACTCAACAGTTCAGGAAACCAGACAATAGAAGAATCTTTCAAGCTTGCCACAAAGACATGGAATGAAAAAAGAGACGGAATTCCAATGGTTGACTACAGCTCTCAAGAACCCAATGGATCACCAAGACGACACGCCGAAACGATTAACATAGAAGATTTTGACCTATTTTTGAAACATACAGAACCATTCGACTTCGATGTAATGCTAGAGATCAAAGACAAAGAAAAAAGCGCCATTAAAGCAATCAACTTGGCAATCACAGACTGGCGAGTCCATAAATTCTTGCAAAACAACTGTTAAGTAGATCTTTTACCAGATCTTCGATAGCATAGCTTTGCTCTCTATCAGTAAGGCGTGTTTGCATTTTCTTTTTTCCAGTAGTTTTTTCCGTTAACTTCTGAAAAAACAGTTTCAAGCTCTGTAAGCTGTTCGGGATAAGGTTCAAGCACTGTCTGGCTCGACAAGTATTCTTGCTTGAACCTCACTATCCAAGCCTTCAAAACGCTCGAGCATGCACTCAATGGCAGCCTCCCTGCTTTGTACTTGTCGACAGAAGCAAGGAAGAAGGATTTCTCATCCTTTGAAAGTTGATGTGAGAAATAACCCATTATCTTTAACAGGACATTTACGTTTGCACCGACACTTGGAGTACGGGCTAAGGCATAATACAAGTGAGTTTCATAATTCGCCATTGTTTCATCAAAAGCCTTGTGTTCTTGGTTTGCTGCTAGCTTTCCCAAGATTCTAAGCTCCTTCTGGTTGTAAGCCGTAAGCAAGTACTTGTTATCGGATTGAAATTTGACCAGATCTTCTGACTTTCCTAGATTTTTTTACTTCTTTGAAACTAGCTAAAGTGAATAGTTTCGTGAGAAAGTGTTCCCTTATCCGTGGATTAAGCAGGCGGCGCTCATCTTCAATTGCCAGATTAGGAAATTTCTGAAGAACTGCTCCTCCAAAGAAGCCTGGGCTTTTCCCTATTGATGAGACTTTTTCGGTGCTTGGATACACTTTTACGTTTTTGAAACCGCTACTTGGAGAGCCACTCTTGAGTATGAACCCGTCAACTGCATCCAAAGAATCTAAGAAAGACTCTGAAAATTTCTTCATTTTATCTGAGAAGTCTAAACCCGTTGCTGGTTGCAGGAGTCTCGTTTCCCCGTTTACTAATACTATTCTAATAGGATCGCGGGGGACGCCAAGTCCTATTTCAACTTCTGGACAAACGGGCACAAAATTTACGTATGGCTTGAGCTTTTCCACGAATTCGCTGGCTATTATTTGTCCGTTCCATCTGACGGGTTCGAAGGTGATGCATTTGGAAACTACAACGACAGGTTTCGAGAATTCCCTCATCTAAAGCCCTCGTTATAAGCTGAGCGAACTTTTGAAAAAGGAGAGATTACCTGTTTCATAAGCCTTCTTATCGCTATCGCTACTAGTTTGGGAGTATTAAAACCAGATTCAAAGCATCTTGGATTAACTGCAATGCGCGCTAATTGTGGCTTTTTTATGGCAGCACCGACCTAATACCGCTCGGTGAACTAATGAAGCCATCAAAAGTTTGTTCGGTGGAGCGATATATTGAATCCAACCTATTTGTCGGGGGGAACAGGTAAATTATTTTTGATTTCACCCTAGGCGAGAGTTATGGGGCTCTTTCTTTCTTATCCCAGTTTTGCTTCGCAAAAGCCATCGATTTTGCAGGCAAATCGCGTTCAATAATTAAGCCAGGACCTACCCAACTATCGTTTCCTACTTTGACACCGGGCATCAGAAGAGCGCCTATTCCTGTTTTCACATTGTCTCCTAGTATGGCTCCAAGTTTTCTTCTTCCTGTGTCAACAACTTTGTCTTTTACTAGCATCTTAATGTTACCATCGTCCAGACGGAGATTTGCGGTTATAGTTCCTGAACCCAAATTGCACTTTTCACAAAGGACACTGTCCCCAACGTAAGACAAGTGCCCTACGTGTGTACCTTCCATGACTATGCTGTTCTTGACTTCACAGGCGTTGCCAACACGTGCATTCTTACCTATGCTAGTGTATGGACGTATGAAACAGTTTGGTCCGACATCAGCACCCTCATCGATGAAACATGGACCTTCGATATAAGCGCCTGATCGTACTCGGGCTGTTTCAGCCACAGAAACCGGACCCAGCAAGTGAGCTCCATCTTCAACGTTTCCTAAAATTCTGTGCTCTATTCGTTTTAATGCCCAAACGTTCGCGTCAAGTAAATCCCAAGGGCGACCTATGTCAAACCAGTCATCCTTAGAAATTTGAGCTGCCAAAACTGTTTTTCCTTCTTCAGCCAAAATTGTGACTGCGTCGGTTAGCTCCCATTCCCCCCTAGCTGATCTTGTGACCTTTCTCAATGCGTCAAATATTTCTTTGTTTAGTAAGTAAATTCCCGCATTCGCCAAGTTCGAAGGAGCTTTTTCCCGACCGGGTTTCTCAACTATCCGTTTAACAGCATTATCTTTTTTGAACTCGATAACTCCGTAATTTTCGGGTTTGTCTACAGGCACCACTGCAATCGCGGCAACTGTCTTTCCCGAAATATAGGTCTCGATTACTGTCTTCACGGATTCCGCAGAAAACAACAAATCTCCATAAACCAATAGAAACTCGCCATCAACGAAAGGCTCGGCAAGGCTTGCAGCATTGCCTGTTCCCAAAATCTCCGCTTGATCAAGATATTCAATTTTGAGCCCTATTTCTGAGCCATCGCCGAAATGCCCTCGTATGGCATCTCCCATGTAATGAGTAATTATTAGAAGTTCGTTTATGCCATTGGATTTTAAAGCATCAATGCAATGCTCAAGGATAGGTTTTCCGCCGACTCGAATCAGATGCTTGGGACGCTTCGCCGTTACCGGCAAGAGTCGGACACCTTCACCCGCAGCTAATAGAACAGCTTTCATAGTCACATGTCCTCAACGTGGTCTTTCACTAGTGATACGCCTTTGCTCATTATGTTTCGAGCTGCATTTAACGATTCACCCTCAACAGTTAATCGAATGAGCGGTTCAGTGCCCGATGCTCTGATGAGTAACCAGCCATTCTTGAGGGTTAACCTGACCCCGTCAACAGTAGAGAAATCTTTGTGCGCTGGGAGAAAGCTTGGATGATGGTTTTTTCAATGTCTGAGATGATTTTCTGTTTCTCGTCGTTCGTGCAGGGTATATTTTCTCGAAGAGTCACATATTCTGGAACTTGCGCGACGAACTCTTCTAGATCTTGGTTTTCGTCTTCTAATGCTTTGAGGAGTAGCACAGATGAAAGCGGTCCGTCAGGGCACCAATGGAACTTCGGGTGCACCCATGCGCCGCAGGGCTCACCCCCGAAAACTGCGTTAAACTGTTTCATTGCTTCTGAGACATAAACGTCGCCCACTCGCACCCTAACGACCTTGCCGCCATATTTCTCAGCCATAGTCTCCACGCACATTGACGCCTCTACATTAGTTACAACAGTCCCTCCGCCTTCATGTCTTAAGGGCAAAGGCTGAGTATGCTGCCAGTGCACGATCAAAATCTACAAATTTGCCTTTCCCGTCGATAAACGCCACTCGGTCACCGTCACCATCAAATGCTACGCCTAAATCAGCGCCCAAAGCTTGAACCGTTTTGGCGAAATCAACTAACGATTTTTCGGTCGGCTCTGAACTTCTTGCAGGGAAGTACCCGTCAGGTTGCGCATTAATGGTTGTGGTCTTGCATCCAAGACCATTTAGTGCAGAAGCAGCATCACGATGAGTTGCTCCACAACCCGGATCCACCACAACTCGCCATTTCTTGCTCAACTTCCCAGCATTATGTAACATCTCAACGTATTGTTCTGAAGCCTCTATGTCATGGACTTTTCCTATACCACGCCAATCCGCCCTTGCGAAATTATTTCCAGCAATTGTTTGCTCAACCTCGGCTTGACGCTGGTCTGTATAGGACAAAGTGTCTTCGTCAAAGACTTTGATGCCGTTGTATTGGGGAGGATTGTGTGAAGCCGTAAGCATGAAACCGACATCAGCGTGCAACTCTCGAGTCAAGAAGGCTACAGCAGGAGTTGGTAGAACACCCAACAAAGAGACATCCGTTCCCGCTGCATTTAACCCTGATACCAATGCGTCTTCAAGCATTTGTCCTGAGACTCTTGTATCCCGTCCAACAACTGCATACTTAGCCTTTGAGCAAATTGCGACTGCTAATCCGACTTTGCACGCTAACTGCGGCGTCAAAGCGACATTTACTAAACCACGTACTCCGCTGCTTCCAAAAAGTTTTCCCATGCTGCAATTTCCTCCGGGTCTCTGACTAGTGTGATTGGTTAAAGTTTTGTTTGCTTAATAAATTTGGCATTAATTATCTTTGTTCGATCTTGTTTTTCTGAAGAAAATCTATTAATTTTTGTCTTGTTGGGTGGTTTCCTGCTTGGTCGCTGAGATAACAAGCTGAAACTGCATTGGCTAAGGTCAATCTGCAATCATCTGAAAGATCATTGGCATCGCCCAACAAGTTTCCCGCGTCCCAGGCGTCGCCAGCTCCCGTGGCGCGCTTTGCGTCAATCTTGAAAGCTGGAACGAAAACAGCCTTTTCCTCTGTAACTGTAACCGAAAAAGTGGTTGTATGTAAATCAATTCTAGCAGACAAGTGCTTTGCCAAAATCTGTGCGGAGAGCAACGCAAGTTCATTAAAGTCAATTTTAGTTCTCTTTTCAGATATCTCGTCGCTGAGAAGAGATGCGTAACATACAGCCTCGTTCTCATTTACACTTAGCACATCTACAAGGTTCGTTTTTAGGACCTTTTCCATAAGATCTGATATTTTTTCGTTGTTTGGTGTTGGATCTGCTGTGTCAAAATATGTTCTACATTTTCCCTTGGCTTTTGCTCGTTGGAAAACTGTTTTAGCAAGTGCGGTACCATGTTTTCTGGTGCCTGCCCAATTAAATAAACAGACGTAATCTGCATTTTCAATTATTTCATAATCTTCCATCGTGAGGTCTGAGGGGCCGAAGTCAGATAGAGACCCCAAATCCCTGAGCATCACGTTTGTTTTTCCGTTTTCTGTTTGGAGTTCTAAAGCAGTGGTGACAGATGCTTTGGAGAAGGTTTTGACGTGGCTTAGGTCGACGTTGTTTCTTCCTAGGTGAAAGTTCATCTGGTCAAGACCAAGCGTGCTTGTGCAGACAATAGGCGTGACTCTTGCACCCAAGGAGGACAAAGCAGAGGCTACGTTGATGGCGTTTCCTCCTCTTTGATCTGTTTGCGAAATTTGATCAATGCTTCCGCCTTTTCGCTGAACAACAGCGTTGATTTCGGAAGCGAAGCTTGAGAGGTCATATTCCAAGTTTATGATGCGGTCCATGAAGAAGTCTGGCATCACCACAACGTTGAAGCCCTTGGATGGTTTGTATAGAAAATCTAGTAGTTTGTCTATGTTTGCGCTCAAGGCTTGAAGTGCTCCTTATATTTGTTTTTCCAAAAAGCTAAAATAACCTTTCCCCTAATTTAGGGGAATATACTCGTTTGGGGCTGTTGAAAAGTGTTGAAGTTCAAGGCTGAAATTTTCCTGCTCTTAACATCCATAGTCTTGTTCACAATAAGCGCATTTTGCTTTTCTTACGCCACAGGAAACAGCGGATTAACCTACGCCCTAAGCCTCACTTATCCTCTTCGAAACTACGCGATTCCATTTGTTGGTTTTGGCAGTGCGCTCATGGCAGTAGCCTCACTGTCATATTCAAAACGCAGCAAATCCTCAATGTAGAAAACTTCTCTTTAGTTGAGATTATCTAGGCTAAGAAGATAAGATGCCCTACTAATATCCACACTATATCTCCCAGGCTCAAGGCTATGATCAAGCCAGCAGTAACGAAAATCAACATAGGTAAGCCCGGTGTTGCCCAGACTTTTTGGTCTATTTTTCCTTCTTCCGCTGCTTTGGATAACCGTTGCACTATTTCGTCTCTTCCTTCGTCTTTTGGAATAATGACAAGTTTTCTTTTGAACACATCTTTCGCATTTGCATCTTCAGTGAGGTCTTCCATTGGGTAAATATGCCATTTTGCTTTCAAGGTTGAGATCGAAAATTTTTGTCCAGTCACAAGAACCAAAATCTTCTTGATAGTGGATTCCTGGTCTAATGTTCCTTCGAAAAGAGGCTTTCTCGTTTTTATTTTGCGAGCGATATTACGGATGAGCAAGAAGATTGCACTTGCAGCAGCAATAAGAACCGCGTTGCTTAAGATCGTTATAGGAAAAATGGCTTGAGAAAGAGGCGACAAACCTTCAGGCAGAATGGGCGTGAAAAGATTAGTTGGGAAAAGAGGCAACGCTAAAGCTATGCACATGAAGGCTTTTGAGTCGGCGCCTCCGAAGCCGCCTGAATAGAATAGGAGAAGCGCAAAACCTATGGTTATTCCGGCGCTTAGACCAAAAAGTGGAAGCTTTGCTGGTTCGAAAATGATGAATTCCACAAGAGACAAAACAACCGCAATGGGGGCATAAATTGTCCAAACCCGGTTACTTACCTCCCGAGTCTTATAGTCGCTCCAGGACGAGTAGATAAGAAAAACCAGTGTAACTATTACTCTTGTTGCGGTAAGGATTTCTTGCAAATCGTCTGCCCCTTGTAACAGCTCTTATGGTTTCTTGCCGACTAATAAAACATGTCCGGTAGAGTCTCACAAGATTTCAGTGGTCTGCTTTTATAGTGTCTCTTCTAGATTATCGGAATCTCTGTGATTATTGGAGAATATTCTGCTATAAGCCACAGTCCTGTAGTCATGTTGTTTTTGATTGTATATATTGGAGTCATGTTGCTGTCAAATGTTGCAATAGCGCCGATCCAAGAGACTTCGTCTCCCGAGGGAGTGTTATAGCCTAATACCGTTCTTAGAGGGTGACACTGGAGCCAATTCAATTGACTGTGTGCCAGAAGTGCTCACATTCAAAGCTCCTGTAAGTGCAGGGTTCGATCCTTTGGCGTCAAAGAAGTAGAGCTGCTGGTTTGCGAGATCTTTGAACATGATGCCCGTTCCAGATCCACCTGAATTGATGAATTGACTCCATTGATGCAGAGTTGCCACATTATAGCTCGTGAATGTTCCAGGTCCACTGACTGCTATAGGTGCAATGGTTGATGTTCCGTTTTCGGTTTGACTTTGTGCACCGCTAAGAGTTGTGGTGAGTTGTATGGGTGAAAGGTCGCTTATGGTTCTTGGCTGCGTTGTCGAATCTATGAACATCATTCTCATTTGATAGGTGAAATAGGATGTTCCAGCTGGCAACGTCAACACTATGTTGCAGTAAAGGTTTGGACAGTCATTGCTGACACCAGGACCGTTGTTCCATTCGGGTTCTTGAAGCACGATATCTCTAACAACTCCGTGATGTACAACAAAGGCATATCCCGCTCCGTAATTGCTTGTTTCCCCGTTAATTCGCATGAAGTTTGACGTGCTTTGGGTGCCACCAACTGTTGTGGCTACAACATTGAATCCGCTTGATGGAAACTTGAGAGTTACTCTGCCATTGCTGAGTGTCCCACCACTTACTGGGTTGTCGTTAAACGGTCCTGGCAATATAGGCGCGGGGAGTCTGGGTTGCCATATCGGAACCATTCCACCACATTGTGACTGTGGTAACTTTTGTGTCCAATAAGAAGACAACCATTTCGTTTCTGCTGAAAACCGTGGCGTTATTAGTTAATCCGAGAGGTATGTTGTATTTGGAGCCCCAGCTTTCGATCTGAAATGGAATTTCCCCGTTTGTACCGTTGATGAAAGTTTGGTTTAGGTGAATAGCTTTGATTGGAAGAGGTGGTATTGGGAATGCGTTAGATGTAGATACTAAGCCTTGACCAAGCATTCTCAATGTTCCATTTTGTAGCCATTCTACAGGGGTAATTGAGTCCTGAATTGATGAAGGATCCACTGTTGAACTAAAACTTAGCAACGTTGCGTCTATTTGATAAGTGTCCTGAACTGCATCAGCAGACTCTACGGTACCCCTAAATCTAATCGTAAAAGTCGCGCTAGTTAAGTAGTTCAAAACAGAAACATTATTCCATTGATTGGCAGCTAACGCAGGAATCAGATTAACCCAGCTACCCCCAGAATAAACATCAACCTTCAAAGACTCAGAACCAACAGATCCAGCGTAAATACATAGCCACTCAGTACTCTGGCTGAGAACAACACCAGTAAACTGTTCCTCCAAATCCAACTGATAATTATCGGTCCAAGTATGAAGCAAAACAGCATCTACTTGCCAACTATTCTGCACCGTATCACCTGTTTCCACACTACCAGTAAACCTAATGGTGAAAGTGGAACTGGTCAAATAACTAGAGACAGAAACATTGGTCCAATCATTAGCATTCCAGGCTTGCAAAGTCGGAATCAGATTAACCCAGCTACCCCCAGAATAGACATCAACCTTCAAAGACTCAGAACCAACAGCACCGGCATAGACACATAACCGCTCATTGCTCTGGCTAAAATCAACACTAGTAAACTGCTCCTCCAAATCCAACACATAATTACTTGGGGTTTGATAAGTGGCCCTAATGTAGTATTGGTTGTTGTTATTTGTCGCATCAGTTGGGTTCGACGGACTTGCATAGCTATTTGTTGAGTCCAGGTAGCCCTGATTGGCGGTTCCTACTCCGTAATAGAAACGGGTTGAAACGCTAAAAACCATCATTAGAATGTATTGTGTGTTTGCTTGAATAGTCGGTGGACTTGTAAAAGTACAGGTTCGTTCTTGGGTTGTAGTGGAGACAGAAATTGCGCTAGATGTAGCAATTATGTTTTTTGTTGCTGAATTGACTAGAATTGCCTTCGCGTTGCCTGAACCGAATAAAGAGTCTATTCTACCATACCAGATAATATTTTGCAGGGTTGCTCCGGCTGCATCCGCGGGACTCGTGAATTTGGATCCGTATAGCTGGTTAGCAAGAACAACAGTATAGCTTGAGCCAGAATTGCTTCCAAACGTGTTTTGTTGGTTCCCAGTGTTCTGTTCAGTAAGTGCGTCGAAGTTATTGTCTTTAGATTGCTGGTTGTTGAAGTTGCTATGACTACCCTTATCAGCCGAACCATCAACATTACTTATCTGAGTAACAAACTGCTCAGTATTTGCACCTGTATTCTGCTCCGTCAAAACATCATAGATTCCATCTTTGGCCCCCTGACTAACAAAAACATTATGACTACCCTTATCAGCCGAACCATCAACATCGCTCATCTTGGTAATAAATTGCTGTCCAGCTGAGTAAACACTGCTACTCCAGATAAATGAAGAAGAATAGCCATTGAAAGATGATCCGATTACGTTAACACCTCTTGTGTCTGTTATCTGCATTAGATATGCTTTAGAGTCGATTCCGTATCCAGATGGAATACTAATCACATAAGTTCCGTTGGAGAAGACTTGGGGATCGCTATCTAATCCAATTAAGTCCCAATTTGTCAAATTACTTTGATATCGGTAAAACTTGAAGTTTTGTCTAGTCAGAGTGTTTAGTGGGGTTGCTCCGTCCTGAAGTACACTAACTATTGCTGGTCCACCAGTGACAGATGGAAAAACGTTGACGTCTAAACGACACTGCATAAAGTAAGGAAGACCGTACATGCCCAAAGACGTTATGTCATAAGTGACATTGAGCTGTCCAGAGCTGTAACTTGAAGTCATAAACCAATTCACAGCTAAATTAAGATTACTTACTCTGAACGATAAACCCAATTCAGGTTTTGAATCAGCAATATTTTCCAAACCACTGTTCAGGTAGATTGAAGCAAGATTTTTAGCGTAAGATGTATTGCCTGTAACCTGTAAAATTGAACCATAGTAACCGACGGTAAAACCCAAAAGTTGCTTAAGGGCTAAATTAGTTTCGTCCACTGAACTCAGCACTTGAGGCTGATCGCCTGATGCCGAAGACTGAATTGCCGAATACGTAGTTACTAATGTACCAACAAGTACTACAGCAACAAGCAAAGCTGCAATAATAGTAAATTGTCCTCTTCTGTTGCTTCTCATATTTGCCATTTTACGAGCCTCCAGCAAATCCCAATTGTAAAATTGCTAAGTCTAGAAGTATCATAAATTCTATAATCAGAAGCGAAAATCCGAGGTTGATAATAGGCGAGAAGACTAATTGCTGTTACTCTGATGTCAGGTGTACGAGTTAATCCCAAAGCCAATAACGAACCTGTCTTGTTCTGAGATCCTGTGAAAACGTGATTGTATATTGCCCCTGGAAGGTAGTTTCCCACTGGATTAAATACATAGAGCCCAACTGTCAAATTGTAACCGGACAATATTGAAAGGGCTCTGGTCGAAGTCTGAGATTGTGCAGGATAAATTCCATAGTAATTGCACAGTGATGCTACAGTTTGGTTCAGATTTACAAGACCAACTTCACTAATAGCGCCACTGCTGTCATAAACGTAAGGCTGGTTGTCCAAACCTTCCAGAAAAGCGCGAACACCAGCACCTCCAGTCATACTCATGCCATATATTCCCCAAGTATTCTGTTGGCTAGCGAAAACCCCTTTATTGCTAACATAATAAAATGGGTAACCAACTATGCTTGCCCAAGTCCAGTTATAGACGCGGGTAAGTTTGCCTAAAGTGTGACAATATGGAGTATACGAGTTCTTTGCTGAATCATATCCTTGATTGCTGCGAGATTGTCCTGAATAGTACTCTTGTGGCATTGGCACAGACTCTCCAAAAGTATTTATGACAACTGCGTTTTGCACATTTTCCTCAGGAGCGCCGGAAATTTTTTGTCCATCAAGCAATTGTCTAAGCTGGACAGTGTTTTGAACCAGAATTGTCTTTACAAAATAAGGCGAAAGAAGGTCGTACAAATCTTGCGCCAAGTTCTGTGCGGTGTATCCTGTGATCCACCAACCGTTAGCATCGCTACAGTTCAAGATATAGAGCGTGCCACCGTTATTTTGCCCAATCTTTTCCGGCGTTACGTTGAAAGTCACATTTGAAGAGGCCACCATATAGGTCGAAGCATCAGAAGAAACACCTAAACTCTGGTGCGTTAGACATCGACCCCAAGCGCGAATAGATTGGATTCCCGTTTACTGTGTTAGTGTTAACGTTGTAAACAGTTAGGTTGTAGATCACATTTGCGGGCAGAGAAGCGGACAATGCTATCTGAAGGTTGCCTAAGCGAGTAAGGTTGTTCATGTCAAAAACGGCCATGCTTAATTCATGTGAAGAATCTAAAGTTTCCAAAGTTGTTAGAGCCAAACGTCTCATGTTCATAGGTGCAACTTGATCCGGACTCGGAAGTTTTGCATAATAAGAAGCCATTCCGTAAGCACCAAGAATGATAACGATAACTATGAATGCTTCAACAGTACGCATCATTTAACCAACCACTCCATTTCCAGTGCTACTCCACAGCGCAAGCTTAGCCTGATAAGTTAATCCATTGACCAGAACTTGGCGAATATCTGTCGAAACCCAGTTCTGATTCCTATAACTGCCACCGAAAGTCACGGATAAGCCCAATGAGCTTAAACCCCAAGGCATAACCGAAATCCCACTTTCTAAAGCACTTTTACTGTAAGTAATTACAAGAATCCCAACGGTGTTAGGATCCATGCTAATTGTATCAAAAGCATGAGAAGGAGTAGGATCGACGTGGAGCTCCCCAGCGAACTAGTGAATTTCCACCGTTAAATGTTGCTTGAAGCATATCTGCTGCGCGCAGGAAAGTCGCATTGTAAGAAATACTTCCGTTGTATCCTTGTTGGCTCAAGCTGTAACTGTGAGCCAGAAGTACCGAACGAGCCTCGAAGCTTGAAATTATAGGTACGACAGAACCAGCAGAATATAGAGAATGACTGAAATACCCAATTCCCGACAACCCGGAAAGTGACACTTGGACAATTATCACATAAGATTTTTGTGCAGTGGCAAAGCTTGATAGGTCAATGTAAACTGACCCTGCTTCATCTGTGGTTGAAGTTCCGTAATTAAAGGCAAAAGAGGGTTTATCAGGAGAGTCATAACCAGCGACGGTTATGAGACAATAACTCACTGAAGCCCTTGCAAGTGCAAATCCTTGGCCTGTCGCAATTACTAAAACATTCAGAGGATTGTAAGTGACCTCGGAAACCGAAACATTAACAGTTGGAGACACTGTTAGGCTAAATCCGTACGAACCGTTAACTCCCAGCATCTTGGAAGCTTGAGAATAGCTTACTATTTGATTTGAAGGAACTAAAATTGAACTGCCAAAGCTACCTGTTGTGGCGTTGCAGTAAGTTTGACCTTGGTAATTGATATCGGTTCCCGCAGAAGGGTAAAGTCGCATCAACGAAAATGTGCTCAACCGATACTGTACAAATTCTGGATCTTGTAATCCTAGTCCAGTAGGTATCTTTGATTGTTGATTCCAATCCGTTAAGCTCCAATTAGCAGGATTGCCCGGGCTCAATAACATGTTATCAAGTAAATCGCTTGCTTTTGTTGCCAGAACTTTGTGTTGTTGGTACAAAACACCAGCTTCAATTGTTTGGCCAAACAAACCAACAAATATCAGCATCGCTGATAGGAATACTATTATTGAAACAGTGTGGTCAATGTTCGTTCCTGACATTTTATCACTTCCATTATGGTTTTATTGAAAGCCGGATCGTATCATTCGAGAGTTTACTGGCCATTATACACGCTGTAGCCGAATTGCTCCAAAAGAAGGAGTTGGTCCAAACAGCGTTTTTGCCCAGAGTAACACTACTATTGCTGGTCGCTCCACTGCCCGAGAGCTTCACTTTCAAATCCACAATTAAGGCTCCAGAGTCAAGAGCCACTCGTGAAGTGCAATTTACCGTGTAAGAGTAGGTTTCAATCAGAGGCGGAATATCCATGTTGGAAGAAACATTGCCAGCATCGACAGTATCATGATTGAGCGAAAAGTAAACCTGTTGGATAGTGCTGCCAAGATGGCTAGCGACATTCTGAAGCTCAAGAGTCTGACGCGAAGAAACATAGGGCTGCATCAATGCATTTGCCATGAAAGGCAAGAGGAATATGAGCATGATTAGAACCGGAGTCAGGATCATGTACTCAATAGTGATTTGAACCATATTTGCCACCAGTACTTATGTTGCCAATCCTATCGACAACGTCACGTTTGCAATGTAAAGTTCAACAGTGGATGGAGAAAGCGATCCAGAAGACGGATAGGTTATACTTTGGCTTTGGAATCTGAAGAAACTTGAAGTGCTACTTAAATCACCCAAGTCGTAGCCAAGCGTCTGAGCGGCTACAGGTATTGAAGCAGTTACTCTTACTTGAGTTACACCCGTCTTCGCCACTTTGTAAATACTATCTCCAGTTTGAGTTATGGATTGAGAAAGATAGAGATTGTTTCCCTTACTCAAAACAGGCAGGTAGAACTTAAGATAATTCGTCTGTTGAGAACCTGTCGATATCGTTGAGCTTAAAAGCCTCACAGCTGGTGCAGTTACGACACGCAAATCACTTCCCCGTTGCAGCGAGTTTTTTTGAGTAACAAAAACTTGGCTCACTGGAGCTGTTGGACCTTGCTGCAGAAATGAGGCGTTCGAAGGGAAAATTCGTTCAAAATATCCATTGCCTAAAGTGAATATGCTCGTTGGCATATTGAACATTACTATTCCCGAAGAATAACTGCCAATCGTCTGCCAATTTCCTCCAGACTTAACCTCGAAAGTATAGGTTAATGCTGCTGGTTCAAAACTGACTGTTCCATACCTGCTTGAAAAAATGCTTGTTTGAGTTCTACCAATGGTCCAAGCTATGTCGTCAATTTGGAGCCCTTCTGTCAGCATGAACTGCTTGTTGGCTTTGTACTCATTTTGTGAAAGCGTAGATTGCAGAAAGTTGTTGGCAAAAAACATGGCCACCAAAACCATGAACGATTACTGCACTGGTGAGAATAATCGAAGATAGGGCGGGTGAAACCGCTCTTCTATCTCTTCGCATACTTTTTACGTGACTTCGTTTTGTCATTGTTTGGTCGCCTATCAAAGCTTTATAAACGCCGGTATTATTTTCGCAGCCAACATTGAGATTATGACCAGTATGGCTGCATGCTTGAATCCTGAAGCTATTGATTCGTCACTTATTTTTCCAGCGACTATTCCGATTATGAAGCTGTGGAAGATCGCGGAGGTCACGAATATGTTTGTCATTTGAGTGGCAGCATTAGTTGCAGCAGCGGAAGCTTCAGTACCACTAATTGCGCTCAAGCCGAATCCTGAAGTAAGTCCTGTCATCATTACCGTTGTTGCCACCAGGAGCAGCGCAGCCAAGTAAGGCATGAACACGTATGGTCGTGTGGACATTTTCTTTTCTTTTTCAACTTCCTGTGTCAAGTTGTTAAATCTGGAAAGAGCTTCAATCATGCCGATTGTCCCCCCGCCTACGTCAATTGTTTCCACCAACAGAAACATGACTATTTGCACCATCCAACTCTTAGTTCGTTTCAGGAAGTCCATCATGACTTGCTTTATCGGTATTCCCCAAGATATGTCAGAGCTAATCTTCCGAAGTTCCGGGCTAAATGTGCCGTACTCACGTTTGGATAAGCTTTCGATACATTTTTCAGGGGATAGCCCAGTTTTCCGAACTTCTGTGAGGTCTCGCAGAAAATTGTTCACGCCGTTTTCCATACTGCTTCTGTGTCTGGCCAACCGCATGTGCACGATTGCTGCAGGTGCCGTAACAACGAACAGGGAGAGCGAAATCGCTACGGGCAAATCAACTCCCATTGCTTGAAGTTGAGTGAACAAGGGCAATTTTGTTGCTCCCATGAAGTTCGTGAGCAACATAAACAGACACTATGCCCAGTACACTGCAGACACCAAAGACTTTGTAGGGTCGCATATCGATAACTGGAGACTTGGGCTGCATACTGTGGGCTAGATATATGAAAAGTATTGAAAGCATTGGCGTAAACATGAAAGTGTACATTAGAATACCGGAAAAATCGCCAGCTCCTGCATCAGAAACTCCTTGTCCGGAGCTAATCTGCTGAACCGAAAAAAGAATGTAGAAGCACAAAGACATCATTACCATCACGATGATGAATGTCTCTAAGAGCATTCCGAGGCGTTCGGCTGCAGCTTTAACCTTTAAAGCGCGTCCTTTGAATATGTCTTCGGCTTTTCGCTCTAGGAAATGAACTATGTCTCCTCCGATAATTACGGTTGAGGCGTAGCCTCCAAGAAAATCTTTGAAGCCATCTAAAGGAGTCTTTTTAGCAGCATTCTCCAAAGCGGAAAGTGGATCTACTCCAAAGATTTCCACATCTTTTATGATTTCTCGAGATTCAACGCGCATTGCAGGCATTAATTCTACGTCAGATAGACGTTTGAAACTCGTGTATGGAGCTATTCCACCAGAAGACATTACGCTAATGTACGCAGCTGCAAAAGGCATTTCGCGATCTAGGTTTGAAGCTCTATCACTGGCCTTTGACTTTGGAATCATCAAAAAGCCAAGCATGATGAAGATGGGAAGCGGAACAAGAATTAGTAAAGGAACTATACCAGTAACTAAGAAAATCACAACTGCAATTGCAGAGACTGGCAAGGTTAGAACTGCGGTAAAAAGCATTAAGGACAAGTACGTGGCCGGAAAGATTTTGATATTTCCTTTTTCAAGTGACCCCTTAACTGGGAAAGCTTTGCTCAAAAAAGGAGAAAAGCGCCCGAAGTAGCGAAAAGACCACGTCTCAAGCGTCTTTAGCAACGACAAAAGGCTTTACCTCCTCTCCAGCAATTATCTTTTCATAAAACTCTTTTGGTCTTGCATAATACTCAGCGATTATCGATGCAACGTCTCGGTAACTCCTCACTTTCTGTTCGCGCATATAGTGAAGTACATCTCTGCGTCGGTACAATTCTTTAGTCAATTCATCCGTTGTTACACCCAGCTTTAGCGCCATTTGTGGAAGAAGCTCGCTGTACTCTAAATGTACAATCTGCTCGTCCTTTATGGGGTCCCACATAAACGGATGAACATATTTCTCAAAATCGAGAACTTCGTTCACCGTAAGTATTCTTCTGAAAGCTTTCTTTACCCCATTTTTCACAAGGTGAACACGTTGAACCGAAATTACAATGTTCATCAATGGTATGTAAGCTGGTGAGATATCCATCGGTTTTTGGGTTAAACGCCTCACTGCTGATTCGACGTTTTCAGCGTGCATGGTGCACATACCGCCGTGACCAGTAGCTAAGGCTTGGAAAAGTACATATGCTTCTTGACCTCGAACCTCTCCAACTATCATGAGATCAGGTCTATGTCTCATGCAAGTTTTTACGAGATCGAACAGCGCAACTTCACCAACGTTGCTTCCTCCTAAACCGTAGCTTTGACGGGCGATAAGAGAAACCCAGTTTTCATGGGATAGGTTGAGTTCCGCAGTTTCCTCAATTGTCATTATTTTGCTGCCGGGTTTTATGAGGCAGCCCAAAGCGTTTAGGGAGGTAGTTTTGCCTGACGCGGTTCCCCCGATGAGCATCACTGAAGCGCGGTTTTCCAGACAAATCCACAAGTACGCAGCCATTTCTTCAGAGAAAGTGCCAATATTGATTAGATCGATTATTGAATAGGGGTCTTCCCGGAATTTCCTAATTGTGAAAGCTGTCCCGAATGGAGTAATCTCGCGTCGATAAGCTACAGCGAGCCTGTGTTTTCCCGGAAGTGAAGCGTCGACTATAGGAAAAGCGCTGCTTACGTGCTTTCCAGCCATGTGAACAAGTTTGACAACCAAATTATCCAAAACTTCATCGTTTTCGAATTGCAGGTTGGTTTCAATGCTTTCGTGATTCCTGTGCCAGATGTAGACTGGTTTGTTTACTCCGTCGCAGCTTATGTCTTCGATATTTGGGTCTCTCATTAAGGGATCAATTGTACCAAATCCTACCAAGTCACGTTCTGCATGGTATAGAATCTTGTACCAAGACACATCTGGAAGCCAACCAAGACTAATACGATATTTGTCGATGATTTCTTTGGCTTTTTCAGCAAAGAACTTGCGGGGATCTGCAATTTCCTCTTTCGGAGACTCAATTTCCGCTAAGAGAATTGCCAAAATTCGTTTGTAGACGTCTTTTTCAAGAGGGTCAAGTTGGAGCTCATCAAGGATGTATTTGTTTTCTCCAGTGGCAGGGTTTTGAACGATTATTACATGTGCGAAGGGCTCATAAAGTGGGTATTTTTCAATAACTTTAAGGCCACGAGGCATGGCCTTTTGGGGTGGTGCCGCTTGAGGGATGTTTTCCACTTTCTTCTTAGAATGCAAATTTAACTTGAAATTAGGCTTCTTAATATCAAGCTTGAACTTCGACTTGGGTTTCGGGTTCTGTGGATCTTTTTTCGGAAATTTTGGCATGTAATCCTATCCCACAGTCTGACTGCATCGGCAAGACTATTAAATATTACGTCTTAATACACTGTATCGTAGATACGCACTGCACAAATACAATAAGCTATACGGGTGAAAAAAATTCACAAATCGCGCAAAAAGGGATTAACCTGCTTTTCCACAGCCATCATCGTTTCTGGTCCATGACCAGGATAAACCAAGCATGAAGATGGAAAATAAATCAGTTTTCTCAATGAATCCCGCATCTGAAAATCCGAACTACCAGGAAAGTCCGTTCTGCCAATAGAACCGGCAAACAACGTATCGCCAGAGAACAACATACCCTCACCAGAAAACGAGACGCTCCCAGGACTATGACCCGGAGTATGTATGACTTTGAGATGCTCATTTCCAAATTCGACTCGATATCCTTCACGCAATAATAAGTCGGGTAAAGGTGAAACCGCATTGTAGCCAAAAAACTCCGCTGTTTCTCTCCCCGATTCACCAAACATGTAAGCATCTTTTTCGTGAATACCTATGGGAACCTTGAACCTATTCTTAACAAGTTCATTTCCAACAGTATGATCGGGATGACCGTGAGTGCAAGCAATAAGTCTCAATTTGAGGCAATTATTTGCTATATACGAAAAAACCTTCTCAGCCTCAAGTTTGCTCTCAAATCCAGGATCTATGATCACTGAAGAAAGAGTCTCTTTGCAGCTTACAACGTAACAATTTGTCGAAAGAGAACCCACAATAAATGACTTCACATTCAGCAGTTGTTCCACCTTCCGTCGATTTGACCAAATAAAGTACCTCGCCGTAATAAAGTTAAGAAATCACAAAAAGACGATGAATACGCAAGGCCTTACTCTGAGGCATTGATCTTCAGATTCCCTCTCTTCTAGAGAAATCCATGGGCGCTTTGGAAAAATTGAGTGAAACCTTCATCTGAAATAGACACTGAGATATGGATTCCTTTCAGGTTGCAATTGTGTTCTAAGCTTAATGGTGATAAAAAGAGTTTAGTTCATAAAACAGTACACCATAACGAACCAGAAGCGTCAGACCAGTTGCTCTTACCGAGGGGATACGCAAAATGAATTACAGTAACGTTTCGACATCAATCCAAAATGAGAACAATTCACAAGTTACCAAACGCATTGAAGACTGGAAATGCAGGCTTATCGACCTCTCTAAACGAAATAACCTGATTTATTTTAAACAGTCAAAACGAGGAAACCTCACCGTAACGTCTCCAGACGTAAAAACAGTTTTTAACAAACTTGTACTAAAAAAGAATCGTCTTGAATTCTGGATGCCTCCTGAAGAAGACACACCAAAAACCGCTTTAGAAGAACCTAAAGAAATTCTTTCGGCAAAACAAGAAAAAACTCAACCCACATCAAATCAACTATTATGTGAAGGCGTAAACAAAAGCGACCTTGAAAAAATCCTAAAAAATCTACATCGACGATCACTTTCAGATTATAGAGAAAGAGGAGTAAGAATACTCCATGCAACATTCGGAAGCTTAGTCTGGAAAGACATAATCACTCAAGAAGAAATTCGCTCACCCCTAATCGTAGTTCCGATCGAAATCACCAGAGAAACAATCAGAAAACCATACTCCATTTCAATTCCGCAAGTTGAAGAAGAAACCGTCTTAAATCCAGCGCTTCAAGTAAAATTAAAAAACGACTACAAAATTGACCTACAAACTCCACCCGAAGACTGGAAAGACGACTCTTTAACCAGCTACCTATACGAAGTAGCCAAAACTGTTGAGGAACTTGGCTGGAAAGTTGAAACAACACTCAACATAGGACTATTTTCTTTCTACAAACTCGTCATCTACAAAGACCTTGATACAAATTCTGAAATCATAAACAAGCATCCAATGGTTCGAGCAATAGCAGGTGTCAAAGACACAAAACTAGTTTTAGACGACCTTCCCGAGGAAAAAGATGTTGACAAAATTGAAAGCCCAGAAGACACTTTCTCCGTACTAGATTCTGACAGCAGCCAAAGAGTATCTATCGATTTCGCATTGAGAGGACAAAGCTTTGTAATGCAAGGACCCCCTGGAACAGGAAAGAGTCAAACCATCGCTAACATAATCGCTGAGTGCATAGCAAGAGGCAAATCTGTTCTTTTCGTCAGCGACAAAATGGCTGCTCTGGAAGTTGTTTACAAACGTCTAACCGAAGTGGGATTAGCACATTTTTGTCTCGAACTTCACAGCAGCAAAGCCAACAAGCAAGAGGTCGTAGCCGAACTCAAGCGCAGCCTTGAAGAGCAGCTAATTCAAGGCAAACTGCCGTCAGCAATTGAATTTGAAAAAATGAAGCAAATGCGAAGCCAACTCAACGAATATGTAAAATCACTTCATGCCAAGCAACCCCTCTTACAGAAAAGCGCCTACGAGGCTCTAGGAGAACTCGCAACACTACAAAAAGTGGCATACGTGCAGATCGGTCTTGCAAATCCTGGGAGCTTGACCCCTCAAAAAATGCGTGAACTCGAGGAACTGATGGCTCGTCTTAGAAACGTTTGGCAAGTAATCGAGGAAGCAGAATTCCCCTGGCGTGGCTACAGAGGAAACAGATATGACCTCGAAATACGCTCCGAACTGACAACTCAACTTGAGCAAATAATTACCGCCATAAACCTTCTCAGAATTGAAGCGTCAACCTACTCGCAACAACTCGGCTTGGAAACACCACGGACACTCGAGAGAATAAATTGGCTGATTAGTTTAAGCGATCTGTTGTTAAAGAGCCAAAAACCAGAAGCAAACTGGGTAACCGACCCCGAAATTGACCAGCTTTTGTCGGAGGCTAACAATTACTCTGCCACGATTAAAGAATGCCAGTTAATCCGAAATCAGCTAATGGAAACGTACAGCGAATCTCTCTTCAAAATTTTGCTCAAAACATCTAGCGAATTAGAGCAAGCGCTATCAGCAATTGACAACCTGATTGTGCCCTCGAGTATCAAAGAAGGCGACCTTTTAAAGAAACGCGAAAACCTGCTCACTTTGCTTAAGGACACTTCAGCAACCAATACAAAATGGATAAAAAGAACACTTGAACTAAACCAGCTTTTCGGGTTTGCAGACGAAATCGTAACTCCCGAGCGCGTAAAGCAATTGGCGCGACTTGCATCACTCTGTTTCTCGGAAAACAAGCCCGAACTTAAATGGCTTGACAAATCTTTCTTTCAACTAACTAAAGAAACGGTTCGAAAAGCGAACAAAGACTATCAAGAATTCAACTCGTTACATGAAAGGTTAAGTCAAAACTATACTGACGGAATTTACAACATAGATCTTGACGAGTACGCAAGAAGATATAGCGGATACCGAAGTGCATTAAGAATTTTTAGTCCGAGTTTTTATCGAGACCAAAAAGTAATAGCTCTGATAACGCACCAAGGTAAAGTGCCAAAAACAATTCTCAAGGACCTACTTGACGCAAAAAAAACCAAAGCAATCAAAGCGGAAATCGAATCTTATGTTCAAACAGTTCGAGAAGTTTTAGGTCACTTCTATGACGGTGTTGGAACCAATTTCCTAATAGTGGAAAAAGCAATTGAAACAACAGATGAAGTATACAAACTGGCAGCCTTACCCAAAATACCTGAAAGGCTTGCTGAACTAATGGCTAACTCTTCGATTCTTCCACAAGAATTAAAACAAGCTGCAAATGATTTGAACAATTCCATGGAAAATTGGGAAAAGCTCGTTAAAGAATTAAACACGATTATACCTGCGCAGCTGCCAAACTCGAATCTATCAATTTACCAAACCCAGCTACCTAAACTTGAGGAGTGGGCAAACGAAACCACAAAACAGTTAGTGCCTCTAATTGACTTAACCAAAGAAGTCATTTTGACAGTGAAGCAACAAGAGCCAAAAAATTATACTCAGTTAATCAATGACCTAAAACGAGCCGAGTATGTGAGGAAGAAAGAAGCTGAAATTCTTAACGAAAAAGAACTCCTCCGTGCAAGATTTGGTTTTAGATTCTCAGACCTGACAACTGACTGGAACGAAATCATTACTGTGCTACAATGGACGAAGAAAGCTCAAAGTTATTTTGAAACAGCTACCCAAATACCTGCTGCCTTCGCTCGAATCCTTTCACAAGGAGCCTCATTCGCGCCTTCAAGAGAAGACCTTCTACGTCGCTACAATGCTACGCCAAAAACCCTTGCTGAATTAGAAGTGAAATTTGAGGCGGGCTCATTATACAAAAGTCGTGAACTGCAAAACATGGAACTAGAGAGTCTTCACAACAGAATTAAAATACTTAGAGATCGTATTGACGACCTTCAAATTCTCATGGATTTTAAGGAAACGAAAAATCGTTTCTCACTGGTTGGGATAGAAGCATTCTTTAATCGACTGGTTGAACAGCACCCACCTAGGGATGATCTTGTAAAGGTTTTCAAAAGAAGCATTTTGCAAGAATGGATAAGTAATCTTTACAGCACAGATCCGAATCTCGGAAGCTTCCGTCGAGAAAGCCACGAGCAGCTAATTGCCGAGTTTAGAAGCCTTGACAAAGAACTCATAAAACTCGCAGCCAACATGGTAGTTCGGGAGGCAAATGCAAGAAAGCCTCAAGATATTATTATTCAAGCCACGGACTCCGAAGTAAATACTCTGCTCAAGGAAGCTGCTAAAAAGCGACGCCTCATGCCAATTCGAAATCTGCTTCAGAAAATCCCTAACATTCTTCCACGAATAAAGCCTTGCTCTATTAATGAGCCCTATTTCAGTTAGCCAATTTCTCGATTCTGAAATGATGAAGTTTGACCTTGTGCTCTTTGATGAGGCTTCGCAAATTGTCCCCGAAGACGCCATAGGCTCCTTCTACCGCGGAAAATGCATCGTCGTCGCCGGCGATAACAAACAGTTACCACCTACAAGCTTCTTCCAAAAATCACTCATCGATGATATTGATTGGGACGAAATGACTGACGCGGATGTGGAAGTCTTTGACAGTATCCTTGATGAATGCCTCGGGATTGGACTCCCAGTGAAAACACTCAGATGGCACTACAGAAGTAGACATGAAGACCTCATCGCGTTTTCTAACAACTACTTCTACGAAGGAAAGCTCATAACTTTCCCATCAGCCGAAGCAAATCACCATGCCTTAGGAGTAAAACTCAGTTACGTCCCAGACGGCATTTATGATCGCGGAGGAAGAAGGGACAACTTAAGAGAGGCAGAAGTTGTAGCCAACCTAGTCTTTGAACACTTCAAAGAATATCCTAAAAAGACTCTTGGAGTCGTCACTTTCAGCATTGCTCAAATGGAGGCGGTTGAAGATGCCATCGAACGCCGCCTTGACCAATATCCTGAGTTCGAACAATTCTTCAGAGAGGATCGACTTGAAGGTTTCTTCGTAAAGAACTTGGAGAATGTCCAAGGCGACGAAAGGGATGTCATGATGTTCAGCATCGGCTACGCCCGAGATCAGCAAGGGATTATGACAATGAATTTTGGTCCCCTAAACAAACCGGGAGGGGAAAGACGACTAAACGTGGCCGTCACCCGCGCCCGAGAAAAAACCATCTTGATAACGTCAATTAGAGCTTCTGACATTAATCTTGATTCAACGAAGGCTGCTGGGGTCACCGCCCTTCATCACTACCTCGAATATGCTGAGAAGGGACCCGAGATTTTACCATCTATTAAATCACAAGCCAGGACGCTGGAAGCTCCACTCGAAGCAGACGTAGCCGAAGAAATCAGACGCATGGACTACGATGTAGAAAACTCTAGTAGGGTGTAGCGAATACCGCATTGACATTGGAGTTATCGACCCAGCAAACCCTGGAAGATATCTCCTCGGAGTCGAATGCGACGGTCCGACCTACAAATCGAGCTGCAGCGCTAGAGACAGAGACAGACTCAGGGAGCAAGTGCTAAGGCAGTTGGGATGGAAAATCCACAGAGTCTGGTCACCTGCATGGATAGACCGAAAAGAGAGTGAAATAAGAAAACTCAAAGAATCACTTGAGCAAAATTCTGCAACTCCGGACATTAAGGCTTCAGTCATCGACAACTCGAAAACACAGGATGAAAACGGCTTACAAAAAATCGAAACTAGAAAAATCCAATTTGGCGGAATAGAAAAAGTTGGAGTGGCGTACAAAGTACACCCGTTGAAAGGTTCCTTTAGCTCATACATTAAGGTACCAATATCCAAGTCCCCTTATGTTCAGCTTCAGAAAAACGAGTTTCACTTTCCTGATAATAGAGCTCAACAGAGCCTTCTTCTCGAGGAACTTGTGAGAGAAGAGGGACCTATACATTTTGACTATGCTGTGCGAAGACTCGCAAACGCTTGGGGATTAAGCAGGGTTGGACCAAAAGCCGTTCAAGCAGTCAATGAAGCAAAGGAAGTATTATTGCGAGAAAACAAACTTAAGGCAAAAGGCAACTTCCTTTGGCCGCCAAACCTAATTGAAGCACCCGTTCGTGTGCCAGCTGTAAACGAGCCAGAGTCCAAAAGATTACCTGAACAAATTCCCCCTGAAGAAATCGAAAACGCTATGAAGCAAATATCCCAATATGCAATTGGAATTGGATGCGAGGCACTCTTGCTTGAAACCTCGAAGCTTTTCGGGTTCCATCATAGCGGAGAAAAAGTGAAAGAAGTGGTGTTGGCAGCATATCAAAAACTGCTTCGCGAACGAAAACTTCTTTGTATCAATGAAAAAGTTACCGTCCCTTAATTGTGATTAACTTCCCGGAATAGCAGGTAAGTTGATTCATAAATTTTCCAATTTCTACGATTCTTATTTTGAATATTGACGTCACGAATTTTTGCAAAAACTCTTCTAGAGTTAGTAAAGCTGGCAAAACTTAGTTTGAATTATTACAAAGAAAAAGAAAGGAAGAGGGTTATCCTCTTAGGTTTTTAGGTTCTTAACCTGCGATTTTTCTGCGCATCAGAACGATGCTTGCGATTGCAGCAATTGCTGCAACTAAAGCTAACACTATTGCAACGATGACTAGTGGCGATAGACTTGCGGTGTTGTCCTTTGTCGTTGTAACGTCAGTCTTTAAAGTGCCTATGTCTGCTTGCATTGTGCCAAGAGAGGTTTGGATTGTCGCTACGTTACCATCGACCTTTGTGACTGTTCCTGTGAGTGTTCCGAGGGAGGTTTGTACTGTTGCAACGTTACCGTCTATCTTTGTCACTTTTGTATCGAGTGATGCTAACGAGGTTGTGATTGTTCCTAGACTGGTCTTGATTGTAGCTGTGTCTCCTGCGACTACGCCGAGTACTGCATCGAGGCTGCTTAGGCTTGTCTGTATTGTTCCGAGGTTGGTTTGCACGGTAGCTACACTGCCGCTGATGCTTGCAATGCTTCCGCTCAGACCTGAGACGGATGATTGTATTGAGCTTATGCTAGCGGTTAGAGTTCCGATGGAAGTGCTCAGTGTTGCCGTGTTTCCGTTTATCGCAATTAATGTGGCGTTAATGCTATTGAGGTCTAAATGTAGGTCGCTGACGGATTTGTTAATGGCGAATATCGTGGACGAGGGATCTTCTGTAACTGTGAATCCGGCAACTGCCGCTGGAGCTGTAGTTCCGTTCTCGTAGAGTGCTACTGCGTGAGGTCCTGAACTGAATCCTGCGCCGACAAATTTGATGGTGATTGTTCCGTTTTCATCTGGCAGAACTTCTAGTGGATAGTTCTGGCCTGTATTTGTCGGGATCATTGCGAGATTAGCGTTGTCAATGTTGCATATGTAACCTGAACCAACGTGGAAGCTAGTTCCTGTGGCAGTTACTATCAGTGAGTTGTTATTAGCGAATGTTGCAGGTGATACTGTGAACTGTGCCGTTATTGTGAATGTTGTTGTTGCATATTGAACGAATGCACCTGTGTCGTTTGCGAAACCAGCGACGACGATGGCTCCTCCGGGTGCTCTTGGGACTACGAAGGTTGTTGTGAAAGATCCTGCGGAATCTATGATCGCTGATGCAATATATGGTGTTGTTACTCCGTTGAAGGATATTGTGGCGTTGTTGGCGTTACCTGTGGTTGGTGCTGGAAAGCCAAATCCGTTAACTGTGACGGAAGTACCCACTGGACCGGAAGTTGGGCTTACAGTGAGTGATGGTACGACAGTGAGGAATACTGCGAAGACTACGTTGTTTGCATCAACAATGGTTATGTTGTGTCTGCCGTTTCCAGTTACCGGTACTGTAACAGTTGTGTTGAAGAATCCTGTTCCGTTAGCTAAACGGTTGGTTGGAGTTATGTCGATAGAATTGTCCCACTTGAAAGTTGCATTGCCTGGAGCGAACCAGTTACCAACAATTCTGACGCTTTGTCCAACACCAGCTGAGACAGTTGCGGTGAAGTCTGTTAAGTTGCCATATATCCCAGTGGCGTTTTGGATGTTACCAGTTACACCTGTAGATCTTGGCCTGCCAAAGGACAGCAACCCTCTTTGCATTTCAGTATATGTGAAAACATACTGAGTGCGAGTTGCGTTATCTGTAGCTTGGAAGTCGATACCGTTGGATGCTGGCGGTACGTTGTCTCCTGCAGCGTTTACGACTGGACCAATGATGTCAGGTGCGGCGAAAGTGTAGTTGAATTGGCCTAGAGCATTAGTCTGTGTTAAATTATTGATAGTGACGAACCTTGCTGTGACTGGATTGAAGTAGGTTAGGTTTACCAGTGAATTAGCTGGGAAGGCGTTGCCGTTAAGCCGAAGTGATGTACTAGGTGAACCAGTGTCCGGGAAGACTCTGAATGAAGCGATGACAGGAATCCCTTGGGTAACTGCTAATGCGGTTGTTGCACCGTCAAAAGCTTTGATGTAGAATGTTCCTCCAGGGATGTTTAGCGGTGTTGTTCCAGTTACCAATCCATTTCCGATGGTCCATTGACCTGGGAAATTAGGGTCTGGTGGAACCTGAGTTATTACAGGGTCAAGTACTGTGGCTACGTTGAACAATGGTGTATACCTTAGGTCTCCAACGGAAACTTGTGACAATCCATCTTGGCTGAACAATAGGTAGAATTGGCTGCCAGAAAATGTTACTGGACCGCCTACGGCATTAAAGTTTAGACTAATGTTGCCTCCGGCGGGTACGGCTGCGATGGGCAAAGGTTGAGGCGCGGAAGCGGAGTTGATTATAATGACTCCTGTGGATGCGCTAACCATTGGAATGATTGCTAGTGTCATTGCGGCTAGAAGCAGTAATGTTAAGATTTTGGTTTTTGTTTTTTGCATTTTTCTTATCTCCTTTAATTGGGTGTCTAAGAGCTATTGAAGGCATGATATTTATTATTTGTGTACACACACTCAATTCCAAAAACAAGATTGTATACATTTCAACTTAGCCGCGTATATATCTCCATAATAGAGCGCATAAAGATTCAGCTATTTTCTGAACTCGGCAATTATCATTCCTCTTAAACTTTCAAATTGAGCAGTCTTAAAATTCATTCCGTTCATTATACCCTCAATGAATTTAGCAAGCAATATCGTTCCCTCAACCGATAGAACTGTAGAAATACACCTCACCTTCACTGAAGTTCCATCAACCTTTATGTCAACTTCGTTAAGATCCCACCTGCTTAGCTCTAGAAAATGCCTAAAAGCATCCACAGGATTAGCGAACTTCTCGTTCAAATACTTGCCATTCCAAGTTCCACTCTCATACCATAACGATTCCAACTGAACGAGATCATGCTTACCTACTTTTTCTATCAGGAAATCAAGCACACCAGACGGAACGAAGAGACCACCCAAAACACGTTGAGTTTGTAAAACATTGAAAAAATCAGCCATCTGTTTAGAAGTGAATCCTAGCTCATTTACTTTGACTGCCTCTATTAACGCACCTTCAATTAGCTTACTCAAAGAGACACCTTCAGCCCTTGATACCAAAGCGGCTTTCTCAATCAAATCTTCAGAAATGTAAACTAGCTTTTTGCCTTTACCCGTCGCCAACAGCTCACCTCTTTAATGCTTCCAAACGAATATTCCCTTTACCTACTTCATTAAATGTTACTTCATAACCCGAACCCGTGAGAATTCCCTGAAGGTACCGATTAAAAAGAACCGTATACGATTCCGAAAAGCGGGGACTCAAAATCCGAAACGATATACCTTTCCCAGTGTGTTCTACCGTTATTCCTGGAATGTTCCATCCGAAAACCATCAATACCTTTTCGTATGCAACCATTGGATCTTTTTCGCCTCTCGCGATATACCTTTGAGCAATCCAAACGCCGGCGTCAAACCAAGCTTTGAGGGTCTTTTCGCTAGCTCTTTCATAAGCTATTTGGGCTGTATCGTACAACAAGCTCTCTAAGACAAGGGTGAAACTGGCGTCCTTAACTTCCTTAGCAAGTTGATAGGCATCAACAGCATCTTTTAGGCTTACACCCATTCTATCTACTTTAATTGCCAAATCCAACAAGTCATTTACCATGCCAAAAAGCGTGAAACCGCGGCTTTCTGCAATCTTACCAATTTTATCCGCCAAATCATCCCTAGCGGCAAGCATCTTTCTTCTGCTACCACTGCCCAAATAATTCACGCCTCTATCTGTCAACTGTGAGAGAACCTAATAAAATCATCTAATTGGAACAAATTCAGCAAAAACAGGCAATTATCAAATCTCGCGTCTTCAAGGGAATTATCCTTCTGCAATTAATATGGGCAAACATCAAAATTTGAGTAATTTTGTTGAGCTCCCTACGTATTTGCAAATTTTTGCTCAAATAGTTTGGTTGGTTTTTGTTGGATTCAGACAGAGGATTTGGATATCACTGTACTCATTGGCTAGATGAGTCGACCAGGGGTTGCTGAAAACCAGTCAGCTTAATAGTAGTTCCACATTTGTTACAAGAAATAACCACTTCAACCAACTCGTCCCCAACAACTTTAGTGTCAACAATCTTGTAAACTTCTTCGCTTTCATCGTCTGGAGAAATCATGGTTCCACATTTTGCACAAGGAAAAGAACCGTCCCCTTCGACTTGTGAAAGGTCTATTTTGTAGAGCCCAGTTTTTTTGATCACTGAATCTTTCATCATATCTTTGGCACCTTTGTTGAGTTCTTTGTCACTTGGCATTTTGTAAGTCCCTAAGTGTAATTAACAATTTATGAATCAAGAGTCTGTATCCTGTGTAAATTCAACATTTACTCTGTTAGTTATTTGAATAGATTGGTAAGAGGACTCCATTTTGTCCTTGAAACATTTGTGGACTATTCTTTTCATGTTTCGAATTTTTCAGGGGAGATGTAATCACCAAAGCTTGCTTTTGCCTTCGATAGTCGTTCGCGTTGCAGGTAGAGAATTCCGAAGAGTTCTAGCGGTATGTCTGAGACGTTTTCTTGGTAGAATCTTTGTACACGTTCAATTTTAGATAGATTCTCAGGAACTCGTATAGTAAATTGTTTAATGTAGTCTTCTTTTGAGTATTCTTTGTTTAGCACTTGTTTGAAAAGTCTGCGCAGATCCTCATATTTTGGTATCCACCCAGTAGGAGACTTTAGTGCCTCTACTTCACCGTGGACCCGATGCTCCATCCATTTTATCCATACGTGTTTGTCTTGGGGTGTATTGACGTATTGTCCAGTTTCTTTGTCTCTTAAGAAGTAGTTTACTCCGAAAACAATTGGTGCTTTTTGGAGTTTCTTCCCGAATTCTATGTTGTTGCGGATGTTTTGGCCAAGCGGGATTGAGATGAAGTCTTGGATGCTCATCATGTTGATTTCTGGTACGCCTTCTTTTCCAATTGTTGCAAAGGTGGTTTCTGTTTCCAATGAAGCTCCATAAGCAATGATGCCATGGCACCAGTCGAAACTTTGTTGAACAGGGACGTATGCTTTGGTGTCTCGACCACCATACATTATGCCACCCAAAACGACGCCTTCAGGATTATCCAGTTCAGGGTCACAATTCTCCAGAGCCTTTAATGCAACTGCGTAACGTGCGTTTTTGTGGGCTGCTGGAATTTCGTTGCCAACCTCATCTTTTTTCCCTTCAAACCAAGCTCCTGAAAAGTTGGTACCGTCTTTGGGAAGCTCGTTTCCCATGCCAAGCCAGTACGGCTTGCCATCTTTAACTAGAATATTGGAGAAAATTATTTCGCCCTCGTTGTTGAGGACTTTGTAGATTAGAGAGTCATCGTTCGGGTTTACATCCTGTATTATGCCAAAGATGCCTGACTCGACGTTTACGGCCCTAGCAACCGAATCCATAGCCCGAAGGTACGCGATGTCGTCTCCCAAGATAGTTTCGCCCGGAAGCATAGCCGTGGAGGTTTTACCGCAAGCACTTGGAAACGCTCCTGCAAAGTACGTTTTCCTGTTGTTTGGTCCGTGCACGCCCATGAGAAGCATGTGTTCAGCTAGCCAACCTTCGCTACTGGCTTTGCGTATGGCAAGTCGAAATGCAAGTTTCTTGAAGCCTACTGAGTTGCCGGCATATTGTGTGTTTACACTATAGATTGTACTATCCATATTGTCGATGTAGATGCGTTTGTTTTGGTATTCTACGCTGACCATGTCCCCGTTTAGTTTTCCTGCAGAATGTAAGACTCGTAAGAAGTCACTTTTTGGTCCTGCTTTTATAAATTCGCCGTAGCCAGACCTATAGAGGAGATCTTCTGAGTGAGCTACATACCAAGAATCCGTGCATTGTAAGCCTAGAATTGTGAATATGCTGTTTGCTGGCCCTAGAGAAATGAACCGGACAATCATTGTCCTGCCTTTCATAGTATCTTTGAGCAGCCCCCTCACTTCCGCTAAGCCTTCTTGACGGTCCATTTGGTTCAAGGCTTTGCTGAGGGAAATTCCGCGGGGTACTAGGTATTTCGTGTTTTGGCGGTCTCGCCCTTGATCATATTCGCCGTCAAAATGAACAGTGTGACCAGGCATGGTTAGGATGGCTTGTTCTTCGCCAACAGCAACTGCTTGACGTCGAACATGCGCAATGTCTTCAGCAGAGTCACTGCACACGAAAATTTGGTCAGCATGACATAGGTCGCTGGCTTTCGCAATGAATTCATGAACGTTCGGGTTATCAATTGCACATAGTTTCGCGTAGTCTTTTTGGCTGAGTTTGGGCTGTAATGCTTCAATATACGGATTCATCTTTCTTCACTTGTTAAACTCTTTTGATTTTGTTATTATTCTATGGTCGGTAAGAAGCTATTTCAGCTTATTACGGGCGCTTCGATGCTCATTAGAGCGCGTTCTTCTCTGTTGTTGACTAAGTTAATGATAAACTTTGTGTGAGAAAAAGAAAAGGTTGAAGATTGTACTGTTTAGCATGAAAGCCCTTTACACAACTTTAGAGTTCATTTACTCTTCCCGGAATTCTCGGAAAAGGCTGTGTTTCGGCTATATGTTGGACTCCGGTTACCCAGCCAACTAGACGCTCCATTCCTATGCCAGCTCCAGCTGAAGGCTTAATTCGCTTTTCCTTCGCAAGTTTCAGCAGTATTGCAAAGTTTTCTTTTTTAACGTCGTCGCGTTCGATTTTCTTGAGGATTTTGGTGTATTCCCATTCCCGTTTTGCCCCGCTTAAGACTTCTCCGAATTTGGGTAGAAAGAGATCGTAGTTGTCCCATTTCCCTGTCTTGAAATCCTCGAAGTCGTAGAATTCTCTGGGAAGGTTGGTTACCCAAACTGGTTCTTCGATGGTAGCGGACAGGCTTGCCTCCCATTCTTCCCCATACTGAGCTGCGAGTTCATCTTTATCAAAAATTTTGAACGGACCTTTTGGAACTCTAATGGCGTCGCAACGGAGCGCTGCAAGCTCTTCTTTGAGGTCTTTCTTTACACTTGTTACAAGTTTGACAAGTGCTTTTTCCACCAAGGTAAAGATTTCCTTTGAAGTTGTGTCTCGAGCTTCAAAATCAATTTGCGTAAATTCGTATATGTGTCTGCCCGTGTTTGATCTTTCGGCTTTTTCAATGCGTATGTTGGGCGAAACGATGAATAGTTTTGGATAGGCTACGACTAGAGGCGACGATTTTGTGAACGATCATGCTTGTTGTGGTTCGAACTACTTTTCCGTATATGTCAACTTCTATACGTTTGTCAATTGACGCGCCTGGATCTGGCCATAGAGGATCGGTGCTTTGAGACAACGCCACTGGCAAAAGCCACTGGAAGCCATTAGCAACGAAAGTCGAGGTGAGAGACTGTAGTGCGTGAGTCATGACTTTTCCAATGCAGATTTTCCGCTCCATTTCTAATGCGGATAATTGGTCTAATGGTTTAGGCAATTCGGTTAAAGGTACACAAGGACTTAACGTTTGAATTTTCAAGCTTTTCATCTCGAGTTTTATGCTGATCTTAACACTCAACGCAAGTTATAAATTTTTTATAATAAAAATGGTAATTCTTCTAATTTACTATAGACTTTATATGATTGTATCGTAATTATTACAATTATGATAATCAAGCTTGATGAAAAGGACTTAGCCATTCTGACGCTGATCCAAGAGGACAGTAAACTAACAGCGAAGCAAATATCAAAGAAAATCAATGCACCTCTGACAACTGTTTTTGCCAAAGTCAAGCGAATGGAGCAACAGGGAGTCATAAGAGGTTACCGTGCACTTGTCGCTGCGGAAAAGCTTGGGGCTGGAACATCTGCGTTCATTTTGGCTTCGGTATCTTATCGGTCAAAGAATGATAGTGCTCCTGTCTCCCAAAGAACAGTAGCGGAGGAAATAGCAAAATTTGCCGAGGTTCAAGAAGTGCACATTATTACAGGAGACTGGGATCTTCTAGTAAAGATACGGGCGGCGAATGTTGATGCTATTGGGAAGTTTGTTGTAGATAAGCTAAGGCTAATTAGTGGTTTAGAAAAGACTTTGACCTGCATGGTTTTTGAGACAGTGAAAGAGAGCACTTCGGTTGCTTTGCGATTGAAAAGAAACGCTAAGACTCAGGTGGAAGTTGAATAATAAAGCAACGGCAACGCCAACAGCACCGTGTTTTTGCCTTTCTGCGTTAACTTGTATTCAACGCGCAACGGAGGTCCTGAGGTGACTTTTCTCTCAATATAGCCGTGCTTAGTTAACAGTTTAAGCTTGTCCGAGAGAGTACGACTGTTGACACCAACAACTCTCTTGAGTTCTGCAAATCCTATGGAGGATTTCAGAAAGAGTGAGTATAGGATTTCTGTGCTCCATTTTTGAAAGAGCAAGTTGAACGTTTCTTCAAGACTTTTCAACTCTTCTTGCAGCGCATATGGGTCTAATTCTTGTTTTTCCATTATTTTGGCGAGCGTATCTTCGATGCCTTTGAGTGTTTGCTCCAGTCTATCTTCTATGAGTTTTCGAAGTTCTGCACTGAGTCTGATTTGAGTAGCCATATTGATGCACACTTAGTGTAGTTAAGCTTACTTCCATGTTTATAAGCAGTTTACTATTACAACAGAGTATACAAAATATATCAAGATAGCGAGGGATTGAGAGATGTCTTGGGAAATTAATAACAACCGGTGCCTCCGATGCGGAGGCTGCGTTTCGGTTTGTCCAACGGCAGCTCTAGAACTTAGAGACAACGTAATTTACGATAAAAAACTGTGCACATTCTGTGCAGTATGCGAGAAAGCCTGCCCAGTCGAAGCTATAAAGGTGACTAAGCCATGATTGACGTTGCCATTATTGGCGCTGGCCCAGCTGGGACCGCCTGCGCTAAAAAACTTGCCGAGAACGGTTTTTCCGTTAAGGTTTTTGACAAACGAGCGGAAATTGGATCACCAAAACGATGCGGAGAGGGCTTAAGCGAGGCGTCGCAACAGTTTGTCGGCAAAATTCCTGACCGATGCATCGCCCAAAAAATTAGAGGCGCGCGATTATATGCTCCGAATGGACGGTATTTAGACGCTATTTTAACTGAAGGAGGCTTTGTGCTTGAACGAAAAGTTTTTGATAAGTGGCTGGCAGAAGAAGCAGTCAAAGCTGGAGCTTCAGTTCAAGCAAATACCTACGTTTCAGATTTTCTCAAAGACACAAAGGGATTCTTCACAGGGGTTAAAGGCGAATTTTTGGGCAACGAGTTTGAAGAGAAGGCCAAAGTTGTGGTTTGCGCGACGGGTGCAGAGTCTCCTCTACGGAATCAGGCATTAGGCGTTTTCTCGAAAGTGAATCTCATTGACTCTTGTATTCAATATGAAATGACGAACGTTGATATGGTTCCTGATCTCATCCACATTTATCTGTCCGGAGTCTTAGCTCCAAGAGGCTACGTTTGGGTTTTCCCAAAGGGTGAACACCGAGCCAACGTAGGTTTGGGCATCATTCCGCAAGAGAAAAAGCCTGGAGCCTACTTGGCGGAGTTCATGAAAGAACATCCTGAAATCAACAAAGGGTCAATTATTGAGGTCAACGCAGGATGTGTTCCAGTAGGCGGAATGGCAAAGGACATGGTGGCAAACGGTCTCGTGCTGTGCGGTGAGGCAGCAAACCATGTGAATCCGATTCACGGCGGCGGAATTAAAGAAGCTGTTATCTCAGGCCAAATGGCTGCTGATGTAATTGCTGACTGCATAAAGAAAGGCGATGTATCCAAGAAGGCTCTCTCCAAGTACAATGATGTTTGGTGGGAAGAAAGAGGAAGCCATCTTAAGAGAGTAGAGAAGCTGCGAGAAACCTTGGAGAAGCTTTCTGATCAAGACTTAGATGATCTAGTGGATGCACTTAAGCCTGAAGATATTATTGAGTTTGCCCGTGGCGCAAAGCTGTCCATCTTGGCGAAGGTGTTGATGAGAAAACCAAGATTGGTAAGCATAGGCAGACACCTACTGTAATATTTCTTTCTTTTCTTGATTTCCTCTCTTCATAGAATTAACTTAGGTTATTATGCGGAAGACAGCGCAATTTTAACCATCAAATAACATCCAACAAGACCCAAGCAACCCATATTAGAACATTTCAAGCTGGAAAGGTTTATTTTCAGGCGCGAAGTCTTACTTTCCGATTTGTTGGCGGATCACAGTGTCCGCTGGGATGTGGCCGCAAGGCTGAACCGCAAAACAGCAAACACAAAAAACGTAAGGTGAAAACTTAAATGGCATACAAATATATCGCCGAAGAATGGGCAAAGCCTGAAAAAAGCTTCGTTGAAGAACTTATGCGTCAACGCTTAATTCAATGGCGCAAAGAACCCACCGTTAATCGCGTGGAAAGACCACTGCGACTCGACCGAGCTAGGAAACTCGGATATAAGGCCAAGCAAGGCTTCGTAATCGCACGCGTAAGTGTCCGAAGAGGCAACTTGCGAAAGCTACGCCCCGTTTCAGGACGCAGGCCTAAACGCATGGGTGTCAAGAAGTTCAAACCTGGAAAGAGTCTGAGGCTAATCGCTGAAGAACGTGCAGCACGCAAATTTCCTAACACAGAGGTTCTCAACAGTTATTGGGTTGGAGAAGATGGACGCCACAAATGGTTTGAAGTCATCCTCGTGGATACGAGTCACCCAGTCATATTAGCTGACAAAGACATTAACTGGATAACGGAAAAACAGCATAAACGAAGAGCCCTTAGAAGTCTTACAAGCGCAGGTAAAAACGTAAGAGGCTTGCACAAACGCGGCAAAGGCGCAGAAAAAGCTCGACCTAGCCGCAAATTCGGACACAAGGGAGTGCACCAGTAAATGCACCATGTCAAAGCCGTCATTACTGCACAAAGCGGCAAACAACGACCTGGCAAAGGCTTTAGCCCTGACGAACTCAACGAAGCAGGCGTAAGCGTGACAGAAGCACGCAAGATGAAAATTCCAGTTGATTGGAAACGCAGAAGCAGCCACGAAGAAAACATTGCTTCCATCAAGAGCCATGCTGAAAAAGCCAAAGCAGCTAAACCTAAAACTAAGAAGGCACCAAAAGAGAAAAAAGCTAAGAACTAGAAACCGCCATTACCAGAATGTGCGGTGCCCCCAATTTGTCTTCTTTTTCTTCTTCTAAATACCCTATAGCGTTTATAGAAATCCGCGTTTTTTGCCACGCCACCGAGGACCAACAAAAAGTGGAGACCGCGTTACGCAACACCCTACCTGAAAAGCTCACATCAGAGATCGCTTTTACGAACACAAACCTTACTGGACACTATGGAAACCCAATTTTCCTCATAGAAACTAAATTGACTGAAAAAATGGCATTACCATCAGCATTGGAAAGAATTGGATCCTCTCTAAGCACACTTGATAAGGAACAATTAAGTAGCGAACTTGACCAACACATCGAAAAGAACAACTTGTATCTTCGTTTGGAAAAACAAAACGCGTTTCTGGGTAATCTAAAGCTAACTACCAACGATCCAGTTCGTTTCAAAATTCATTTCAAAAACAAAAACCCTAAAGAGATCATTGAAATCTGCAAGCAAGCCGGATTATTGCCATGAACCGAACATTCGCAGATTTGCACTTGAGATTCAATGGCAAAGACATTTTGCAAACCCAAAAACTTGCCGGTAAAGCAGCAGATCTTGGCTACAAATTTGTAGCGACTCAGCTTGCACCTGAAACGAGAACAGAAGAAATTCACAAACTCAAGAGTCTATGTGAAGATTTAGGTTTAGACTATGTTTCTCGGATCGATTTGCGTCCAAGGTCGCAGGATGAGCTTTTGAGTTTGTTAAGAAGACTGAGGAGAAAGTTTGAAGTAATTTGCGTTTATTGCGAGAATAAAGAAGTTGCGAGGCAAGCAGCTAAAGACCGCAGAGTTGACTTGTTAAATTTTCCGCTGTTGGATTACCGTCGAAGGTTTTTTGACCGTGCAGAAGCTGAGTTAGCGAGTACGAACTGTGCGACTTTCGAGGTGGATATCAAACCGTTGCTTGTTCTGGAAGGCCCAGCACGTGTGCGATTTCTTTCATGTTTGAGACGTGAGGTCACAGTTGCTCTGGAATTCCATTTTCCCATTGTCATTTCCAGCGGCGTTTCTGAAATGTTGCTTTTGCGTAAACCTCGTGAATTGGCTTCGCTCTCATCACTTTTCGGTTTGGAAGGTTCTGATGCATTGGATGCGGTTTCTGCAAACCCTATTGGAATCGTGCACAGAAACAGAGAGAAACTCGGAGCAGGATTTGTGGCTCCAGGTATCCGCTTGGTTAGGCAGGGTGAGGATTGTTGAAGCGACTTAAGAGGCGTTATTTGGCGTTAAAGGTTGATTCCGATTTTGTGCCTAGCGATCGCGAACTTATCGACACAGTGTGGAGTGCTCTCACAAGACTTTACGGAGAAGTTGGAGCGAGTTTGGCTAACTTGGTTTTGATTGATTATGATGCCCAACGAAAGTTGGCAGTTTTGCGCTGCAATTTGAGTGTAACTAATGAAGTTAGAACTGCTTTAGCCACTGTCATCTCTATTGCTGATAAGGCTGCGGCAGTTCATGTTTTAGCCGTCTCGGGTACGATAAAAGCTCTTCGTGAAAAGCTATGAAGTTGAATTTCATCCTTTTGCATTTTTGCCAATCGGGCTTCTAATTCTTTGTTTAAAAATATTAACTATTTAATCTCCTGTTTCTGTGTAAAGTTTTTGATTGTATAAAGTCAACTATATTTGTTTTTAAGTGCCATTATTGGTTGGACAATCTTACAGTAATTGCCTAGAAACATTTATCAATGATTATTCTGCAGTTGGTTAGCATTACATATAATCAAGAATAGAACATTATCTCGAGTCGTTGAAAATGAAGTTGGAAGATTTCTTCTTTAAGATGCCTGCCTTAAAAACTGAACCCATTATTGATGACACTACGCTTCGTGACGGTATCCAAATGCCTGGCCTAGCAGCGGGACCAAAAGACGCCGCTAAAATTGCGCAACTGCTTTCCGATATAGGCATAGAACGACTCGAATTATTTCATTATCAGGAACCAGACAAGAAGGCTGCAAGACTCATTCACAGTTTGAAACTGGATTGCCGCGTTGCGGCTTGGTGCCGAGCGGTTAAAGAGGACATTGACAGCGCAATTGACCTTGGATTTAATGAAGTCGGAATTTCCCATCCCGTTTCGCGTATACATTTTCAAGCAAAGTGGCCAGACAAAACCGAAGAGCAACTCTTGTCTAATATCGTGGATATTGTGGAATATGCAGCAAAAGACCACGGCATGAGAGTATTTGTTCACGGCGAAGATAGCACCCGTGCTGATTGGGCATTTGAAAAGAAGTGGATTAATTCAGTGGCAGATGCTGGTGCAGAGTGTTATCGTATTTGTGACACCGTAGGTATAGGCTTGTCTGATCCTGCAGCACCGGTCATGAACGGTATTCCTGCTAAAGTTAAGGCGCTCAAAAAGGAGACTCGGATCAAATCGTTGGAGATTCATGCTCATGACGATTTTGGCAACGCTGTCGAGAATACGATTGCTGCAGTTCGCGCTGCAGACGGGGTTTGGGACAAAATTTACCTCAGCACAACTTATTTGGGAATCGGTGAACGCGCAGGAAATGCGGAAACAGAAAAAGTCCTACTAAACCTATACATGCATTACGGTGTCATGAAGTACCAAGGCAAGACAGAGAAGCTCAAAGCCACAGCGGATTATATCGGCAAAGCCACAGGATACGTGATTCCACCAAACAAAGCTATAGTTGGAGATTACGGCTTCGCTCATGAATCAGGCATTCACACCCACGGCATAATCAACGACCCTTTTACCTACGAACCCTATCCACCTGAACTTGTAGGTAACACAAGACGATTAACCATAGGAAAACAATCAGGGAAAGGCGGCATAAAACACAAAATAAAGGAATTATCAGGAAACGAACCAAACGACGAACAAGTAGCTGCCGTCGTAGAAAAGGTAAAAGAAGTCTATGCAAACGGTCGAAGAGCATCACTTAAAGAAGAGGAATTCAAAAAGATTCTGCGTACCCAAAAACTTCTTCCTGAAAATGGCAACAACCGTTAACTTTGATACTGTTCACCCATGCTAACATGGTGCACTGTGAAACTCCCTCCTTTAATTCTTTGAAAAAGAAAAAGAAAGTTACGCTGTTTTGAAGAACATTGTTTTTGGATTGCCACAAACTGGGCATATATCGGGTGCTTCGCCTTCAACTGTGTTTCCGCATACGCTGCAAACGTAGTAATCGACTTTTGGCATTTCTTTTTTGCTCTTCACCGAGTCAATTGCCTTCTGGTAGAGTTTTGCATGAATTTGTTCAACTTTGTTTGCTAAATCAAAACTCCATGCTGCCTGTTTTACTTTTTCTTGCTTTGCTGCATCCAAGTATTCGGGGTACATTTCTTTAAATTCGAATGTTTCCCCGCCAAGAGCTGTGTTCAGATTTTCTAAGGTTGATTTTACCTCCCCAGTGACTCGAAGATGGTTTAATGCGTGAACTGTTTCAGCTTCGGCGGCTGCTCTGAAAAGTTTGGCGGCTTGTACGAAGCCTTCTTCTTCTGCCTTTTGGGCGAAAGCTAGGTATCTTCTGTTTGCTTGTGATTCTCCTGCAAAAGCAGATTTGAGATTTCCATCAGTTTTGTTCATAACAATCCTTCATAGAAAGTTTAGAAAAGTTAGTTATAAGTCATTCTAGAAGCCTTTACTCGCTTTTGCTGTTTTTGAAAGAAACCGGAAGAAGTAAAGTATATTAGACTTGGACCCTTTGGAAACCTATTGCTTTTTGGTGAGTAAAATGGAACACATTTCAATGAGTAAAGCCGAAGGAATAAAATCTTTTAGTTTGCCAAAATTGCCATATGACTACAAGGCATTGGCACCTTACATGTCTGAAGAACAACTTAGGCTACATCATGACAAGCATCATCAAGCTTATGTGACCGGTGCCAACGCCATATTCGAAAAACTTGACAAAGCCCGAAAAGAAAACATGGAGCTAGATATGAAAGCAACCATGAAGGAGCTTTCCTTTCATATCGGTGGTCACATGCTGCATTCCACGTTCTGGGATTGCATGGCACCCGCAGGAAAAGGCGGCGGAAAACCATACGGAGCAATATCCGACCTTATTGACAAGGAATTTGGGAACTTTGACAGGTTTAAAATGGAATTTACAAAAGCAGCAACCGGCGTTGAGGGTTCAGGTTGGGCTGTTTTAGCAATGCAAGAATGTGTCGCTAGACCACTGATCATGCAAGTTGAAAAGCACAACGTCAACGTCTATCCAGGATTCCGAATTCTGATGGATTTGGATGTTTGGGAACATGCATACTACGTTGACTACAAGAATGACCGCGCAAAATTCGTTGAAGGATTCTGGAATGTGGTCAATTGGAATTACGTCAATAAGGTTTGTGCCATGATAAAATAAACTCAATTATTTCTTCTTTTTTGTAAAATAAATAGAAAAGTTCTAAATTTTAGAAAAAAAGATAGCCGTCCAGCCTTAGGGCTAGGGCAATTATTTTTTTACGTTTGAGGAGTAATTTTTATAGCTTGTGTAGGACATTGAGTTTCGCATGCTAGGCATTGAATACAGTCGTTTTCGCGGACAGGATCAGATCTTTTCTGGTTTTCAGGCGCTTCGGCCCAATCATACAAAGATACGGGACAAACACTGATGCACACGCCATCTCCGACGCAGACATCCCAGTCGACGGCAGTGTAGGTACCGTGAATGCCTAGTTTGTTGGGTTCGTCGGCGTTCCAGACTTTGTGTCCGTTATGTTCGGTTACAGTCTTTCGTTTGGATTGAAAATCAGGGTCTATCGGCAAAAAATTCACCAATCTATGTGATGAAAAGCGAAAATATTAGGTTTTCTGCCTGAGCGCAAAATTTTTTTTCAAGTTCCATATTTGTGTTTACAAGTATGTCCAATTATGTTCTGCCAAAGGGTATGCGCCCCGCTAAATTGGAAGAGCGAAAGCAATTTTATGTTTCAGAGTTTGATTTAGAAAAAGTTGCTTCCTGGTTTACGCACGCAGAAGACAAAACAAAATTTGCGGTTATCATTGGAAGACACACAAAAATCTTTCCCGAAGAATACCAAGAAGACGCTGATACTACGATAATTATTGATGAATATTCAACTTTAGATGATGTCCGAAAACAGGTTGTTGAATTTTTGCCTGAATCTGTCTATTACGACAGAAACATCTACGATAATAATGGCCTTGTAATTGGGCAAGAGTTGGCTTTTGATTTGGATCCTGAAAACATTGTTTGCCCTATACATGGGACATTGGCTGATAAGATGAAAAGGGGTCAAGGTTTAGGTTTCTGCAATTTGGAGATTGATATGGCTAAGAGGCAAGCATTAGGCCTTTACGAGTACTTGGAGAAACAATTTGCTAGTATGCGTATTGTATATTCCGGCAGAGGCTTTCATATTCACGTCTTTGACAGAGACGCTTATGCTTTCAACACGAATGAGAGAATCGAAATTGCTGAAAAAGTGAAGTCTAAAGGCTTTGACATTGACACTTGGGTTACAGAAGGAGAAATGCATCTGATTCGTTTGCCTTACAGCTTGCACGGCATGGTTTCGCGAATTGTAATACCCGTTGAAAAAAATGAAATGGAGAATTTTGATCCTATTTTAGATGAGAAGTGTCTCCCCAAATTTCTTCAAGGGGACAAGTCGGCTACTTCTTTTTCTTGACTTCGGCAGCTTTCTTCTCTTTGGTGGCGTAATATTCTTTTTTCTTCTTCTCTTCTTCAGCTGTTGGTTTTTTAGCTTTTGACATAAAACTCACCAATTATATTCAGACGTGAAGGAATAAAAATTTTTCCGACATTGCACTGCGTTGAAAGATTTATCTTAACCCTTCAGCGTCTCTAAATTGTCTGTTAAGGTTGGTTTTATGGAACATTTCGATGTCCTTGTTATCGGCTCTGGCAGTGGGATGCTTGTGGCATCTGCAGCAGTTGAATTCGGCCTCAAAACCGCTATTGTAGAAAGTGGTCCCATGGGAGGTACGTGCATTAACCGCGGGTGTGTTCCTTCGAAGATGCTCATTTACCCCTCTGATGTTGCAACGATAGCCCGTGAATCGGAGAAAATCGGCGTTAACGCTTCAGTTAACGGAATTGACTTCAGGAAAATAATGATGCGAATGCATGATCTCGTTGAAGAAGACACGGGATCACAGGCGAGAGCCGTAGAAGCTACTCCAGAAATGAGGTGGTTCAAAGGAACAGGGGAATTTGCTAGCGACTATACCCTGAACGTGAATGGTGAAACTGTCTCTGCCAAGAAAGTTTTCATCGTTAGCGGAACGAGAGTGGGTATACCGAAGATAAAAGGTCTTGACCAAGTTGATTACCTTACTAGCGACACGATTCTGCAGTTGGAAACTCCTCCAAGAAGTATTATAATTTTGGGTGGTGGATACATAGGCGTCGAATATAGTCATTTCTTATCAGGTATAGGTACAAAGACCATCTTGATCCAAAGACCCAAGAGACTTCTCAAAGGGGAAGAACCTGAAATCAGCGATTTGCTCAAGCTTGTAACGCAAGAAAGAATGGAGATTTATACAGGATATGAAGCAGTTGAAACAAGACAAGAAGGAATGCTGAAGATAGTTACTGCAAAAAACGTTGAAAACGGCGAGATCAAAGAATTCAGCGCCGAAGCATTAATGGTTGCTGTTGGAAGGGTACCCAATTCTGATCTTTTAAAACCTGAAAGAACAGGCGTAGAATTGGATGAGCGCGGGTACGTAAAGGTTAACGATTACTTGGAAACTAGCAAGAAGAATATCTGGGCTTTTGGCGACGCAATCGGGAAACATATGTTCAAACATGTAGCGAATTATGAGGCTGGTGTTGCTTGGCACAATTCAACTCATGATCATAAAGTTAAGGTTGATTATTCGGCCGCCCCACACGCAGTTTTTACCCATCCTCAAGTCGCTTCAGTAGGTTTGAAAGAAGATGAAGTCAGAATGCTCAGAAAGGAGTTCTTGGTGGGATTCGCACTTTACAAAGACACCGCTATGGGTGCTGCAATGGGTATGCCGAATGGTTTTGTTAAAGTAATTGTTGAACATGAAACCGGCAGAATATTAGGGGCTCACATTGTTGGTCCTGAAGCGTCAATTCTTATCCAGGAAATCGTTAATGCAATGAATACTGAAGATCGAAGTTACAGCCCCATTATCAGGGCGATGCACATACACCCAGCTTTGTGTGAGGTTGTTCAGAATGCTTTCCAAAACTTGAGACATCCTGAAAGAGTGAAAAGTGCAGATTCGGAAGGATAAAAAGTTATATTACGGCAGAAATATGACTCTAGTATTGTGATTATTATGAATATTTCTAAGGTTGTTGGAAAGAATGCTAAGCACAAGGTTTTCGTGTATGCTTTGAGCACATGCGTTTGGTGTAAGATGACTAAGCAATATTTGAAAGATAACAGTATCGAATTTGAGTTCGTCGACGTTGACCTAACGACGGAGGCGGAGAAAGAGAAAATCCGCAAAGAAATCTCAAGTAAAGGCGGCAGCCTCAGTTATCCCACTATTATGATTGATGACAAGACTGTTGTAACTGGCTTTCGCAAAGACTTGTTGAAAAAGGAGCTTGAATTATGATCACTATAGATCAAGTTCGTAGAAGAGCCGAAGCAGACGCAAAAAGTAACGGCTCATATCTGATTCCAGACGTTGACTTACTTCAGGGTTTCCTTGAAGGACTTAAAACAAATGAGGAACGATACGGTTATCCCACGTGCCCATGCCGGCTTGCATCGGGAGTATTGGAGTTTGACCGGGACATCATTTGTCCCTGTGATTACCGAGACCCAGACGTAGCAGAGTTTGGTGCGTGCTACTGCAGGCTTTATGTTACCAAAGAAGTTTTCGAGGGTAAGAAAGAATTGCCCATGGTTCCAGAACGCAGACCTCTAGCTAAACAGGCAAGAGCCTTCGCAGCTGCAAGCACCCCTAAAGAAGCAAAGTCAGCTATTGCCGAAAAGAAGCCTACATCTGAGGGTGCAAAGGAAGAAGCCGAAGAATTCGTCAAAATAGGACCGAAATTATGGTATTGCAAGCAATGCGGCTACGTGGTTTTCAGAGAAGATCCACCTTATGTCTGCCCAATTTGCAAGGCAAAAAAGGAAATGTTTGCCGAAATAAAAACGGAAATCGAGTTTACCGGCTAAAACCGGTTTCTCTCTTTATTTTGTAACTTCTATTTCGATTTTTTTCCAGTCTTCTTTTATGCCCTTTAACGAACTTATACCGCCAACGAGAGTTCCTTGAACGAATTTTTCAACAAATTCGTTTAAAGGGATTTCTTTACCATCTACCTTCAGTTTCATACCCATTCGACATCACCTTAAGCAAGAGTGAACGTTTTTTCAGTGTAAAAGTTTTTTGGAAACATTACTCCAATCTTTAGACGGTTTAAGCGATTTTTGTTTGCAGGTTATTTTTGCGAGTAACCTAAATATTTAAAGAATTCATAAAGTCTTAATGAGAACTGAGGGAAAGATTTTTGGCCATCTAAACAGGTCATAGATAATCCTAAGGTGTTCTCAACCGCATGAACTGTTGGTATAGAGAAGGGGTAATGTCTTGAAAAAACCTGAAATTTTCCTTGAGCCTAAAGAACGCGCCACAAAAATTATGCAACTCCTCGAAAAGGAGTATCCAGATGCAAGAATTGCTCTAAATTACGCTAATCCTCTTGAACTTCTTGTAGCGACAATACTGTCTGCCCAATGCACAGATGAACGCGTAAACGCCGTAACCAAAGAGCTTTTCAAAAAGTACACGAAACCAGTTGACTATGCCAAGGCGGATATCACTGAGTTAGAGAAGGACATAAGGTCTACTGGATTTTACCATAATAAAGCAAAGAACATACAGAGAACCAATCAAATCCTTGCCGAAAAATACCATAGCCAAGTCCCCAAAACCATGGAGGAGCTACTTGAGCTGCCGGGTGTGGCTCGGAAAACGGCAAATATTGTCCTGTACGGCGCATATGGCACCATAGCCGGCATCGCTGTGGATACTCATGTCCGCAGGTTATCTCAGAGACTTGGACTAACTGAAAATGAAGATCAAAATAAAATTGAACAGGATCTAATGCAACTCATTCCTAAAGAAAAGTGGATGCGTCTAACGGATTTGTTGATTTTCCACGGCAGACAAGTGTGCGTTGCCAAGAAACCTCGATGTGATGTTTGCGTTCTGAACAAGATTTGCCCGTGTGCTTTCGCTTTTTGAGTAAGCGGTATTGATTTATAGGCGCTGTTTCCATTTTTATTTATTGAGGTTTTGAAATGCCTGCTACAGCACAAATAGGACGCACTCCAACAGTCGGAGAAAAGGCTCCTGACTTTACTCTTCCAGACATTGATATGAAGCTTCGAAGCCTGCACGAATTTCTGGGACAAAAAGTTGTGATAGCTTTTTTCGTGGGCGCATTTACTGGTGTTTGCACAAAAGAAATGTGTGCTTTCCGTGACAGCATGGCACGGCTAATTGACTTAAAAGCCCAAGTTGTGGGCGTTAGTGTCAATGATCCCTTTTCAAACAAGGGTTTCGCCGAAAGAAACAGGTTAACGTTTCCTATCTTGAGCGATTACAACAGGGAAGTTATCAAAAGATACAACCTTGAACTTCCAGACTTCGCAGGACTCAAAGGATACACAGCAGCAAAACGCAGCGTATTCGTCCTAGACAAAAGTGGCATTGTGCGGTACACATGGATTACCGAAGACCCTTCTGTAGAACCAAATTATGAGAAAATTGAACAAGCTCTATCAGAAATCCAATAGGTAAAAAGCGTTTTCTTCTTAATCAGTTTTCTATTTCAAACTCGAAAGAATTCGCTTGCTTTTTATGTTGTCCCAATAAGTGAATATTGACGTTTAGATTTTCGTGTGCAAATAAATTATGGTTTGGTCTATACAGGCTCCATTTCAATGAGTTCAAATCTAATTAGTTTTGGAAACAGCCAATATGTCTTGATGAAATCTTCAATTGATTGGTCAACATCTAGAACTTTGAAAAACTCTACGTACTCCGGCGGAACACCGTCGATATCTTGTGCCGTATATACTTTCAGAAATGCGTAGATCGGCTTCTCAAAATCAACTGTATCCAGAGATAGATTAGACGGCACTTCTATCGCGAAGGGAAGATTTGTTACTAGGTCCAAAGCAGCTATTTTCCGAACTTGTTCATTCTTGGCTTTAACGGATATGGTTCGTCTGTCAGAAATTCTGTAAACCCATTCATTGTTTTTTGAAGGAAAAGACAAAAAGTCACGTCCAAATAGACATTCTCTTCTTTGCGTTAAACCTTTTCGGAAACAATTGTTGAAGCGAGTTTAGCTGTAAGAAGATAGTAATTGTTTAAAAGGTGACAGCCACATAAAAGAAGGCAATTGGTGAAACTATATATGAACAACTGGAAAATTGTTGGCCAAATTGCTTCAGGTTTCGGAATAATCTTCATAGTATTTGCCGTTTTTGCGGCTTTCATAAACTTTGAACTTAACTCGTACCAGTACGTAGGTGCTCCTGCGGGGTTTATTCAGGTTAGCGTCTTGGCGTCGATGCTTGTCTTCCTTCTCTTCGCAGTCCTCTCCTTCGTGGTTGCTGGTGTAACCATGCGAGCTACCAAAGAAAAAACTAAGGAAGCAGCGCAGCCAACGATGCTTGAATCACAGCCAGAAGCGCAAACTGAAGAAAACAAACAATAATTATTCTTTTATTCAAATTTTCTAATAAGCAATGGGCCTGTCTTAACTTTAGGTGCGCTCACTATGACGGTTTACGTAGCTTTGTTAAGGGGAATCAACGTAGGAGGCCATAACAAGGTTAGTATGAATGATCTAAAGGAGCTGCTCTCCGAGCTTGGTTTTCACGGTGTTAGCACCTACATTCAAAGTGGCAATGTGGTTTTCAAGAGCGAAGTTAATGATCCACTTCTAATCGAGAAAGCAATTAAGCAGGGAATAATTGAAAAATTCTCACTAAACTTGGAAGTGATCACAAAATCTCTTGAAGAAATGTCGGATATTATTAAGTCTATGCCTTTCAAGGAAACTAATCTTGACAAAGGAGAAAAAATCTACCTTACTTTTCTGTCAAAAAAGCCTTCGGAACACTCGATTGAAAAACTTGAAGAGGTTGAAGGCAAAGGAGACAAGATCATAGTCGCAGGAAAAACCGCTTACATTTTGTGCAAGAAAGGCTACAGTGAAACTGTTTACAACAATAACTTTCTCGAGCGAACATTAGGTGTAATCGCAACAAGCAGAAATTTCCAAACGATTAAAAAGCTAGTTGAAATTGGAGCAAGCCTTGATAGCTCTTGAACATCAAATCGACAAGCTGAATACCGTTATGATAGAATTAGGTATATTTGGGTTTTGAAACGCGTTGAAATAAGCCAGTGCAAACGTTTCTGAGAATTCCTATTTTCCGAATTTCAATAGATACGTTTTGCCGTTGGAAACTAGCTCCAACAGTGAATGCAAGACTTTAGCTTTCTCTTGTGCGGAAAATCTCCAGCAACCTTAGGTGCCAATCATACCTTGCTTTTTGAAAAAAGGGGGCAGAAATCTTGCAATCCGTTCATTTTTGGGCCGGGGACGTTTAACTAAAGCCTCCTCAACCACCCTCGAAACAACATCGTTATCAGACATCGGTTTGCAACCCACACCTATCACCAATGCTAGATTACTGTTAGAGTTTCTTAAAATCCCATGTTTTGGAACATACCGTTCTAATAATTGAAACAATCCCAAAAGAGGAAAGAGATTTCTTTGTTATCTTTCACAAGCTAATATGCCAAGAATTACAGAACAAGTCCCTTCAAGTCCAACAAGAAACTTGATAGCTATTCATATTCATGTGAGAATTTGTTTGCGGTTTCTGAATATTTTTCTTCGAGCTTTTGAGCTATTGACTTAGCTACTGCAACTTTATTGTCAATCATTTTTTGCGGTGGCGAGTTACCGTAAACCACTATCTGTCTTTCGAGCTTGGCTTCATCTCTCTGAACGTTCATTTTTATCTCGTAAATCTTCATTTTAGTTATGTCTTTGGCTGATGAAAAGAGTCCTATGTTGCAATCTCTCTCTGTGTCTTCAGGAGCACGATAAACAACTATTGCATAATACATCGACGCACCCTTTGCAAAGCTAGATCCTTCTGAGGTAACTTGTGACCAATCTAATGTAACCAATTGCGACATTTCCATGTTTTGTAATTTCAATATTTAATATCTTGCTCTTTTATCTTGCGTAAACTCATTTTGAACGTGTTTCTCGACAAAGCAGATGCCAGAATCAGCTCACCTTCGTTTTGGATTTGCTGTTCCACTCCTTTGTTCTCACGCGTGCAGAGTTTCTGTAAAACAAAGCCACGCTGAGCATCAGTCACTAAAACGCTCACAAGTACCAGAACCCACCCTATTGCTATCAACATGAGGAAGAAGTCGTAACCGTTGCCTATTGTACTGCGGAATAATATGCTGTCTTGAAAAGGTAATTCCGCGTACCTCCAATACCCTTGGCTGATTAAGTTCTGATAGAAGCCAATATTGCTCTCTGCCGAAGCCCACACTCGACCCGTGTAGATTAAGTCCCGCCGAGCAATCCCATGGAACAGGGAAACAGCAGAAATCGCAATGCTGTTTCTCTAGTCCTTAGAAGTTATTGCTAAGGTTTTTATAGAAAGTATCTCAATCATCAAATATGAATCTCAAGGGAGATTCGGGTAATCCCTGGTTTAAACGAATCGCATTGGTAATTTGCATTATTAGCTCATCTGCCGTGTTGGTCATTCTTTCAAAACTTGATTATTTGATAAACAGTGACCTCTACCGCGTTGGTCAACTGCAATTCAGTGAAGCCTGGTATAACCCATATAAGACGTATCTATGGCTAATTGAAGTCTTTCTTGTTTTGTCCATAACCATAAGCAGTTTAGTTTTGGCAGTTGAATTCATTAAGAAAGCTGAATTCATCAAAAAAGCCCCGAATGCAAAAGAGATTGTGCCCGAAAAAACAACCGAGCCTGTGCCTGAGCAAAAAAGAACCGAGTTGCCAGATGAAAAAACGGACGTTGCCGTCGAAAAGGGCAAAAACCTCTGTCCAACCTGCCATAGGACCTTCGAAGAGCCCTCTGTAGTGCTTGAAGTGCGTGACTATAAACCGGAGCTCATGAAAACCTGTCCCTACTGCAATTCAAGATGGGAACCTTTGGAAGAAACAAAAAAATCCGAGACAACACCCAAAATCAAACGCACGAAAAAGCATCAAAAAAAGAGGATACCCAATAGACGGACTCTAAGTCAATAAATCCGCTATTATACCATCCAACCCAATTGGGAGATATACTCACAAATTCTTGTTTTCTTTTACATGTGCTAACGAAACAATGATTTTGAAATCCAAAACCAAACGCGCTATGTAATCACCGCTAGAGAGTAAGACTTCTTAGAGAAACACCGGAAAGCAAGTTTAAAGGTTCTATGTTAAAGCTCTAAGATAATTACTGCGCGTTAAAAATCGACACTATTTAAGCAGATGCTGCAAATTGCATGATTGGTTGTTGTTCAGCGGTTTCATGAAACGTTTGTCTGCCAACACAAATATGAAGATAGCTGGCACGCTTGATTGCAGTTTTTTCATAAAAAGAATCGAACACTCATAAATCTTCCGTTTCAAGATGTGTTTTAGGGATAGTCTTGCCAAAATCGCGTAAAGTTAGGGTACAGTCCCTCAATGGCGAGATCCACTTTGTTTTTCCAGAGTCTATGTCGAAGACGAATATCAAGAACGTGGAAGATTTCGATGAGATTGAGATAAAAAGAATTATGGAAAAAGAAGCCTCCAAACCGCTTTTGCTTGTGCGCTCATAATTAAGGATCTTCGTTGAGGAGAACTACAAAATAAATTCATAGCTAAGAGAATGCTTCGGGGCAAACTTGTTTAAATCATAGCGACAATTGCAACTCACGAAGTCTGCGTCCTTCTAAATATGGCTTCTTCAAGTATCATAAAGGAAAAGAATGAAGCGAAGAATAAAACGAAGGGAATGCTGCCAAAATAGGGCAGCAAGTAGGCTTTCTTCTTGGGTTTGCCACTCCAAATTACTTTCTCTCCCGGATCTAAAATATAATCAAATTTGAACAAACTTTCACTCTCAAAGGGTAAATGCTTGTTTAGTCGATAAAGATTTATTGCCCTAAATGAAAAACTTCTTCAGCCAAGAAATAAACAAAGCTCTGTTTCCAGAGGAAACGTTGTTGAAGAATTTTGTAGAAAACACCAAGATTCACAAATTAAATCTCTCAAGAGTCACAGAACAAGCCCTATACTCAATATTAGACTTCATGCAAGTTCAAAATATAGAAAGCGTTTAAAATAGCTCAATTTTTCTTGACAAAACTTCTTTTCCGAAAGAAGGTTTAATGGTGCCGAGGGCAGGGTTTGAACCTGCGACGACTCGGTCTTCAGCCGAGCGCTCTCCCAGGCTGAGCTACCTCGGCACGCAGCTTTGGGAGTTACCAAGTCAACAGTGAAATTAAGCGTTTTAAAGCTTTCTGAAAGCGAATACACCAAAGCTCTTAATTCCGATTACGCCTTTTTGACAGAACAAGAATTAATTTTGGTTATTTGAAAATATTTAGCTGGAATTAACTAAAGTCAAGTTTCTCCCTGAGACACTCTCGTCAGTGGAACAAGCCCATGAAGTGGGTCAGGAAGTAACCTATTAACCCACTCACTAGGAAACACATAAACGTTAGAAATTTTTCGGAATCAGGGGTCATTTCAAAATTGAGTTTTTTTGTTATTCGCATCTTTACACCATTCCATTGGTATGTTTGGAGGAGGGGAAAGGTTTTATGAAAGGAAAATACGTAGTTTGAATCCAGAGCCTATGGTTCATGGGCCGTTAGTCTAGTTGGCTAGGACGTCGCCCTCACGCGGCGAAGATCACCGGTTCAAATCCGGTACGGCCCACCACATCTTATTCTCGTCCACATAGCGCTTTAGTCTTACCCAGTCAATTGGCAAAGCTTAAATCTCGCCGCCATCTCATCACTCATTCAGGATGTGACATGCGACATGAAGGTTGTTCAAACAACTGTGACTGAGGCGGAGCATAAGCTTCTTGAAGAGTACGCCAAACGGAACTCGATGAGCATCAAGCAGGTTCTCAGGGAAGCAATCAAAGCCACTGTAGAAGGAAATGTAAATCCTGACGATCCCATCTTTACGTGTGCACCCAGTTCAAAACGAGCTGGCAAGAAAGACCGCGGTTCAGAGGAACACGACATTTACCTTTACGGGGAAAATACTTGATATTTGTGGACACCAGCGCGTGGTACGCTGTCGAAGTTGAAGACGACATAAACCACGAATTGGCATGCAAATTACTCGCCAAGATAGCTTCAGGAAAGCACGGAATTTCAGTAACCACCGACTATGTGCTGGATGAAACGCTGACGCTGCTCCGATCAAGACGAGAATTAGCTTCAGCACTTGGGTTTATCGATAAGATTAGAAAGAGCAGAAGTGTTCGTGTTTTCTGGATAGATGAAGGTTTATTTGATAGAGCACTCGAACTCTTCCGCAAGTCTGACGGCAAACCTTGGAGCTTCACGGATTGCACAAGCTTCGCCTTAATGCGAGAACTTTCAGTCCTTCAAGCGTTCACATTCGACAAGCACTTCCGAGAAGCTGGTTTTCAGGCACTTCAGGGAGATAGCCCTGGTTAGGACATCTGCTTGACGTGTAGAAGATCGCATGTCCGAGTCCGGTTTGGGAGCAAGTCCGGTACGGCCCACCTATTTTGGTCAATTCTTTTGCTCCAGTAATTCTTTGATTCTGTTAAATTGCGTGTTTGACAGACAAAAGTTTGTGCCGTGGGGATTCATGAAGACTTGCATATCTAAGAGATGAGGATCGTGGTTACACTCATCTTGGAGCAGAGGTTTATCGATGAGGGTTCTCAAATAATTGACTTCGACGCTCGAGTTTTCGCGAAATTTTTCGATGAAGTTTCTATTTTTGAAATACTTTTCTTGAAGAGCGTTCAGGGGTTTCTTAGCAGGATTTGTTAGAACGCAACCTAATGCGTAGATTCCGGGCGAATTGGGTCCCGATGAACAAATTGCAACTAAGTCATCTTTTCGAATCACCTTTGAATTTTGGCTTGTTAGCCATTGCTCGTTATCAGTACATTCTTTTTGTCTTCCAAACCAATCGTAAATTTTGGGATTGAATTGAAATAACCAGTGTTTGGGTTGGGGTTGAGAAGGTATATGTGCGCCGCAACTGGAGCAAAAAAGAGTTGAAAGATATTCTTTAAGCGAAAAGACCTTTTCGCATTTTCTGCATCGATGCTCTGCTATTTCCAAGCCAATCCTTTCCCAAAAACGATAATCGATATTGGAATATTGCAGGATTTAACGTTTGAGAAAGTCTTAAATTAGTAGTGCTAGTTTTTGGCCATTCTTTGTGTCTAATGAACTATTTGTCAATTTGATTTGACCTGTATCATTCTCTAGCAGAACTATTTGAATAGAACAAAATTGAAAAAAAATAATAAATTTCCAACAGTTGTATGCGTTGGATTAAGCTTCTTTTTTGTGGTCGTTTCTAAATGGACGAAGTTTTGGGAAGTCGTTGCACTTGTAGATGTGTAGTGGTCTTTGTGGTTCTATTCTGCATCGTTTGCGTGCGTTTCTGCGTCTTATTTGGGGTGCCAATTGAAAAAAGGGGCACCTTGAGCAGAGCGTATTCAAGTCTAATTCTCCAAACATACCGAGTGTTTTATCGTGTCATCATTCTTCTGAATACTGGCAGTGCTATTGCAATCATGACTATGCCGAATGCTACGAGTATTATGAGTTCCGTAGAAATTTGTGATATGCCTGAGCCGAGTACCATAACTTTTCTTAGTGCACCTGAAGCGTATGTTAGAGGCAGCAATTTGCTGATGTCTTGCATGTACCAAGGCATCTGTTGAATCGGGAAGAATACTCCGCTTAGGAACATCATCGGGAACATTAGTGTCATCATGAGCATTTGTGCTGTTTCTTGATCCTTCGTGAAAGAAGTAATTACTATACCTAGGCCTACGAAGCTAAAGACGCCAAGCAGTAGCAGGGCAACCACTAACAATATGTTTCCTTGAATTGTAACTCCGAACAGGCCTACTGCTAGAAGCAATATTATAGCGCCTTGGATTAAGCCTCGGGCAGTCTGAGCCATTGTCTTGCCCAGTAGAATAGACAGTCGATTGATTGGCGCGACCATCATGCCATCCATTGTGCCGATTTCTTTCTCTTGCGAAATCGCCACAGGTAACCCGGTCATAACGCTCATCATAACTGTCATAGCCATTATGCCTGGAGCGATAAAGTCAAAGTAGCTTGGGTTTCCTGAGACTACACCTTGGGTTTGTATACTGTAAGGTTTAACGACTGCTAACGTGTTTGTTGCATTGAGAGCTTGAACTTTTTGCTGTGCTAAGGCGGTTCCCATACTGTCAAACACCGCTTTTAGGGCGCCTTGGATTGTGGCTGAGATTTGCGGGTTAGATTCGTCGCTGATGATTATAAGAGTGCCTTGTTGCCCAGTCATGATGCTCTGTGAGAAGTTGCTGGGTATGATGATGCCGCCTTCAAGTTCTCCTCTCTGTACCAAATCTCTGATTTTTGCTGTAGTGGATACGTTGGAGATAATGAGCATATGGGTTTGGTTGTTAATCGCTTGCAGGCCAGTGATGAAGCCTTGACTTGGCAACATTGAATTGTTAAGGCCCACGTCCTCGTTGACTAAGCCAACTTTCAGATCGCTGATGGTGCCGTTGGAAGGGTAAATGAAGCCAACCATAACCATCATGAACAATGGCATAACTATCAAAAGGACTAAGCCCAGGCGATTGCGGAAAAGTTCCATTAGGTCTTTCCATGCAATTCTAAAGCTGTGGTTAAGAACTGTTTTTGTTGTCATTTTCTATCGCCTCACTCTCTGGGGTGCTGCTCCAAAACGCCTGTGTTGCTCCATCGGTATTTTCTGGTCTGCACTGTCTCTAACTTCATGCCCTGTAATGTGCAAAAATACGTCTTCAAGAGTAGGCTGCAAGTTCGCCATAGACGTTATCTTTCCGTCCTTTTTCCTGACGGCGTCGATAATTTTATCGAAAGCTTCCGTTCCATGGACGATCGTGTGTATGGACGTGGAGTTTTCTTGGGTTGCAGCATCTACGCAATCGAGCGTTTTTATTGATGATATCATATCAGGGGTTAAGTTTGCGATTTCAAGCTTAATTATCATAGTATCCGCTCCTGAGATAATCTTTTTCAGATTCGTGGACGTATCCAGGGCAATTATTTTTCCATGGTCAACGATGGCTATGCGATCACATAACAAGTCGGCGTCAACCATCATGTGAGTGGTTATGATGACTGTGGTTCCCTGTTCTTGATTGAGTTTTTTTATGAACTCCCTGATTTCCACGGAAGACTGGGGATCTAAGCCAAGTGTAGGTTCATCTAGGAAAAGAACTTGCGGCATGTTAAGCAACGCCCTCACGACGTTCATCCTTTGACGCATGCCAGTTGAGAATGTACCGACCTGAGCGTTCTTCCACTGATTTAGATTAACGAGTTCGAGCAGTTCATCGATTCTTTTTGTAAGGGTGTCTTTTGGGATGTTGAATAGGCTGCCGAAGAACCAGAGGTTCTCTTTTGCGGTTAGGCGATTGTAAATAATCATTTTCTCAGAGACTATGCCGATTAACTTCCGTACTTCCATATCGTTTTTTACTGTGTCGTAACCGCCGATGGTGGCGGTTCCCATTGTCGGTCTTGATAAAGTAGAAAGCATGCGCAGTGTTGTGCTTTTGCCTGCTCCGTTGGGTCCAAGCAGGCCGAAAATTTCGCCCTTTTTAACGTAGAAGGAGATGTCGTCGACTGCTTTGAAGTCTTTGAACATTTTTGTGAGGTTCTTGACCTCAATTATTGAGCCGTTTTCCATTGTTGAACCACTTCGCCGTATATTATCTGCTGCAATATATCTAAACAAAATATAAATATTCCGCTCGAGAATAATACCGTTGAAACAACAATGCCCTTTGAAGAAGACGAGAAGACAACTACAAACTGGATGAAAGAGGCTCAAAAGGGATACATCCGCGTTGCAGCTTTGATTATCATAAACAAACAGCCAGCTCACGGCTACGAAATAATGAAGGAAATAAAAGATAAAACCAAAGGGTTTTGGAAACCGACAGCCGGCGGAGTATATCCTATCCTTCGGAACCTTGAAAAAGCTGAGTACATCGCAGGTGAATGGGCAACCACAAAAAATAGGAATATAAAAGTTTACAAGATTACCGAAACTGGTGCATCTATTCTTAAGAAGACCATTATAAAGCAAAGCGAACTTGCAAACAGCATGAACGCGCTGTTTCAAGAATTTGCGAGAGACGTTTTGAATATGCAAGAGTCCTTCCCAATGCCAACCTTTCCAAATCCTTTCTCAGCCTTCTTAGAGGATAGAAAAGAGGGATCAGGAGATCTCGAAAAGAATCTTGAGGCAAGGCGTGATCATCTTAAAGCTAAGATCAAGGTATTGCAGGAGCAACTCGAAGCAATAAATAAGAAATTAACTGTAAAGAAATAGCTCCGAATTTTCTGTTCTTAAAAAAACGTTTTAGGTTTCTTAACTAAGTGACTGTTGAAGGACAATCACATAGGAATATAACCAATCAATTAATTATCTGAGTTTAATTGTAAGTGATAGTTTGATATTTTGTTTTTCCTGCCTTAACCCCAAAACATAGGAACTGAAGACTCATGGTCTTTGAGATGTTGATATGAGTGATGAGCGTAAATCCATTCTAGTTGTTGATGACGATCAATCGATTCTTAAATCAACGAAAAACATTCTGCTAAGGGAAGGTTACGCTGTTGAAACCGCCCAAACAGGTAAAGAAGCTCTTGAAAAGATGCTTGAGAAACAATATGATATTGTTTTGCTTGATGTGAAACTGCCAGATATGGAAGGTACGGAGGTTCTTCTGCAAATGAAAAATCCTCGCGACATTATAAAAATTATTATTACGGGCTTTTCCAGCAACGAATTAGGAAAGAAGGCTGCTGACTACGGAGCAGACGATTTTCTAGTTAAACCGATAGGACCAGAAGAACTCCTCGCAACAATTAAGGAGAGACTGACAACAGTTCAACCAAAAACCTGAATTGAAAATCCCAGGAAACAACTTTTATCGATAAAGACAAGCTATGGTAAGAGACCGAAACTTCAAAAATTGTGGTCTGAGGTTTCTATATCAGAATTTTTTGGGGTCTGTCCGTCATGATTTCGTCATCTTTCCCAATCAGACTGGGACGGCGACATCATCCCCCATCGAATCAACACAGTCCCAGACTAAAAGGGCTTTGGCAAGAAAGAGGGATGTAGAATGAATCAACAATTAGTAAAGCAGCTTTTAGAACAACTCCAACAAGAAACCAAAGACCCGACGGACATAGGGAAACTTAACATCCCAAACACAATGCTTTGGATGAAAACAAATGCATACGAGCAGACTACCATAAAGAGAGTAGCAAAAGAGCTGAGGCATTTGGAACGCAACTGCAACACAAGCAGCCCAAAGGAAGTCAAACTATTCATAGCAAACAAAACATGCAGCAACGCAAGAAAGGAAAACCTAACGGAATCTTACAACATCGTCATGCAATCCCTCAGCATGTCTTGGAACAAACCATTCTACCAGAGACACGACAAGAAACGCCGAGCACCAAGAGAAGAATTAGTTCAATTCATCATAAACCACGTTAAATTTCCCTTAAATCTCAAACTCAAGATGAGCCGAGACTTAGGAGAACGCCCCATTGAGCTTACTTGGCTGAAAGTACAAGACATAGACTTGACAAATGGCAAAGTTGACCTAACAGGTGCAAAACACACAATTGGGAGAGAAGGAAAACTTAAACAGGACTCACTAGAATTGCTAAAACGGTACATAGAAAGGGAAAACCTGAACTCAACAAGCATAATATTTCCAACCACATCGGACAACTTAAGCACCGACTACAGACTAGCCAGAAACAGGCTTGCAAGAAGACACCAAATGCCAGAACTCAAGCAAGTACAACTGTATGATTTTCGCAGACGAAAAGCAACAAGAGAATACAAACTATCAGGAAACAACTTCTTACACGTTAAGAAAATCTTGGGACACAAAGACGCACGAAGCACCGAGAAATACATAACGGAAGATGAACAAATCGAATGGCTACCTATAAAATGCACAACAGACGAAGAAATCCAGCAAGCCATCAGAGACGATTGCATCCTTGTCGGTCACGAAAACGGAATATGGTACTTCAAGAAGCCAGCATAGGCTCCTTTCCTTTTACGGCAAGAAACTCATGAATCATTCGAGCTGTATAAACCGTACTCCAACCCATAGTCGAGCGTCCGAAAACAACAAGAACTGCTGAAGCCTCAAAACCCAAATAAGCGCGAATCATTCTATATTTTTTGGCTTCTCCGCCCAAGACAATTTAATCTCTTGCGGTTCAGGCTCAGGCACAGCCTTAATCATATCTAATAGCTTCGTAGCCAACGTGATTTCTAACCTTGTTTCGGGCTTCACCTTTCCCTCTTCTTCCTCGATTTCTCTCAGTTTTTCGATTCGTTTTCGTGTAATAATGTAAAGGTTCACTAATTCAACTTTCAAATCTAATTTGTTTTCCGACAAATAAGACCACCACATGGTCAAATAGTTCCTTTTTACAATATCAAATTTTTGCTATTTCTATGCGCAAGTCAAGGCTCGGCGTCGCTTGCGCTTCCGCCTTCTAACGTTCTATAGCGCTCAATTGTCAAGCTGATATTCAGATATTTAAAACAGGAACAGACCTAGGAGAAGAGTACCAAGTATTGAAAAAAGAACAATAATAAGCAAACCCGCATTGACGTTTGTATCAATGAGCTTTTCTTTTACGTCTTTCTCATCTTTTTCTTCTAAGCTACCCATTTCAAGAAATAGATTCGCGCAGAAAACTCCGTATAAGCGCTTTTTTACTACCTTCTTCGCGACAGCTATCATTATTAATGCTGCTAAGGTTTTTTCCTTAAGCTTTTCGTTAAATACAAGCAAATTTTGAATGTCCCGCTCCGTTATTGTTAGAGTCGCTCCACCTTGATAACCCAAAACGGAAAATCTGAAAATTGTACGCAGTATAAAAAACAAGAGGATTCCTGTTCCCAAAAAGAAAATTGCGAATTTTGGAATATTGCTAACGCCGCTTAGAACAGTTTTACTCAATTCTAACAACGCAAAAAGACCAACTGTAAATCCTATAAGGCGAGCGCTGTTAGACCCTTGCTGGTCAGTGTAATACTTCAGTAGGACTTCCTTTGTATCTTCAATTTCTCCCTTCCAAAAAAGCGGGACATTGCTGCCTATTTGGCGACCCTCCCTCTGAACAACACGTTTCTTGTTATAATCACTTGTTTTATAAGATTATTGATTTGGACTCTGAGCAGAGAGGTCGTTTATTCAGTAAGGCTGCTCGTTTTGCTCGGCGTCGCTTGCGCTCGACCCTGGGCACGTTCCTTTGAAAGTCTTTCTTAGCTATTGCTACTAAGCAATACTTAATAAAAACGCATATTTATTTTTCTTAAAGTTGGGAGAATTGTTAATGCCTGAAAATATTAAGCCAGCAAGAGGCTATCATTTCAAAGCTAAGGGCGATGAGGTCAAGTTAGATTACGCTCAAAGCCCAAATGCGTCAGAGGGAGTTATAATCGGAAACTCATGGGGTTACATTTCAGACGTAAACGACGTAATGTTGAGTATGTATGGCGCTAAGGAAAAGAGTGAGTTTGTTGGAAAACATGTTTTGCAATTCTTGCCAAAAGAGGAAAAAGAGAGGGCAATAACTAATTCTCTGAACGTAATTGAGGTCGGAAAGGCAAGAACAGAGGTTTACGTAGTTAAACTGAAGAACGGACAAGAAGCTAAGTTTCAAGTTTTTACCGACTTGATAGAGAATGAAGATGGCGAAAAGATGGGTTTTATCGACATCATTCGCCCAGTGTAAGCCAATAATTTATCGCAACTCATTTTTCAGTTAAGCGCTCGGCGTCGCTTGCGCTCCGCCTCGCCCCTTCAAGTCATCTGCGCTAAGGGCTTAAAGCTCAAGGTTCTTAAGGTCATTTAACGAGTTCTGATTTCAAGAAAGGTGCCGAAGAATGCAAAAAACACTGTTGGTTGTCTATTACTCAAAAACAGGCACAACTCAACGGATGGCAGCAGAAATAGCCAGAGGAGCCAACGATGCTGGTGCAAACGTAATTTCCAAAGCCGTTGAGAACTGCACCGTAGCCGACGTTCTCAAATCTGACGCAATAGCTTTTGGGACTCCAACGCACTATAGCAACATAGCTTGGCAAGCTAAGAAATTTCTAGACGAAACAATCCTTGATTTCTACACTCAGGGGCATTCGCTTAAGGGTAAAATGTGCAGTTGCTTCACTTCCACAGGAGTATATGACGATGGCAAAGAGTGTCTTCGAATGATGGAACTGGCTTTCGGCGTCACTCTAAAAATGACTATGATTTCTGGAATAGTTCTGCAGTCCGACAGAGTAACCAATGGAGACATTGCTCAATGTTATGAGTCAGGACAAGAAATTGCAAAACGGATAACCTCTCAGTCATAACGTAAATTAGCCATTGCTCGGCGTCGCTTGCGCTCCGCCTCACACGTTCCGGAACGGCTATACATCTTTGGTTCATGCAAAAATGAGGATTAAGGATACAATCAATACTGGAACACCTACAAGGATCATGACCTTGCCTGCCGTATTCTCTTGCTCCAATTCGTTAGGTCGCTGTTTCCATTGCTCCTGTCGGCAGTAGGGATTCGTCGTAATGTTGGAACCATCAAACTGAACTTCCATTGCCCCTGACGCCCAAACAGCGCCCAGAGCCAAGATCGCTGCACCTTCAACAAATAACAATGTACTTAGCGTAGTTCTAATATTATTTCCAAAAATATACCCAGCGTAGAACCAAATTGTGGAACCTAAAACATAAACCAATAACAAATTAACTAATACCAGAATAAACGACACAATTGAAGCTCTAATCAGAACCTTTTTCCAATTTGTCTTCCCAAGATTCAATAGAACTCGCCGATTTTGGTAAAGCAATTTCTAGCTTATAATATCTACGTTTTTATGAGCGCACGCTTTGCTTCAACGGTAACGAGAACCTGTTTTGTCGCTTTTGGCGTCGCTTGCGAGAATCTTGCTTAAGATCTTCCCCGTTTCACAATATTCCCAGAGTTTCACTAAACCGTATTTACTTGAACCTGTCTCTGAAAAACTAAGAAAGGTAGAAGGCATATAGTGTGCAAGAGACTTTTAGATCGTTCTTGCGGGAATGGGAAGAGCCAAGTTGTGCTGGAAGCTCGGGTAAGGAACTGCTTGAAGTAGAAGTTTTAGGGATCATGCGGAAGGAAGGCTTCTCCGACGAGCAAATATATGGTATGCCTCTGAAAAAACTGCTAGATCTTTTTTACGACGCCTACCTCTGGAAAGCCAATAGCATCCTTTCCAAAGCCACAATTGAGGATTTTCTGAAAAGACTACGGCGCATATTAGTTTAAGCGCGATCAATGAATTCTCAGCGTCGCTTGCGCTACGCCAGAAGCCAGATTACGTTCTGAGAAATTCTCAAGGAAAATCCATATTTTTAAAAGAAGTGCCGTCTATTACTTTTGCGGAAAGGCGTGGCGGTGAAAAAGTTAGCCAAACCCGTTTGGTTGCATATCTTGGAAGCAGCGAGAGAGTTCAACGGAAAACCCTTCACTCCAACTGAAATATACAACAAGATTTTTGAAAAAGCTCCAAGAGTGAAGCTTGAAACAATCCGCGGCAACATCTACGGAATGACTCCAAACCACCCCTCAAGCAAGTATTACCCAACCATTCTCAAAAGTCACGCAGTTTTCACCTACTTGGAAAACGGACAATTCCAAATGCTAAGCAAAGATGAACTTCTTAGGCAAATTATCAAGGATGTTAACGATGTTTTGAAAACAAATCGTAGTTGTGCAGCTAAACTCAACGTAATTTGCAGATTGCTCAACTATAAAGTGGATTACTACAATTGGGTGGGTTTTTACGCTGTCGACAAACAGAAAGCTGACGATCTAGTGCTAGTTTCTTTTGCAGGAGAACCAACAGAGCATATTCGAATACCGTTTGGGAAGGGCATTTGCGGTCAAGCTGCATCTCAGCAAAAAATCTTCGTTGTGCAAGACGTTTCCAAGGAACATAACTATCTATCATGTAGTTCAAAAGTGAAATCTGAAATTGTAATTCCAATTTTCGAGAATAATTCGCTTGTAGGCGAATTGGACGTAGATTCTCATATTGCTTCATCTTTCACTTTGCAAGATGAAGAACACCTAACTATCATAGCTAAAATGGCAAGTGAACTTCTCCAAAGGAGAAGGATGAACCTTTAATCCAACAAACAAATTTCATCATGATATGAAAGTACTATCTCAGCTCACGATACGAATACAACTTCAAGAACAAGGTTGAGAAAATGTCGGAAGAAACTTGGCATGGAATTCCCAGAAACAAAATCCCCTGGTATCCAACAATAGACTACGAAAAATGCCTCGGCTGCGGAAAATGCGTAGAATACTGCACGCTAGGCACATATGAATTTGAGGAAAAAGACGGAAAAAAGCGGCCTGTTGTGAAACACCCAAACAACTGCGTCGTTCTCTGCACAGGCTGCGACGGAATATGCCCAGCCGGCGCAATTAAGCACCCTTCCAAAAAAGAAACCAGTGAAATAATTAGAAACCTACGAAAAACCCATGACTTACACAAAGAAAACCGCGAAGAAATTGGAAATTTGCGAAAAGCCACTGAGCTACACATTCAAAAAAAGAAACGATAACAGGCGGGCTTCAAACGATAAAAAAAGTCCTCTTTGTCTGCGTCGAAAACGCTGGCAGAAGCCAAATGGCAGAAGCTTTCACCAACAAATACGGAAAAGACAAGTTGATAGCTTTAAGCGCAGGCAACAAACCTTCTGGAAAAGTCAACCCAGTAGTGGTAGATGTCATGAAAGAGAAAGGCATTGATATTTCGATGAACAAAACCAAATTGCTCACCTACCAAATGGCTCAAGATTCAGATTTAATAATCACCATGGGATGCGACGACCAAGGAGTCTGCCCTGGGCCATTCTTCAAGACAACAATCGACTGGAAGCTTGAAGACCCCAAAGGAAAATCGATTGAAAAAGTTCGAGAAATCAGAGACGAAATCGAACGACGGGTTCAGCAAGCTAGTAGAAGAGAACTATAGGTCAAACTAATGAGCGATGGTCGCGTAAGGATTAGAAATTGGGAACAATTCAAACGATTAGTAAGCGAAAAGAAGGCAAGTTCAATAGTGTTCATCCTTGAACAAAACGGTTTCTCACCAAACAAGGAACTAACTACGCTTAAGGTCATAATGCTTCATGACAGGTGCTACTATATTTTTCTCGACTTTCCCGAAGGTGACGCCCTTAGAGAAACAAAAATCCCACTCCACAAAGACAAGAACGGAATCCTCAACTTAGACGAAGACGAAGTCAAAGCCAACTTGAAAAAACAGTTCGAAAAAGCGAATATTGATGTTTTTTCTTTCTGGACGGCTTAAGAAAACAAGCTTGCGACTTCTACGTTGCACGCAATGTGGTTGTTTTTTTTGCCAGTTGAAATTCCGTACCACATGAAAACTTTAGCTATCACTGGTATTATTGCTCCACATGCTGTCCGAGGCAAAACAGTAAGCAAGAATCCATCTATTCCAGTTACCACATTAACAGGTGAGAGGTAAAAAATCCCAAACAGCATAATCCCTCCAATAGTAGCTGAAAATACCCCTGAAATAATCATCCTAACGAAGTTCTCAGAGCGTTTGTTCAAAGACCCAGCCATGTAACCAATCAGCATAGCACTAACGAGGTACCCCAAAAGAATGGGACCTCCTCCCTGAAAGCCACGATAACTGGGCGCCCAATACAAAGCATAGATGGCTCCAAGCAAAAAACCTGAAGCTCCCCCAGCCCAACGATTCCAAATCAACCCAAGAAACAAAGGAACCACAGCGATAAGAACAAGTTCTTGAATCTCCATCGTGATTCCAGTAGCTATCCCAAAGCCACCTCCGAACAGAGAACCCAAACGCGAAATCCCGACTATTAGCAAAACCACAATGACAGGAGCAACAATTCCGTAAATTATGTCGCTTCGATTCCATTCCTTCCAACCAAGACTCATAATCGTTCCCTCAGCTCCGAGTTTGCATACATCTGCAATTTATGTTTTACCAGCTCGCCTGCGGAGTAGTCAGTCGTAAAGTGCGTGTGAGATTAAAATTTGATCTAAAAAAAAGAGTTTAGGTTGGTTTAAATGGGCTTTGGCAATTGCTGCATTTGTCGGCATAGCGATGTAATAACGTTCCACATTTAGAACACGTATAGCGGTTTTCAACTTCTGCTACCCAGCGTTCAGTGCCCAATTCCTTCCATCGAGGTATAGCTTCCAACATCATGTCTCTAGAAATCTCAAACGGAAAATTCTTTATGTTATTACATGGAAAATCATCACATTGGTGACAGCCTTTCAGGCTTTTCTTCTGCGCACATACTCTAATGGAACAGGTCTTAGCGAACTGAAAAGTTTTATCCGACATGCATCCATCACACACTATATTCTCAGGTGAAGTGCCAAAGACAGAAGCTAGTTTTTCTTTAAGTTCCTGGTCATTATTTTGAATTGCTGCTTGTACTGAACATACGCTACAATACATACCGCATGGCGATAGATATTCATTCTTTACGCCCATTTTTTTCTCCTCCTATCTCCCCTCTAATCCTAAAGAAACCAAGATTATTATTCTGTTGCAGTTTGTTTATACGGTTTGTGGAAAGGGCTTCTTCCAAATCATCTGCTTCATATCTTTTGGGTAAAACCAACTGGAAGGCGTCGGAACCGTATACTCGATTGCGAACATACCCTATCCTATATTGATTATTTACTTTTGGTAGAGGCTCTTTTGAGGTGTGTCAACTGTGTGTGGTCTGATCCGAGTATATGCCTTGAAAGGTGCTTTTTTGGTGCTCCTGAAGTAAGAAGTTGGAAAGGTTGGCTGGACTAAATTTTAGTCTCACACACATTTTCACCGTGGAAAAAAAGAGCTCCTCAAACTTTGCGTAGGGGTGTTCATTGTCAAAGCTGTGTAGATATTCGCGATTAGGGGCGCTTTTCCGATTGAGATTATTCTGACACTATTTCGTAAGAGGTTGTGATTTCTGCGGTTTTTTTGAGCATTGCTCCAACTGAGCAGTATTTGTCCGATGAGAGTTGGATTGCTTTCTCAAGTGCTTCCCTGCTGATGTTTCTTCCCTTAACGATGTACTTGATGTGGATTTTAGTGAAAACCTCTGGTGGCTCTTCACGCCTTTCAGCTTCGGTTTCAACGATGAAGTCTGAGATTATCTGTCTTTTCTTTTTCATGATGCTGACAACATCAAAGCCCGTGCATCCTGCCAAACTCGCCAAGACTGTTTCCATGGGTGACGGCGCAGTTTCTTCTCCACCATATTTTGCCGGTGCATCAAAGTTCACTGAAAGGCCTTTCTCAGTTTTTCCTTCGAAACGAAAGTTTCCTTTCCAGTTTAGAACTATCTTCTTTGTGTTTGAATTCATACCTTGTACTTTTAATCTGGCTCCAAAAAAATCTTTGCCCAATCGACCCAAACCACAAGCTGCCATCTGGGAGATTTCTGCTTCAGATTGTTCATTAGTGGTTGTCCCGCCTGCTGATTGTTTGTATCGTTCATTTAGCAGTTTCTGTAATTAGTGTTTGTTTCGAAACAAACTGTTAACTGAAAGAGGAAGAAAAAAAGGAGCCGCTAGAGTTAAAAGCTGTTTTGAAAATACTATTCTTGAGCTGCTTGTGGTTTTATGAAAACAAATTTGGTTACTATAAAGCAAAAAGTGATTATCTCTGCCTCTCCAGATGAGGTTTACGAAGCGCTAATTGACCCTAAGAAACACAGTGAATTCACCGGAGCCAAAGCAACAGGCAAAGCAAAGGTCAACGGAAAATTCACCTCTTGGGACGGATACAGCTTCGGCAAATATTTAGCGCTTGAAAGGGGGAAACAAATCGTGCAAGAATGGCAGACCACTGATTGGCCTGAAGATTATCCACCTTCCAAGTTGGAATTGACTTTGCAGGAAACGCCTAAAGGCACTGAATTAACTATGGTTCAAAGTGATGTGCCCGCGGAGCAAGAGAAAGAACTTACTGAGGGCTGGATTGAATACTACTGGAATCCTCTCAAGGCTTACTTCAAAAAGTGAAATAAGACAAACCAAGATTAGTCAACTTAAATCGATATTCAAACAGTTTTTTGTTCTGTCGAAAAATTTTTTGACTGCATTTTTGCTTAGTCTGCTGAAAACAGTCAAGAAAGATGGGGTAAGAATCATCCGTACTAAAGAAGGCATAAGTTACCATTTGTCTGGATGATTGTACTTGAATATAGGGGATTTTTCTTTAGCTTTTTCAACTTCGGTGAACATAGCTAGGTATTCGTTTGTTTTTTCATCAACGAGTTTCTTCATCATCGCAAGCAAAGTAGGCATTTCAAAGGGTTTTAAGATATAGCCATCAGCTTTTTCGTTGAGTGCTTTCATAGCGTTCTCTATAGATGGATGCCCAGTTATGATTATGTTGACCATTTTTGGCTGCTTATGTTTTAGTTTATTGAGCAATTCTGTTCCTTTGATGTCTGGGAGTTCTACGTCAACCAGTGCGACGTCAAAAGGCAGTTTCTCGCAAGCTTTCAGTGCATCTTTGCCGTTCGCCGCAGATTCAACTGAGTAGCCTTCATCACCTAGCACTTCAGTTAGCATTTTTCGCATGTCGGCATCATCATCAATAATTAAGACACTACTTAGCAAAGTCGTAACCCCATCTTAATTTGGTAATTCATGTTGACGTAATCAAGTTAACCTGAGCCAAATAAGTTCTTTATGAACCCAAAATATTAATTTCAATTATTTGATATTGGAAAATAGCCGAGAAACAAAGAAAGACTGAAAAAGAAAGAAAGGTAGGAGTCGTTTACTCGAGGATTTTCTCCACTGCGTCTTTTTCAACTTCGTCAGCTAATGGGATGCCGGTGACTTTAGTGGCTAACTCTGACAAACTCATGAGGTCGTTTCTGCCGAGCAAGTTAAGCTTCCACTTACGATTGCCTGCCATTAGCTGCTTTAATCCCACTCCAACTCTATCATTTAGATAGGTAAAGACCCCGATTGCTTCCAGTGGAATTTCGCCAAACTTGTTGCCGTACTTCGCCTTCAATTCTGGGGTAGCAATGAAGAACTTGTCAGGCGTCGCTCCGAAACGATCCGCGAAAGTTTTTGGTAGTTTGCCTTCCTCCGCTAGCTGTCTGAAGTAGCTGGATTTCATAACGGCTGTAATAGGTGAGCGCCCCATCAACACTGCCTTAACCAATGGACCTTGCCCAAAGTTGCTCATTGCAATTGTTTTGAAAATTGAAGTTTCCTCTATGAAGCCGCCCGCCATTACCAAGTCAGGGACATGCCTGCCTTTGGCCTTCAATATCTGCGCGCATCTTAGCACTATCGCCTGCAAATATATTGTCGGTATGCTCATCTCATCCATCATTGGAACGGGACTCATTCCTGTACCGCCGCCTGCACCATCGAAACTCAATGCGTCAATTTTCGCCTCAGAAGCCCATTTCATAGTGTAAGCAACAGCTGTAGGTCTGTACGCACCTGTTTTCAGGAACACTTTCTTGGCTCCTTGCTTACGCAGCCATTCGATGTCTTCAACAAAACTTTTCTCTTTAGGTATACCCACTCTGCTGTGGCGCTCAAAAGTCTTGAAAACACCATCCTTGAATGCTTGCTGAACAATTGGGTCTTCAGGGTCTGGAAGTACAATGTAGCCGCGCTTCTTGAGAAGAATCGCTTTTTGAAGGTCCTTTAGACGCACTTCTCCACCTATCGCTTTTGCTCCTTGACCCCATTTGCGTTCTATAATGTTGACTTCAAGGCTGCTTAATGCGTAAACATCAATACCCAGTTTCTGGTCTTCAACGTTTGTCTGAACGATAACATCGCCGTTCTTTCCGTCCCAGAACTTGCGGAACAGATCCACTCTACGCTTGAGTTCTGGTGAAGACATGACTTTTCCCCCCGTTAGTTTGGATTCTACGTCCATTCCAACGACGTTTTCGCCAACGGTGATTGAAACTCCTGCCAGTGCTGCACCTGCTGCCAAGCCTTCCCAATTTATGCGCGCTACATCAGTAGATCCGAAAGCGCCTGTTAAAATTGGTAGTTTGAGGGGCATGCCGCCTACTTTAGTTGTAATGTCAACGTTTGGGAATATGGCTTCTTCGCTGCTTTCTTTGATACCTTGAGCGTCAAGCAAGCCAGCTTGGATGCTGAAATGGCTCCAGTCTAAACCAAAGTCTTTCAGCGCACCAGCTGTGCTACTGCCGAACTGTACAGGTTCAGGGTAGAGTGCTTCGCGTCCCCTGAAGGCGGATAAGCTGATTTCGCACACTACTGGGCAATCGCGGATGCATATTGGACACATTCCGCTTATGGTGCTGGTGTCTTTGACACGGGTAGTTGTTCCAACGGTTGATTTGCCATTTAAATAGGCACTATTTTTGTGTACACGTTCGCTCATTTTTTATCAATCCTCTGAATGTTTGTCAATTTTCGAGATACTAAAGGCGCAAAATCTAAACGATTGTCTATGTATATATTGTTTTGCACAGTTAATAGCACGAATTTTTTTGAAAGAAAACGAAAAAATCGCCATAGAAATGAAACGTTTATCAAAAGCAATTCGTATAATTGAACATATCTGTAAGTAACTAATAATTGGCTAAGGTGAAAAACAAAAAAGCTCTTTTCGGGAGATCATTCAGAACCCAAAACCAAAGTTCTTAACTTCAAAAGTCCACTGATAATTGGATAAGTTATGCATTTTTTGTTTTCTCCGACTTGCTTACGGCACGATGCTTGCAGCTTTGTTTTTCGTATCTTTCGGAGTTTATCATCCCGTCTCAGAACCTTACTTCCAAGGTTGTCTATGAGCTGCCAGTTGGATACGTTGGATTATTTCTGGATATATTGGTGATTGCATCTCCAAAATTGGCTTTCCTCAAAAACAAAAATTTCGGCTCTCTTATGTTACTCCGTAGGCTGTTATTGTTTCTCGCCTTAGTTCTCGCTCCAAAAGAATAATTTGTCAATTTTGTTCATCATGAAAGTTTTGACTATTCTCAAATTGATGTCGACAATCCGATCGGGAACACTTTGGCCATTTGGCTTTCATTCTTGAGCTTCGCAGTCGGCCTTGCGTTGTGGATTAGAGGAAGAGCAATTTCATTTGGCGGTTAAGCTGATTAAACTCAAAGAAGTTTCTTAATTGCTGTAATTTTGAGAAATTAGTAAAACTAACATACATCGCCTCAATTCCATGTACTAATAGTTGGTCTTATATCCCTCTTGACCCGAGTTTAACTTCGGGTGAGCCTTTAGAGTGGATGCAGAAGAGGAAATTGAGCTTGAGTATGCCTTGAAGGGCAAAGCTTGGAAAGTGTACTGGTTTTTGCTCAAAACCGGGCAACCTGTTAGCGTTCGCCAGGTTCAGAAGGCCCTCAATTTTACCAGTCCTAGCATCGCCAACCATCACCTTGAGCAGCTCAGAGGGTTAGGTCTTGTTAAGAAGAAGGATGTGGGCGGGTATTATTCTTTAATTGGCGAAGTTAAAATTGGAATTCTTCGGCACTACGTTAAGCTCGGCAAACTGCTTTTCCCAAGATATCTGTTTTATGCCCTTTTCTCAACAACCTTCTACGCAGCCTTCCTGCTATTTATGATTCAGAAAGCTTCTCGCGAAAATTTTTTCATAATTTTGTTTGGCGCCGTGGTCTGCGTCATTTTCTGGTACGAGGCACGTCGGTTTTGGGCTTTGCGACCGTACTAATAACTGAGACAGGCTGTACTGAGGCTTGGTAATAAACGAGTGAAAAACAATGAGTAGCGTAGGTGAAAAGAATGGTTCAAAGAGAAGTTAGGAAGAAATCATGGTCTTTCGGGATTATGGCTATTCTTTTAGCCTTGAGTTTCTCGGCTTTAATTTATTATGGTTATGCACCGACGGCAACGATGAAGTCTTTCTCATCTTATAATGAATTAAACAGTTTCATTGAAAATAATACTCCTAAAGGTTATCATGCCAGTTTTGATGGTCCAATTGACCAGCAATTTAGAAACAATATTAATACTCAAGTCAAAGGCGGCGTGGGATGGATGCCTGTACCAAGTGTGGCTCCAATGCCTGCGGCAGTAACTGGGCTTTCGGGGCTAACGTTTTTTTCAAGTCCCAGTTACTCAACAACGAACATTCAGGTTGCAGGAGTTGATGAAGCAGACGTTGTGAAAACAGACGGATACTACATTTATCTCTTGTCATTTTCAAAAAACAGCGTCTACATTATAAACGCAAATCCAAAAAACCCCGAGGTGCTTTCAAGAATAGCTTTTGACAACTCTTCATCACTAGCCGGCATCTACTTGAGTCAAGACAGCGGCAAAATAGCAGTCCTGGGAAGTAAGTATACCTTGCGCTCGGAGACACATTACTATTCAACCGGTGACTCCGAAAACAAATCCTACACCTACGAATACATTGTCCCAGAAGATACAAAGACCTTCGTCAAAGTATACGATATTTCCGACAAAACTCACCCAATTCTCGCCCGAGACTTTGCTGCAAGCGGAAGTTACTTCAATTCAAGAATGATCGGAAACTACGTCTATGCGGTCGTGAGCCAACCAGTACAAGTTGTCAACGAAACCGTAACTCTCCCCTTTGTAAACACAGGAACCGAAGCCTCCAGCATACCGCCATCACAAATATACTATGTGGACAAAGGAGATAACTTCTACAACTACTATTCATTCACGTCGATCGTCGGAATCAACATCGATAATCACGCACAATCAACAGCTAATCTAACCATCATGATGGGCGGAGCAAGCAACATCTACGTTTCATCAGACAATTTGTACATTACTTATCCAGGTCCTATTACCTCCTCTCTTTTGGGTGGGCAAAGTGAATCGAATACAGAAATTCACAAAGTAAGGCTTGATGGGAACACCATAGTCATTGATGCTCAAGGAAATCTTCCCGGCAGCATTTTAAACCAATATTCCATGGACGAATACAATGGTTACTTTAGGGTCGCCACTACTTCTATGCGAGAAAGGTTTCTCCAGAACAATGTTTACGTATTAAACATGGACCTGAAGGTTGTTGGGAAGCTGGAAAATCTTGCTTCGGGCGAAAATATTCACTCTGCAAGATTCATGAGCGACAAATGCTACTTGGTGACTTTCCAGAAAACAGATCCCCTTTTTGTTATAGATTTGAGCTCACCTTCCTATCCAACAGTTCTTGGGGAATTGAAGATTCCTGGATATTCTGATTATCTGCATCCGTTCGACGAGACTCACATAATAGGCGTTGGTAAGGATACTGTGGAGGCTAGTCAAGGAAATTTTGCGTGGTATCAGGGGTTGAAATTATCCCTCTTTGATGTCAGTAACGTTAGTGCCCCACAGCAGATCGCAAATATAGTGATTGGCGACAGAGGTACCGACTCTTCAGTGCTATCGGATCCTAAGGCTTTCCTATTTGACTATTCCAAGAGTCTGCTCGTAATTCCAGTTAATTTGGCACTGATAAATAGGACGGAATACGGGCCAAGCCCAAGTTCTTACGGAACGCTTGTTTGGCAGGGCGCATATGTGTTTAGGCTGACCTTGAGCGGTGGTTTTGAATTAAGGGGCAATGTGACCCACATTGATTCTCAGAAGAATCTAGAAGAAGAAAGCATTCAGACTGAGAGTAGCAACTGGATTACAAGATCCTTGTATATAGACGATACTTTGTACACTATCTCGGATCAAAAAGTGCAGCTTAACAGTCTTCAAGATATGACATACATATCCCGAGTTGAGCTGAAGTAGCCCACAAAAATATCCTCTTTCCTTTCATTTTGTGGTTTTGCCTCGAGCCTTCGTCACAAAGGCAGCGATTGTTGTTGAAAATGTGGCCACTGATAGTGCAATCCATAATCCATTGGTTGCGAGGTAATAGCTGGTTCCGGGATGAAAGGGCTGTGAGGTTGTGGTAAAACTCCACGACACGGGCATGTTCATGATTGTAACTGAAACGTTATAGGAAGTGCCGGGTTTTAGGAGTTTATCAGGATGGAAGGTTGTCAGGTATGTGAGTGGCCCCGTTGTTTCGCTTGTCACGCTTGCGAAGTTCACTTTTGGAGTCACGTGTAAATCGTTTAATGATGCAGAAGCTAGCGCCTCTACGGTGATCGTAGTGTCAAGAGAAATGTTGGTGGAGTTAGGTGGCGGACCCACTGCGATGTCCATTCCGTTAAATATCGAAGCGTAACTGGTGGGTGTTGAGTATTCAGACTGTGTAAGGAGAATTGCTAAAAACACAACGAGGAAAGAAACTGAAAAAACAACAGCAACACGCAGCGCAAAATTCTGATTTTCGGAGAGATTCATTCCAGTTTACTCGCCTTCAACTATTATTCGAGTCAGCATCAAGCTATCTTCTATGCTCTAATGTGAATGAGCCATTCTATGCCTGGTCAATCTTATTCTTTAAGTCTGATCCACCCTAAAAATCTTAGACCATGAAACAAAAAAATTTTAGTAAATTAAGTGCGTTTCTATTATCAGTTAGTTGTTTGTTCTATATCTGGAGGGATAATGCATCAAGGAAGAGATGAACCTTTAATGAAACGCAAAACGGCTATTGCACTAGCAATTCTAGCGATATCATTCATTGGCAGCGCGTTCATGTTAAATCAATTAACGAATCAGTCTGAGCCCCACATAGCATTTCGATACGATTTAGAAGTTGCATTCCCAAATCTCTCTTTTGATCATCCCGTGGGAATATACCAGTCAGGAGATGGAACAAACAGATTTTTCGTAGTTGGACAAATGGGCTTGATCTACGTTTTTGAAAACCGTAAAAGCGTAACTGAAGCAAACATTTTTCTTGACATCCATGATCAGGTGCATTTGGGGGCTTTTCTGGGCTTGGCGTTCCATCCCAACTTTGCTAAGAACGGACATTTTTATGTCAACTACTTGGCGGATAATCCTCTGCGAACGATCATTGCTCAGTGGTCGATCTCGCCAAACAAACCTAACGAAGCTGACAAAAACAGCCAAAAAATCTTGTTGGAGATCCCTCGACTCTATGAATCTCACGCCGGTGGGCAGTTGGCTTTTGGACCAGATGGTTTCCTTTACATTGCATTAGGTGATGGAAGTCCATACGGCGACTCCTTAGGCAACGGCCAAAACCGCTCTGCACTTTTCGGCAAAATCCTTCGTATTGACGTTGACAATCCTTCCCAAGGGAGAAACTATGGAATCCCCGCAGGCAACCCCTTCGAGGGTAACACTGAGGGTTACAAAGAGGAGATTTACGCTTACGGTTTCCGAAATCCTTGGCGTTTCAGCTTTGACTTAGCCACTTGCAAGCTTTGGTCGGGAGATGTTGGGCAGGATCGGATGGAGGAGATCGATGTTGTTGAGAAAGGCAAGAATTATGGATGGAACTTAATGGAGGGAACATTGCCTTATGCCGGCGGAAACGAAACAGGACTGGAAATGCCGATTTGGGAATATGGACGCGACCAAGGCAATGCAACAATCGGAGGCTTCGTGTACCGAGGATCAAAACTAGCAGAATTAATCGGATTCTACGTCTATGGAGATTATGTATCGGGCCGAATCTGGGCACTTAACAGCTCTAACACAAGTAGCCCTCTAAACAAGGAACTTCTAAAAACAGATCTTAGTATAACCTCCTTTGGCATAGACGAGAAAAATGAGCTTTACATCTGCGCCCAGAACGGTAGAATATACGAAATAACAAAATCTCCAATAAAACCTTGAGCAGATAAATTATCAACTCAAGGGATAATAACGGCGCAGGCAAGGCACTTCATAAAACGTGAGTAATTCTCTTTGTAACACTCGAGCAATTAGTCCTTGAAGAATCTAACGAAGACTGGTTTGGTCTCTTCTGAACAAATTCAATTTTCTGATTCATTTCCAAACGGGCCATTTCTGTCAAAGCGTCGTCGAAAGACAAGACAACGAAAACAACATATAACAACGTTATCTTTAAATAAGTGTGTACTCCTCAAGATATTGTTTGCAGTTTCAGAGCGTTCTGTAAGCGACACTTTCTCTCTCCTTAAGTTTTCCACTAAAAACGCTCTTCTAAAATGCTTGCAAACAATATCGTACGCGCTTCTGATCAACATTGCAGTTGAGCGGTCTTTTGTGAACACTTGAACAATGGTAACGTTTTAATAAGTTCAACCAAGTCGCGCGCGCGACTGTACCCTTGCTTTTTTAACTCCCACAAAAACGGAACAATATCATTACAGTATTGGGATTCGGCTGTGGAGCTGGGGATGGGAATTGAACTCTCTCCAAGCTGGCGACATCGCCAAATAAGTCGTTTTTTCCGCAGCCTCCTTCCCTTTTTTCTTTTAAGCAAATGGTTTTCTGAATTTTTTGAGGAAGAAGAAGCTTGCTCCAAGCCCGCGAAGCGAGTGGGGAATTTTTGGGTTTGCGAATGCGGCTACAAGGAGTTCGCCTAACATGACTGAGAAATCGACTACACTGAATGATCTGGAGGAGATATCGCTTAAAATTGAGGCTGAGCTTCCCGATGAGCTCAACCAACTTGTGTCGTTCCGTTGTGATGAGCAAACTGGAAACTTGATTGTTGACTGGGCCGTCGAGTTGCCACCAGGTGATTTGAAGCTCTTAACAGATGTTGTTGCTGCATACGGCGGTTCCTTTGTAAATATCAAGGATGCTTCGGGATCAGAGCGAGCCTGCTTTTCCATTCCGAAAAATCAGCCTCCGCCAGCAATACCTGAGAAGAAAACCGAGGCGCAGCCAGCTGATTCGCAGCTTAAGCAGCAGAGCCCCTTAGCCATTCATCAAGGCAAATACTACAGCAGCTGCACTGACCAGGCAACCTGCAACCCTAGAACACCTGCTGGAAGAGAACGCCTAAACATATGCTTCAAAGTCATGGAGCTGCAGTACCTTGACTTCATCGCTGAACGCCTTCACAAAACCGCTCTGAATCGGGAAGCAAATGACAAGCTCCTTTCTCAAATTCTGTCCCGCCCTGTTCAAACTCAATTTGCAGCTCCCGCTTCACCCCAGCAGACCTCCCCTGATTCTAAGTCTGTAACTGTTCCGCGCGACACCAGACCTCTTCACGGGCACGTCGACCAGGGCATCGTTTGGACCTATGAAGTTGGCAGCAGAGGCAACTATGAGAAGGCAAATGAAAAAGACAACCACACCAGCGATGAATATTTCCAGCTACACGAGTGGGTAGCTGACGCTGAAAAACCCTTCAAAGACGGCTACTTCTACTGGGTCTTTACCCAGGGCCCCTCCGCGATTGGCAGAAAGAAGACACAGCAGAGGAGAAGATAATTTTTTTGAGAAAAAACCGTCGCAGCATTGAACACGGTTCGAACCGACCAGTTCGAAAGTTCGATGAACAATTTGAACTCTTAGAGCCGCTACCGCCAAGAGCTCAAAAGATCCTCGCTGTTCTGGGCTCCGACGGCGTAGCTAGCGAAGCTGTCCGCATGGCTGGCTGCGTCAAAAGCACTGTGTCTTATTGGAAAGACCGCTTCCTCCACGCCGGTGCCCTACGCCTAAAGACCGATGGCATAGTCAAATATTACGAGTTGACGCCGTACGGTTCGAAGCTTCTCACTGGAAGTGACGGTGAGTTGCGTTTGCCAGTGGTGTTTGAGGATCATGCCTTGAAATTTCAGGTTTTACGTCGCGAGCGCATCAAGGTCGATTGGGAAAAGCTGGGTAATCCCAACAACTGGGTTAAGATGGGCATTAAGTTGGGAGAGGTCCGGGTTGAGCTCAATTTGGGTTTGGAGACCACCGTAATTATTCATCCTGGGCAGTTGAAGGGTTTTAATGTTGATGAGTTGGAGATGGATTCTGCTCGCGTCGTGGAGCGGACGCGTGTTGTTTTGGAGCAGAAGTTTGGGATGCTTCTTTCTGAGGCTGGTGTGCCCTTGCATGATCCTCGGTGGCGGGTTTATCGTCCCGAGTGTCACGAGTGGATTCAAGCGGGAACTGTTGAGGTAGAGGGTTTGGGAGCTTTGGATCACAGCCCAACGCATGATAAGCAAGATCCTCTTGTCAGGTAGGCCTCATCTAGAGTACAGTGACAAGCGTTTGGCTGATTTAGCTGCAAAGTTTCCGGTGGCTTATGATGGAGATAAGCGTTTGGCTGCGTCGGCTGTTGTTTTTCCTTTGACGCTTGAAAATTTGGCTGCCAAAATTGATGGTTTGTATTTGCATCTCAGTAAACTGATCGATATCAACGAGAAGTTGGTGGTTTATCTTGGCAAAATTGTTGATTTTGCAGATTCGAAGGAAGCTGAGTTGCCAAAGGACATTGCCAAAGACGCAGGTGAAGGTCAAAGGCGCGTGGGAGAGTATGTTTCTTGACTGTTTGGTCCTGCCTAAGCAGCTCCAGCTTTGGAAGTGCTGTTCAATCTGGCTTTTTGTTGGATTCTGGAGGGGTTTTCGGTTGAAGGTCTGCTTGGCCTGCGGTTACCGCGACAACCCCTACTGGCGTCAAAGTCGCTTCGACTACGATGCGGAGTACATGCGGTTTGAAGATTTCATGACCCAGTATCCCGAGTTGGCTATGGTTCTGCGGTGTAAGCCTAACGGTTCAGCAGTCCGGCAAGGACCCTACAGTTACTATCGGCGAGGAACCGACGGAATCGAAGTTTACCGTGTGTTGACCGAGGATTTCCTGATGCCTCGAGAACGTAAGAACCACTGTGTTTCTGCTTGCCAGGTAGAGGTTGCGGGTTTGGAGGTCTGCGTTTGAGCCTTCACACCCTTGGACGCAAAGTGAAAATGAGGATCCTGCAGCAGGAAGGCGACGTCCCTGAATTACTTTTTAACAATAAGCGAGCTCAACATGCTTGCAGACTTTTCCTGAATTTGCTCAAAGAGAAAAACGGGTTAACCCGAACAGAGTTCAGCAACTTCACCTATGAACTGCAAAATGGCATAGTTGAAGCTGGCTTTAGGTATAGCCGGACAAGGTTCTATGCGCAGGTTCGCAGGACCTTGTTGACTTTGGGGCTTGTGGGAATCCAGCAGCGTCCCTTAGCCGATGTTGAGGCGGATCTGGCTCCGGAGCGGAGACGTTTTCATGGAGGTTTAGTTGACAAATATGTTCCGATCAAGCAGCCTATCGCTAAGCGTCCTCCTGACGGCTTGAGTTTTGTTCGGTTAACTTGGATAATCTGTGAGAAGTGGAATCAAGAGCTCTTCGAAAAATGAGCAAAAAAGAACACTATTACAAGGGAATCTATCCCGTTGAAATCGTATTCGAGCCAGATCGCCAACAAGTCACAATCAAAGTGAAAAAGCGTTTCCTTCTCGCCAGCAACTATTCCAAAGAGAAACGATGGGTGAATGCCGGTGAAGTCCTGAAAGTTCCGGCAAGGTCTGTTTGGCCTCATAAACGCGAAGTTGCCCAAGGAAGTTATCGCCCACGCGAGAAGAATCTGAAGGAGCGTTTTGAGAAGCTCTTCTGGTTCTTTACCCGTTGCGAGTGCTCAGCTTTCTGTCCCTATTATCGGGCTGGAAGCGAATGCGAGGTGTCGCATTGGGTTTTTGGGCACTCCAGATGCGGCAAGCACAGAAAATATCGGAGTCAGATTTCTTGAAAATAGTGTGCCTATATGTTAAGGGTTTTAAGCCGTCTGCTCTGAAAGCGCGTATTATGCAAAGGGTGTTGGTTGTTGGGTTGGGTGAGGTGGGTCAGCCCCTTCTTGAGGTAATCAAGGCGTCTGGCAGTTGCAGCGTCGCTGGATTAGATATTGACAAACAGAAGATGCTGAGTTGCAAAATGGATTTCGTCCCCTATGGTAGGCCCATTGATGTTTTGCATTTGGCTTTTCCGTGCAAGAAACGCAGCGTGTACGTTGCCCTGGCTCTGGAGTATGTTCTTTCAGTCAAGCCCAAACTAGTGATTATAGATAGCACGGTTACGCCGGGAACAACTAAAGAAGTTGAGGCGAAAGCTCTGGAGAAACTCAAGGGTGTTTTGGTTGCTTACTCTCCCGTTCGAGGCATGACCAAGAACGACATGAAGAAGGAGCTTTTGCGATACACAAAATATGTTGCTGGAGTTTCCCAGGAGGCAGCTGAAGCGGCGAAGCAGCATTTCACATCTGTAGGCATGAAGGTGAAGATGTTGGAGAATGTTACGGCTTTGGAGTGGGCGAAGATCTTTGAAACCAGCTATCGAGCAGCTATGATTGCCACGTTCCAGGAGTTCCACCGAATCTGTCACTGCTACAAGGTCAAGTTGACCGATGCGTTGGAGCTCATAGCCGATGACGACGCGGTTCTCCAAGACAAGCCAGTGTACTATCCAGGCGTCATCGAAGGGCACTGCCTTATGCCTAATACGGATTTGCTTCTTGAGGCTTACCGGTCTGCTATTTTTCGCTGGGTAAAACGCAGCAATGGCGACCGTAGAATAGAAGTTTTGGATCCGAATGTTCGAGCGGAAATAGAGCAGATCCATCGAACGAGTTGAGGTTTCATGAATAAGCCTGCTAAGCGTGGGCGCGGAGTCATAATTGGCAAGGGCGTTGAGTTTGGAGAGAACGTCATTGTGTGGAATTTCGTAGTGATCGGGGACGGCTCCAAGATTGGCGATGGCACGATTATAGGAAGTTTCTGCGATATTGGCAAGGACGTCATTATTGGCGCTCGGTGCTGTCTCCAGGCACACATCACGGTCAGCAACGAATGCGTAATCGAAGATGACGTCTTCATTGCGCCTAACACCACGCTTCTTAATGACAAATACCCCAAGAGCGGCTATCATCACCGCTGCCAAAGGTGAAGAAAGGAGCTGTTATCGGAGGAGGCGTCACTATTCTGCCGCATCTTACAATAGGCGAGTTTGCAGTCGTTGGGGGCGGATGTGTTGTCACCGGAGATGTTCCTGCGAACACGGTTCACGTTGGGCTTCCTAATCGGGAGACGATGACTCTTAAAGAGTACTTGTACAAACGGGAAAACTTTCTGTTGAGTGCATGACAAATTTTAAAAATAGTTTGTTCAATAGCGAAAAACGGAATGAGGGAATGCGTATGTCAGATGAAGAGGAAGAAGAAGAAGAAGAGAAAGACGTTTGTCCAGACGCAGACTCGAATCCGCGTTGTCCTTACGTTGTGCAAATGAAACAGTCAACCACTGATATTGCCATCATCAAAACTGCGTTGGTAGGCGACGATTTTCAAGGTGGACTCATCAAGCGAGTTGGCGACATTGAAAGCAACCTCAAAAAGAGATGGACAGCCAAAGACTGGGGCAGCTTCTTTGTTGGACTCGGAGCTCTGATAACAGCTCTTGCTGCTTACCTGAACTCTCTGAAGTAAACGATGGCTTAAAAATGGAAAAAACCGTTGAATCTAAAATTGCAGTTCCTGAGGCTTACAGGGATATTCTTGAAGATTTGCGCCTGCTTCAGCGAGATGGCCAGAACCCTAACAAAATGACTGACAAACAAAAAGAGTCAACTTGGAGCAGCCTTACCAAGTACGGCTGGATCTACCCCATAATCACGAACAAAGACGGCTTGTTAACTGATGGGGAGCAGCGCGTCGACGTCTGCCTGGATCACGGCGAGTTTTTTGGTCCTGTTCTTCGGTTGCCAATCGAGGATGTCGACAGAAGGATTCTTCGGCAGGTCCTCAACAAGCTCAAGGGGACCCATGATAAACTGCTTGATGCTGAAGAGTTCAAGCGCATAAAGGAAGCGAACGGCAAGGAAGATTTGAAGTCTCTTCTGGGAATTTCTGATGGTACCCTTGAGCGTTATGATAGGCTTCTTACTGCGGCAGATGATGAGCGCGGCGCCATTTTGGACAGCAGCTTCGAAGTTGTCGTGAAATGCAAGGATGAAGAGGAGCAAGAACGCATTTTTGAGGACTTGAAGAGTCAGGGGTTGGATGTACGGATTTTAACATTGTAAAAGAATGGAGCAAACCCGCAAGCTTCAGGTCTCAGAGCGTAGCAAGCAGCTTCACCATTACGTCTGATAAAATGGATAAGCGCTTTGAGGGAAAGCTCCCGATTGAGGATATGAAGTGGCAAATTGGGGTCATCTGCGGTCGCAGCGGAACCGGAAAGACAAGCATTGCCAAACAGCTTTTCCCCAATGAGTACATCAGGGGCTTTGAGTATTCGTCTGAGTCTATCCTGGATGATTTTCCTGATCACATAACCGTTGCTGACATAACTAAGGCGTTGACAAGCGTTGGCTTCGCTAGTCCGCCAGATTGGCTTAAGCCCTACGGCTGTTTGAGTCAGGGCGAGAAGATGCGAGTGGACATCGCACGTGCACTGCTTCTGCCTCAGAATTTGGTGGTCTTTGACGAGTTCACAAGCGTTATCGACCGCGAAATCGCAAAGATAGCCTCCCTGGCCATAAACAAGGCGATTCGCAAAAGCAAAAAGCAATTCATAGCAGTGACCTGCCATCGGGACATTCTTGATTGGTTAGAGCCGGATTGGGTTTTGGACACGGACGAAATGCGTTTCGATAAAAAAAAAGATCACACCCAGAAGTTAAGCTCGAAGTCTGCAAGGTCTCTGCTGAGGCGTGGCGACTCTTTAGGGAGTATCACTATCTGAACAAGGGGTTAGCCCCGTTTGTTCGATGTTTTGCAGCCTTCCTCGGCGAGGTGCCAGTGGCTTTCATAGCTGTTCAGAATGTGAAGTTTGGAACGCAGTATAACCGGGTGAGCCGCCTTGTGGTTTTGCCTGATTATCAAGGAGTTGGCATCGGACGAAAGCTTCTCACTTTCGTCGCTGAGCTCTACAAGAAAGAAACCCATATCCCCTTTCTGATCGTGACAAGCAACCCTCAATTGATCCGTGGCGGACTCAGAGGCTGGAGAATTACCCGCTCTGGGCGCAGCGGCAAAATCAACAATGCAAGTTTCATGAAACAAATGCAAGGAGTCTACCGCAATGGTGCTGAAGATCGCTTAACGGTTTCGCTGGAGTATCTGGGAGAGCGCAAGTCTTGAGTTTCGCTTTTCTTTGGATTTTTTCCTCAACTCTGAGGAATAGGAGGGGGGCTAGATGGATAAGGCACTTTTTGATAGGCGCGTTGCTCATATTAGGCTGCTGGGGGCAACTAACAATCTTCAGGCAATTGTTCATCAGCTTAGCCAGGAATTTCATTGCTCAGAGAAGGCAATTTACTCTGATCACTACCGCATTGGTAAATGGGAGTCCCAGGTCACCTATGAGATTGCAATAGCGGCTGAACTTAAGGCACGGTATAGACTGTTTAGTCGCAGAGCAATGGATTTAGTGCTTGATGATGCAATTGTGAATCCTTCTGTGAAGATCGCTGCGATACATGCGGGTTTAGCTGCTACTCGGGATCAGGCGAAGTTCAGTCAGGACCTTGGAATTTTGAAGCGTGCTCCGATTGAAATTCAGAACTTCTCAATGACAATGCCTTGCGAGGCGGATCCCGTGCTTAAAGAGGCAATGATGATATCTCTGGAGAAACAGCGCCAAGAAAAACAAGCGATGCTGGCTGCAACCCAAAAGGAGAATGACCAGAAAGATGCAGTTGGGCATTGATTTCTTAAAGTTTTATCCTCATACTGCTCAGATGCCTTTCATGGCTGGCAGGGAAGTTTGGACTCAGAGGGCTTGCTTGTGCGGAACCGGTTCCGGCAAAACAAAGGTTGGGTGCTTCGAGGATCTAGCTTGGGCTTTGCGTTATCCTGGCAGTGTGGGGTACATTTTTGAGCCTAGTTATCCGATGATTAAACGCATTCTTTTTCCAACGCTTGAGTCACCTGATTTGCTTGGGTGCCCTTACCCGTTTGAGCAGAACCCCTTTGTAGCTGAGTTTAGCCGGGGAGATATGCGGTTAACGTTTCACAACGGGTCGCAGTGGTGGTTTGTTTCGCTTGACGATCCTGAAAAGGCTGAGGGTCCCAACGTGGACTACATCCACATTGACGAGGCGAGACTTGTGCGGAACTTTGATACGGCGTGGTTGACTTCTATTCGGCGTCTGCGTAAGAGTGGACGCTGCAAGGTTCCCATCAACCCCGGCATCTGGCTGACCACAACAACGGACTCTCCGGGAAGTGCTCTTTACAATATCACGGAGAACCCTGAGACAGCTTCTCCAGAACATGAAGATTTACCGGTGGAGCATATTTGACAACCTGACGTTATCAAAAGAGTTTATTGCCGAGATCGTGAGGACCCACACCGGAGGCCTTGCAGACCGGTTCATTTATGGTCGCTTCGCAACTGTGGCTTCTGGCTCTTTGCCTTTTGACTCTTCTAGGCATGTGCGTGAGTTGGATAAGTCGTTGATTAATCAGATGCGGTTATGGGGTGGATTTTGGCTGGAGCAACCCCTCCGCGATCGTGGCGAATGCGTTTGACCCTGACGGGCGCGGGTATGTTGTGGATGAATTCTACAAGACTGAGACAACCGATGAGGAGTTGGCTGATGCTGCAAAGGATATGCAGACTGAATGGGGAAAAGGCGTCTTCTATTGCGACGCCAGGTTTCCTCAATCCATATTGAAGCTTTGCCGTGCTGGCCTCAACGCTAAGCCCTATACTTACAAGCGTGAGGATGGATTGCGCGAGTTAGGCAGCCGGTTTTGCAATAGCAAGCGACGGGCAGCCGAGGCAGTTCGTTTCGAAGCGCTGCGTAAACCTGATAAGCGAATTGTTGGAGTACCGAGAAGATGTGAAGGAGCGAGACCACGCAGTTGATGCGACCCGCTATTCCCTTCCTATCGTGCCTATCTGTTCGGTTACAGTCAGAAGAGCAGTTGTCAGATAATTATTGACCAATCAATTAGCTGGCGGAAAAGGGTGTTGTAAAGACTTTACAGAAATTGCCATTCAGGAAAGCAAAAACAAATTATGAGAAAATGTCTAAGAATGAATCTTAATTTTTTTCCTGAAAAGGATGAATGCCGATATCAAACCTGCTAATATGGCAACCGCCCCAATTGCAATCAGAATTAATATTTCATAGGAAAGAGGCGTGCTGACTGGTGAATTTGAGGGAGTTGATTGTGGGGTTTGCAAGGGAGAGGGGGAGGGCAATTGAGTAACTGTTGATTTCAAAGCGATAACGGCTCCTGGATCTTGGGCATCTGGGGCTTTGTGAGTTACCAAAGAGCCTCCAATGTAGATTGTGTTGTCAAATACGGCAGGAGGATTCACTATAGTGTATCCGATTGTATAGTTCCAGAGTTTTTCGCCACTTAAGGCATCAAGGGCATAAAAATTGTGAAAAAGAACTGAGTCAAAACCTATAGGTCCGTTCCAGCCCACGTAAACTACCCCGTTATCGTAGATTGGGTAAGAGGCAGAAGACCCGTCCCTAGAAGTCGGGTGCCGTAAAGTTCCAAATCAACGTTCCATTAGCTACGTCAAAGCAGTATGCGCCCAATGAGGAGCCTGCATATAGGTGGTTGTTCGAGAGCCAGAGGTGATTGTTAGCCAGGTAGTCACCCAAGGCTGTACCTGTTGTGTAATTCCAAATTATTTTTCCGTTTGCAGCGTTTAGCCCATACACGAAACCGTCGTTGTTTTCGATGTAACACATGTCGTTAGCAACTATGGGAGGACTTGTCGAACTTGAGGTTTTGAAGTTCCAAAGAAACGTTCCATCTATCGCATTAAGGACGTAAACTCCTCCGGCGCTGAAACTGGCATCGGATGCATTAAGGTCAGTGTAGCTCACGAACACTTTGCCATTGTTCACGACTGGAGTTCTTTGGTTGAAAATCAATATGTCTGGGGCAAGAATAGTTCCAAACTTTCTCTCCTGTGGATTGTTTAGAGCAAGAATGCCTGATCCGGGTACCTGCCCCAAGGAAGGATGATTATAAACAAAATAAATGTAGCCGTCACTTGCCGTTGCATAATCCACTGAAACATCAGTTGTATGATTCCAAACTTGCCTACCTGTAATTGGGTCAAGAGCAAAAATAACGTCATTTGACTTACCAGTTGATAATGTGAAAGTGTAGCTATTCAAAAAGACGTAATTTCCAACTACAAAACAAACGGCTATATACCGTGCTAGAATAATTCCAGATTTGGGCGCCA
>CAWGRS010000006.1:0-219249 GCA_963825115.1 Candidatus Bathyarchaeota archaeon | reverse complement strand
TCCGAGATCTACTTATTTTCATTGCCGTCATGACCGCGCTGCTCATCGCGCTAATCGTGATCATCTCTAGGATGCCCACTGACAACCCGCTGAAGCGTGTACTGACGGCGCTGAGCTACCGCGTCGCTGCGACCGTCGCGGCTGAGCAGTCGCCATCCCGGTCGAGCCGATCCCAGGACTTCGACGTGCTCTATGATATCGGCGTGCCGATCGCGCTCATCTGGTACTGGTTCACGTTTTTCAAGGACATGGGTCACACTAGGTCTGAGCGGCCGGGTCAGCAGCAAATCAGGCACGACGATCGATGAGTGAGCGCGCAATGATCAGCGATCGCCATGAAAAGGGAGACGTGAAGGGATGGGTTGCTCACATGGAAAAGGCTCATAAGACAATGGGCATGTGACTTGTCGCTCGACAACGACACAGGGCGGAGGTAGAGCACATTATCGACGCGCTAAGCGCTCGACGTGCGCGTCGCGTGCGACCAAACAGGTCTCGTGCGGAGCTTGATCTAGATCAGTCGGCGTATTACCGGCATCTGCCGAAGCTCACCTTTAAGTGGGTGCGGCTTTGCAGGTTTCTCAATCAGGAGTATATTACGCGCCTGGACGCTCTGGCGTCGCACCCCTCGTCGCCTCAGTGAGTTCTATCTGTTTGCGATGGCTGAAGGCGAGTGTGTATTCCCTCCCCCTAAACCCGACGCGCTCGCCTTTCCGGTTTGTGGGAGGGTTGCGCGATGTTTCCAGATACGTCCTATGATCCCGACACGCTTGCTTTGTTGACGCGTGCTTTCGATGACGCGTGGAAAGACGTTCAATCGGCGCTTGTCGTCAAGCCGCTTGCCGCCGACGGCTCGGCTCGAGAGCTTAAGGGCAACGCTCAGGTCGGCCTTGGCAAGGTGAAGGATGGTGCGAAGGGCATGGACAAGGCGCTCAACAAGTAAAGTGAGGCTTCCAAGGGCGACGTCGACTCGACGATCAACGGGCTTGTGCTGGCGGGGCTTGTCGCGTTAATCCTAATCCGCCAATCGCCTTTAGCAGGCAAAATAATTCAGCGGTTAAGGTCATGAAAATTCTTGGCTGGGCGATCATTGCGTTGCTCTTGGCCGTTTTGATATACAGCAGCTATCACCCCATGCCTGTTTTTAATAAACAGCCAGTGGGAACGGCTGATGAACGTCATGAAGCCTATTTGCGTGAAGCACCGCTGTGGCGGTATTTCACCGATGATCCATGTTGGATATATAACCCTTCTCGCGAGAGAATTTGGGTTTGTGTACAATACCAGGAACCTGCCAAAGACGTACGAAAGGATGAAACCGCACCCCCTTCAACGGTAACGAGACCGATTATACCCGGACCACCGTCAGAAGAAGAGTTTCACAGAAGGCCTAATTAAAGTTGGTAATCGCCGTCTGGCTCGTGACCCGTTTCGGAGACCCGGGCTGGCTCACTCGCTCACTATCACGCGCTAACGATCGTGGGGCGCCAGGTTCTTTCCCCGACGCCCCGCGAGCCCGCCTAGCCGGGCTAGATCGTCCGCATCGTCTCGCGAGAAAAAGGCTCTAGACGCACAGCACGTACGGCATATTGGACTATTCGGCAGCGCGTCCCGCCAGGGCGTGACGCGCTGGCGGGAAAGATCAACGCCGCCTCGAATCCATCCGTCCTGCCGCGCGCAAGAGAAAAGAGCCCCGGTCGAGCGCAATAAGCAGGGTCTCGGCACATCCACATAACGGCGCGAAACAAAGGGAGGTCAACATGGTTGGGTATCAGCGGGAACAAATGATCAAATATTGGGGCTTCGCATCTGCTCGATGCCTGGGGCTAAAATACAACCACGAACATCCCTGAAAAAGCGATTGCGAAGTCCTGCCAAAACGCCTGCGGCGACCTGATGATTATGAGCGTTCGCATCACCGCGCCACCTCGTCTGACATTCTGAAGACCGAGGAGATCTGGAAGATCGTCGCTTTCATGCGAGGTGGGTTCCCTTCATCGCTCAATCTGAACGACACAAGGAGCGGAGCCGAAGACCGCTCCAAAATGAAATCGTTCTGCATCAGAACGCCATTCTATGCAAAGGTAGTCCTCGGGTGCGCATCCAAAACATGGCCGTCGCTGTCGCGGGAGTTCTCGCCTGTGCGAGCGTTTACGCAGCCGAAGTCGGCAATCCGCAGCGCGGCCTCGCCTATGCGCAGAAGAATTGCGCAAAATGCCACGCCGTGGAAGCGGGCGATATGTTCTCGCCCACCATGATCGCGCCGACCTTCAGCACGATTGCAGAGACGCCAGGCATCAATGAGCGTGCGCTCATCGTGTGGTTCCAGAGTTCGGACCACGCCACGATGCCCAATCTTATTCTGGCGCAGGAAGATCTCGACGATATCGTGGCCTACATCCTGAGCTTACGCGCGCACAAATAGCGGACCCGTGCTCAGCGACGCGGCGGCGCGCGCATCCTATTGTGACCGCCGGAATTCCGATTCGGGCGTTTTGCCGTGGAGGTAATAGTAGATATTGGAGATGTCACTCGGCGAGAAGCGAACTTGCGGCATCTCCCGGTGCTTCGGGCGAATGCCTTCGGCGAGTTCCGACTGGAGGCGCTCTGCCGGATACGATTCGAGAACAATCGATAGATTCGGAGCTCCCTTGCGCGGACTCTGGCCGCCAGGAGTCACGGCGTGACACCTGCCGCAGTTCCTCTCGAGCAGTGCTTTGCCATCGCTGGCCTGGTCGGCATGAGCCGAGCCGACGCAGCAAACTATAAACGCCAAACACCGCCACAACATCTCTAGCTCCGTCCGCATCCTCCCCACCTTCCAAGAAGCCTAGCCGCTCACACGATCTCGCGTCCCACCTATGGGATCGACGTGATCGTGTCTTCTTGCGGCTTCTGCAGTTCGGCTAATAACCCGATGAGCGCGTCGGCAGATGGGCGCTGGTCCAGGGGAGAACCAGCGCCCTGCCACCAGCCCGAGGGGAGGGCGGTACTTCCATCGGGGATGGAAGGGTGGCGATTTGAAACACGGTGTCTTACCTCGTTTCAGTTGGTCGCTATCAATTGCCGTTGCGGAATTTTGGCGATCGAGCCGAAGTGTTGGCAATGATGGTTAGCTGACAAGCCTGAATTCGATTCCATCAGAGCTGCGTCTGCGTGATCCGGCTCCATTAGGGTGCTGCAGCCGGTCGTCGCGATTGCGATCAGCATCGCAGCCAGAGCCGACGCAATTTCGGGTGCCCCTCGAGTGAGTTTGGACATGTTGCCCTCCATTCAAATCGATACCTTGTGCGATTGAAGGGTTCTGCGTGATACGCACCCGACTTAAATCCGGAGTACTTCGGTTACGCATGATGCTTGCCAGTCGAAGGCAAGCCCCTAGCTGATGCGATAAAGGTGATGTCACTTGGTGAGGCGTGCGAGGAAAAGTCGATTATTGTAAAGTTGCGTCGCGCCCATGTACGAGCGACAGGCACGACGCGCTGCGCCTGCGAGCGGCCGAAGGCGTCGGATGCTCGGAGCGGCCGCTGTTCAGTGCCGCAATCACGAGTTGATCCAGAGCAAGGCCCAGCCGCTGCGAATTAGCCAAGATTCCATTCGCATTCGGGGAGCGAATATGAAGTTCGCGCACATACATACCTTCGTTCCGTATGCGACTTTGGGCGCAGGGCTCATTCTTGTCGTTAGCTTCCTTCTGCCGAAAGGACTAGACGGCACTCAGTGGGCGCCAACTGCCATGTGGCAAACGACTATCAACACTGAAGGTGATACCGCGACAAGCCTCAGCCCGGCAGGGCAGCCAAATCAGGCGTGTAGCGCATGGCTGCAAGACTGGTCGGACCCGGCGAAACATGAGGGTCAGCTTGAGTGGATCCTAGGCTTTGTAACCGGCAGCAATTACCGCAGCGAAGGACAGGGACAACCCGAGGATACCGACGAAATCGAAGTCTTCATTGAGCACTACTGCCGGAACAATCCTGAGCATCAACTTTTCATGGCGGCGGCAGCTCTCGTGCAAGAGAGCGGCGGTCCAGCAGCGTTGCACGAATTTAAGAAAGAGGGCGATGGCGACTCAGGCGAAGATTGCGCGCACGCCGGATGCGCAACGGCGCCAGGTCAAGAGCTGGATTTGTCACGACTGCGGTTCACGCCATAGCGCCAAGTACGATGCCGAACACCACTCGGCGAGTGCGCGCAATTATTCCTCTTCAGGCGAGCCCTCGGTGCAGCCCATGAGAGCATCGGCGCGCTTCACCAGAAGTGTGTGCAGCGCGTCGGATTAGTGCCAGAATTGTTCAGCGGTAGAAGTCATCCTCGCGCCCAGTGCCTAAGCGACCTTCCGTCGAGCAGTCCCCATCGTCCTTCTCCTTCACCGCTGCTCGCTCAGTCCGTGACCGCTGCTAGACGAAGTCACCGCATCGCACAGCCCGTGCTGCATGATGAGCTGATTGGCCATCTCGTTGAGCGCGGTGATCGTGCGGTCGTGCTTGTCGAGCAGCGCGAGGATTAAATCGAGCAGAAGCTCTCTCCGCTCTTCCTCGCTCGGCTCTTGGACCTGGCCCACGTCGATGATCTCGTAAGCGGGCATCGCCCTCTCCCTACTGCTGCCAGCGCCCCTCGCCAGAACCATTGAGCGCGGCGGAGTGCAGACGCGGGCGGCTCAGCCAACGGATCATCGGAGCGCTTCGACATGCCTTCGAAGAACGCCTTGGGACTGCGAAACCGCGGCCGGCACCGCGAACTTTTTGGGGTTAGTTGGGCGGCTTTTTCCATGCGTATCGTGCAGGATCGCTGGAAACAACCGTTCTTCAGATCAATCGTTGGCAGCGTTGACGGTTGTCGTCCAATCCCCAACGGCCGGGCGGGTGGGCGTGTAGAGCGCATGCATAAAAAGGGCGCTAAGACAGATAGTGGAGACCATCATTGCGGTCAGGGAAATCAGCATAAGGCGCATCTTACTTTCCTCTCAGAGGTTAGGTCGACGCGATACGAGCGCCCTCGATTGCGACGCCCCTAGTTAACAGTGGGGAGGTCTCAGGACTTGGTGACGCGTGCAACGAAGCGTTAATTTTTGTGAAGTTGCGTCGCATTCGTAGGCGACTGCTGAGCTAACGCTTGCTCGATCACGCAAGTGCCGCACCTGGGTTTGATCGAGGTCAGGTGCCGCTTATAATGCAGGCGTTGGTTTTGTTTAGCGCGCTATGCTGACTTGGCTCTACGCAACAGTCGCAGCGTGAAACCGTTGCGGTCATGCTCATTTGGCCTGAATTTTCCGATTAATGTGACAGTGCCTCCGGACATGGCAAAACCAGAGCCCAGGCTCGTGGGCCGGAGCGGGGATATCCACAGCTGTGTTTCATCGCAGCTGAACCCCCGCCGAAGCCGCGCGTTCTCCATCCGATTGAGTGGGTGCGATCCGACGCGTTGGTCATTGTCGGGGTCGCAATGGCAGCGGGTAGGAGCGATGTACAAGCCTTATCTTCATTGGATCCGAGAGAGGAAAAGCCCGAAAAATCCTCCGATAGGGCCTTCGGCAAACCGAGAAGAAGATCGGCCGCAAGGGTCTGCGACCCCTCGCTCCTCGACGACTGCCTAATACTGATTCACCCTCTCGTGCTGTGCCCGCCGATTGCAAGGGGCAAGCGCTACCTGCTGGTCGAACGCACATGGTGGGGGCAGCGCGAAGTGCTGAAAGCTGGCTTGGCCAGATCACCGCATGAAAACCTGAACCTCGCGCGTGTGCGCCACGCGGCGGCGCGGCTCGGCGCGACCGAGGTCCATGTTCTGCCAAGCCAGTAGCGCCGGCCAGTTCAGCGCGACCGGCGAAGGCGGATTATTCGGCCGTCTCGGCAAGGAGCGACGATCCAAGCGCAGATCACGCTGGCGACGATGGCACGATTGTAGAGGGCTTCAGCGCACGTGCCCCAAAGGCAGCTTCTCAAACGATTTCCGGCAACGCGCGTCGGCTGGGAAGCATGAGGTTAACGGCGCCGAAGCCGCAACTCAAACACGCCAGTTGCAGTTTACAGCCCATGGGTACATCACCAGACTGGCCGCGGAACCGTCTTTTGCTGGCTCTGCCGACACGCGATCTCAAACGGCTTCTGCCGGAGCTTGAACGCATTCCGTGCCACGCCGAGCAGGTCCTGATGGACGCCGATAGTGCGCTCGATCATGTCTTCTTTCCCGATAGCGGTGTCGTCTCGGTCTTGGCGGTCTATGCGGACGGCAGCGCCATCGAGATGGCAACGATCGGCCGGGAGGGTTGCACGGGCGTGCAAGCCATCTTGGGTGCCAAGGTGTCTTCTGCCCGGTTCTTGGTCCAAATCCCCGGGAGCGCGGCAAAGATGCCCCGGGCGGCGTTCACGCGGGCTATGCGAGCTATCCCAGCGTTCCGAAATCTCACGAACGCTTACGTCCAGGCATTTCTCGAGCAGGTCCTCGTTTCGGTTGCATGCAACGGTGCGCATAGCCTCAAACAGCGGCTGGCGCGATGGCTGCTGATGATGCGAGACCGAAGCGACGATGACGCACTGCCGATCAGTCAGAACCTGATGGCCGAAATGCTGGGCGTCCATAGGCCAAGTATCACGAATGTTGCCCGGGAGTTGGAAGACGCGGGCTTGATTGAGCGTGGTCGAGGACAAGTCATCATTCGCAACCGGCAAGGCCTCATCAAAGCATCTTGTGAATGTTACCAGCTGGTCCGCGAGCGTGTTGCCTTCCATCTCCCTAAAACCTACCCCTAAAAAGTCGACCACGCGGCATCTCGGTAATGTGCATTACCGACACGCATCCCCTTCTTTGGTATGATTCCCTACTAACCGGCATCCGGTAGGGGGACATATGCCGCTTTCCGAGCTTCTTTCACAGACTTATGAACCGGGCGACGTCGACCTCATGCAGCGAGCCTTCGACAGCGCGTGGAAGCAGCTCGGCAGTTCCGTCCACGGTCACGAGAAAGATGCCGCCGTCCGAGACATACTCGGCAGAGCTATCGTCACATTGTTCGGAGCGGGAGTGCGCGACGAAGAGCAGTTACGGCGCTCCGCCCTTCACATCGTAGCCGGCTTGTAGACGGGCCGCCCGACAATGGCGGCATCTCGTTCGGTCTAATCCCGCATAAGGAGATTCTAGAATGTCACTTGGCACCCTGCTTCTCATCATCTTGGTGATCATATTGTTGGGTGGCTTTTCCGGCATCGGAGGCGGGCCCTTCTACGGCACCGGCTACTACGGCGGTGGCGGACTTGGTACTATATTGATTATCGTGCTGATCTTGGTCCTGCTGGGCAAGCTTTGAGCCAAGAAGATCATGGGCCCCGCCTCGACGGGGCCTTTGCCTTTATGACGCTTGGAATCTCGCGGAGCATGTCACATGAAAGGTTTTGTGCACGACATCGAGCATCTCGCCGTCAAGAATAACGAGTTTCGCCGCGTGCTTTACACGGCAAAGCACTGTCAGCTCGTCGTCATGGCGTTGAAGCCCAAGGAAGAGATCGGGGCGGAAGTCCATAAGCTCGACCAGTTCTTTCGCGTGGAGGAAGGGGCCGGCGAAGCGGTTCTCGATGGCGCTCGGACGCCGATCCGATCTGGCTTCGCGGTCCTCGTCCCCGCCGGGACCAAACACAATATCATCAATACCGGCAGTGTTCCGCTGAAGCTTTATACGCTCTATGCGCCACCAAATCATCGGGACGGCGTCGTCCACCATACCCGCGCCGACGCGGAGGCCGACACCGAACACTTCGACGGCAAGACGACTGAATAGAAGTGGCACTCAAAAGCGGCTGGCGCGGGAGGTCGAACACAGCGCTCGAATCGATGCGGCTTCGCTATCTGCGGGTGGGCGCTGGGTCTCTTTGTTCGGTCGGGATACTGCACTGGATTAGCGATTGATCGTCGGGTCCCGCCGACCGAAGCGTTACGCTCGAGGATCTTGGATCAGTATGCATTTGAGCCGGCGTTTCCCGAGTAGAACTGATGCCTCGCAAGTCCACGTTTCCCATGCGAAGCGCCCAATATTTCGCTTCTGGCAAAGCGCCTCCGGATTCTGGCAGGCTCCGTCAGGTGCTTGGCTCCTGATTGGATTGCTGATCGCCACTGTCGCCTCTGCAGCTGCCATCCGACAATGCAGTTGCGGAGGATAAAAAACCGGACGAGTGCGGTCTTGCATCTATCTATTCAGGTGTGAGCGAAGAGACGGCGAGCGGCGAAGACACTCGTACCGAAAACTTGACCGCCGCGCATCGATCACTACCATTCGGCACGCTGGTCCAGGTCGACAATCAAGAAAACGGGCGGTCGGCGGTGGTGCGGATCACCGATCGTGGGCCTTTCGTCAGTGGAAGAATAGTTGACGTATCACAAGTTGCCGCACGAGAGCTCGGCATTTCCGGTTTGACGCAGGTTTGTCTCAAGATCCTCGTGATCCCCGAAAACCGAGCAGTGGGGGGATGAACCGATTTCGGCGTTTCGCCGTCGGCGAGGAGCGGTGCCGTTGCATCCATATCGATTATTTGGACATCTGCTGTCGCCGGCCTCAGGTATTGAGAAATTTTTGCGACAGCCTGCAATGGCCCTTAGCCAGCAACGAGACGACACCCAAACACCCCGTTCTGGATCAGTGAGGGAGAAGGCGTGTCAGAACGTCGGCCAACTCGGCATACTTGAAAGGTTTCCGAAGGACAGCGCGATCGCGAAACCCATCCCACATAACCCTATTACCAGTTGTGACGACGAACGGCACGCCCCGTGCGGCGAGCGCGTCGGCGACGGTGCGGCTGCTTTCACCGTTCAGGCTCATATCCAGGACGGCGGCGTCGAAGACTTGTCCCTCAACCAGGGCGACGGCCATTTCGCTCGTGGTGGCAGCGGTCACTGACTTGCATCCGAAGTCAGCCAGCATGTCTTCGATCGTCAAACTGAGAAGTATTTCATCCTCAACAACGAGAATCCGACGGCCGGAAAGGAGTTCATTCATCAGGAAGCTCCTCTGTGACGGGAATGCTCATCGTGCAGAGCAATCCGGTCGGCTGGTAGTCGAGTTTCACCGCAGCTTTCAATGCGTCCAAACCATGCTCGATCACGCGCGAACCGAACCCTTGATGCCTAGGCGGAGTTACGAGCGGGCCGTCCTTCTCCTGCCAGCGTAGCACTAACTGCCTGCCCTGTGGCCCTGGCTCGATCTTCCACTCGATGAGGATCGATCCAGCGCCAGTTGAAAACGCGCCGTACTTCACGGCGTTGGTCGCAAGTTCGTTGAACACAATGCCAAGTGCCAGAGCGGATACTGGCGGGAAGCGTACCTCTTCTCCTTTGATCACGATACGCCCAGCCCATCCGTCCGCGACACCGAACGGCTCCAATGCATCGTTGAGCAGATCGACCAGGCTAGCACTTTTCCAGTTCTCTTTGGTCAACAGGTCGTGTGATCGGGAGAGTGCAAACAACCGGGACTCGATGGCTTCACGGACGACGTCGGCATCGGTGGCTGTTCGCAAAGCCTGCCACACAATCGATTGCACCGTTGCCAGGGTGTTCTTCACGCGATGGTTCAACTCATCGATGAGCTGCCTTGAATGAGCCTGCTCCTCCTTGAGTGCAGTGAGATCAACGAACGAGGCAAAATATTGCACAATATCGCCGCCCTCCAACCGAACCGGGCTGATGAAGAGACCGGCCCAGAATTCGCTGCCATCCTTGCGGCGGTACCGGATTTCCGAGCCACCCTCTGACTTGCCCATAAATTCGGCTTCGATTTTCGCCAGCGTCTCAGCATCGGCAGCGTGCGCCATGAGGAAATTGAAACTTTGACCGAGAACCTCTTCCCGCGCGTACTGGCGGACTATGACCGAGAACCTCTCGCCTACCCAGTCAAGGCCAGAAAGCTGTCATTGGCAAAAATAATCGGATTGTTGGGTTGCTTTGCGTCGGTGAATACCATGGCCATGCGTGTCGTCTCAGCGGCAACGACAAACGGGCCTAGCTCGCTCTTGAAGCTCTCGACGCTGGCTTCGGCGTCCTTCTGCTCTTCCGACTTGTCTCTTGTATTCGGCATGCACCCCTCGATCCGGTTGGCTGTGAGCCACGCGCTGCGTTAGTTGCAGCGGGGATGGTGCCAAGCAGCAGGCGTGTTCATCATGCTTCCAGCGCCTCGCGCAGCGCATGGGCGAGGTCGGTTTGCCTGTAGGGCTTGCGCAGCACCTTCAAGTCGCTTCCCGTTGTGTCCTGTTTGGCTGCGCGCTCAGCATCGTAGCCCGAAGTCAACAGGACTTTCATCCCCGGGATGCGTTCGCGAGCGCGCGCAGCAAGCTCATAGCCGGTGATGCCGCCGGGCATGACGACATCGCTGAAGATGAGATCGATCCTTGTGCCGGCTTTGATAAGGGCGAGGGCGGCGGGACCTCCGTCCGCTTCGATGACGCAATAGCCGAGGCGCTTCAGGCGATCTAGCGTTAGGGTTCGCAGCTGGGCATTATCTTCGACGACGAGCACGATCTCTCCGGCGGAAACAGGCACATAGTCCGCATCATCCCCGGCAAGGCGAGAATCATGCGTCGCGAACCTCGGCAGAAAGAGGTTTACTGCGGTGCCATGGCCTAACTCGCTGTAAATCGTGGCATTGCCGCCCGACTGCTTTACAAACCCGTAGATGCTGGCGAGCCCGAGCCCCGTGCCGTGGCCCGCACCCTTAGTGGTGAAGAAAGGCTCGAAGGCGCGTGCCACCACCTCGCGCGGCATGCCGCAACCGGTATCAGACACTGTCATCTGAATGTACTCGCCGGGCATGACACCATACCCGCTCAGGTCTTCCTCGGCCGCGAGGTTGAGGTTACGCGTTTCGATCAGGAGCCGGCCGCCGCGCGACATAGCATCGCGCGCATTGATGGCAAGGTTAAGTACAGCATTCTCAATCTCGCTCGGATCGGCGCGCACGGTCCACAACTCCGCATCCAATGAGGTGGTCAGCACAATGGTTTCACCGAGCGAACGGCGCAGCAACTCCATCATGTTGAGGATCTGCTCGTTGAGCTTGATCACAGTGGGCGCAAGTTTGCGTTGCCGGGAAAAGCTGAGAAGGCGGCTGGTGAGCCTGGCACCCATCAGAGCCGCTTCGTTGGCGCGGCGAATGAGCTCGCGGGCTTCCGCGCCGTCAGGTCGCTCTTCGAACAGCTCGTGGTTGCCGATAATGATGGTCAGGAGGTTGTTGAAGTCGTGGGCGATGCCACCCGTGAGCTGACCGAGGGCATCCATACGCTGTGCCTGCCGTACCACCTCGTCCTGTCGCAGCTGATGAGTCAGGTCGCGTATAAGGCGCATAAACCCTAAAACGTTACGGTCCTGATCGCGGACAATCGTAGCTATTACTTCGGCCGGGAACGTTTCGCCGTTCTTGCGGCGGCATGTCAGCTGGAGCGAATGCACCGTCTCGCCGGTTGCCGCAGGTTCATGCTCCAACCCAAATCGCCCAAGGCGCTCATAGTCATCATCGTTTGCGAAGAGAATGCGCGAGCTCTGGGAAATCACCTCTTCGGGCGCATAGCCAAAGATGCTCGCTACCGCCGGATTGACGAGGAAGATCTTGCGGTGGTCGTCGGCGATGATGATGGCTTGGGGGGCATCGTTGATGATGGCTTCGAACAGCCTTTGCTGGCGAGTGCTCTCGGCTTCAGCATGCCTTTGGGCGGTCAGGTCCCGGACGATGCCGGCGAAGTGCCGCTGCCCGTCGATCTCATACTCGCTGACCGACAGGTGCATCGGAAAAATAGAGCCGTCCTTGCGCCGACCCGTGACCTCGCGTCCGCTGCCGATAATCTTGCGCTGGCCGGTGTGGCGGTACTGACGGATGTAGCTGTCGTGCTCGCCTCGGTATGGCTCAGGCATGAGTATCTTGACATTCTGCCCAATCAGCTCCGCAGCGGCATATCCAAACAGCGTCTCAGTCGCTGGATTGACGCTCTCGATGATGCCTGTCGCGTCAATCGAGATGATCGCGTCGACAGCCGATCGCAGCATAGCTGCAAGCTGGTGCAGTGACGCTTGCGGGGCAGATTTATCAAACCCGTAGGTGCTCATGACGATGCGGCCCTGACGCCAATAGCATCTCAACCTTACGTCTTAACCAGGTCTTGACGACGACACATGGCCCACTTCATCGAGTCACCGTACGACAAGACCGGGCAGTGCCGCTTCGTCATGCGGTTAGGCCGATAGCAAACGCGGCGCTCGGAGGCGAGTTGATCGCGTGGCATCCCCGTGACCAGTGCGGTGCGAGCTCCACTTCCATGCACTTAAGCCGAAAGGCGCCGGGTGCCTCTCGGTTGAGCGATGTGGCGATGCCTATCCGGGATGTTTCTTGTGGCTTGTTGCTTCGAACGGATGGCGCTGAAGCTGGACGGAGTATAGCTGGTTCGACAGAAATGTCTAACATCAGACATTCTGATCCTTCGCTAGGTCTTTTCTTGCTGCGGCTGTAGAATGGCGGATCGTCCGCCTTTTTTTCAGGGCGCGGACGGCTGAGAGATGCGAAGCGCTCTTGCCCCTAACCAGGGAAGAGCCATGCCGCAGAATCCCTCTCGCCGCTCACGAAACTGCATACTCTCACACCTCGGGACCCCGGACTTCCGACTGATCGAATCCGATCTCGAAGCCGTGGACCTTCCGCTGCGCAAGATGTTGGCACGTCGTCAGCGGCGCATCGATTTCGCTTATTTTCCCGAGAGCGGCATCGCCTCCGTCGTCGCAAATGGTTCGGGGAAGAAACCCATCGAAGTTGGCATTATCGGTCGCGAGGGCATGACAGCCTTGGCTGTACTGTTGGGGGATAATCGTCCTGACCACGAGACTTACATGCAAGTCGCGGGACAGGGTCAGCGCCTGAAAACGAGCGCCCTTCGCAAGGCTCTCGACCAGAGCTCGTCCCTGCACCGTTCGCTACTCCGCTATGTGCATTCTTTCCTCAATCAAACGGCGAGCACAGTCGTCGCGAATGGGCGCAGCACGATCGAGGAACGCCTGGCGCGCTGGCTGCTCATGGCCGACGATCGTATCGACGGCGATGAGCTGCGTTTGACGCACGAGTTCCTGGCCATGATGCTGGGTGCGATGCGACCGGGCGTAACCGTGGCGGCGCAAAGCTTGGAGCGGCACGGCCTAATTGCCAGAAAGCGTGGCTCGATCGTCATCCTCGACCGCGAGGCGCTCAGGAAGTTTTCGAATGGCGCGTATCTCCCGGCGGATTATCAATAGCCCTGTGCCTGCTCTTGGACCCCTCGCGTCGCAAATGCCAGCCTCCCCTCTGAACATGGGTAGCACCCTGGTTGACCCGCGTCATTGTCGTCGGCTCCCTTTCTCCGCCTCATCAGGCATGTCACAGATCGACCACGAGTTGGCCCGATGCAAATGGTGGATTGCGGATTTTGAGGTTCGCATCGCCGAGCAGAAACTGCGCCTTCGTTGCGAAGGTAACGTGGGCTCAGCTGAGGTACTTGAGCTGATGGTGCAAACACTGGAGAGCTGGCGTGAGCGCGAACAAGCGCTTGAGTGTGCAGTTGCTGCGCCTCAAGACGGAAAACGTCAAGCCTCGTCCAGCTTGTCCCTCTGAAGCGTCGTGCTCGGACCGGCTATGATGTAACGTAGACCTCCACGGTCATTCCCTGAAATGCGTCAGTCATCCCGACGAAGCTCCCGGCCACCGGCATTGTCTGCCTAATGTCGCGGGCGACGGCGACGGGGATCAGATTGACGCCGCCGACACTGCGATGCGTCGGATCGAAGGTGATCCAGCCCGCGCCCGGCACATAGACCTCCGCCCAGGCATGAGTCGACCCGGCCCCTGTGGAGCCTACAAAATCTTGATCTCGATTGTAGAGATAGCCGGAGACGATCCTCGCCCCGAAACCGAGACTGCGCGCCGCTTCGACGAAGAGGACTGCGAAATCCCGGCAGGATCCCCAGCCGCGATTCATAGTCTGAACTGGCGACTGCGTACCCTCATCCTCCCGGCTCTGGTAGCCGATCTGTCCCGGGATGCCGGCGCTCAAGTCTTTGAGCAGGGCAAGCGTGTCGGTCGGATTGCCACGGACAAACGACCGTGCCCAGCCGAGCAGCTGCCCCGCCGGGTCTGGATATTGCTGGCTCGCCAATGCGCCGAGATCGATCCACTCATCGTCGGAATATCGGAAGGGGTAAGAGATGGCGGTTGCGGCGATGTCGAACACAGGCCAGGCGGCGGCGTTGAGTTGGAGTTCCGCGACACTGAGGATCACGAGGTTGTCGGTCATGGCCTGAAAGGTGGCCATCGCGACGGCATTGCCGAAGACATCATGGGCCCAGGTCACGACCGCGGCGGGCGTCACCACTACATCGCTCGAAATCAGGCGGAGATCGCGGCTCTCCCGCGGGCGAAGCATCAGCCGATGCGGTCCGAGGCTTACCGGCTGACGGTATCGATAGGTTGTCCTGTGATGGATCTTGAGCGTGATCAACGGAAGCTCCCACAGGGTTGGGGGCGACGGCGACGAGGCTTCGAGGCTTGCGTTTTGTAGGCATAGGTCCGCTCTAGGCTTGGCTGGCGCGAACCTCGTCTGGCTTTACGGCGATCAACCTTTCGATCGCCTTCATCCTGCGGTCTACCAGCAGCACATTGGGGATTTGTATCGTCTCTTTGTTGGCGCCGCCGGTCCTGATAGTCAGGTCGCCCGCGCCCATGCCTAGAATGATGTCGTGGAAGAGATCCTGACCGCGCTTCTCGAACACGAGTCCATTGGTGTCGTAGCTACGTGCCTGGCCGCCGACCAAGCGCTCCTCGATCATCTGGCCCGGGCGGACGCGCCAGATGGTCAACCGATCGAACACGAAGAATGCAAGCAGCCAGACGGTAAGCAGCGAGGCCGAGAACAAGAGGTAAAAACCCATGTTCGCGCGCGCCGAGATGCGGGGGATAAAGAGCAGGATGTCGTCCCACCACCCAAACCACGCGAACAGAACGACGAAGAAGGCCACTGTGACAACGGTGACGACAGAGTAGATGCCGCGAAGCTTCGTCGTGGTGAAGACGATTAGCGAAACGAGAACCGCGATGAAGAAAATTCCCGGATTATTGCTTGGGTGAACGCGGTCGATGATCTCAGGAACGATCGCAACATCGCGCCCCTGCGTATAACTGATCAGCGCCACTGCAAAACCGGCAACCCAGGCTGGCCACCAGTAGAAGATATTGGAATGGCTGATGATCTTGATCTCGGGTGGTGCAGGTGCAGCGTGTGGGGTGAAGGTCTCCCTGATGTTAGCGTTCTGAGTTTCTTCCTGCGTTACCATGTCGACCACTCCTCTATCAAAGTAGGAAACGCATCATCACTGCTCCTGCCTCGCCCCTTGGGGGCGCCATTCCATGTAGCGCAGTTGTGCAACACGATGGGGAGCAAGATCCCGGCATAACTGGATTGCTGAGAGCATGCTCCGCCTATAGGACCGCGTGTGGTCCCCTTCAGCAAGATTGCTCTCAATCAATGCAGCAGGTCGCGGTTCAAGTGATTGATTTGACTCAACCCGTTTAGGGATACGAGACGTCGCGTGCACGAGCGTTGAAATCAGCCGCATTTGCATGGGGCTATGCAGCTAACGCCCTACCCGCATCATCATCACGCCAGGAAGGAACGCGCGATGCCCACGATCCCGCACGTGGAGAAACATTTCACCGGATCGGCGTCAGTCCGTGATGTCGTGATCGGCATGGCCGACGGCTTGACGGTGCCGTTCGCGCTGGCTGCCGGGCTTTCGGCCGCTGTATCCTCAACGAGAATCATTGTAACGGCGGGCCTCGCTGAGATCGTCGCCGGTGCAATCGCCATGGGCCTCGGCGGGTACCTTGCTGCCAGGACGGATCAGGAACACTACCAATCCGAGGAGCGGCGCGAGTACGCAGAGGTAGATACCCTCCGCGAGCGCGAAGTTCAGGAAGTGGAGACTATCTTCAAGGACTATGGTCTCGAGGGCGAAGGGCTGCGACACGCGGTGGAGGGGATCACCAACAATCGTCAACGGTGGGTCGATTTCATGATGAGATTTGAACTCGGTCTCGAGCGCCCAGATCCTGCGCGAGCTCCTATCAGTGCGGCAACGATCGCCGTTTCCTATCTGGTCGGCGGGCTGATCCCGCTGGCACCTTACATCGCAACGTCACGCATCGATCTGGCGTTCAGAGTCTCGGTCGCGTTGACAGGCCTGGCGCTTATTGTGTTTGGAGCGGTCAAGGGCCGACTAACCGGACTCAGCGTTATCAAGTCGAGTGTGCAGACTGTCGCCGTCGGTGGCCTTGCCGCCGCAGCGGCCTACTACCTAGCGTCACTTTTCTCGTGAGCGCTTAAACTGCCTGACGGAGACTGCATGACACACGGGCGACCCATGGAAACTGCTACCGCGATCTGCTACTGTGCGTAGCAGTAGCAGTCATATTAAATGACATGATATCAATAGCTTATGGTGTTGAGTGACCCCGTCCCCTACGGGGCGCCATCACACGCTTAAAGCGCTGATCCAGCTCAACTTATTGATTGAGCAGCGGTTTCTCAACCCTCCTCTGTTACACGCAACTGTTACACAGGAGGGCGACTTGTCGCCGCTTCGCATGCCGCGTCCGACCCGTCGAAGGGGTACCGACTGCTTTTGGTTTCGTCGCCGCGTCCAGAGGACGAGCGCCCGTTTGTCCTGGGACGCGCCCTGGTCGTGCACTTCCCCGCGACGTTAAACGACAAAGCTTATTCGACCCACGTGGAGAAGATCGGCAACGAGATCAACTTCTCGCTGCGGACCCGTGACCGAGCCACCGCCGAAGCGCGACATGGGCTCGCGATGGCTCACATCCGAAGCTACTTCGCGGCTCTCAAAACGGGGCAGCAGCAATTGACGCAAAAGCAGATCGTGGCGCTGAGCGGCGAAATCTACCGCCTCTTCGTTGATCGGTTCAAAGAAAACCCCGGCGTTCCTGAGACATGGGCAGCAGTCAAAGCCGTGAACAGAGCTGCGCGCGAGGGGCGCCTGCTCCCGAGAATGACGAGCCTAAAGCCGACCGAAGTCGCCGATGCTCGAGAGATCGTCTCCGATCTTTTTCCTGATCTCACCGCCGGCATTAACGCTCTTGCGCGCACGGCGAGCGACCAAGAATGTCTAAGACAAATGGAAGAGCGGTTTGGCTTCCTGGCTGATTGGGTGCTCGCTCAACACGGAATCAACACAGACGCAAAGAGTCGTGCTGCGCTTTTGCACCATGTCGATCTCGCCTCGACAGATGCGTTTTGGTTTCTGAAGCGGGCCGCGAAGGGTGACTACACGCCCGACAAAAATGCTGAGCGCTTTCCGCCGCTACAACTTGGTACGGGACCAAAACTCACCTGGGGTACCCTCTTCGCAGCCTGGGAAACGGTGCACACAGCGAAGCAAGGCGCCGAGAGCATTCGCAAGCAATGGCGTTCGATCCTCGATAACTTCGCCGCATTTGTACGCGAGCGGGGCAAGACCGATCCGAGTGAAATAGTCAGCTCAGACGTACGCGCCTGGCGAGACCGACTTCTGCAGGGAAAGTGCAGTCCCGTCACTGTGCAAGATTTGGACTTAGCGGCACTGCGCAGGATCTATGCGGTCGCGGTCAACGAAGAACTCTTGGAGTCCAACCCCGCAGTGAGCGTGCGCATCGAGAACGCGAGACGCAGATCAAGAAGAATGCGTGGCTTCACCCAGCTGGAAGCCGCAACGATCTTAGCGGCCGCGAGCCACGAGACCTGCCCGCTGAGGCGCTGGGTGCCCTGGTTGACTGCGTTCACCGGCAGCCGGGTGCAAGAGATCATCTCGCTTGAAGGCAAGGACATAAGGTTGGTGGACGATATCTGGTGTATTCGTGTCGAGAAGGCGAAAACACGCGCGAGCGAGCGCACCGTTCCGCTCCATCCGGCTATCATAAGACAAGGGTTTCTGGACCACGTCCAGGCTCAGGGTTGCGGGCGGTTGTTTGGCGAGAAAGCAGCATCCAACAGTGCGCTTGTGAAGCGCCTGCGGCGATGGCTTCACGGCATCGAGGAAGTCGAGCTCGGACGCGAGCATGATATCGATCCTCAACCACGGCTGGCGTCACTGGTTCAAGACAGTCGCTCGTGAAGCTGCCGTGGAAGACAGCGTTATAGACGCGATTGTTGGGCACGCGCCCGCGACTGCCGGTGGTCGTTATGGTTCGGTGACCGTGCAAACAATGACGCAGGCGCTAGAAAAAATTCCCGTTCCAAAGTTGAAGGGCAGGTGAGGCTTGGTTCCGGCTTCTCTCATGCTGCTCGCCAAGCCGCTCGCCGTGCGCCGTTTCCGCAGGACACTGGATTGATATAAGTTCTCCAAGCCGATCAAACTCGATCTCGACTTCGATCGACTAGCCAGTTTGATAAACGACCATCCATTCTGGGGCAGTGGGGTCGGGAGTTCAAATCTCCCTGCTCCGACCATATTTCAACTACTTAGATGAGTGAGCTAGGTTTCTTAGGCTCCGTATAGTCTCCGCCAAGGGCCTGTTTTGGCCTGTAGCGAAAAGCACCGCAATAATCTCTCCCAATTTCAATGGGGCATGAACAACGAGGGAGGTAGGAGGATGAAATGAGCCGTCTAAGAAAATTGCTGATCCTGATGCTGTTCGTGCCGGTTTCGCTACTTGCAAATAGCTGTTCGTCCTCTCACACCAAACACGCGACGAAGGACGAAGCCCAAACGATGGCGACAAAGGCGGCGGACGCCGTCAAAAAGGACGGCGACAAGGCTTTCGTCGCATTTAATAACGGCGGCGAGTGGCTCGATGGTGATCTCTATGTCTTTGTGATTGACAAGACGGGGACTTGGAGAGCGAGCGGCGCGCGCCCGGATTTGGTAGGGAAAAATAATCTGACCACGGCTGACTCCGATGGCAAGCTCTTCGTCAAAGAAATCGTAGCGGTCGATAAAGACGGTTGGGTAGATTACAAGTTCAAAAGCCCAGCCGACAACCAGGAGCACGAGAAGAGTTCGTACATCGTTCGGGTCGGCGACTACCTCGTCGGGTCCGGCGCATACAGGTACTGATACGCCATAGAACAAGCCCGCCCGACAATCTCCGGGCGGGCACGGCGGCAGGACTGCATCGTCATCGACGGTCCTTTCATGGAGACCAAAGAAGTCCTTTCGGCTCCTTCACTCAGCGTAGGATGCGGCGCGCCGCCCGATAACGAAGGTATGGGTGATGGCCACGGTAGTGGCGGTAGCCCCGATAGTAGTGGGTCCCCTCGACCGCTGAGTAGCCAGCACCGCGGTGACACGCGCCTGCCGGCGTAGATGCTGCCAACAGAAACACTGCGGACAGGCCGAGGAATATCACGCTCTCGGAATTGACTGACTTTATGTGGTTGCCGGCGAGGAGCCTCGGCGATGTCGGTATGCTGTCGGGCTTCTGTCGTGTTTGAAAGGGACGGATTGGGCAAATCTTCCGGTCATTAAATGATCGGAGATAGAGACATGGAAGTTGGTATGGACCCGGAACAGGAGCTGCGGCCGATTTCCACTGCGGAGCTGGCCTTGTTCGTCGGCATCTTTCGCAAGAACCCTTATCGGAATAGAGGCGATGACCGGCACCGAACTCGAAATCATCCCTCCGCTCCACGCGGAGATCGCCGGCTCCACGGCCGAGCGGCTGCCCGAGGTTCACACCAACGCGACGACCGACCTCGACCTCCTCGCCGTGTGGCTCAAGTCGCATGCCGACGGCTCGCGCCACACCCTTCGCGCCTACGAGCGCATCGGCCGCCGCTTCGTCGAAGCCCTCGCGGCTGCTGGGTCGAACCTCAAACGCGCCACCGTGGAGGACGTGCAGAACGCGCTCGAGGCGATGCGCACCAAGGCGGACGGCTCATCGAGCAGCGCGGCGACGCTCAATACCTACGTCGCCGCCGTGAAGGCGCTCCTCGGCTTCGCGCACAAGGTTGGCTTCACCCGCTTCAACGCCGCGCCGCTGATCAAGCTCAAGAAGGCCCCGCGCAAGACCGCGCAGCGGCTTCTCTCGCAAGTCGAGTTGCACCTCCTGCTTCGCGCCGCCAGATCCAAGCGCGATCGGCTCCATGCTGGAGGTCGCCTACTTCGGCGCGCTGCGCGTCTCAGAGCTTGCGGGTCTCACCTGGTCGCAGGTCATTCCGCGCGAGACGGGCGAGGCGCAGCTTGCCATCGTCGGCAAGGGCGACAAGCCGCGCAACATCCTGATCCCCGCCGATCTCGCCGCGGCCTTGCGCGAGTTGCGCGGCGACGCGCCAGGCTCAGCGCGGGTGTTTCCGATCTCGGAGCGGCGCATCAACTACATCGTGAAGGCGACGGCGAAGCGGGCCGGGATCAATCTCGCGGTCTCCGCCCACTGGCTGCGCCACGCTCACGCCAGCCACGCGATCGACGAGGGCGCGCCCATCACGCTCGTCTCGCAAACGCTCGGGCACGCGGACCTGAAGACGACGAGCGTCTACGCCCACGCCAGGCCGAACGACAGCTCGAGCCGGTATCTCAAGAGGACGTGACTAGCTAACGTTCGGCATCCTGCTGTGCGCGCTCGAGCCGTCCGACCAGATAGGAGATTAGCGGATCATCCCCGCGCTCGCGGGGAATGTGATTGCTTCCGCTTTGAGCAACTCAAGACGCTCAGATGCCTGACGTGCCGCGCTCAAAGTACTGGCGGTACCACGCCCACTTCACGGCGATACCGGGTTGAGGCAGTGCAAACTGAGCTAGGTAGCTGTCCATTTCGTCCAAGCGCGACGCGCGCCACGCGGCGTGATCGAGCCTGGCGCCGAGCTGCACGGAAAGTGCTGGCATGTAATCGAGGTAGTTGACCTCGTCACCGGCGTCATCGCGAAGAAGATCAGCAAACAGCGAACGGTCGGTGCCGTAGACCGTCTTGCAAACGGCAATGCGCGGGAGAACGGCGACCTTGCGTTCCAGGCGGTAGGCCTCGATGAAGGCGGGTCCGAAAACGAGGTCGGCGGTATGGAGCAATTCGCCCCGGCACAGGCCGCCACGCACGACAAGACCAAGCGGCAGCGAGCGGATAGTGATGCGGGCGACCAGCTCGGCCATGTGGCGCAGAACTTCTCCCGGCCAGAGGCCGAGCGCGATCTCAGCTTCGTCAGGCGGAAGATCAAGCGGCGGTGTTGCCCGGGAAGCTGATGACGGCGAGGTCCGAGAGGTGGGCGAGAAAACATGAAGGAACGTGACCACGCAGTTGACGCAACCCGATACTCCCTGCCCATCGTTCCCGCTTCTTCTGTTACTATTAGGAGAGCGGTTGTAGGGTGAGTACACGTTTCAAGGCTGCCAAAGCATTCTTAACTGGTCGGCTTCCTGAACGCATTGTTGAGAAACCCATCATTGTAAAGGAGGTTCAGGTTGTTAACCTCCGCCGGGCAGCGCACAAAGCGCGCAGGGAATCCACGAAGGGCAGCTTGGTTTCTAATCGATCTTGGACAGATCGCATCCCGCACCCTCCCATAATGAGCCGTCTTGATGAGATTAATCAGGATCCCGACGTTGACGTTGCCATAACAATCATGACTGAGATGGTGGCCAGCGGCTATTACACTGAGATGGGCGATGAAGTTTCGAAAAACCTCGGTGGCGATGGCAAGGAGGTTCTCCACCCGAATAAAGCGAAGCTTGATAATTGGGGTCAGAAAGCGCATGCCGACGAACGGTTCACCATGGCTGTTAGGGAGATGTTTGAGAAAGGCTTTTTCGCCATTGAACTTGATCCAGCGGATAATTCGTTGAAGGTTTTGCCCTCCGACACCATGTACATGTGGCGAGACAAAACCGGTAAACTTCTCAAGTACACTCAGGAGTACACCGTGAATGATGTTGTTGCCAAATGGGAAGGCGACGAGCTCAAAAACATCATCTGGTACGCCCACAAAGAGACACCTTTGAACCCCTATGGCAAGGCGTTGGCATTTTGCCTGGAAGATTTCGTGGATGCCCGAAAAGACATGACAAGAGATGGTCCTGCGGTGCTTCACCGGTTGGGTTATCCGATGCGGCGTTGGGAGGCTGCGAGCAAAGAAGTCATCGACAAGGTCTTTGCGAACGTTACGGCTAAAGCGCCTGAGGAGGACCTGTTCTTGGATGGCCTTCAAGAAGGGGACTTGCGGGTAATAACTGATGAAGTGAACGCCAAAGTCAACATTGAAAGCTTCCAGACTTCTAATGACAGAAGAATTTCAGACGGCTTATTCGCACCTTCTATCAGTGTTCTCAGGAACGCAACTGAAGCTTCTGCAACAAAGATCCTTGACGCATTTCATGAACATGCCCAAGGAATTCAGCTTAATCTTAAGCGCAAGTTTGAAAACGACATATTCGCCCTAATTACCGGTGATCCAGTTCCGCGCCTCGCTTGGGGACGTCCGAAGACCGGGGTAGAAAAGGTGACTTACGCCGATATTGGGACGCTTTATAATGGGGGTAATGGCGCCATCACTTTTGATCAGGCGCAGGACTTGCTCAAGAAGCTTGGTTTGCCGCTTAAAGATCTCGCATCCGGTGCCCAAGCGCCAAACACTCAAGTGCCCAACCTGACCAATCTCCCCGCGTTGGATCCAGTCCGAATGCAGACTATCCGGTCGAGCCTTGGCGTTATCGAGAAGAATTATCGAGCCAGAAACATCGACTTAGCAGACGCTTTCTTGGAAGCCAGTCGAGTAATCAGGGTGCATATTGAAGCGTTGCGTAAAGAGATGCTTGCCAAAATACATGAGGCGAACAGGGAGATTTTGGAGTTGAGTCCTGAAAGCGAACGATACTTCCAGGTGCTGGCGCTGGAGTTGTCTTCGAGGTTCCGAGAGAAACTGCTCCCCACAGGCACCCATGAGCATGCGGCTGAGGGTGAAAGAGCTGAAGGAAGAAAATTCATCGTCACCATCCCTTCTGCGTGACGTAGCAGCTGCAGTTGAAGCGGTCCTGTGCGTCGAAGACTTCCTTTGTTGGCAAGAGGCTCAAACCCGAATCCCCGACTGGCTTCAAAGCCAGACTTTCTTTTCTGAACGGGACTTCTGGAAATTCACAGCCATCATGGACGACCGAACCTGCTTTACATGCAATATCTTAGACAAGATCATGTTCACCGGTGCTGAGCTGCGCCTATTATTTCCTTGCATGGTTCTTTTTGATTTTGACACAATTCTTGCCTATTTGCATCCTCACTGCAGATGCATCCTAACACGAATGGTAAGCCTGCTGGACTACACTCAACTGGATGCCTTTCCTTAAGGTGATTCCGCATGACCAATGAAAAAGACCTAATCCGAGCCTCAGAAAACAGGACGTCCAACCCAAAATCCAAATGCGCAATTTGTCGACAGAAAATTATCGGTAAGGCCTGGCGAATCAGCCAGGACCGTTACGCCTGCACACGATGCAACAACGAAGCCCCTGGAGAATGAAATAGCCTCTGTAGAATGGCAAGTGTTCGCAATTAACGAGCCCCAGCAAACCCAACAAAACAAAGATTTCTTTGGTTGTAGTTACAGCTGCGGTTCTTTGAAGCTAAATCGACGCCAACTTGTTTTAGTTTAAACACTGTTCCAAAATTGGAGCAGGGTCAGTATTCGAACGCAAAGCCATTGAACAGTCGCCCTTCACAAACCTTCTTTCTTCTTCCCAATCTCTCTTTAGTTCAAACTCAATAAACTCGCTGAGAACAATTTTGGTAAATTACTCTTGTTCCGGTTTTTGATCTTCCTTGATTGAAATCTGCAAAATCAGGTCAAAGTGTTCTTGGGCCAATTCAATTAGATGAGGATTGTTTGTCACAAGGTGCGACGCTCGTAGATAATCCAAGCCTTGTGATCCTATCCACACCTTTTTATCGTCTTCAAGTACAATTGGAACCTTAGTAGGCTTGGGTGAATACCTGAGGCTAAAATTCGGGTGTTTACTTAGAATCTTCAAGGCTCCAGGCAAAGGGTTTTTTTTATCGGGCTTTTCAACAATATACGTAATCTTTACTCCTTTCTCCAACGCTTCAAGATATTCTTTCTTGAAAATTGAGGTTGCTTCCCAAGCCCTTTTTAAAGTTGAAACTACTTTCATGTTTTTTTCATTATTAACGATTTCTTTCTTTATTTTTTGAAGCACCATTTCTGTTCTGGGAACAAGCATGAAATACTCTTCTTGATGATTTTCTTCAAAAATATCTTTGCCATAAAATTGGAGGAGTTTTGTTGCCGCTTTCTCTGTTTCGGAGATTTCACTTTTCTTTCTTTGAAGCAAAATGGGAACTAAATCTCTTAGTGGCGTGGCTTTGAATTTGACTGGGTTCGTCACTATTCTTTGAATTACGCCTTGTTTTTCAAGTGCTGAGAGAACCCGGTATGTTTCTGCGCGGTCTGTGTGGGTGATTTTAGCAATTATATTTGCAGTGAGCTGATCGTGTTTAACTAAAGATAGATAGATTTTGGATTGCGAAGATGTGAAACCTAATTTCGCAAGTATCTGAACGCTTTCATCTTCAAATGACATATTTGATATATTTCATCTCTCACCGTACTGCAATATTGCGTTTGAATCTGTTTTATTGGGTATTTTAGATTTTGCATAATTAGCACCATAACATGATTGCGATAGAAACTTACACTCACACTACAACATGCTTGCGTTAGAAACCTTCACTCACTACAAATTAAAAGTGAATTCCATGAATGTTGTTCTGAATTAATATGGAAAGATGAAAAATGATAAAAAATTTAATTAAAAATATCTCTAAAAGTCGACGAAATGGCGGACTATTTGCCCTATGCTTAGTTCTGGCACTGACACTTCCTTTGTTCGCGCTGAGCGCTCCAACCGTTAAAGCCGAAACCCTCAAAATTTCAGCTTTCATTGCAGTCGAACCTAATCCTATAGGCGTTGGTCAACAGGCGCAAGTTGTTTTTTGGCTTTCAGACCCTCCACCAACTGCACTTGGTCCTAGTGGTGACAGATGGACTGGCTTAATGGTGACGATCACAAAGCCAGATGGAACTACAGAAACCAAAGGACCATTTACGTCAGACGCTGTGGGAGGTTCATGGTTTTTGTATACGCCCACTGTCATTGGCAAATATACTTTCAAATTTGATTTTCCCGGTCAAACCATTAATGGAAGCTCAGGGACACGAATTTTTAACAATACTTTTTTCAGTCCAAGCAGTGGCACTTGCGAACTCGTGGCGCAGCAAAACTCAGTGTCGTCAATTCCTGGCGTTTCGCTACCTACTGACTACTGGACACGCCCGATATACGCTGAAAACAAGGAGTGGTCTTCAATTTCTGGCAATTGGCTAATGTCCAACTATAATTTTGCCAAAAATTTGCCAGGTGGTCGCAGTGCATTTGCACCGTACACTACGGCTCCAAACAGTGCCCACATTATGTGGACAAAACCAATTTCTTTCGGTGGTCTTGTGGGGGCTGAGTTTGGCCAAGTTAGCTACTATACCGGATTATCTTACGAGCAGAAACTGACTCCCCCAACAATCATGAACGGACTACTCTATTACAACGTAGCAGATCCACCCAAAAATGGCTTTTACTGCGTAGACCTTCGCACTGGAGAAGAACTATGGCGTCAAAATGGAAATTATAGACTTATGTTTGGTCAATTGTTCGACTATGAATCTCCCAATCAACACGGTGTCATTCCTTATCTATGGGCTTGTCCCGGTGCTATCAACACAATTTCACTTGGAAGTTACAACCTTCCAGGCGGCAATTGGACCATGTTTAATGCTTTGACAGGTGATCCAATACTCACAATCATCAATGTGCCAACGCCAGGCGTATCTACTCTTGGACTAACAACCGCAATTTTTGGTGAACAAGGTGAAATATTAGTCTATGTTCTTAACGCAGCAAATAATTGGCTAGCTAGGTGGAATTCAACCAAAGCTATCGGACCTGCTGCAGCAACAGGATCGGGATCATGGCAATGGAGACCTCCTATCAGCGGTGTTATCGACGGAAACAAAGGATTCGAATGGAACGTGACGACGCCCAATCTGCCCAGACAATTGATTTGGCTGCTAAACAAGGACGTAATAATTACTAGCACAGCCGGATGGCCCAGCTTGTTTGATTATGCGGGTGTGACAGATGTCGCTTATGATGCAAAAACGGGGCAAACACTGTGGACTCAAAGTCGGACGAACGTAGGCGATCAGCCGCAAATGGGTTCAGAAATTACAGATAATGTATACTATTATTATGCCAGAGAGACGCTGCAATTTCACGGCTACGATGTTAGAACTGGAACCGAGATATGGACTTCACAACCCCTTAGCAGCGCTTGGGATATGTACCAAGAAGTTGAGGTCGGAGCTTACGGCAATTTCTACGCTGCCACATTCTCAGGGCATGTGTACGCTTTTAATCTTGCAACCGGAAAACTTGTTTGGCAATTCTACAGTGGAGACGCTGGTTACGAGACGCCTTACGGCACTTGGTCATATTACAACGGGATAACTGCTGCTGACGAGAAGATCTTCATAGGTACTGGTGAACACTCTCCAGGGTCGGACATGATTAGAGGCCAAAAGCTGTTCGCACTCGACGTTGTAACAGGAAAATGCCTTTGGAACATAAGTGGATATGTGATGAATCCAGCAATCGCAGACGGATATATGGTAGTCTACAATGTTTATGACAACCAGATATACAGCTTCGGTAAAGGTCCCAGCGCCACAACAGTTTCAGCGCCACAAACATCAGTGCCAAAAGGAACTGACGTCCTCATAACGGGCACCGTCACAGACCAATCCTTGGGACAAAAAGATACACCTGCAATATCTGATGCTGATATGAGCGTTTGGATGGAGTATCTGCACATGCAAAAGCCAATGCCGACTAACGTGAAAGGCGTACCAGTGCATCTAACTGCTATTGATCCGAACGGCAACTTCCAAGACATCGGCACAGCCACAAGCAACATAGGCGGCACTTACGGCATATCTTGGACTCCACCAGTTCCCGGACTCTATACCGTTACGGCAACGTTTGAAGGCTCCAACTCTTACGGTAGTTCATACGCCACAACCTACCTCTCTGTTAGTCAAGCAGCGTCGGCCGCCCCAGTTGTAACATCTACTCCAGCCCAAACCACAGCACCTACATCAGTTCCGACTCAAACGCCAACTTCGCCATCTCCTAGTCCGGCGGTTCAGCCTCCAACCAGCTCAATGCCCGTAACTACGTACGTTGCTATTGGAGCAGCAGTCATTATAATCGTCGTAGCTGCAGCAGCACTCATCCTGCGAAGACGCAAATAAGTCCAAACAAAACCAACCATTTTTTTCCTTTCTTTCTTTTTTTGTGAAAGAATATGTCTCAGCAAAAAATGGGGCTGAGTGGGCTCTGGAGAACGTTTACCAACTTGCCCGTTGGTTCATTCTCTCTCCTAAATTTCGGATTCCAGAGCCCCAGCAAACCCTACTAGAAAATTTTTGCTGCAAATCGTTGATTGAGAAAAACCGCGAATTGTCTAAACTGCGGTATCAATATTTGGAAAAAGAACTTATGCGTAGACTTGGGAAATTTCTGAATTTTCTTCGGACTTTGCGTTGTTCCATTTACTTTGAAAGTAGTATTCGGCCAAAGAGATGAAACTGTCGTTGTTTGACCACAAAACTGAGGCTTTGCTTAGGTCCGCCGTGGGCAGTATTGCTTTGGGCAACATTATGTGGCATGCTTCTCTCCCATCATAAATCAAGACTATTGCTTCAGGGTATTCGGGAAAATATCGTACTTCGAAGCCTTGACTTGTTTGAAATTCATGCAGAATTCTCAGTGGTTTTTTGCCTACAACGTTTTTCTCGGCGGCTATCTGAATTTTCACTCCCCTTGCAAGGGCTCTTCTATGGGCATCTGCGTAAACTTGGAGCGCTGCGGAGAGTCCCAGTTGAGAAGTAACGATTCTAATGTTTTCTTTAGTTTTGTCAAGAGCTTTTTCGAGACTTTGAGAAATGTTTTCTTTCGCTTGAATTAGGGTGAAATTTGATTCGCCCTTTGATGGGTAGCTTGTCCCTTCAGCACAGTTGTTTCTTATACGGCAAAGTAGATGGTTAGCCTTTTTATGGAGCTCTTTTTGTTCAACATCCTTATGGGCGAGCAAGTTTCTAAATCCCCGTTCAATTGGGATTGAACGGAAAGTTGTTGGATGCGTTATTAGCTTTTCAACTAAGCCAAGCTTTTGCAGAGTTGGCATCGTTTTGTACACTGTTTCGTTTGCCAAGTTTGAATACTTTGAAATCTGGTAAGCGGTGGATGGGGGAACCCTGACTAGACTCAGGTAGATTTTCGCCTGATTAACACTGAGACCCAACTTTGTTAAGAGCTCAACTTCATCTTGTAAAAACACAAGTCTCTCTCCTCGTTTTCCTCTCCTCTCAAATAACGCTATCCGTTCGACCGCTTTTATTTTTTTCCTATATCTACTGAGGGCTTCAGTAAATAATTGTTAAATTTGCACGTATCCATAGGAAGTCACCACGAAAAAGAAAAGTTTTATGGTGAAAAAAATGGAAACTAAAAGAAATATTGTGAAAATAATGACAACTATGATCTTGGCTTTTCTCGTTGCTTCTTCAGCTTTTCTCATATTTTCCAACACTTCAGCTACCACGGTCGCAGCAGCTAACTACGGCAATTTGCTGCAGTACGAATGGCCAAAACCCGGCGCTGACTCGGGGAATACTCATTTCTCGGCTGGACCAGCTCCCAACTCGCCAGACATACTATGGCAAAAACCAGCTCCAACTCTTCCACTAATAGTAGCTTTTAGCGGCAAATTGTTCATGGTGCAAGGATCAAACCTCCTCGCTCTGGATCCGTTCAATGGAAACGTCATATACAATGTTACTGTTCCATCTATCGCCAACAGAACAACTAGCCTTGGATACGTATTCAAAATCGATGAAAACCGCCTCGGATTAACTGTAAAATCGCCTGTAAACTGGCCTACCCTAGTGGGGGTGTGGGCACTTCGAATCTATTCCACAGCTGATGGGCAGCTCCTATGGAGTGACCCTAATCCCAAAAGCATGGGAGGGGGAGGTGGTTTTCAAAGTTTCAACTATGTCCCCGAGCAAAAAATGGCGTACGTAACGCTCTCCAACGAGACAGGTAGAGGCGCTGGAGCCGCCGGAGTTGCGGGAACGGTTCAGGCTTGGGACCTTTCTGATCCCACTATTCCAACACTTAGATGGACATACTTCGCGGATGGAACTATTACTGACTGGAGCTGCTGGGGCATAATTTATGGCGAAGGAAAAATATGGGTTGATAGTAACTCACTTCACGAAACATGCCTTAACGCAAGTACAGGAAAGGTTCTTTGGGAGACAGAGCTGACTGGAGCAACCTTCTATCCAGGTACCTACTATAACGGAATGGTGCTGAGAGGATTGTTGGACAACACTTTCATCGCTTTGAATGCAACCAACGGCAAGATTCTGTGGACGTTTAACCCCCATGACTACGGTTTCTGGAGCAGCGGGTCTTCAGCAGCTTACGGTATAGCCTACGAGATCAATGTTGACGGTTACCTTTACGCCTTGAATGCGACAACGGGAGATGTTTTGTGGAAGTACCAGGGACCAGGCCAATTTTACCCCAACTACGTACAGATTGCTGATGGAAAGGTCTACGCGACTACAGGAGAAGCGGCAGGTTCGCCTCTTACCCCTGAAACCTCTAGATCGGAATACTCATGTTTAGACGCCTACACTGGGAAAGTTATCTGGCAAATCAAAGAGGAATTCGGTTCCGGTCCCTTTGATTATACTGCAATTGCCTACGGCAACTTCTACGGAGTCACTACAACTGGATCGAACTCAGGCTTTGGCGGAACAAACACCAGGCTCATCTGTTTTGGTTCTCCCAAGGATTGGTCGATGTTTCTGGGTAATCCAGCACACACAATGACTGGTTACGGAGCCCCCACTGACATGGCTCTCAAATGGAAATTCGCTACAAATGGGCAAGTAATCTCTTCGCCTGCAGTTGCGCAAGGCAAGGTTTACGTTGGTTCAGCGGATAAGAACTTGTACTGTCTCGACGCCGAAAACGGCAGCAAGATCTGGAACTTCACCACTGGCTTTCGCATAAGATCCTCGCCGGCAGTTGTAACCGGCAAGGTCTACACGGGTGCTGACGACGGCTACGTCTACTGCCTCGACGCAAACAGTGGGCAACAACTCTGGAAGACGTCTGCTCCTGGATCTGTGCTTCCCATCAACACTGCATACGCGGATGAGTTTCGTAGCTCGCCTACTGTAGTGGGTAGCAATGTGTACGTGGGTGCACTTGACGGCAAACTTTACTGTCTTAACGCCAATTCGGGCAGTGTCATCTGGACCCTACAAACTACTGGTGCCATTATCTCCAGCCCCACATACATTGCAGGCGATGGCCTCTACTTTGCTTCGGTTGATGGATTCGTCTATAAGGTGAACGCAGACAGCGGTAGCGTTATTTGGAATCAGTCAACGCCCATTGGCAGAGAGATTACGATGATGGGTACTCCAACGGTCGGTGGCGGCATGGTCTTTATTGGGTCAGGCGCTGCATCCGGTGGACCAGCTCGTATTGGGCAGTTTTATGCTTTGAATGCGACAACTGGTGCATTTGTGTGGAAGGCGAATCAGTTGGCTGGAAGTGGTAGTTTGGAGCCGATTTGGTCCATGCTATATTTGGATGGCAAGGTCTACTTTGGCGACTTCTTCAGTTTTAGTTGTGCTAACGCTACGACTGGCACGAAGCTTTGGTCTTGTTTCCTGACTAGGGAACATATTGGTTCTCCAGCGTATTCAGATGGCAACTTCTATGTGCCAAGCGACTCTTATGGTGTCTACGTTGTCAACTCTGCAGGAAATAAAACGGGGTACTTTGAGACTGCCGCGCAGGTGAGGTCTTCTGTTGCTATCTATGAGAGCAAATTGTACTTTGGGAGCAATGACTGGAACGTGTACTGTCTGGAAGCAGCTTCTTTTGGAACAACCTACATCGGTAACCCTTCCCCTTCACCGTCGCCTTCGCCCTCAGTTCAACCAACCGCTACTCCATCGCCGGTTGTCATTCCAACGCCAACGCCAACAATGGTGCCAACGCCAATTGTTACTTCAACTCCTTCCGCGGTAGTTACGCCGACTCCAACGACTCCTCAAGGTCCAGGTGGTATTCCTGCATCTACAGTCTATGCAATTGCAGCAGCGGCAATAATTATCGTAATTGTTGCGGTGGCAGCCATAACTCTTCGGAGACGCAAATAAAAACCGCAAAAACAATCTTTCCCTTTTTTTGTTTCAAGAAAAATATTGATGCGAAAGTTTGGGGCTGAGTGGGCTCTGGAAATGATTACCAACTTGCCCGTTGGTGTCTCAAACATTCTCTCTCCTAAATTTCGGGTTCCAGAGCCCCAGCAAACCCTTTGGAACTTTCTCATCTTTCTTGTCTTAGAGTGCATCGTAAAATCTAAATGCTCATTTTGTCGAGTGAAAATTGTGGGCTCCAAATCCGTATGAACCTGCTTCAATAAACTGGAGGGTAGAAAATGTCTTCAATTGAACGTCACTATGATTTTGTCAGAATCCGAAATGAATTCATCAAATATTACGGCGCCAGCGGAGAAGAAGAATACTACTTCTGGCTTCACGCTCTCAAGCTCAACGAGAACAAGCCTTATGGGCTAAGCCAGGAACGCTTCAGCTTCATCAAAGACCAAATCCAAAAACTCAAAGAAGACATAAAAAACGTCTACTACAAAGTCCTCGTAGGCTTCCCGCTCACTTCCATGAACGGCAACCTATACACTCAAGACAAACTCTCAGCCGCCGCAGGCACCCTGATTAACAGCTTCAACCTAAACCTAAACCACTACCCCTCGCTGGAGCTGCCCGGAGTCCAATATGTGGCAGCTAAATTTGAAGACGGAGCCGTTGAGGCAGTTCTCAAAGTGCCCAAAGACACCCTCGTCAACTTGGACCTGGAAAGGAAAGTCTACGAAGTGGGTCGTGGGAAGCCTCTTTTCAGCTACATAGACGAAGGCGTAATAATCAATCAGAGCCTTGAGGCGGAGAGCAACCCTGAATTTCACTTCACCGGCAGCGCCTTGCTCACAAAGGATACTTTGCCGGGAATTCCGCTCTCGCGCATAATGCCCCTTGAAACCGTGGTTTCCGAGGCGCTGAGTGCATCACAAATGTTAAAAGCGAAACCGCGGAAACTGCAAATCGTGGGCTTAGGCAAGGAAAAAGAAATGTCTGCAAACGGTCAAAATCTCCCCGCCCAACAAGATGGGGATCAACAGAAGGGCAAGAATTCTATCGAAGGGGCAGTTGTTTCTAAAAATGGTGACAAACCCGTTGAAGGTTCAGCGGAGTACATTTCCCAGTTAAAGGTTGAGAAGCTCCAGGCAGAGAAACATTCGAAAGACCTAGAATTGCAGCTTGAAGCATTAAACAAAGGGGCAGCTCTTGAGTCAGAAGCCAAAGTAAAGGGCTTCGAGTTGGCGCTTGAAACTGCGAAGAATGAGCTGCTCAAAGAATCAACTGCAAGGCAAAAAGCAGATGGTCGCATAGTCGAGCTTGAGGCTCGCAACTCAAAGTTAGAGCGGGCATCAACCGAATATGTTAACGACAAAATTGCCGATGGCGACACAATCAAGAAGTTCCAACGCATCGTCCAAGACAAATCTGAAGAACTTGAAACCTCAAGAAAGCCCATGAGAAGCTTACCAAGCAGCACACGGAGCTTGATGAAAAATACCGTGAAGCCCTGCAGACTAATCTGGATTTGAGCAAGAAACTCACCTCGGCGAATGAGCAGTACCTTGCCTCGGAGAAACGAGCCGAGCTTCTTGACGAGAACCTCAAGAAAGCTAAGCGGCTCGCAAAAATAACCGTTAGCATGTAAGTCACGACCCTAGAGGGTCTAGACGTCGACAACCTCACTGGATGATGTGGGGCGGCAGCAGGAGCCTATCATCCTGCCGTCAGCGCACTGGGCGCGGAAGTGGGCAAACCCAAAAAAGGAAATGAAAAACCGTGTCCCAAGACAAAGAAAATGCTGTAAAACTTGATTTCTCGGGCTTCAAAGAAGCCATGATAGAATCCAACAAGCAACTTGTCGAGCAAATCGTTGCGTCGCTAAAAGAGAAGCAATCTGGCGGAAAAGGGCAGCTCGCGTCAGGCGGAAGACAGGAGAAGCTCATTGAAAGCATAAAGAAGGTTCGAGAGGACAACTGGAAGCTTGCCGAGCAATGGACCGTCGTAATCCCAAACTACACAAGCAAAGAGACCTCAGCGGGGCTGCGTGACTACGTTTGGGTTGACGAGATCCTTAAAGGCGAACCAGGCGACGTTGCGAACATTCCGTATGTGAAGGATGCTGATTTTGAGCAGCTGGGCGCCGTGGGCAACGCCTTCAACGCAGAAACAACAGGCCTCATTTCAAGCGTGACTACTACGTTGTATGAGCAGGGCTTGTGGAGCGACATCGACTACTACCTGATTGAACGCATCAACCAGAACTTGCTTAACGAAATCAACTCTATGCTTGCAAGGGCTGCGGTGCGAGCTGAAGATGAACGCATAATGGGGCTGGTCGTTGCTGGCACCAGCACGAACTTTGCTGGTGAAGTGGGCAGAAAGACCGGAGCCAACTACTTCTACGCTGCCAACATCGCACAAGCCATACGCACACTCATAGACGCTGGAAAAAGCGCGAAACCCGGCGAATGCGTCTGCTACCTCACAAGCTACGCATACGGAGCACTACTCGAAGAACTTTCAGCAAGCCAAGTCATTGCCACAGCTGATCCAAAAATCATCACCACAGGCATGATTGAAGAGTACCTTGGCGTGGGAATCGTAGTTGGACACTATAGACCAGTTCAGCAAAGAACCAATGCAGCAACCGGAACTGTAGACCTATGCTTCCTGATGAGAGGCAAACGCGCAGTCGCCATGGCGCCAAAACGAGAACTGCTCATAGAAACTGACAAGCAAATCGCAACCCGCAAACTCCGAATCGCCGCAAGCCACACGTTCGGCGTAAAAGTGCTGGACTTCAAGGAAATCGTTAGAATCTGGACAAGCCGCGTGGCATAACCACCGCTTATCCTTCTCCCTTTTTTTGTCTATATGTCAAGGCTTAAAACCAGTCCAATCGAACCTCTTTGCTAAGAGGCAAAAATCTTGAAGTTTCACGCAGTCATCAATCTTTACAATGACAGGACGTTCTTGACTGCAACTCTAGAAAGCATCAAAGACCTGGTCGATTCAGTCATAGTTGTTGACGGGGCTTACGATGCTTACCTTGAGAATTACAGAGAATTTGTTCCAACTGCAACTGCTTGGAGCACAGATGGGAGCTTAAAGATTCTTGAAGCTTTCACGGGAAAGCCTGAAATCCACATTTTCAAAACAGCAGACGAAAAAACGTGCTGGCCTACGCAGCTTGAGAAACGCAACTTTCTAATCAACCAAGTGCCAGACGGGGACTGTTTTCTCATAATAGACGCTGACGAGATGCTCATGGGTGATGTCCAGGAGGCTATGGAGAAGTTCTACGAATCCGGCTGCGTCGCCGCTCAGATGCCGCTCTACACGCCTGGGCTGCATCAGGACCGCATAATCCCAAGGTGGCACCCTCGAATTTTCTTGAAGAAATCGGGCATGCATTATAAGGGAACTCATTGGCATCTGCGTGACAAGTTCGATCGGATCATCGAGGAAAAGTACCCGTTGTTCTGGACGGATTTGATGGCTGTTGTGCACTTCAAGAGCTTCAAGGATCAGACGCGGCTTATTCCGCATCAAAACTACATGGCTTCGCTAGCTGAGCGGGGTTGGACGGAGGTTGCTCCTGGCCAAAAAACTAAAGATGAGGAAAAGAAACCATGGAAAAACGAAAACAAGAGTCAATAGGGCAATTTGTTAAGCGAAATGATTTCATGTCCAAGTTAAGAGCTGCTTTAGAGGACATTGAACAGGGGCAAGGTTTTGGTGTTTTTGAGGGTCTGCAGGTTAGAGGTAACTGTGCGGTCTCCCTGAGCTTTGACGGTGTTTCCGTTAGGTTTGCTGCTGTAGATGAGAACAAGTTTCCCACTACGATGCCATTTGAGATGCATCCGGTAATTATGGCGGCTTATAAAAGACAAGCTGAAGAGCGAGAAACCGAGAAGGAAGCCCAACTCCAAAAACCTCAACAAACCGAGAAAGGTCCTGAGAGGAAGAAACAGAAATGAGCACAACCGTGCTGGAAAACAAAGCTGTTGCAGCTCCTGAGCGGAAGCTTTTGAAGGTCCTGAACCTTTCCGTTGGCGACCACGCAGGTGCAGGATTTGCCTTATCTCACGCCCTTAACAAACGTGAGGACGTCCAGAGCATTAGCCTTCGCACAAGTAACAACTGGCTAAATTACCCAGCTATGGGTGAAGCTCGAGTCTATGGCAAAGATGGTTGCAAGAAACTAATCGAGGCTTCTGACGTCGTAATCTTTCACAGCGCCGTCCGACCCTTCTTTGACGCTTTCGGGTTGGATCGCGAAGTCATGAAGACAAAGAAGAAGTTCCTTTACTTCCACGGTAGCGAATGCAGAAACAACGCCGTTGGAATCCTCAAAGATGCCCGCGAAGTCATGGGAAACTATGAGGCCCTCTTATCTACGCCGGATCTGCTGCAATACGTTCCAGAAGGGTTTTGGCTTCCTGTTGCAAGAGACTTCTCCGCAATTAGGAAAAAATACGGCATGTATCCCAGAGACAAGAACGCCCTGGAAAACTGGATGAAAGAGCCTATACCACAGAAGACAGTCTTTGCACACGCCCCAACCAATGAGGAGTTGAAGGGTTCTCCGGCGTTTTACAAGATCTTATCCGAGTTGATTAACCAATTCGGAAATGTCGAGTTTCAAAGCATCAAAGATGTGCCCTGGGACACTTGCCTGCGGATGCTCTCGGAAGTGAATGTTCTCTACGACCAATATCTCACGGGCGCCTATGGCATGATTAGTGTTGAGGCTTCAGCGTTTGGCGCCGCAAGTTTCTGTAAGCTTTCACCGGAAGTCTGCACCATCATGGAGAAAGAATCAGGGTTGAAGCAACCTTTCATTCAGTGGCTCGACGAGGACGAGTTGCGTACGCAAAGTTTCATGATTGCCCAAGAACCCAAACTCCAACGCAAGTTCGGCGCCTTAGTGCAGACCTACTGCGAAAAGATGCATGACGACGTCAACGTTGCAAAGCGGTTCATGGGGATTTTGGAGAAAACATAAACTGTGCCAACTGCGCCTTCCGCTGGATCACACGAAAAAATAGTCAGCAGCCACAAACGGTCTCCTGTTCTTCAGGGATTGCTAAGCTACTGGGACACTCGGGCGCAGAGCTACTGGACAGACGACGTCTTCGGCAGAAACATCATCCGCGCTTACCTGGCTAAGTTGCGTCCTGAAACCCTCATCGAGATCGGATGTGGAAACGGGGAGCTCTTCTTAATCTACAAAGATGTCCCTTACGTGGTGGCGGTTGACTGGAGCCACAAAATGCTTGACCGGGCGAACCAGCGCAAAGCTAGGCATTACTTGCCTAATCTGCGGATTTGGCGCCACGACATCACCCAATGCAGCCCACCAGGACACTACGACGTCGCACTGACTAGAACTGTCTTAATGCATCTTCCGCCTGAAGCGATGAAGAAAACGGTTCGCCACATCGTTAAAGTGGCTGATGAGTTTCTGCACCTGGAATACTACGAACACGCTCCGCTCCAACCTTTGGCTTCCCACTGCTGGCTACACGACTACGTAGCACTTTTCGAGGCTCAAGGATGCGAGTTTTTGGATGCTTACCAACGCCCAGACCTGCCTCAAGTGCTTTTCCACTTCCGCAAGAAAAAGTACCAGTAGAAAAAAATGTTTCTTAAGGCAAAACGCTGTTGAAGATGTATCCGCCATCTAGTCTTTCCAGCGTAGCTTGCGATAACACTTCAGGTTGAGATGTTAGGTAGCTCGTTCCCGTAGAGTCATTGTATATTATCCATCCGATTCTCTCTATAGACATGGTTAGGTTTGTTGGAATTCCCAGATTTCTCAACTCTCCAGTTGGTTTTATGATTCCAATTATTGAATCGTTTAAGTGAAAATTAGGTGCGAAGAAACCTCCCTCTGTCACTTGATCACCATCAAAGCTTAGCATTTTTCCAGCAATCATATCCACATTTGGTCCCAAGACCCAATTGTCATCAATGTTTGTCCCCAAGTAAAACGTCCAATTGTGAGTATATCCATTATCGGCTGTTATACGAATTGAATAGATCTCGAATCTTGCTGAATATGCCTCATTTTGGATATTGGCGATTGAGGTAGCGTTGAAGGCAAGTGTAAAACAGATCCCTGACCATGTTGTTGGTGATTGAGGGAATCCTAAGAAATGATCGCTTGAGCTGTGTCCAATATTTGAGCTGTATTCGCCTACATAGGAATAAGTTATGTTCAAGCTGTATTGTGGATTGAAATCAGCTACTTGCGGCACCTGTTTACTACTGATTATGATCGCAGTTGACTTAGCAGTTTGATCAATTGGGCTGGCAGTAGGTGAAGGCAATGTCGATGACGTTGGGTCACCTGGTGGTGTAAGAGGAGTTGATGCACTGCTGCTTGGAGAGGGAGAAGTTGTTATGGATTCTGAGGGTTTTGGCGTTGCGGCTGGAACTACTGGTTGGGGGTCAATTGGACTGTAAGGGATAGTTGGGTGGTTGATGAAATATGGCATTGAAAAAACCGAAACTGAGGCTATGAGCAATGTTATGGAAATAAATACTGCAATTTTTTTGCCTGAGTGTTTCGGTTCCATCTGAGGCATTTTTGGTTCTTTGGGAATCCAACCATCAGTCTTGTTGTCTAAGAGTTTTCTTTGCTTCATATTTTCAACTCCGAAACAAGCTGCTCAAAGATTGTCTGGGCTAATCTTCCCGGGTGAACTTGACTTGTAGGCTCTACCTCTATTCCCCTTTCTTCTGCTAAGTCGAGGAGGTATTCGCGGGTTTTGCGCAGGAATTCTTGGTTGGTTACTTCTTCAGGGTGGTCGTACCAATACCAGATTCTTATTCCTTGGTTTGTGCTGTATGTCAAGATGGCTTTACGATTTAGTCCAGGGTGAAAACCGACTAGTAATCCTTCTCGGGGATAAACTCTTGAAATTTGGAGATCATTCACTCGGGCAACTTCAAGAAGGGTTGATGAAAGTTTTGATTCGGTTGTTAGCCTAGTTTGGTTGACGTATTGTCTTGTAGTGTTGAGTTTTTTTGCTATAGCTGAAACTGAAAGACCTTTAAGTATTAGTGACCAAACGGTTTTTTGTTTCTGGCTGAGTGGAGAAGAGAAAGAGCAGACCTGTACCATAAATGGTCAAGTAAACATATGTATATTTACATATTTATACTTGCTGTTTTCCTAATAACTCAATTCAAGCTTCCCCAAAGATTTCTTGACACAAAAAACATTGAGAATCGCACCGTTTTTTCGGTATCATAAAAACACGTTGGCGGAGTGCATCGAAAAATTAAAAAACAAAACCAGGCGAACCTCAAAATTAGGCTTTAAGAAATGGTTGATCGCTCCGAAACTCTCCAAAAATTGGCTGACGTCAAGTATTATGCTTGGGGCGTTTACGATGTTGAAATGAGCTAGAGCGCCATTTTGTGTTGTTTGGTTTGACGGACTTTAGTTCCAGCAGTTTTTGGAGAATCTATTAATAGTATGAAAGTAAACTATTCTTACTGATGAATATGACAGAAGAGCCCCAAGTCACCACAATTAGCGAAAAAGGGCAAGTAGTCATCCCCCAATCCATAAGAAAGAAACTGGGAATAAAGCCAAAAACCAAGTTTCTCATCTACGGCAGAGGCGACACTGTAATAATGAAGAAACTTGAACTCCCCGACCTCAAGAAGGAATGGGACGACATCTTCGCTGCCATGGACACGAAAGCGATCAAACTCTCAGAAAAAGATGTCCTGGAAGAAATTGCTCAATACAGAAAAGAAAAACGTGAAAAGAAATAGATGATCAAATGTTACGAGTTGTCCTTGACACCAACGTTCTGGTAAGCGCAATTATTTCTGATGGCAAGCCAAGAGAACTCTTGAAGAAAGGGATAGCGAACCAATTCATAATCGTAACGTCTGATTTGATTTTGCAAGAACTTGCCACAGTGCTGCGTAGACCCAAATTCAAAACAAACGAAAAAGAAATCCGACGGACAACGCTTGCCCTAATTAGGTCGGCTCACGTTATAAAAGTTAAGTCAAAATTTGCGGCAGTCAAAAAAGACCCCAAAGATGACAAAATCATCAATACAGCCTATGATGGAAACGCTGATGTGATTGTGACGGGAGATAGTCATCTTCTTAATTTGAAAAGTTTTCGTGAAATAAAGATAACTACTGTTGAAAAAATGCTCAATGCAATTTAGAAATTGCCTGCCTACTCTGTGGATTTGGCGCCACGACATAACCCCGTGCAGCCCACCCGGACACTACGATGTGGCGTTGACTAGGACTGTGCTTATGCATCTTCCGCCGGAAGCGATGGAGAAAACGGTTCGCCATATCGTCAAAGTGGCTGATGAGTTTCTGCACCTGGAATACTACGAGCATACACCCCTCAAGCCTTTGACTTCCCACTGCTGGCTACACGACTATGTCTCACTTTTTGAGGCTCAAGGCTGCGAACTCTTAGATATCAGCGACCAGATTTGCCCCAAGTTCTCTTTCATTTTAAAAAAAAGCAATAAAAAAACTCTTCGTCAAAAATTTGAGAGAAAAACTGGAATCCAAGACTGGTTTGATTTTCTAGGTAGACTCGTAATTTTTTGCAATTTTCCGCGAGGATTAACTAAAAAGGGACATGAGATAGAGGTCTCCAGCAACAAGAACCCTGTCACCCGACTTTATAGGTGGCAAGATGTAGTGCTCGAAATGTTCCGTTCTAAGCACTTTGCCGGTGGCTTCGTTTAACGTCCAAAGGTCGTTGCTCCAATCCCGCTTGGATGTTGTCACGTAGACGTTGCCTCCTGACTGCGCCAATCCGAGAGCTGGCGTTGTTAAACTGAATTTCTGTGAAGATGCAGATTCGTTCATTTCAATAGTCTGTGCCCACCTGAGGTGGCCAGTTGTCAGGTCAAGGTTGCATACAGTTCCATTGTATCCTTGGACGTTTTGATTTTGGCTTTTATTTAAGTAGGATTGGCTGATGGCGAAGCTCCAGAGCACATTATTCAGTTTGTCGTCTACTTGAACCTGGGATGTCTCCAAAAAGTTCTCAGGTGAGGAAACCGGGATTAAGTTTTGGGGGTCGACATGCGTTTGCCACGCTTTCGTGCCATCGTTCACTCGGAGTCCGTAAAAGTTGCCATCGGAAGCTCCGAAGAGCACCAATCCGTTTTGGGCTGTGGGTTGGTAGATGGATGCATTTATTTGGCTGGTCCAAAGCAGGACACCTGTTGACTCGTTTAAACTGAATAGCGTCGTTTGCCCAGTGCTGGTGCTGTTCCACCCAATTACTTGTCCTTGGTAAACCGTTGGAGACGCGTCGACGGAGGTGCATAAAGTGTCGCCTGGAGCTTTCCACAGTATCTCGCCGCTCTCCGGGTCGAGCCTGAAAATGTAGTTGGCGGCTGTGTTTCCGCTCCAAGTTATTTCGGTTTGGTTCCACGTGATTATTGTTCCTGTGGCGAGTAGAAGATTGCCTTCAACGGGCCAGGCTTTGACGTTAACGGGCTTCGAGTAGTTGTACTCAACGCCTCCGTAGTTGGAGGTCATTGGGTATGTCCACAGGAGGGCGCCCTCGCTGGCCTTGCAGGCACTGAAGGAATTGAACGTTACGAAAACCTTCCCATTTGCAGCTGTGAGGCTGTCGGGTCCGCTTTTCCGACTGTAAACGTAGCCCACGTTGCATTTGAACATGAATTCTCCAGAAGTCTCGTTGACTCCAAGCACGTCACCGTAAGATGTTCCCCCAAAAACTCCTCCACCGGTGACGGCAAGGGCATTCGTGAAGTAGCCATCGCTGCTGCGCCAGATGGGATCGCCGTTGGAGGCGTTGTAACATCTTATGCCGCCTTCGGTGTCGCGTGAGATCGTGAAGACTCTTCCATCGTCTACAGCTAAGTTTGCGGTGAAGTCTTCGATGCTAATGCGCCACGGGGCAGGTGTGGGTTGCTGAAGCAATTGAGTTTCTTTGTAAAGAACAATAAGCAAGATTGATATTATCATTAGAATAACGAAAAGGGCTGCAATCAATTTATGCCCTCTATCCAAGCCTTACGCACCGTCAATCGAACAACTCGGCGGGGCTTTAAAACTTGTTTGCAAAGGGTTCTCGACACAGAATAATCTTGGACATCTTTGCTCAATCACGTTTTGTTTCCTTGCTTCTTTTGGTTTTCATCAACGTGACCAATAATAGAATCGTTCCTGTGACAATAAGCAAGATTATCCATGTTGGGAACTCTGGGATTGAAGGCGATGGAGATAGAGATGGAGATTGTGATGGAAATACAGTTGGAGTCGGTGAAGGGCTTGGGGAAGTTGATGGATACAGTTTTGGATTTGCCCATTCCGGTAGCTCCATAAGAAGACTGGAAATATTGAACGGGTTCTGAAGTGGGTATCTGTCTGTGGCGTTGTTTACCACTGTTGGATCTTGAGGTTGGACCCCAAGGGAACTCCAAAATATCGTGTATGGCGCGTTTATCTTGTATGGAATGTCGCCCACGCCGTCTTGATTCACATCTAAGCCAATGTAGTCGCTCCAATAGTTGCCTTCCGTACCATTATCCCATGAGTTTGTGCCCTGCCAACTCCAGTCGACTGCTTCCCGAAACGCATTGTTGACTATGTTATTGTGATAGAAAACGTTATCGAAAACATAGCATGCCAAATACTGAATGTTGCCTCCGGTTGTCATGTTTCTTGAAAGTGAAACGCCAAATTCGTTGCCTGCGATGTAGTTGCCATAGAATGTGTTGTTCTTGCCATTTTGCACTTGAATTCCTGTTTTGTTGTTGGTTATGTTATTTGAGAATACAATATTATTGTCGCAGGCACTGCCTCCTATATTATAGCTGCCAGGTGAGGATGGATAGGCAAGCAGCCCGATTCCCACGTTTTGCTGGGAGATATTGTTAAAGCCAACTATGTTTCGACTGCCTGAAATTAGCAATCCAGTGTCCCCTTTTCCATTTATTGTATTGTTGGATGCCAAGGTGAAATTGCCTTTTAGATTAATGCCCGTTCCTGAACCTGAAATTCTGTTGCCTACGACTGTACTGTTTAGGGCACCTGAGTCAATTGTGGAGCCTTGTAGCGTGTTTCCCTCGATGACTTGATACCAGCCGCTTGTCGAGATTGTTCCTCCCTGCAGAACGTTATCGATTATCTGTGTAGCATTACCGCTGGCGCCAATGCCGGCTGTTATTGTATTGCCAATTATTTGGTTTCCGTTCCCTCTTGTGCTGATGCCCTTGCCGCCGCCTGTTATGGTGAAACCTGAGATTTTGACTTCGCTAGCGCTAATTTGAATGACATCTGGCGCCGGAGGTGGAAAAGGAGTTTGCCCTGGGTCCCAAGGAGGAGGACCATCAATACATTCTATGGTGGTTTCGTTGGCATTTTCGCTCAATAGTGAGAGGGTTTTGTTTATGACAAGGGAATGCTCATGATATGTTCCTTTCTTAACTTGCACGGTGTCGCCTGCGGTGGCATTTCCTATTGCAGTTTGAATTGTGGGATAATCGTCTGGAACAACAATCGCTGTTTGAGCTGCCCCAACAGGTTCAAAATTAATAATGCATAATGCGACTAAGCTGACAAAGGCTAAACCTAAGCAAGCGATTTTCTTCAATGCCGTTTAATCCCCTTTTTGAATAATATAACAACGACAGAAATTACGGCTACAAAAGAAAGAACTATCCATGTTGGGAACTCTGGAATTGAAGACGTTGGAGTTAGACTTGGCGATGGACTTTGAGAGAGCATTGGGGTCGGAGAGGGTGCAAAAATTGGAATTGCAGGTGCTTCAGGATTCGGTGAAGTTAGGAAAGGAATGAAAGTCACATTGCCTAAGTTGAAATCGTTTTTGTAATCATGAATTGTTTGATTTATCTTGGCGATATCGGTTGTTCCCCACCAATTGTTAGCAACGTCCATATTGGCTGTGACTCCTGACAAGTATAGGCTGTTCTGCCTGTTGTTCTGGATGTTGTTATAGGCGAAGACTATTGAGGGAGAGCTGATGGAGATTCCCACGGTGTTATTGGCAATGGTGTTATTCTGAATTGTGACCGTTGCCCCGGATGAAACACTTATCCCGCTGCCCTCGTTGTTAAAAATTATGTTTCCGTTGATTGTTTCATTTCCCTGCCCAATATCTATGCCAGTTCCTGAATTACCGTAAATTGTGTTCTTTTCAATTATTGCAAATCCGCTGCTGATGGCTGTTGTGCAACCTGAAATGACGTTGCCTGAGATTAAGGATTTAACGCCTGACATGTAGATTCCCGTCGTGTCACCAACGCCGGTGAGGGTGTTGTTTACAATCGTGGATAAGATTCCAATCATCTTTATTACTTGAAAACCGTTGCCAGTTATGCTGTTATTTGAAATAGTTATTGGACCACCTCGGCTGTCTACATCTATTCCGCCCGTAATGGTATTGAACGAAATTACAGGCGACCCGACATTGACACCTCTTTCTTCGACTCCACCATTAATGGTGTTGTGTAAGATTGTGGGCGAGCCTCCCGCAATGTAAACTCCGGTTATGCTGCTGACACCTATGATATTATTTGAAATCGTCGGTGACCCTCCCGCTACAAGAAGTTGAACGGTAATCGTGTTGTTTGAAATGGTAGATGATCCGTTGCCAACATCTATCGAGGTTGCGATGTTATTGTTTATTCTTGGATTAGAACCCTTAATGTTTATTGAAGTGTCGTTGAGAATGGCATTCTCAATTATTGAGCCAGAGTCTGTTTGCTCATTCCAGCCATTACTAACAGACGTGAAGATTATTTGTCCACCGTTAAATTGTATTTGGTTGGTACTGGTGCCTTTTGCAGACAGTGTGCCATTCACCTGTACGTAGTAGTTGAGAATGTTCACAGTTGTTCCAGCTTCAATCGTCAAAGTTACTCCGAGACTCACTGCGGTTGGTCCTGTGAGTTTATATGGACTGTTTGCTTTCGTCCAAGTTGTGTTTGAGGAGATTATTCCACTGACTGGCGTAGAATTCTGAGCGAAGCTAAAAGGAATGGGTCCAATCCAAATCAGTCCCCCAAAAATGACAGCGATTAGGATTGCCCTTAAAATTGGCTTCACTATTAAATCAGTCCTCAATCAACCAATGGCTCGTTTACCTAAAAGCTTGTTTGTAAAGATTTCTTGACACAAAAAACATTGAGAATCGCACCGTTTTTTCAGTTTCATAAAAACACGTTGGCGGAGTGCATCGAAAAATTAAAAAACAAAACGAGGCGACATTCAAAATTAGGCTCAGGTGCGGGCAATCTGTCTCTGTCACTATCGCCCAACTGCACATGCAACAGACACGCACTGCTGAAAACTTTACACAAGGAATCTTGACAAACAGTCTTTTAGGTGAATTGAAACATTAGAAGTAATTGTGGAGAACAAGACGGCTCTCGCTAAGAGTTGTAGAAGGCTCTGGATAGTAGTAATCGCGCTTATTCTTCTCCTCACCGCAAGTTCGGGCGTAACCATTTTCGAGTACAACCAAACTGCATATCTCCTAAATGAAATAAGCAACCAAAGCAAAACCATCAATCGCCTTAACAACTCGCTAAGTTTGGCAACAATGCCCCTAGCCAAAGTCTACATCAATCCGGACGGCTCAGTCACGGGAACCAACAGCATCCAACGCAAAGAAGACTACTACATCCTAACCGATAACATCACAGGTAACATAATTATTCAGAGAAGCAACATGGCACTTGACGGTGCTGGGTACACCCTGCAAGGCTACGGCGGCACGGGAATTGATCTAACAACCCTAGGACCCCAATCTCCAGCGCCCCTTGGAATTTACAACATTACCGTCGCAAACCTCCGAATCATGAATTTTAACGTCAGCATTTGGTCAAGCGGTGGTGGCAACCACACTTTCTACCGCGACGAAATATTCAACACGACCAGCGAGGTAGCAGGCGGCATCTACTTACACTGGGACCACGGCGGCACCAACATCTCACGCTGCACCATAGACACAACACCTGCGATTGCTATGGAAGTTTCAGGCGATAATACCATAACAGAAAACAATCTCTGCGGTCGTGTTTGGTTGTCTATGGGCTCAGGGGGAACGTTCGATCGCAACTACTGGAGTGACTACCTTGCCAAATACCCAAATGCTTCAGAGATAGGCTCATCAGGAGTTGGCAACACTCCGTACGTGTACGTCTACAACGGATATGGTCTTAAATCTACATTTGAGGACAACCATCCTCTGATGAACCCGATCTCTGTTATCCTACCCTCACCCAGCCCACACCCAACACCTGAAGACAACCCTGTGGAGATTTACGCTTCGGGTCTACCCCAAAACGTCATCGAAAAACTAAAGCCTCTTGGAACCAACGGAGTTCTGAAAACTTCAGAATTGAACCTAATTTTTGCACTTCAACGCATCCAAAACTACACCAGCAGCGCAGTCGTCACAAGCGCACTCGATTCCATTTTGGCGGACGGCAGCGCAAATGACAACGAAGTAGCTGCTTTCGGAGACTTAGACCACGACTACATCAGCAACACGCTGGAAGTCGAAAAATGTCACACAGACCCGACGAAATTGGACACTTCGGGCTTGGGCATTGACGACTTCAACGCCATATTCACATATAATCTGAACCCCAACAACAAAACTCAAATCCAACAGTTCCTCACAGCGGTGCCCAACGTTTCTCCCCGACAATGGTACATCTCCTTTGGAGGAGTCGGAGACACCTCGGATAACGTTTTCGTCGGCACTCCGGTGAACGCAACCACCTCCAGCGATGCAGCTATAGTTGAGGTTTCGATGCGCGATCCATTGATTCAGTGGTATGCAAGACACGCGGATATCGCTTGGGACAACGTAAGCAAGACTGGACACCTTCTCGTCAACGGCACCTCGGTCTGGGGCAGCTACAGCTATGGCGCCAACCCCTCCTATTATTTCACGCATGGTAGAATCGGCAGATGCGAAGACGCCACCCTTGCAACCATGTCCATTCTGAACCTGATGGGTTACAAGACTCTGGAGGTTACAGGGTGGGCTCCGTCTAATGGAACCTTGCGGGACCATGTCTGGTGCGAAACCATGATCGGCGGCAATGTGTACATCGCAAATTTTGGCGAGTTGATTCCGCGCGGAAACTTCTATCTACAGAGTGGTTGGGTTATTTCTGAATCCAGCGATTACAGTCCAGACTGGTACAAAAAATAAACCAGGCAGGTTGCAGATTACCAGGATTAGCATGCACTAGTAAGATCAACAAGTCTCGGAATCCACGCATTTTGGTTGAGTTGATTTCAAGGATATTTTCAGCTTTTTTTTACCCCCTTCTCTTACGGCGTGATTCAAGGTCTTGAGTGCATCGAAAAATTATAAAACAAAACAGGGCGAAACTCGAAATTAGGCTTGGGAAATGGTTGATCGCTCCGAGACTCTCCAGAAACTGGCTGACGTCAAGTATTATGCTTGAGGCGTTTACGATGTTGAAATGAGCCAAAACGACACCGTCACGCTGGGAGATTTCGTGTCAACTCAGAATCTTTCCAAGGCAGTTCTGATGAAGAAAGCGCGCGAGCTTTGCGCTCAATGCTTTTAATTAAGAATTGATATAAACAATTATTATGAAGCCAAATGAGGGCAGACTTCAAACCGCAGAGCACATTTTTGCAAGGACTTTGGAAAGCAAATTTCCCGGCGCAAAATTCATAATTTCCAAGTTCCGGGAGGATTCTGGCCTGATGGAAATCGCATCCAAAGAGGACTTGCGAAAGATCAACATGGAAGCTCTACAAAATGACATCAATTCGGTGATAAAGAAGAAGCTCCGCGTTAACAAGTACATCCTGCACAGAGAAGATGCTGAAAAGAAATTTGATTTGTCAAGACTGCCGGCCGCGGTTCGAGAAGTCAGAATCGTGGAAATCGAGGGGTTTGACAAAACTCCATGCAAGGATCCGCATGTAGACTGCACCGACGAAATTGGTTTTTTTACTGTTTTCAAAGTGGAAAGGGTTGGGAAAGACCGTTACAGATTTGTTTTCGAAGTAAAAGAAAAAGCGGACACCTAGATTTGGTAACTTGAACACTAGTTTGCTAGCGGACAATGTTTTGTTGCGTTAGGCAAACGATAGGATGAAGATTCTGTTGGGCGCTATTCCCAAACTTGTTTGAAGGGTGAATCTGCCAGTCTGGTTTAGCAAGCCAAAGACTTCCTGCTCCGTCAAGGTTGAGTTGAAGAAGGGCGTAGTTTCGCCATATTCAAATAGCATAACGTACCTCACGTTGTTTTGCTGGCACAAGAGCACAAGCTCCGTAATATTGAAGTTAGGTGTGAAGGCGTCCACAGCTAGCAAAGGATATTGCAGCGTCTGGTTCCAGTTCAGGTTAGGCGTTTTGTTGTTTAGGTAGAACCGAACCATGAATTCGTTGAAGCGGTTAACGGCGCAGCTTACTAGGATTTTCTGGTTCTGACTCAGAGTCTGCGCCGCGTAGTCAGTCGCCTGTTCTATAGGCAACTGAAGCTGGTCTGCTGCAACGAAACTATAGGCGTCAAAGCAACTATAAACCAATCCGCCAACCGCAAACACTATGAGAAAGGATGCGGCGAGTTTAGTTCCCCACGTACGGATGAAGCGGCTTTCCACAGTTTGCCCGACTTTACGGATCTTGTCATAGGTCTTCACGATCAAATTGGAAGCTGCAATTGCCAAGACAGGAAACGCCAGTGAAACGTAACGCCATTCTCTGTTGGGAATCAACGTAAAAACTACATAAACGACGGCAAACCAGAGAATGAGGAATTTGTCTTCAAATCGACTTCTATACACGAAAAATCCCAAGCCTGCAAGCCCTGCGATGTAGAGTAGTAGTGAGACTGGGTGCATGACGTTGTTCAGCCATGCCATCTCGATGAAGTAGAAGATGGGCAGAGGATACCGCGCACTATAAACTGCCTTGAAGGCTCCGCCCACTTGGATAACATAAGACCATGTATTCAGTAAGCCCGACGCGAAGACCATGTAAAGCCCAAAAATAGCTATCGCAATCGCCGCCACAAGCATCACCAAGCGAGGAAAACGCAAGTAATGTTTTGCTTCGGCTTTGAAGTGGTCTCTCTTCCAAAAGTAAACGCCCAAAATCAAAATTATTGGTGCAACAACCAACATCTGATACTTCACAGCAACTCCCACCACAACCGCTGCAATGACTACTGCGAGGTCTCTTCCACGCGTTGTGCGCACCCAACTGAAGAAGAAAAGCATGGACACGGAGAAGAAGAATAAAAGCAAAGTTTCAATCATAGCCATCCGTGAGACCCAAACAATTCCAGGCATGACACCTAGAAATATGGCTGAAAGCAAAGCGGTTTTGGAGTTGTACATCCTTTTTGCGATTTCGTAGACGACAAAAAGCGAAAGCACTGAGAACGTTAAAGCTACGAGTCTCCCTGCGAAAACGTTTGCCCCGCCGATAAGGAAATAGAATGCTGTGACCGCGTCGAATGCTGGCGGGTAAAACGAATTATTCGAAACCCACTGCCAAAGCTGCCCTCTCGACAGCAGAAGACCGCCGATGAAGTGAGTAACTTCGTCCCACTTCATTGAAGAGTATGACAAATTGACAGCGAGTACGCAACCGTATGCAACTGCGAAAATGAATAGGCAAAGCCTCCACTTATCAAAATGACTGTTTAGCCAATAACGAAACGTTACATTAACCCTCTTTCTGTCTTCTTGAACTATAACTTGTGAATCTCGATATTTATTCTCAAGCAACTAACAAATGATGTAGACATTTCAAAATCATAGATTCCGTCATCCCCTGTTGGACTTTTCCATTCTTCTAAAATAATTCTATAACTGCGCGATTTCGCCTAATTTCCTGTAAATGCGTCCGACAATCTCCTCAGGGCTCCCTGCTAGTTTGAGGCTTAATGCATCCCCCCAATATTACTCAAATCTGAGTAATTTCCTTGGAAAAAACACCAGACAAAGACAGACTTCATAAAAATCTTGCCTTCTTGCTCTTCGTGAAAGCCGCATGAAGTTCGAAATTAATTTGGAATCTGGCAGTGGAGTTTTCGAAGGCGCCTCAGGATAAATTGAAAGTCATCAAAAAGAGAGACAGCAGTCAACTGTATCTCCTCAGACTGACGTAATTGTCATCATCGGCACCACATCTAACTCAATTTTCTAAACTTGCTTTCCTGAACCAGAATTTCTTCCAATTCAAGATAATAGTCAACAGATGCTAGTAATTATTTTTGTCTTCAATTTCTAATTATGCTTGTACTAATTGAATTTGGAATGAATAGTCCCAAAAAGAATTGATTCGCTATGTCTATCGATCCAGTGTGGCGAGAGAATCTGATTGGCTTAAAACTTCCATAAAACTTATCTTCTTACCTGCACATCCTGCCGTAGTTCGCGAGGCCTTATTCCTATGGGAAACCTGACAGTCGCAATTCTAGGCGTACAAGGTTACGCCAGCACATTGGCAAAAAAAGGGACATCCACAGACATTACCTTGTACAACCTCAAGAAAGAAGAAGACACAGTAACACTTATCGAACCATCCCGCTACCCCGAAAGATTAGCCCCACTGTTCTTTGCAGCATCTGAGGCCAAAAAAGCAGTCGTAGTAGTCGACGAACTAAGCTCAACCCTAGGTGAAAGCCTAGTTATGCTGCAATGCTGCGGAATCAGTAGCGGTTACTTCATACTTAGAAACTATCTGTCAAAAGAAAAAATCGAACCAATAATAAAAGGCACAATTCTCGAAAAATTCGAATTCCTCCAAGATGACGCAAACTTGCTGCGTGAAAAACTGTTAAAGGATGCATCTCAACAGAAATCTGAATCAGCCTATTTCGGAACCGTTCCAGTAGATCACGCGTTTAACGTGAAAGGTGTTGGAACCGTTATCCTTGGCATCGTCGTTAACGGATCCTTCACAAAGCATGCAACAATGAACATTTTGCCAGGAAACAAAACCGCACAAGTACGATCAATTCAGAAGCATGACGACGAATATGATTCCGCATTCCAAGGAGACCGAGTTGGGCTAGCAGTAAAAAACGTAAACGTAGAAGATCTTGACCGAGGGACAGTCCTCACAAACGATCCCCAGATCAAAACATCAAAGGTATTGAAGACACAAGCATCCCTCGTGAAATATTGGCAAACACCCCTGAAAGAAGGAATGGTCATACATATCGGTCACTGGATGCAAGTCCTCAACAGCAAAGTCGAAGTCGTCACAAACGAAAGCGACTCCAGAAAACCATTGGTGACTCTGACTTTAGAAAAGGAACTTGTCTACCGACCCGGGGACAAAGCTGTTCTAATGTACCTAGGGGGCGGAAAACTCAGGGTAGCAGGTACTATTGATCTGCCTTAAACTTCTTTAATAGATTCCTTCTGATCAGAACCCCGATTCAACAACAATGGCAACCCAATCAAGGGTACTGATAAGACCCAAAGGTCCATGTTATGTCCCAAGAACCAAGCAAACCAGTCGCTCCACAATTGATTGCTGCCGAAGAATATCCACGTCAAATAATTCCACAAGAAATACAGCCCTGTCAGCGTGATTATAACTCCGATAGTTTTCATATTCAGCCTCTCGAGACTTTCAGCTCCAATTGATTTCTTCGCAAAGTAAGCAGAGAACAACGCAAGGGCAAGCAAGCCAACCGTTGTTAAGATGAAACTAAGCATGTTCTCAGGGTAAGCAGTTAAGTAGGGCACTCCTTTACCCGCGAAGTAGATTGTGTAAATCCAGTTGCCAGCATTATCAAGCCAGAAAACGAAGAGGTAAACTACTCCAGCTATTAACCCCCACTTTATGGCCCCTTTCAATGGCTTGCTCGGGTTCAACTCCAAAATTAATTTGAACAGAACAAGAGGGATGGCTATTGCCTCAAATAGGCAAGGAATACCAGTTTCAATCAAGAAACCCAGATTTCCCAATCCGTTCGTTCCAGCCGGAAGCACGCCCCAAATACCAGACAAAAGAAAAGCCAGCCAATAGACTGCTTCCCCAAGCAAAATCACTCTAAGAATCTTCATCGACGAACCAGTTGTAACCTGCTTCCTGAAATAGTAAATTAATGCGACCACAGCAACCAAGCCAGCCACTGTGCGCGCGATCAATCCTAACAAGCCGGAAATATCCGTAATCCGAACCCAGAAGGCAGTTGGACCCGTCATGTAGGTATATTCGTTTATGCTGACCACTGCATTAACCAGTTCGTGGAAGGAAAACAGGAACCAAGTTGCCATACTTGCTAATAATCCAATTCTTAGATTCGAGTAAGTTTTGCGTTCTGTTGTCATAAACCTCAACGGCCCAAGCAGACGAGCTATTCTGCTTTCTTAGACTATATTATTTTTGCGTATATTACTGGAGTGAAGAAATCAAGAAATACTTTTTCTACTACTTAACCGCAGGTTTTATTTGCGCTAATTTTAAATGCATACCCAGATTAGAATCGTATGGAAAAGAATCGGAGACGCGATGAAGCATGAAATTAAATGACCAACGTGTAAACAGACTTTTGCTAGCAGCTGAAGGAATAGGCACAATTTTCATGGTATTTTTTGTTGCCGCTTACTTAGGAGGTTTGCCTGGAACTGCAGTGCTTCATTCAGAGCCTTTCATAAGGATTCCGCTCGCCATACTTGGTTCTGTACTAGTTTTCTCGATGGTAATTCCAGCCCTGGTGATCGTAGCTCTAAGTACAGACTAATTCTGCTAACAGTATCTTGAAGAATAAGTGTCGGTTTCTCTTCTTGGTTCTGCATAGTGAAAGTAGAACCGATTTTAGATGATTTTATATGTTATACTTCCAATAGATCCAAAACGATGCAGATCAAAACGCTCCTTGCGAAGGGCAAATCAAGTCTAAACTCGACATCAAAGTGGCTTAAAGGTGGATTCAACAAGTGGCGACTAGCTTTCTTGATCTTCGCGGCTTTCTTCGCATTTGTTCTATTATACAATCTATCTTACAATTCTATTCAATGGGATGAAGTCACCCACCTAATTGGGGGACTGTCACTTTTGCGCGGTGATTTTCCCAGTTACTTCAATTTCAACGCTTTCTACCCTCCGATGTATGACCTCTTTACAGCTGGTTTCTTCAGCATAGCAGGCATCAACGTGCTCACTGCCAGGCTCATTTCAGTGCTTTTTTCTCTTCTTTCAATCTACGCAGTGTTTGAGTTTGGATACCGCCTCTACTCCCCAAAAATCGGTTTGCTTGCAAGTATATTTCTTGCACTTATGCCCGGCTTCATCTGGCTCTCCCGCCTTGCCCTCATTGAAACGATGCTGATTTTCTTTTTCACTATCACCGCCTTATTTTTCTTTGCCTGGCTCCGGAACGGCAAAAACAAGTACTTAATCTTAAGCGGTTTGACACTGGGCCTGGGCATACTGACCAAATATCAGATGATTATTGTTGGGGCAATAATGCTAACCAGCCTAGTCATTTTAGGATGGGGGCAATTAAAAAAACGGTTCAGCCGATTCCCACTGTTGATTCTAATCACCATAATTGTCATTGTTCCGTGGGCTATAGTATCCTACCAGGTTTACGCTTCCAGAATGTTTGAAACCTGGCTGTACGCTCTGAATGTGGGCAACCCTACCAAATCACTCTATAGCTTAGGCCTAAACGACGTAGGCATCAACCGATTTCCACATTTCTACGCCGAAATTCCTAGCTGGACACATGTACCTATCTTTTACCTACTAGAAAATGACTGCCCCCTATTTCGACATACATCCTGTTTCCTTCTTTTTGTACGTCATAAGTTTCGGAGGTCTAGTCTTGTACTCATGGAGACGCAAAACTCCGGACAAGTACTTGCTCATATGGTTTGTAGCCGTTTACCTTTTCTTCACCGCAATACCCAACAAACACTGGCGTTACATAGTACCCATATTTCCCGTTCTTGCTTTGTCAGCCGCTTGCCTAATTTCGTCTGGTTTGGAAACGGCGCATAGAATCTGGACGAACAGACATCTGACCATCAGCGAGCGACGATTTGCTCAAGTAGGAGCCGTCTTCATAATTGCATTTATGACGATGAGTGTAACCTTCAGTGTCAATGACGCCAGCAGCTGGATTACGAAAGATCAGGTTCACATACCTATCCAAGAAGCAAGCGATTATGTAGCCAAGCATATTTTGCCCAATGAATCGATCGTGGTTGTGAATGCACAGAACTTATACAGTCAAGACATGGTTCGTTTCTACATGAATGCCGCAGGCAAAAACAACACAATATTCCAGTACCCAGCGGAGCCTGTGGACACTTACACAATCAACTTTAACATAAATGAATTGATTAGTTTGTGCAAGGAGCATGGTGTGAAGTATGTGTTCACTTACGAGTTCGGCGGAACTGTCACTTATTTCAACTCAACACTGAGTCTTCGGGATATTTACGTTATGATCTATGAATCAGGTAATTTCACAAAACTTTTAGATAACGGAACCAGTATCTTTGGACTTCCGCCCCGCAGAATATTCGTCTTGAACTTTTTAGGCTAATCCTTAATTTCCAAGAATTCAAAACCTGTTTTTTCACTCTTACTTCGTTGGGCTACAGCTTCAGCAAGCTCCAACATTACAACTTCTCCAATTTGCCAAACATCGACCCCCATTCTCACACATCCAGTGATTGTTTCATTGTTTCTGCCAAAAGCCGCGTGCATATGAAGCTTGGGTTTGACTTCCTCGTTTACAAATATGGTGCCTATTCCACAAGCTTCGTGCACACCTTTAAGCAGCGTAGTCATCGGCTCAGGCGGAAAAACGTTTCCGTCTTTAGGTCCCACCACGACGCGACTTTTCTCTTTTGCACCCCCTAAGAAAAAACACAGGGCACTATTTACTTTCTGTTTTTCGGCAAAGTTTTCCAGCGCATCAGGTAGGTGATCATTATCGTGTAATCTGACTATGAAAATTCGCCCAATCTTTGCTTCGGTGAACTGCAAGAATAAAGCCTCAGCCTATTCAAGAGCAATTATGTATAAAAACGATTTCAACTCAAAAGATGTGGTTATTAAAAATTTAGAGAAAAGCTGCAGATGAGCCTTTCAGTTTGTCTACATTCTTTTTAGGTAGATTGGTTCCTCTGCTTGCTTCTTCCTTTTCTCCATTGTCAATCTGCTGGAGTCACTGCTAATAATTACAGCATTTTTAGAAACTGCATTATGAGGTGAATCTGGATAAAAGCGAGTTTTTGAATCTGAATTGCGTGGCAATACTTCTGAACCTCCTTATTTTGTTGAGAACGAGAGGGTTAGCGCGAAGCTTAATAAATGTTATGGATCGTTGATTAGCCTCTAATATGGAAAATAGACATGTTTTAGCACTGAAACTGGTGAAAGAGCTTCACTAGCGACCAAAACGCTCATTTTTCCATACATCCGCGCTGTCACTATACCCGCGCCGCTCCCAGAATCCTCGTTCTTTCCCCCTTGTGAATTGGATGCGGATTACCCACAGAGCGCTTTTGTATGCATACTTTCTTGGAACAATCAGCCTTAAGGGGAAGCCGTAGCCTTCTTCCAAAACTTCATCGTTAAGTCTGTAAGCCAAAAGTACATCATCGCCCGTCAGTTCTGTCCGAAACAGTGAAGTGTTGTATCCATCGGCGCATTCGAAAGTAACCGCTTTCGCAACATCCTTTGGCTTGACTATGTGCTCTATTTCCTTTAGCCGGACACCTTCCCACTTGCAATCCAAAACGCTCCAGCCCTCAACGCAGTGAAAATCGCTGACCGAAACAACAGTTGGAAGGGCAGAAAATTCTGCCCAGTTAAGCTTAACAGGTTTCTCAACCTCACCATCAATTGTCAAAGTATATGTTTCCAACTTGAGGCGCGGGTTTGCCGAAGTGATACCTGGGTGCTCAGATCCCCAGCTTAAAATCCGATCTGTGGGCGATTGCCCTGGGGGTAGCTTTTTCTCTTTTGTTTTTTCAGAGGACAAATAAAAACCCTATAGAAATTTTAACTCGACACAAAAATAAAGATTACTGAACGCTACTCAGTCTGGAAAAAACTGGTCAATCTTTGTTGTTGCCTCTCTTCCTTTCTGAAGTCTCCAACTCTCACACCAACTCTTCGGATTTCCCGTTCAGATTCGACTAAATATTTTTCGAAAAGTTCACGCGCGATTCGACAGATCGTTTCTTTGTCCTTCACAGGTTTATCCAAAGTTTGCGATCGGCTTTTGCTCGTCAGGTCAGTCATTACTGCTGAAATGCCAACTAAGCGGTAACTCAGTTTCTTCTGGCTAAACTCCGCGTATATTTCTTCTATCTGCTGGTCAATTTTTTGAAGAATAACAGCAAGGTCACGAGTATTCTCTTTTAGTGTACCCATCCTGCCAATTGATTCTGCTTCGCCTGCTTCTTGCACAGGCTCGTTATCAACGCCATTGGCTGCGTTGTGAAAGTAAACTCCAAGGGTCTTGCCGAAAATCTCCACGAGCTTCTGTATGTCAAATCTAGCCAACTCCCCAATGTTTTTAATGCCTAACTCCGACATTTTGGAAACGGTTTTTTTTCCTACTCCCAACAGAGCGTCAACACAAAGAGGCGAAAGAAATTCTGAAACTTGTTCAGGATGGACAATAGTAACGCCATCGGGTTTGTGCATGTCGGAGGCAATTTTGGCTATGAGCTTATTGGGCCCAATGCCCACAGAGAATGTTACGCCAACTTCCTGTTTTACGCATATTTTCATTTCTTGGACCAAAGATTCTGCTTGCGCATAGTTTTCGTGAGATTTCTTGGTGACTTCAAGATAAGCTTCATCAATACCCGCTTGTTCCAGGGCATCAGCGTATCTTCTTAGAATTGACATTATTTTGTCGGAAACCTGTTGGTAATAATCGTAATCCACAGGAAGGAAAACCGCATCAGTTCCCTCCAAACGTTTCTGGGCGAGGAATAAAGGAATGCCCGATTTAACACCGTACTTTCTTGCTAGATAATTACTAGTGCTTACTGCTCCACTGGTTGCCGTTCTGCCACTATACATGCCAACAACAACGGGTTTTTCCTTCAAGGTCGGATTTCGGAGTTCTTCGCACTGAGCAAAAAAATAATCCAGATCTACCAGCATAACAATTCTGTGAGCTTGCGTTGGCACATCATTCACCTCTTAGAGGCTTGAGGAATTAACCATGAGCCATCGCAAGGGGCTGTGTTTAGTTGTGGCAGGCCTTCTCTACAGACGCCAAACTTCATCCCTTTATTCGTTGCCAAGTTTCTCACGTTGGTCAGGAGTTTTAGTCTGAGGTCTTTAGGCAAGAGCGTGTTTCCACCTATTCTCTCTCCTTGTTGAAAATATAGGGGTTTGAGTTTTTCCGCAATTTTGGGCATAGCCTCGCTGAGTCGTAGCCAGTTGTCGGGTTTGGGTTTGTAGGTGGAGCTTGTTATGTGTTTGACGCCTAAGCATGCCAACGTTGCAGTGAGATTTCGAGTTTCTTCATTCAAAAATGGGATTATTGGATCTATCCGGACAGAGACGGGAATGCCTTTGTCTATTAGATCCTGAGCCGCGCGTAAACGCTCGGTCGCCGAGGGGGCATTTGGTTCAAGCAATTTGGCGAGGTTATCATCATCTGTTGTTATCGTCAGCGCCACAGCCGATGGTATTCTTGCAAGAAGATCATCATCCCTCGTGACCAGGTTGGATTTGGTGATGATTTGAATCCTGCAATCGCTTTCAGAAAATACTTCGAGGCATTGTCGCGTCCAACCAACATTCGCTTCCATCCGCGGGTAAGGATCAGAAGAATTCGAAATCGACACAATCTCTCCTTTCAACTTCATCGCTTCACGCTTAAGCGTTTGCATTTGATCCTTTTTCGAACGACAATCGGCGAAGCTCTGCACGTAGCTACTCGCATAACAATAAAGACATCCATGGTCGCACCCGCTATAAGGATTGAACGTAAGCTTAGCGGGGCATGTACAAATGCTACTTTTCCATGGATCAAAACTGGAAATCAAATGCACTCGAGTTCACTCTTTGCAGCTACGTAAAGGTAAAGCGCAAACAAAAACCATTCGCAGATTTCTATGTAAACTAAAATTTAGTCACCCGAAAAATGATTTTGATAATTGTCAGAATAACGTGGTTTTATTGGTCGGATAACCCAGGCTTTCCCATGCTGTCATGCCTCCCAAGACGTTCTCAACCCCAGCAAAACCTTTTCTTTTCAAAATACTTGCAGCAATGCTGGCTCTATTACCAACCGAGCATATCACCGCATAACGTTTGTTTCGATCTAAAATGTCCGCCTTCTCTGGAATGTCAACGAAGAAAATTGTTTCAGCGCCTATAATTGTACCTTCTTTGTGCCATTCACTGGGCTCTCGAACATCCAAAACAACGTATCTTTTCAGCCTCTCGTGAAGATCTGAAGCAGAAAGAGTATCTACATGACTTATGGGTTTGCCCTGTTCTTGCCACTCCTTCACACCTGAACACAAATACCCATAAACATTGTCGAAGCCTAAACGCCAAAAATGCCTCATAACGCGTTTGATGTCCTCTTTTCTTTCGACTACAAGCAAAATTCGTTGATCGTAATTTAAGACCCATCCAGAATAGACTGCTGTACCCCCGCCCAACCAAATACTTAAAGAGTTAACGATGTGGGAACCTGAAAATGAATTTGGCAACCTTGTATCAACAACTAAAGAGTCAATCTCATTCATTTCTAATTCAAACTCTGGAATGCTGAGCGATTTTGGAGCAGGAAGTCCCCGCAATTGTGGTCCACCGCGGAGGTTGAACTCTTCCATTTTGCGAAAATACGACGGGATAACTAATTCTGTAGCAACCGAACGTTTAACAAAATCCTCCTTGCTAAGCTTAAGATAAGGATTCGTTTTCTTTTCATAACCCATGGTGCTCAATGTTTGTTCGCCAATTTCACTGCCGCAGACGCTTCCTGAACCATGGGCAGGATACAACAAAGCATGGTCTCCCAGAGGCAGGACTTTCTCATGTAAGCTCGTAAAAAGCTTCTCCGCCTGCTTTGGCTGGGTTTCTTTGCCCAACAAATCAGTACGCCCAATTGAACCCACAAACAGAGTATCCCCAGTAAAAACCATAAGCGGTTCAGGGCTTTTCTCCAAATCACTTACTGCATAACAAAACGACTCCTCAGTGTGGCCAGGAGTATGCAACGCGCTAACATTGAGGTTGCCAACCTGAAAGTCTTCACAATCATCAAGGTTATGCTCACCATATTTAAAAGCAAGTTGTTTGCCATGACAAATTTCAGCGTTTGTTATACTTTGGAGCTCGCGCGAGCCAACTACGTAGTCTTCATTGCGATGGGTCTCGAATATGTATTTTATTTTCGTACAGGTTTTTGAAGCTATACGCTTGTAAATTTTGCAGTCACGTCGAGGATCAAAAACGGCTGCTTCTGAACCAGCTGTTATTAGGTAGCTATTATGGGATAGACCTTCAGACTTGATAGTGTACAATTTCATTTCGGAGACCTCAAAAATGAGCTGATAGAAAATTGTGAGAACTAAAAGAAATCCTTTATGCTTGTCTGTCTTTGTTTAAGCAAGATTTGAAATTGGGCTTATGAAATTTGGTTTCAGAGCTAAAAAACTCAGTGTCTTCCAATGTTCTCGTTACCTGCAACAAGAAAAAAACCCACCATAGAACCAAGCTTATTCCAGTGCTATAACAAAGAAGATGAAACAAACAGCTCTCTTCTCACACATCAATATCTTCTAACAGAAAATGCGAAAATTACCAAAAAGAAAACAAACCAAGAACAATTTATTAATGATGCCTCAACTAAATTTTAGTAGTGAGTGGTGTCATGAGTCACGTTGCTAAATCGAAAATTCTTGAAGAAATAATTATTGAGCTCAGAAAGAAAGGTCTCGAAATTCCGCATAACGTCATGAGCGACCTGAAGTCAGCAAGAACCCTCATGAAAGTTGAAAAAGCAGATCCCAAAGGTCAAGGCGAAACCGAACCCAAAATAGATCAGTACATAAGCAGCGTTGAAGCTTACGCAATAACTGAAGCAGGCAAACTCTTCCCGGGTGAAAAAGTCGAAAAATGGCTAACAGCCTTAGACCTGGCCAGCTGTGAAGCCTGCGTTACAATTGAAGAACCAAAAGAAGAAATGAGGTTCATTCCAGGTGTTCCACGAGACCAAAAATGGGTACGAGTCGAACCCATAGAAAGTCTACCCATCGAAAAAATAGAAAAAATGGTGGTAGAAAACAAACTTGGCTCCAAACGCGAAAAAGATGGGCACTTAATTGTATACGGAACCGACGAAAACATCAAAATTTTCGTCAAGAAAATGACCGCCCAGGTAAATCAGCCAACCGAATAAACCCTGAGATGAGTCCAATTCCTCCTTCACAGAAATTTTCTCAGCCATTTAAGGTAGCTTCAGCTTCGAAATGTAGGTTTTCTGCAACTTGGCGATTTTCGGCGCGATCACAACTTGGCAGTAAGGAGCTCGCGGATGTTTTTTGAAATAGTCTTTGTGATAATCTTCTGCAGGATAAAAGGCCTTCAAAGGTTCTACTTTCGTAACTATGGGTTCATCGTAGACTTTCTCGTTGGTTAATTCGATGATCAGCTTTTCGGCTGTGTCTTTTTGTTCTTGATTATGGTAAAAAATTACACTGCGGTATTGGGTACCTGAGTCCGCACCTTGCCCGTTAAGCTGAGTTGGGTCATGGGTTCCAAAGAAAATCTCCAATATTTCTCTAAAACTAACGGCCTGCGGGTCAAAAGTTATCTGAGCAACTTCCACATGTCCAGTTGTCCCAGTTGAAACTTGTTCGTATGATGGGTTCGGCAGGTTTCCACCAGCATAACCTGGCTCAACTTTCAGCACGCCTCTAATTAGTTGAAAAACAGCCTCGGTGCACCAGAAACAACCAGCGCCCAAAGTGACATTTTCTAATTGTTTGGTTTTCTTCTCTTTTTCGCCCATTAACTTGGTCTCCTAAAGACAATATTGACCGTGAAAACGTGTTATGATACTTGAGTGAATTTCTGCTTTTAAACGTATTTCTGGGATGTCAAGCCGAATTAGGATTAGTCAAGAAACCTTAACTAAAGATGAGAAGACGGCTTTCGGTTTGGTCAAAGAACCCTTACAAAAATCCATTTATCCGAATCAGTGCTCACCAGTTTAACAAGGAAACATTGTCGGAAAGGCATTTGGTGGTGCTGAATGAAAAAACCATCGGTCGCAGTCTTAATCTTGTTTCTCCTAATCTCCATACTAGCTGGAATGCAATTCGACCATTTTGCTTCGGCAAACTTTATGCCTCCCCCTCCACCGCCGCTGCCACGTATTTACATTCGAGCCAACGCAGCAGTAGATCCCGCTTCGGCTCCAATTCAAGTTGCTGGGAATGTCTACACCTTAACGACCTCGCCTGGGAGCGTTGTCATAGAGGTTCAGCGAGACAACATCGTTTTTGATGGGGCAGGATATTTGTTAACAGGAAAATCATACGAGAATGCCATTGTTCTTGATGGAAGAACAAACGTGACCGTCAGGAACGTGGTTGCGCAGCAGTTCGGATCAGGAATTTACTTGGCTAATTGCTCAGAATGCATAATTGAAAAAAATGCCATGCGGAATAATCAGCGAGGCATCCAACTTATCAGTGCATCAAGAGGCAACGTCTTCTTGGCGAATACATTTACGAACAACTCTATAGGCATAATCATCTACTACTGCGGCGGCAACGTCTTCAGAAGCAACGTCATGGAAAACAACCGCGTCAACCTATATGTGTATGTGGGCTACTTGGACAATCATTATACTGCAGTATTTGCCGAATTCGACAACGACATAGATGCATCAAACACCGTTAATGGAAAACCCGTTTGCTACTGGATAAATCAACACGACAGAGTGGTTCCAGCCGACTCAGGATACGTCGCCCTTATAAACTGCACTGGAATAACCGTTAGAAACCTGACTTTGACCAAGAATGGGCAAGGTATTCTGCTCTTCTCCGCTATCAACTGCACTGTCAGTCAAAACACAATAGTTGACAACGGCGACGGCGTATGGGCAGACATAACCTGTCAAAAGAACATAATATCCCTGAACAACTTTCAAAACGGGGGCTCAGGCGTTTTCCTCCACGGTGCCCAAAGTACCGCAGTCGTCAGCAACAGCATAATAAATGCTAGCAAATATGGCATATACGTTCACAACACCAGAGAAGACACAGTCGCGGGAAACATGGTGAGGAAAAGCGGATATTACGCCATTAACCTTGCAAACAACAGCGGCAGCGTGATTTCCCAGAACACAATAGCGGACAACAATAACCCGTGGGATTCAGGAAGCGGAGGAATATGCGTTGGCGCCACCACAAACGACATCATTAAAGATAACATTGTTGCGAACAACAAAGTCGGTTTCTACGTCCATGACGTTTCAAAAGGCAACATCTTCCTGAATAACTCGGTCACCGGTAACGTCAACGGCTTATGGTTTTACTACACCACGCCATATGGGTTTGCCAGTAACACCTTCCGCAGCAACCGCATAGACGGCAATCAGCACAACCTCAAATTCGAAAGCAGCTACATTCAAGACATAGACGAAAGCAACACAATCAACGGAAAACCCATCAACTACTGGGTAAACCAACACAACAAAACAGTTCCTTTCAACGCCGGATTCGTAGGCTTAGTCAACTGTTCACACATAACGGTTGAAAACCTCAACGTTTCCGGCAACTGGGAGGGCATCATGCTCCTAAACACAACAGAGTGCCTTGTTGCCAAATGTAACCTAAGCAATAACACAGGCACTGGAATTCACCTGGAACGTTCATCGAACAATGCTTTTTCCCAGAACAGAATTGTAGGTAACCGCATGGACGGATTCTTCTCAGAAGAGGGCTCAAACAACACTCTCACAGAGAATCTCATAGCTGAAAACGGGGGAAACGGCATTCACCTTGATAATGAGGAAAACTCAAACATCAGCCAGAACAACATAACCAGCAATCACGCAAGCGGCATCCAACTATTCAACACTAAAAGCGACGTCATCTCCGAAAACTGGATTTCGCAAAACCAACTAGGCATCCACCACTACTACTCAACTCAAAACACCATCATCAAAAACGCCATTATCGAAAACCAAGGGTTTGGGCTTCGAATTGAAGGCAGCCAAAGCGGCAGCACAGTATGCCAAAACAATTTCATAAACAACAACGCAACTTCACAAAACCTGCAAATCTCCAGTCCGTGGCCATGCCCACCCAATAAATGGGACAACGGCAGCCAAGGCAACTATTGGAGTGACTATAAGACCAGGTACACAAACGCCTCAGAAATCAACGGAACTGGAACAGGAGACACCTCCTACTTCATCAATCAAAACAATATTGACAACTACCCCTTGATGAAACCCATAGTGATCCAAAACATGCCGGAAGAATCTGGCTCAGAATACCCACCTACAAAACCCGCCAACTCACCCGCATCTTCTTTGGAAACAGAAACCTCGCCATCGACGCAACTGACCGAAACCCCTCTACACGATAATCCCCCATCAGCCAGCACTGCAGATCACCCAAAAACAGACAACACTCCAAAACCAAACCAGCAGAACAAACCTTTGAACACAACAATGTTAACCATATTCGGCGTCGGAACTGCTTCAGCAGCTATGATGTTGGCTCTGGTTGCAAGCTACTCAGTTCTCAAGCGTGCCAGAAACAGAAATAATCATTAAGCGGGAAGAGAAGAAAACCTGAAATGAACAAGAAACAAGCTGTCGCGGTAGCTCTCATTACGGCATTGCTAACTTCATCAGCAGCCAGTTTCGGATTCATCAAGTTAAGCAACGCAAATTATGTGCCGTGGGTGTGGCATAACTCCGGAATTTACATCCAAAGTGACGGAACTGTCCTTCCAGCTGACGCTCCTATTCAACGATTAGGCAATGAATACACATTTAAAAGTGACATTTTCGCAGGGATAGCCGTACAAAGAAGTAACGCAGTAATCAATGGAAACGGGCACAAACTTTTAGGCAGCTACTACGGAACTGGGCTGCTCCTACAAAATGTAAGCAATGTGATTATACAGAATATTGGCATCCAGTACTTTGGACAAGGCATTTACTTCGACAACGCAAACAACAGCATTCTTAGGGGCAACACTTTGGAAGGATGTGGAGTAGAAACCTTCCAAAGCTCAAACAACCAACTTACCGCAAACAAAATCGTCGGCGACATATCCCTCGACTTCAGCAACAATAACAAAATTAGTCAAAATAACGCCAGCTCCATTTCCATATCATGGTCAGCAAACATAACTGTGGCAAATAACAAATTCGCTGACCCCAAGCGCACAAATACACAATTAACATCAGCAAACTACACAGAAGGCATTTACATAGACAACAGTCTAAATTGCATGGTAATCAGTAACAGCGTAGAGATGAAAAACGTCGGCGTTGACATCTGGGAAAGTACGAATACAACTTTCAAAAATAACCAGCTCAGTGATAATCAGGTTGGATTCAAACTTTGGGGTTCAGACTTGAAACATACCATTCAAAGCATTGACGTTTCTAATACCGTCAACGGAAAACCCGTCTACTTCCTTATAGACATAGCCAACTATCAAGTGCCAAGCAACGCCGGTTGGATAGTTGCCATTAACTGCAAAAACATAACTGTCAATAACTGGATTTCCACGCCAAATTGGGACGGAGTTCTCTTTGTGGGCACGCAAAACTCAGAAATTCTAAATTCGGTGATTTCAGACAACTACAACGCCGTCCGATTTTACAACGTCTCCAATACCACAATCACCAAATCCGCGATGAACAACAATCAACATGCAGCTTTTTATTTTGAGGCAACATCAAATTGCATAATCACCGAAAATGAAGTTTCAAACAACTTTTTCTTTTTCGACCTAAGGGACTATTCAACAAATAGCCACTTGTACCAAAATGACTTCATAGGAAACCAGACAGGGGTCTTCGAAAATGGCTCCACTAATTTTTGGGACAACGGGACGGAAGGAAATTACTGGAGCAGTTTTACTGGTGTAGATCTAAATCTCAACGGAATAAGCGATACACCATTCTTATTGGATCCACACTTGAACGAAACCGACAATTACCCACTAATGTCTCCGATAAAAAACCAAACTGCAAACGTGCAAGACGCCCAAAACTCGGGACCTATTCTTGCTATGCCTGAAGAATATCTAAACTATACAATAAGCGACATAAGCGGAACAATTTGGGCGAAGGTTGACGGAGTATATCCTATGCATCTCTCAAATTATTATGACGGAGGGCTTCCGATGCTTTACCCTACTCCTCCAAACACCACAAATATTCATGTCTTGTTGAATGGTCTTGAATTGAGTTGGAGCAACTACATTGATGTTAATTCGAACGCAACTCATCATACTGACATTGGTGACTGGCAAATGATTTCTTGCCTCCTAAATCCCATTTCAACTGATTTTCTGCTAGAAATCCACTACGAACATCCCGTTCAAGTGGTAAACGGTTCTTACACGTTTTTATATGACTTAAACATCAGTCCATACCTTTCACCTTCAAGCGCCAGATCAACCGCACATTTCAGAATACAGTTGATACAGTTGCCTGCAAATGCCTCAACATTAACAGTGTTCACTACAGGCTCCGACAAAGGGTGGAGTCGCGTAGATTTCTCTAGTAGCCTAAACGCGACAACAGAAACTGCAACTTTTAATATTGTGTCGGAATATAATCACACGCTTCCAGGAGACGTAGCGATGGTTCTAGACAGTTTTACTGTTCCGGAGTTTTCAACTTGGATAATATTTCCACTGATATTTCTTATCACATTAGTTATCGTAGTTTACGATAAGAGAAGTCGGCACCATTTTCGAAAAGGCAAATATTAAATACAAACAGCTGTAATAGCCTGAAAAGGGGAAAGGGGAAAAGATTTTTACTTGACAAAATACGCCATTGCTTTCTTATCGGGGTTAACTTGGGGTAAAATCTCTGTTTTTTCTATTCACCCTCGACCAACCGAACCTGAGACTTACGTCGACTATCTAGTTGACTTGTTTTCAAGCCACTCAATTGGTCGTTTCTTATAAACTGGGACTTCAAATTCAAACAATGGCGTTTTCTTCATGTCCCCGACACATACTCTATCTAACGTTCTTGCAGGTTAGCTAAAGAGCTTTGCCACCATAGAAACTATAGACTATATAGAAAAACGTCTTTTAGGCTCGAAACTGAATAGGAACTAAACGTGGAAGGCATGATTCGCAATGAGAAACCCGCAATAGTATACTGGCTTGACAACAGCCTCTATCTAAACATTACCAATCAATGCTCAAACCAGTGTTGGTTCTGCTTCAGAAATTACAAACAAGGCATAGACAGCTTCAACCTAAAAATAGCAAGAGAACCTAAATCTGATGAAGTTATCTCTGAACTTGAAGGGGTACTTCCAATGAGACGTTGGAATGAAGTGGTTTTTTGCGGGTTCGGAGAACCCACTTCAAGATTAGATGTTTTGCTTGAGGTTGCAAAATGGATCAAAATGCATTTTCCAACTATCCCAATTCGGTTAGACACGAACGGACACGGATGTGTACTTAATGATAATCGTGACGTCGCTAGTGAGCTTAAGGAGGCAGGCTTCAGCAAAGTTAGCGTAAGCCTAAACGGTCAAAACCAAGAAGTCTACGACGAGAACTGCATACCTACGTTTGACGGAGCCTTCGAAGCTGTTTTGGATTTCATCAAAATGGTGAAGGCCAATGAGCTGAACGTTGAAGTCTCAGCCGTTAGAATACCTGAAGTAGATATACAGAAGGTTAAGAAAATTGCTGAAAGCTTGGGCGTATCTTTCAGAGTTAGGGAGTACATCCCTTGCTTTTGGTGATTAGTCAATTTGTGTTTTCAATGAATTCTCAAGCAAAAAGAGCTCTTTGCGTCAAATGTTGTTATTCTTCTGGCTTTTCTTCGCGCGGAATATTCTTAATTGTTTCCGCGATCCTTTGGTTCTTGGAGGTTTTTGGTGAAAGAAGTTCTTCCACAAGTTTGTACTGGCGTTGATAAATATGGCAATTTTTGCTGTGAAATATTAGTTTGCCTGTTTCTAAGTTAAGGTGGCCTCGATTGTTAATTTCCGAAACAAAAGCTTCGTTGAACAGTTGCAGTCCTCCGATATTGGCTGGCAACCCTGCGTAAGCATCCCAACTGCGGAAATAGCATGTTAAGTGCATTTCACCCCCAAGAATCTCTGTATCAATGAGGCTCAAGCATGGGGGTTCGTGTTTCTTGTCACTAACATATTTTCTGATGTCGTCAGGTAATCGGATTACCATGGTCACTTGCCTGTCTCGTTGTTCTTCAACGTACCTGTTTATGGCTTCCTCAATCTGATTGATGGGTTTGTTAAGCCTGCTCCCATAAGTGTATGGCTCATCCTGTTTTTCTCCACACCACAAATATTCCAGGGCGTATCCTTGGACATATTTGAAATCGCAAGGTGCCTTGTCGCTAACTAGCGGTCTGTTCTCAGGGTGCGAAATTTCGATCGTCAAGTTAAGCTTCTTGGTTTCCGTTTCCTCTGAGCCAAAGCCGACTTTGAAAATATCGCCTCCGCTCCAAATGTGGCTCAAAGCTTGGAACCACGCGTCTGGGCAGTCGAATGCTGTAATTTTAACGTGCTTCATGAGGTTCTTCCCTCGGAACCTTGCTTTCAGAGACTATTCTGAGTTTTGCATAAATATAAACTGGTGTAGAAGTCCTTCCAAAAAATAAATCTATAATGATAACAAAGAAAAAGAAAAGGTTGGTTTTAGTACGGCATTCCGCCGCCCATACCGCCCATGCCACCCATTCCGCCCATACCTCCGGGCATTCCTGAGGGCATCGGTGGAGCTTTTCCGCCAGTACCTTTGATGGAGATCAAATCGTCGATCTTAAGTATCATGTCTGCTGCTTCAGTGGCTGACTTGATTACTTGCTGTTTTACGCGCAGAGGTTCAAGAACTAGGCAAGTCCACCATGTTGGTAACTTTGCCTGTCGTGAGGTCAATACCAAAATTCTTACCATCCGCTGCTTCGTGTTTAGCCCTGAGTGCCACCATGATGTCTATGGGGTCCAAGCCTGCATTCTCCGCAAGTATAAGCGGAATTGCTTCAATTGCATCCGCGAAAGCTTCAACTGCCAATTGTTCTCGTCCGCCGACTCTAACTGCGTAGTTCCTAAGTTGTCTTGCCATTTCAGCCTCTGATGCACCTCCGCCAGCCACGATTTTTCCATCTTCAACAACGTTCCTGATGACGCATAATGCGTCATGTAGGCTCCGCTCTGCCTCGTCTATAACGTGATCACTGCCGCCTCGTATAACAATGGTTACTGCTTTTGGATTCTTGCATTCGCGTATGTAAATTAGTTTGTTATCTCCAATTTTGACTTCTTCCACTTTCTTTGCTTTGCCTAATGCATCTGCAGTAAGGTCCTTTATGTTTGAAACAATCCTGCCTCCAGTTGCGCGTGCAAGTTTTTCAATGTCGCTGCTGCTTACGCTTTTAACTGCTAAAACACCTGCTTTCCCAAGGAAGTGAAGTGCCATGTCATCGATTCCTTTCTCACAGAGAACTACATTGGCGCCAGCTTTGACAATTTGGTTGGTCATTTCTTTGAGCATACGTTCTTCTTCATCCAAGAAAGACTTCATTTGATCTGGGCTCTCAATATTGATTTTTGCGTCAAACTCTGTCTTCTCAATCTCAATTTTAGCGTTGAGTAGAGCGATTTTTGCATTATCAATGGTTTTGGGCATCTGTGAACTTGCAACTTCTTTGTCTATGACCATACCTTTGACAAGTTCTGTTTCTTCTAGGCTTTTGCCGTGTTTCTTAACAACTTTGATGAGGTCTATGTCAGCTTTCGTCTTACCATTTGTTTCCTCGGCAACTTGCTTAACTGCGTCAACGGCCATTTTGGCAAAGAGCTCTTTAGCGTTGGAGATGCCTTTGCTGGCTAGGGAAGTTATAGCAACGTCGAGCAGGGTTTTCTCGTCTGTGAGTTTTATTGGAATAGCCAACTTGTCCAAAATTTCCAAGGCTTTCTCACTCGCTTTTCTGTAGCCTTCGATAATTACAGTTGGATGAACATTCTTGTCCACTAAACTCTCAGCCTTTGAAAGAAGTTCTCCTGCTAAAATTACAGCTGTTGTGGTTCCGTCGCCGACTTCATTGTCCTGAGCTTTTGCAACTTCAACAAGCATTTTAGCTGCTGGGTGCTGAACATCAAGTTCTTTCATGATTGTTGCGCCGTCGTTGGTTATGGCAACATCTCCGAAGCTAGTTACGAGCATCTTGTCCATTCCACTTGGGCCAAGAGTACTTTTCACAGTTTCAGCTACGATTTTTGCAGCCATAATGTTGTTTTTTAGTGCTTCGCGGCCGGTTGATCTCCCGGTACCTTCTTTTAATACTAGAACTGGAACTGATCCACCTTGAGACATATCATTTTCACCAGTTTTTTATCTGTTTACAATCTTTAGATGCTAAACGGAACAATATGACATCAGAATATAAATTTTTCCACGCGTTAACCAACCTTAATGATATTGTAACCCGATGCCTTTCGTAGGCGATTCATAACTGCTAGGCCTAAACCTTCGGTAGGCACACCCTCTGCAATAATTACATCCATATTTTCTTCGTCGAACTCTCTGAGAAGCCTAAACAAGTTTGCCGCTATTGTATCTAAATTCCGGCGTGTACCCAGCGTCTTCACCACATCAGCCTCGTAAGCCCAGGCTGTTTCATCCGTAGCTAGTACCCCAACTTTTTTGTTCTCGAGCCAGCAGATACCAGTTACCTCCTTCACTTTACTCATCACGGCAGGGACCGCACCTTCAACAAGGATAACCTGAGCTTTCGGAGCATAATGCTTATGCCCCATTCCGGGAGAACGTATTTTTTCCGGAGGCAATTCAGCTTCTGCAGTAATGAACGGATGAAGCCTGATATCGCATAGAGTTTTCTGCAAGGTTTCAATTGAAATTCCCCCTGGACGCAAGAGCATGGGAGGATCAACACTGACATCCAAAACTGTTGACTCCACACCAATTTGTGTGGGTCCGCCATCTAGTATGGCATCTATTCGACCGTCTAAGTCCTTTGAAACATGGCCAGCTGAAGTGGGACTGGGTTTACCTGCAAGGTTTGCGCTCGGTGCAGCTAATGGACAGTCGCTCTCTTTGATCAACGCTAAAGCCACTTTGTTCTTAGGCATTCGGATCGCCACTGTCTCTAAGCCAGCCGTAGTTACATCGGGTACGACATTCGAGCGAACAAAAACCAGTGTTAAGGGTCCTGGCCAAAACTTTTTCATCAATAGCTCTGCTTTAGGTGGTACATTCTCTGTAAGCTTGTAAATGTCAGCGACTTTTTCCACGTGGACTATCGGCGGATTGTCCAAAGGGCGATTCTTCGCGGTGAATAGTGCCAAAATGGCCTCAGCATTCATTGCGTCTGCGCCCAAACCATACACAGTCTCAGTGGGAAAAGCTACCAATCCCCCCTCTTTGATAATAGCAGCGGCTTCGCGTATGTTCTCTTTTTCTGGTTCCTCAGGGTTAACTTTAAGGATTATTGTTCGCTTCACAGCGCAAGCACACCGCCATATTGGTTTAGGATCCTCTTAAAGCCTGAGGCTAAAGATCACCTTTTAAGTTTGAGGACGACTGAAGTCTTTGCCTGTTTGTCAGGGATATTCCAGAATTGCCTAAGCTTCCTCAGGCTTTCATGAGGCACTAGTCGGAAGCCGTTTTTCTCATAAAACCGAACTGCCCACCAAGCTGATGTCCAGGTGCCCACCAGAACCTCTTTGGTCTCGGCCAGATTAATCAGGTGCCGCAACAATTTTTCTCCGAAACCCCTCAATTGGCAACTCGTAAGTACGTAAGCATGTCTTATCAGAGTGACATTATTCACAGCCTGAATACCCATAACCGCAATAAGCCGGTCATTTTCAAAATTGCCATAAAAATCCACACCGCGCTCAACTTCTTCCCAGAGCTCCTGACTGGTCATATAAGGATCCTTCCAACAGTCATCTGGGATTACGCCTTTGTAGGCTTGCGCCGCATCATTAACGACGGATAATACTAATTTGAATTCCGAAGACACAACTTTGCGAATCATATTTTTTCAGCTTAAATCGATGGCAAAGTCTTCTCTTATATTGATGCTTTCTCTGCTTCTCTTCTACGTTCTGCAGAAAGAACCTTCTCGATTAACTTCATGAAATATGCCTGAGCTTGCGTTTCGCTGATGTTCTCCAGGTAGACCGAGACCATAGCGATTTTCCTCTTCTTGGCGGCAACATATTCAGCAAAAAGGCGTGCAGAAATCATGTTCCTATCTCCTACCAGTATGGAAGAAGAGACTGGACCAAGCAAATCCTTTGGGCTGGGTACTGCAATAGCCATTGTTCCCAGCTTGTCCTCCTTTTCGCTCAGAAGCACGAGGCAACTGTTTTTCGCCTCTACGTACACTGCTAAGAATCGTGTGTCTTTCTCGGTTATTTCCTCTTTAACTACATTTGCGCGCTCCATTAACCCTTCTCCCGCCTCAGCACAACAGTTGGTTATGTTAAGATATGCTTAAAAAGGCATCACAGTGGAAGATTGCACGTGCTTGATTGGTGCGTCTTTCATTCAATTTTCTATTAGGGTTTAAACGTATTCTTTCCTATGGTGTTTTAATAGCTTGCGGAATAGTCTATTCAGAGCTTTCGAAGGGTTAGTGTGAAAATAATGTCTGAGGGTAGGGCGCATATGGTTTTGAAGATTCTAGAACAAACGATAGCCCTTTCAAACGGGGTCAAATTGACAAGAGACCCCTTCCAAACTCTGATTATTACTATTATTTCGCAAAACACGGCAGACAAGAATACTGCCTAGGGCTTTCGAAAGCCTCTCGAAATGTTTCGAAATAACTCCCCTTGATCTTGCGAGAGCTAAGATTGACGAGATTGAGAAAACAATCAATGTTGCTGGTCTGTATAAGAATAAAGCCCAAACGATTAAAACAGCAGCAACAATCATCAAGGAAAAGTATCATGGCACACTTCAACCAATCTTGTCGCTCCCACTCGAAGAAGCAAGAAACGCGCTCATGCAGTTTCCCGGCGTGGGTCCAAAAACTGCAGATGTTGTCCTTCTCTTCTCTGCAAAACAACAAACGATTCCCATTGACACTCACGTAAACCGCGTTGCGAAACGGTTGGGGTTCGCACCTGAAAAAGGAAATTATGAAGCTGTCCGTTCCAGCCTCCAAGCTCTTTTCGATCCAAGCGAGTACTTGGCAGTGCATTTGCTGTTTATTGAGCACGGGCGAAAAACCTGTAAATCTCTTCTTCCGCGCTGCAAACAGTGCTTGATTAACGAGTATTGTCCATCAAACGGATTATGGGATAAGCCATGACAGCATTTGTCTTGCCAAATGAAGTCTCTGAGTATTTTCCTTACTCCAGCGTTCGACTTCATCAAGATCAATTCATAAACACAGTATATAGTGCTGTGAAAGAGCGGCGCAGTGTTCTCATTGAGGGCAGCAACGGGTTAGGTAAAACCATCTCTGCCCTGTCCGCAGTTCTTCCTATAGCAATAGAAAAGAAGTTGAAGATTTTGTATGTGGCGCGAACACACCGGCAGCATGAACGCGTAATCGAAGAACTCAAAGCAGTGGGCAAGAAGCATGCAGTAGCAGGTGTTTCGTTGCGTGGGCGCAACGAGATGTGCCTATATCGGTTTGACTCCAAGGAGCATTATGACGCGAAGTCACTTATGGAAGTCTGCGAGCTCCTCAAAGCCAAGGGCACATGCCCCTACTATAAGAATGCAGATCAGCAAAGCTACGATTACCTTTTGCTTCAACAGATGATAGGTACAAGAAGCTACAAAGCCTCAGAAATAATGCGTATTTGCAGAAGGAAAAACCTATGTCCCTACGAACTCGTTAAATCTACACTGTCCGATGTAAACGTCATCGCACTGAGTTATCTCTATGTTTTTGACCCTGATATTCGGACAGCGTTTCTGAAAAGCTTGAATACGCAGCTACAGAAAGTCATCTTGATTGTGGACGAAGCGCATAATTTGCCCGAAACAGCCGTCGACATCTCCAGTAGCAATCTCTCGCTTTTCATCATGAAGCAAGCGGAACTGGAAGCAAGAAAATTCGGCTACGAAGATGCCGAAGCCTTCGCCAAATTCCTACACGAAGAAACCGAAAAGCGAGCAGTAAATATTCGCAAAGAAGAGATAGTTTCCTCGGATTTCCTAGAGTCTGTTCGTGGGAAGGCTGGCATACTGACGCCGAGGAGTTTCTATCAACACCTAAATGAAATAGGTACCCAAGTCAAAAAAACACTGCTTTCGGAAGGCAAGCACCCCCGTAGCTACATAAACAGCATGAGCGAATTCCTTTTGAAATGGACAGATACCGCCGGGGACGAAGCTTACGTCAACGCAATAAGCAAATACTTCACAAGAGAAAACTCACAAACAGCGAAACTCGAAATCATTGCCCTGGATCCTTCCAAAACTACGCAGCCAGTTTTCAGTTCCACTTACGCTAATGTTGTAATGTCCGGGACACTTCAACCCCTGAATGCTTTCGCAAAAATAACAAAAATGCCCGAAAACACAGTTCAACATGTTGCCCCCTCACCTTTTCCACGAGAACACATCCTTTCTTTAGTCTCTTTGGGAGTAACTACAGCTTTAGAGAGCCGAACCTCAACTATGTATCAAACATTTATCAAAAGAATACAAGAGGTAGTCAGGAATACGCCAGTGAATACAGGCATCTTCACAGCGTCATTCGAAGTTTCCAAGAGTTTAGCAACTGAAGGATTAGAAGATGCCCTGGAAAAACCACTATTTCAGGAGCGCCGAGGAATGACTAGCAAAGCAAACGAAAAACTAGTCGCGGAATTCAAAGAACACGCACTTGCGGGTGGTGCAGTTTTTCTAGGCGTCCAAGGAGGAAGAACCTCTGAAGGTGTAGATTTTCCGGGCAACCAAATGAACTCCGTTATAATAATAGGCGTGCCCTACGCAGAACCTACCCCAAGAGTGAAAGCTCAAATCGAATACTACGAAAAACGATTCCCAAAGTACGGACGAGAATATGGATACATCCTCCCGGCCATGAAGAAGGCATCTCAATGCGCGGGGCGACCAATCAGAACTTTAGAGGACAAAGCAGCAATCGTATTTCTGGACTATCGTTTCGCAAGCGGCTACTGCAGAAGTTTCTTGCCTTCATGGATCCTTAGAGATCTTAAGGTCTTACCCGCTGTCGACGGCTTACTTTCCAGAGAGATTCGACATTTCTTTAATAGTTAAATTTTTGCCTTCAACATTTTCCGGAATTTCGCGCAATTTTTCATCTAAACGTATTTTTCCAAAAACTATTGCAGCGGGTTTGTCAATAATTGATGTTTGGACTTTCAAAGATTTCCTTGAATAATCGATTTCCCGCAGCACGCCAATACCTAGGAACTTCTTTTGTGAATCAAAAAGTCCCACCAACAAATTTTCTGCCTTTCGTTCCTTAATTAAAGCGTTATCGTTTTTTCCTTCGACAACCACGTGGTTTAGCGGGAAAACTTTGACGCGAGCGTTCTCAAGATATTTTACGAACCCAAGTTCCCTCAGGTCTCTTCGTTTTTCTCTGCTTCTCTCTTTAACACTTGCTGGAGATTCTGCTCTTTCCTGCCTAAAACCCGCCAATGCGTCTCCAAATGAAGCACACACTGAAGGCTGTTCGTCTTTAGCTTCTAGGCAGAAAATAACATCTGGTTCGACTGACTTAGCCAATTCTGACTTGAACTGCGCAGCTCCTTCGGTTCCTGCCCAGCCGTCAGTATTTATTAAAATGAAATCTGCTTTTGCTTTGCTTTCGATTTCCCCTTTCAAAGATGCTGTGCCTTCCACCGTCTTCTTAGTTGCTGCTCCCGCTGACGTTGTGCCTATGAACACTGCGTTCTCAGGTTGCAGGCTGAAAAGATCAGTAACTTGACTAGCAACGTGAGCGTAGGCTACTGTGCTTGGTGGGCCGATGTCAGATTGTCCTAGGTCCTCGTCAATGACCGCAACTTTGCATTTGTCATTAACCATTTTGTTAGCAAGATAAGTGCAAAAGCTCGTTTTTCCTGAATCAACTCCCCCAACAACCATAATGACAATTGGCTTCTTTTGGAACTCGCGAATAATGCGGTAGGCTTCAATCCATGAGTTCGGTATGGTGTTACCCTCTTTTTCTTCAGTGCCTGCATTAGCGCCTAGGGAAATATTAAGGCAGGCAGTTTCCTGAACTGCAAAAGGCAAACGTTTTCCTTCGCGTATCACGATCTTTTTTGATTCTTTTACTTTGAAGCCAAAAACTTCGGCTTTTCCAGAAATCATTATCACGGAGGCTGGGCCATCTAATAGAAACGTTTTTCCTTTTTCAATTATCTTGTTCAATTGTCTCTCTCCGTGGGTAAATGTAACCTGTCCTTCTAGCTATCCGTATTGCCGAAACGATATGCCGGAGCCCCCGTCTGTTTTTCGCTCCGAGTGCGTATCGGTTTGTGCCAGCTTCGCTGACTACCTCTAATGTTACTTGAGTTGGTAAAGCTTTGTCTAGAGACTCCAAAAGCTCCTTGTAAATTGGCACGCCACTGCCGATCTTAATTGTTACAGCACTCTTCGAGAGGTCAATAGTTCTCAAAGAATTTTTGATCTTGTTCAAGATTTCTTTTGGACCAGAACAGTTTTCGGTATCTATTACTGAACAGTCAGCTATCACGGCGAAACCAAAAACTTCCCCAGGATCTATTCCCATAGTGACTATTTCATAAATTTCCTTTCCACGAAGAATTTTGACTACTTCTCTTCCTAATATTTCCGGATCTTCTTCGGTGTTGTAAGCTAATATTTTGTGATGACTTATCAGATTCTTCTCTTCTTCGGTAGTTATAACTACTCTAATCTCTGTTTGTATAGGTTCTCCTGGGACCAAGCTTAGAAAAGGTACGTTCCTATGCTTCAATTCGTTAACTATTAAGTAGTAGGCTTTTCCTTGAACGGTCGCGACAGCAACGTTTGCTCTCATACAATTAAGCCTATACTCTAGTTGTCAAGCGTAAAACAGATTATTAGTTTCGCAGGATATATCCTTGATGTGCTTAACTTGACAGCTAAAATCAATACAGGCAGCAGCTGCTTAGACAATTACCTGGGAGGCGGAATTGTACCGGAAACCATTACGATGATTTATGGAGAACCCGAAACGGGAAAATCAACCTTGGCCCTTCAATGCGCGGTAAGTTCTGCAATGCAAAGACGTAAAACCCTCTTCGTAGACTGCGACAACACTTTTTCAACCGAACGTCTCGGCCAAATCTCCCAAGAAAAATTTAATGAGATTGCAGAACTAATAATTCTAATGAGGCCTAAAGACTTCGAAGAACAAACTGTAGTAATAGACCACCTGCAAGATTATATAGGGAAAAACTTTGGATTAGTGGTTATTGATACTCTCAATTCTCTTTATCGCGCGAAAGTTTCAGAAACATCAACCAAAGCGTCGTTTGGGGTTAACCGCGAATTAAACAGACAGATGGCACTCCTTGCTCAAATAGCCAAAATTGACAGTATTCCAATGGTTGTGACTAGTCAAGTAAGAAGCGTTTTCAACGAAACCTACGTTAGTGTTGCTCCTGTAGCCACAAGAGTTCTGCAGTTTTGGGCTGATTCAATAATAGCGCTTAAGCCAACTGAAAATCCTCAAATAATTAAGGCAAATGTTGAGAAAAACCGCAACGCTCAAGAAGCCACCTGCTATTTGAGAATAAGCGAACTGGGCATACATGACTGCGAGTAGTTGATTGCATGGACATTGGGTTACTTATCATAGAAGCAGTAAAATTTATATTTCCAGCTTACTGCGCAAACGCCGCTCCAGTTTTGGGAGGGGGAGGACGTCCGATGGATTTTGGCAGAAACTTTTTTGATGGAAGAAGAATCTTCGGATCCAACAAAACTTTCCGCGGATTCTTTTTTGGATTCGCTGTGGGCGGGGGGGTAGGCATTGTCGAATGTCTGCTTTTTGGGTACCCTTGGCTCTTCTTAATACTTGCACCTTTAGGGGCACTCTTGGGCGATTTGACGGGGGCTTTCCTTAAAAGACGGTTGGACATTGCACCTGGTGGGCTGCTTCCGGTCGTAGATCAAATTGACTTCGTTGTAGGGGCGTTAGTGTTTTCTTTGCCTCTAATGATAATTAGTTGGCAATTGGCTCTCGTTGTTCTTTTAATTACTCCGCCTATTCATTTGTTAACTAATTTCTTAGCTTACAAGCTTAAACTGAAAAAGAATCCTTGGTAAATAAAAGGAGTTTTTCTTTGGCTATCATAGGCCACTTGCTTTCAATCTGATGAAGTACTCTAGGAATATGTATGAAATTAGTAACAGTGTTGCCCCAACGATCATAGTCATGTATGCTTGTCTTGGATTATAGGCATGCCTGGCACTTTGGTAGATTGCAATCAAACCGATGAAGCCGGCGACATAAAGTATACCCGAGACTACCGTATCAAATACAAACTGCTCATTTAGCTGTGGATACAGAAAATAAAATCTGTTATTGACGTACACTGCTGGAAGAGGTCGATTAACGGCATCGTAAACAATACCGCCCAGGAGAAGGACAGATCCACTCATGATGATAATCGTGAAAAGTAAGTTCGAGGGTTTCATTGTTGAAACTCTGCGGAACCAACGACTCAGCGAGAATGAAAGCTCTGATGCCTGTTTCTTTGCTTTGTCTGACATTTTATGTTTCCCCGTTTTCAATCAGATACTTGGCTACTTCTTTAACCCAGTTTCCTGTTGATGAATTCTCTGCAACCTGACTTAAATATTCTTTCCAAGAAATGTTTAAAGCTTTTCTCCACCCTTCAAACCTGCCCAATAAATTTTCTTTTGCCTTATTGTGGAATTCGCAGAAATCTTCTTTTCCACTCTCGCGTTCACATATTTTTGCAGGTCAATGATTCTTCTTTCTCGTTTTTGATGGACAATCTGGGTTAGGGCAAAGACTCCAGAGGTGATTGTTACTCAATCTGACCTTCAAGGTTAACCCCCCACAGTCTTTACATCCCTCGCGGCAGGGTTTAACTGAACCTTTTTGTGGCATTGAGTATGAAGTTTTGCAGGTGTCTTGAAAGTAATTTGTACAGCCAATGAAACGTTTGCCAGTTTTTTTGGAATACTGGATGATTAGTTTTCCACTTTTGCAGCTTGGACACGCACCGATCACGCGTTCCTCAAGTTTTGTACGATTTACAGATCGGGTTAGCTGTTCCCCTATCGCTCTCTCATTCTCTTTCAAGCTTGTTGTAACAGATTTCAATTTTTCAATAGCTTCTGATAGAATCTTTTCTTTGCTTTCTATCCCATACTGAACTTCTCCCATCTTATTTTCTAGTTTTTCGGTAAACTCAACTGAAACAATGTCGGAGCAATATTTTCTTAACACGTTTGTGACTTCAAAACCTAAATCAGTTACTGCTATTTTCTCTCCGCATATGTATCTTCTTTCATAAAGTGTTTCAATGATGTTGGCTCTAGTTGCTTTTGTCCCAATGTTTTCACGTTCCATTTTCCTCAGAAGACTGCTTGGGTTGTATCTTGGGGGCGGTTTAGTGAATTTTCTTTCTGCCAAGACTTTTTGAACGATCACTTTGTCCCCTTCCCTTAATTGGAGGTAGCAGAGAATCTTGGAAACGATCGAAAGGTTTGTAGAAATGAAACCACCCCTCATCGAGGGTTTCGCTTCCATTTAAAATGAATTTTGCGCCATTAACGTTCACGATTGCTTTTACTTTTTGTTTTGACGCAGGGCTGCCGAAAACAGAAAGGAACCTGTTCACAACGAGTCTGTAAACGTTTTTTTCAGTTCCAAGTTGGGCTTTCTCTGGTTGCTTTCCGGTTGGAAATACAGCTGGATGGGCAGGATCTTGCTTTTTTCCTTCAGTAGGTCGAAGTTCTTTTTTCGCAAGTAATTCTTCCGCGAGCAAAGTGTAATTCCTGTTCTTGGCCAAGTTTTTTAAAATCTTTTTGTAGCCAATTTCCGGCGGCAATTTTTGACTGTTTGTTCGAGGATAAGAGATTAACGCGTCCAAGTATAGGCGTTGGGCAATGAGTAGAGTGCGGGCAGGGGAGTAACCGAAGATTCGATACGCTTCTGCTTGAAGAGAACCCAAATCAAACGGAAAAGGTGGCGTTAGTTGAATTTTCTTTAGTTCCACTTTTTCGATTTCGCCGCTTTTTTTCTTGCAGTTTTCTTTTATAAGGTCCGCATCTTCTTTTGCCTCTAAAATTTTCTCCTCGTAGCTTGCATCAATTATAGAGTCACCAATTTTGATTCTTGCTCTAATTTTCCAAAAAGGTTTAGATACAAAGCACTTTATGCTCTTTTCTCGCATAGCCAAAAACTTTAATGTGGGACCCTGTACTCGACCCGTGCTAATCATTGTGTATCGGCTGCTCCAGTTTTTAGCTGCAGATGTCAATGCTCTTGACAAATTTATTCCGTAAAGCCAATCTATTTCGTGCCTGGCTAATCCAGCCTCTATAAGCGAAAAATCCAGGTGAGGCATGAGTGTCTCGTATGATTTCTCAAGTTCTTCTTCTATGAGTGTTGAATATTTCATGCGTTTTGCGACTTTTTCTTTGCCGCCGCAAGCATATTTCAAAATGCAATAACCGATTATGCTTCCTTCAATATCGTAGTCGCATGCATCAACGAAGTCTTCGGCGTTCTTCGCCAATTTCTCTATGGTTTGAAGCCATATTCGAATACGGGATGCGTTGCGTTCCGCATTGTACCTTGGTACCCACTTGTAATCGAAAACCGGGTATTGCGCACGTCGTTTTGCAGGAGTGGAAACGGTGTATAAGTGACCCAAAGCTGGAACAACTATTATTTTCTTACTTCTGTACGCTTCATAGCATGGAATTCCCATTTCGACTATTCGATTCGCTTTTCCTGCAACATCTAAGGCAGAAGCTATTCTGAGCGCAGCGTCAGGTTTCTCGGTAATTATGAGCGTGTATTTCTCCAATTATTGTAGACCCTTTCGAATTTGATTGAATAGATAGTTCTAAGAAAATAAACCTTGTACCATGTTTTCAGTTAAGAGAAGAAAGTTACTGTTGGTTTGATTAAAATTAGCAGTAAATCGTGGAAAAGTAGCAACCGATAAATAATCCTTGCATTCCTTCATCTATATTACGAGTGGATATTATGCCGCAACGTGTCATTTGTCAAGGATGCAACCATGTCTTATACGATGGCGCTGAACTCAGACCTCCAGACGAAATTATTAAAGAACACAATGGAAAATGCCCACAATGCAGCAAGAAACTGTCTTTGTTGCCCCTCGACGTTGAAGTAAAACCGTCCAGTAATCGACAAAGGTAAACTTTTAGGATGTCAACGTTAGATCTTTCTGAAGAAACTCATTGGGAAAAAGCCGCCAAAACTCGCATGGGTAAATACCTTACGAGAATAGAAACTGGCTTCATCTTAGAATCAATTGATGTAGAAAAGACAAGCCTAATAATTGACGTGGGTGCAGAGGCTGGCAGGTTCTCGTTGTTAACTGCAACAACCGACATTTCAGTTATAGGAATTGACATTGACTCTTATAGCCTGAGAAGATTGAAACAACAAAATAAGGAAGTCATGGTCATCCAAGCAGATGCCCGAAAAACGCCGTTCAGAAACAGTTCTTTCGATGCAGTTTTCATGATTGAAGTGCTTGACTACATACCTCAATTAGAAGAGTCCTTGGGTGAAAGCTTTCGAATCCTCAGAAAAAATGCTCCATTCGTTTTGTCGTTTGGCAATCAGTCTAGTTTAAAGGCAAAACTTAGGGGGCTACGTGGGAAATCTTACATGCATTCGTATGGTAATGTTATGAAATGTCTGCTTAAAACTGGGTTTCAGATAAGCAGAAAGTTGGGCTACAGTTGGTTGCCATTTGGCAGAATGTCGGACAGCCGACTTGTACCCTTTGTTGCCAGTGCAGAAAAACTCCTCAGACTTCGAAGAGTGCCGCGCTTAAGCCCTTGGATAATCTTGTGTGCGACAAAAAAGTCTACTCAATGAGAATTTTCATCTGACTACGCTTTCTTGGAAAGGCATATATGAATGGCACTGTGATATAACCCAACAACCGCAAAAATAATAAACATCGCAATTTAATCTGTGTGAAGAGATGGGCTAAATGGGGTTCAAGCAGACACTGTCAAAGGGCCTGAGAGGAATAGGGCGATTACAAGTAAGTCACGGATCAGTTATAACCTTCACCGCTTTAATCATGATTGTTTTCGTTGCTTTCACAATTCGTGTTCTGCCCATTCGGTGGGAAATTCCAACTGGAACATTGGGTCTAAACGAGTTTGACCCCTACTACCAATACATAGCAACTAATTACATGGTTAAGAATGGGTTGTTATCGCCTTATTATCCAACGCATTGGATTAACACTCAACAATTTTATCCTTCTGGGATCGATATGGGCTTAAACTTGCCTTCTTTGCCCATGACGACCGCCATACTATACAATGTAGTCAGCACGCTGGGGGTGGGTATTGATCTCATGTCTTTCTGCTCTCTTATGGCGCCGATACTAGGCACCATTGCTGTTTTGGTACTTTACTTCGTCGGAAAAGACATGGGAGGAAAAACTGTCGGCATGTTGGCTGCCATCATAATGGCTTTAACTCCATCTATTATCCAAAGGTCTTCACTTGGCTTTTTTGACACAGAAACTGTGGGTGTCCTCGGCCTGCTACTGTTTATCTTATTATTCCTCAGAGCCATTGAACCAAACAAATCTCTCCGTTCTATGTTCCTGTACTCTTTGGGTGCAGCCGGAGCAGTGGCGTATTTCGCAGCAGGATGGGGTGCAGCCTATTATCTAATCGGTTTAGCAACACTTTTCGTCTTCGTTCTCGTTTTGATAAAAAGATATAGCCAAAGGCTCCTACTTTCATTCAGCATAACATTTGGGCTTGGTCTTTTCTTCGCTATTCTCGTTCCTTTCCTAACTCCACATTACCTAACAACAGGAGTGGTTTTGCCAGTTGCTGCTGTCTTTGCATTACTCTGCGTCGCTGAAATATTCCGCGCTCAAATATCCACCAGAACCAAAACTATTCTCGCAATTCTCTCCTTGGCAGTTGTTGTTGTCGGTTTTGTGGCAGTGGCAGGTTTTGGCGATATCTCAGCAATAGCAGCGAAGTTCGGCACCGTTCTTGACCCCGCATCGCGAGGCAATCTTCCCATTATTGAGTCAGTAGCTGAACACCGTATTACGGCTTGGGGTTCAATATATTATGAAATGGGCATAACTCTCCTGTTCTTCCTTGTGGGCATGTATTTTGCGGTGAAGAATCCAACTAATCGGAACGTGTTTCTGATAATCTTTGGCCTAACAACACTCTATTTCGCAAGCTCAATGGTCCGTTTGCTTGTACTGTTTGCCCCCGCGTTTGCATTGCTAGCATCAATCGGGGTCTCAGGAATGCTAAAACCATTCTACACCTTGCTAAGGGAAACAGGGTCACTAGCCTCCAAGTCCAAACGAAGTCTTCAGAAAATAGGCAAGGAATACAGTGCCATAGCGATAGTCATAATTTTCCTGTTGCTAATGTCAAGCTACGCATTCACCCCTCAAACCGGCGGTCAGCCAAGAGTTTACGGGGCAGTGTATAATCCAATCACCATTAGTGCAGCAAGCCTTCCAATAACTCCAAACGAGCCAATCCCGCAGTGGAGGAACATGCTGAGCTTTACTCGAAATAACCTCCAATCTACCGATGTCGTTAGCAGTTGGTGGGATTACGGCGACTGGCTTGGAATGTTCGGTAACGTCACCACTCTATGCGATAACACCACGACAAATACTACTCAAATAGAGAACGTGGCTTACAGCATGATGGCTAATGAAACACAGGCGTTAAAAATGCTGGCTAATTACCATGCAAAATATGTACTGGTCTTCGTAACCGTACAAAATATATTATCCAGCGATCAAACCCAAATCACTGGCGTACAATTTGCCAATTACGGCGATGAAGGCAAATGGGTATGGATGGCTCGCATCTCTGGAGAAGCTGAAACTAGACTCTTGAGCGATAAAACCTTTGGTGCCAGTTGGATGGACAATGACTACAAATGGACCAATGAAACAACCTTCGGCAACACTACTACAAACACTTCTGGTCAGAGCGTGTTTACTTGGTCTAGCATGGGGTTGAACTCAACCATATTCAAACTGATGAGCAACGCTGAACAGCAGTACGCGAATAAATATAGCCTGCCAATTACAGGACAAACAGGCGAAACGCCAACTTACTTCACACCGGCATACATAGCGGGCTTGGAAATTACCCCATCACAATCTGGACAATATGGCTTACTAGTCCCCTTGGTAGCACTCTACAAGATCAACTGGGACGCATACAATACAGCAACAAACTCAACTGTCCAGCCTTAAGGTGAAGCATTAGCGTGTGGCCAAAAGTCCCCGATCAACACAAGCCAGGAAATCCACTTGTTCCATGGGGCTTAGGCGTCACATACGTACTATTTGCAACAGTCTACCTTTTCTTAATGTATTTTTTCAAGATAGACTCATCACCTAATGGAGTCTCCGCATCCCTAACCCTGGCGGTCTGCATATTGTTTGGCGGATTCATGGGGTTGTTGGATGACTGGATCGACCTAAAATGGCGCTACAAAGCTTTCATGCCCCTGATCGCAGCTTTGCCGCTGATGTACTATGCATTAGTCAACTCGGAAACTGTAAGAACCTCAATCTCTCTACCCTTAATTGGCATGATTGATTTCGGGAACCTCTACTATTTTTTGATAATACCTTTGACAGTTATGATTGTGACAAATGCAATAAACATGCTTGGAGGCTTGAATGGTTTAGAAACAGTTTGCCCCGCCATTGTAGTATTCGGTTTACTTTCGATATCCTCTAATACTGCGCAGATTCTCATGGCTGGACCTTTAATCTTCTGGCTAATCCTTGCCTACTTTAACGCGAAGGGAAAACTATTCGTAGGCAACACAGGCTCATTCGCCATCGGGTTAACAATAACATCGTTCGCGGTTGTAACAGATCTGAAATCAAGCCTGGTCATCTCCATTCTTCCCTACATCTTCAACTCAGCATTCATTCTGTTATCGGTGCTCTTGATAAGAAAAAAAGCCAACGTCATCTTTGACGGCAAGCGTCTTCTGTCCGAACATAAGCGAAGCCTAGTCACACTCATAACTTACCGCAGACCATTGACTGAGCGGCAAGTTGTGACGATAATCTCCGCAATCGTTGCCGTCTTTACGGCGTTAGGCATTTTCTATCGAATTGCATAATAATCACATAGTTTCTGAAGGTTTTTCTCAACAGCTTTTAATACATGTAAATATTTGATGTTCGATGTCGGCGGGTAAGTGGACCTCCACCCGTTCCGCCGCAATAAGAAACCCCGGTGTTGGAGGAGAAAAAGTGAAACTGAAAATTGGCGTTAAAGACTTAGCTTTAATGAGTATTTTTGCCGCTTTGTACGCGGCGTTAGTCTATGCTTTTGCTGGATTATCTTTCCTTCCTAGCCAATTCAGGATTGCGGGAGCCTTAAGACCTGGAATCGCTAGGAAATGGATTCTGGCTTTCGGTTACGGGCTCGGGGCGGTGGTTGGCAACATCTTCAGCCCCTTCACAGGACCTTGGGACATGATATTCATGCCGGCTATGAGTGTCATCGCAGGGATTGCAGGATACTTAATCGCGAAGCCTTTTGGAAGTAACTACTTTTTGGCAGGAGCAGTGATTGCAACAATCGTGCCAGTCAGTCTGAGCTTTATGTTCAGCCAGTTCGGTAGCCCTATCCTTGCAACTCTGCCGCTTCTGATAGTTGGCGAGCAAGTTGTTTGCCTGCTGGGCGCCTTGGTCTTCAAGGCTGTGGACGCACGTTTCAAATGGTGGAACTAAAATGACAAAAAACAATAAATGCATAGTTGTACTCAGCGGCGGACCCGATTCTGCAGTGGTTGCCTACTGGGCAAAAAAACAAGGATACGACGTAAACTGCATCTCGTTCAAGTACGGACAAATCGCTGAAAAAGAAACCCACCAAGCTGCCTTAATCGCAGAGCGGCTAGGCGCCACAATCAAAGTCATAGATCTGAGCAGCTTGAGAGAAATCTTCATAGGCGTCACTTCACTGTGTGACAGAAACATTCAGTTGACGTCAGCGTTCAGTCAGCCCATAATAGTTCCGTTCCGAAATGCTATATTCCTCTCTGCAGCCGTATCTTATGCTGCTGCGATATGCGCCAAAAAGATTTTTTATGGCGCTCACGGGTCTGACGCAAAGTACTATCCAGACTGCCGCGAAGAATTCTACAAATCACTTGAACAAACCGCAAGGCTAGGCACGGATATGAACATTCAGATTGACGCGCCATTTTCTGGGATCACTAAGTCCGAGATTATCCAAGTCGGCGCGAATTTAGGCGTACCTTTCCAACTAACCTGGTCTTGCTATCTTGATTGCGAAAAACACTGCGGGAAATGCGAATCTTGTGTTAATCGCAAGAACGCCTTCAAACAAGCTGGAGTTGTTGATCCAACAGAATACGCCGAATAAAAAACTACGCCAAGAACCTTGCCAGCTTCGTTAACCCGATAATCTCGTCGAAGCTCAAACCCAATGCATCCAAGACTTGATCAAATGTGCTATGCAAATATGCGACGTACTTGTCCACATCCACTTCATTTTTTGTCGCTAACTCAACTGGCTTTACATGGGGAAGCCGAATGGTTTTGACGAAACGTATCAAATCGCCCGCTCTTAGTTCCACGCCACTTTCCTTGAGAATTTTAGCTGCTTTTACATGCTGAGGGGTAGTCTTGGTATAGCGCTCCAGTTCTTCGCCTAAAACTACGCTGAATGCTAATTCATTCATGTCTTTCCACTCCCGCCGTTTTAGCGTCATGTATCTTTCTCGGACTATGTTTGCGATGTCTTTTTTTGCTTTCTCGAAATCTGCTGGGTTTTTCACTTGGGCTAGGCGATCCTTCATCTGGTTGAAGGCGTCCTTGATAAAGATGGGGATGTGTTTTTTCTTCCCCGTTAAGCCTTTTACGTCTACGCTTCCGTCCTCGAGCACGCCCAAGTAGTTCTTTTTGCGGCTGCTGAAAACTGCGTAACGGTAGGTTTTGTCTACGTCAATACCCATTCTGAGTTGATGTTCTGTAAACCGCGTGACTTCTTCAATCTGCTCTTTTGTGGGATTTTTCAGGAACAAGCTGTCGGTGTCTCCGTACAGCACTTGAATGCCTACAGACTTGGCGTAGTTGAGTATCTGGGTGATGCTGTCTCTACCAACGGCTGCGGTGGATTCCGCAACAGGCGGACAATACAAGTCGAAACTTTCTGCTCCGAAAACACCATAGCTGGCGTTGAGTATGACTTTAAGAGCTCCTTGGGCAATGTTGTACCAGCTCCGCTGCTCCTGAGGCAAAGACTTGTCTTTGGCACGTGATTTATACCAAGAAACCCTCAAGTCACGAAGCGAGCCAATAAGTAGACTCTCCATGGCGCGATGCCGCTTGCAGACCCAATGTGGGGTGTTCGGTATTATATTACTCTTGCATTCAGGATGAGGACACAGAATCGATTGGTACCCAAGGTTCCAAACTTTAATTATTGATGGATACAGGCTAGGGAAGTCCATAACGGCAACATTGAAGTGGACTCCAGGAATGGGTTCAACAACGATGGCTCCCTGATATTTTTTGCCCTTGATGACGGCTGTTGTTGCTGTTTTCCCTTTTTTGGCGAGAATATCTTCGGAGTTTGGGATAAGCATGTTTCTATGTCGGTGTTCTCTATGCATGAAGTTCCGAATCCATCTGGACACGCCTTGGCGGCTAACGTCTTCCATGGGCATGCTACTGATGCGTGTAAGGACCAAGATTAGTTTCATGGCAAGTTCGTCTTCGAAACTCGTAAGTTTGTACGTAATTTCGCTGTCCCGTAGGCAATACGCAGCCAATTCTGTATAACTCAGTTCGCCGATTGTTTTTTCGCTTTTAATTTTCTCGAGTCCGAGTACGCCTTTGCCAACATCGTTTAGAGTCACATCCCGGTAGCGGTTGCTGAAGGCGTAAATTTGGATAGCTCGATTGAAGAAGAACTTGTACAAGTCAATATGTATGCTATTTCTGAGGAGGCACACCCGCTTTCCTATGTCTATAGGAATCTCGTTCCTTGGTATTCCCAGATTCACCCCACGGTGAACCATGTAGCGAAGGTCGAAATCGTCGCCGTTAAATGTCAAGATGAAAGGGTAATCCCACAAGATATCGAAGATCGCTCTCAGCAGCTCTTGTTCAGTTTCATAATATTCGATGCACGAGTCCACAGGCATAGGGCAGTTTCCTTCTCGGACGCCGTGCCGTTTGAGCACGAGAACTTTTTTCTGATCATCTGACGTGTATAAGCTACAGCAGACCACGGGGTAAACTGCTTCGCGTGCGTCAGGCACTCTTGTCGATAAAGGGGCGTAAACTTCAATGTCTATTGCAGCTCGCCTGAACTTTGGTGCTGGGTACTCGATTAGTCTTGCCCACTCTTCGATGTATTCTAGTTCTTCTGCCGAGGCGTCTTTGAAAAGTCCCTTGAGTTTTGTGATGGTTTTTTCCGCTTCGGCAAAAACACATGGTACCAAACTGCCATTCTTGACCGAGTATATCATGCCCGGTAGGTAACGTGTGTCGTAAATGTAAGATTGGTAATATTTTATTTTTGCTTCCCAAACTTTGGGCTCTATAGGTGCGTCTTTGGGGAAGTCCTCTGGGATAATGTCTCTAATGCTTCCCTGAGGCTTTCCTCCGATTGCTAAGGGATCATTAGTGACGATTTTAGTTACTTTTATTTTTCTATCTAATAGTGGATCAAATAGCTCTATCATTTCGCAGTGGTCGAAACCTTCGTGGTTGACAACTCGCTCCATTCTGTTCAGTTCGTGTTCTGAAAGATTGGTTAAACAGTATGGTTTGTGTCCGGTGTTGTCGTACCAGAAATATATATTGCCTGAGATAGGCTCGTACAGTTTAACCACCGCTTTTTTCTGGCGGCCATCATAGGTTGCTGAAACAAAATAGGATGCTGGCAGATCATCTGGCGCTTTTAGCGGATAAGTATGATGTTTTCGAATATTTTTTTCTGCTTCGTTCGCTGTCGGCTGAGGCGACGGAGCAACTCTTTTTGTTTCTTCAATAGGTTTTTTGATAGGCAGGTTAAAATCGCATAGGCTTTTCTGGGGCATCCTTGTTCTTGACCTTACATCTGTATGAAATGGGCAGACTAAAATCATTAGCGTCAAATTAAAAGTCTTCTACCTTGAGGCTCATTCTAATCTCGAGCGAACTCGTAGAAAAAACTGAGGCTACTTTGTCAAATTCTTATTAAGATCACCGTGTTGTTTACCGTGGGAATCGACTTTGTTGAAGGAAGCTTGGACCCTCGCTATAGAGACTCTTAGTTGGATAGAAATGCAGAAGCTTAGCGAACGAATGGCACTCGCCAAAACCATAAAACAATTGAAGATTAAAGAGCCTAACGCAATCCGTTTAGGTTATGGAATGGTAGTTGAGACTGAGCGCCGGAAAAACGTCATTGACAAATTCATAAACAGTCAAATCAAAGAAAAGCAAATAAGCGAATTCGATATGGGTGTTCAAGCGTTTTTGCGGTTATATGTTTATCAAACGCGAGTCGTGAGAAACTGGGTTGGCTTCGATCTAAAAGAAGCAGACCTCATTGCCAAACTCGGAAGATCAATTTTAGGCTGGGAAACTCTGCGAGAAATCGAGCCTTTTCTGGGTTTTCTGCTAACGCAAAAAATTGAGCCCATTATTGAATCGGCAAAAGATGAAGAAAAAATTGCTCTCACGACCTTCCATCCTTCTTGGTTTGTTAAGTATTGTTTTGATCTTTTCGGAAAAACAAAAGCGCTAGCTTTTTGGAAGGCGATCTTAAACCCCCTGAAACCTGCATACGGCTTAGCACTCTGCGCGTTGGTCAAGAAGAAATTTTGGAGAAGTTGAAGACCGAAGGCGTCAAGCTTGAGAAAGTTGAACCGCTTAAGAATACTTACAGAGTGCTTAGCGCCAAAACTCCTCTGAATCGAATTGATAGTTATAGACTGGGCTTTTTCTATATTCAAGATAAAGCTAGCTGCTTTGCGGCTGAGGCTGCGGACCCCAAGCCAGGGATGACTGTTTTGGATGTATGTGCAGCTCCCGGGGCAAAAACTACCTACCTTACACAGCTCATGCAGAACAAAGGCACAATATACTCTGTCGATTATTCGAAACGGCGAATGCGAGTTTGGAGACAGGAAATCGCGTATGTGGGTAAACATAGCCGAGCCTGTAATCGCCGATGCCCGTAATCCTATGCCGTTCAAAATTGAAGCGGAGGTAGTAATCCTTGATCCACCCTGCACAAGTACTGGTGTTTTCGCAAAGCTGCCGGCAGCAAAGTGGAGGTTGACTCAAAAGTCCATTGAGAAAATGACTGATATTCAATGGATGATGATTAACAATTGCGCTGAAAAGGTGGCGCCTGGCGGATTTTTGAATTATTCGACTTGCAGCATAACGGTGGAAGAAAATGAGATGATTATCGAAAGATTCTTGAACCGTTACCCAGAATTCAACCTTGTCGAAGTAAACCCGAAAATGGGGGTGCGAAGGTCTTCGGGGACTCGATAAATGTCAGCGGCTTTATCCACACATTCACCGAAGTAACGGCTTCTTCATTGCAAAGCTGCAGAAGAAGCAAGCCTATAGTTGGGAGACCAAATCGCGTATTTGAAAATCTATCATTCGTGCCTTTTCTCATTTGGGTTCCTAAAACGGTGAATTTATCTTCTCAAAAACGGTTATCTGCGAAAATACACAATGCTAATTCATAGCTTAGGGTGCCTTGCTTGAGCAATACAGCCCCAAAACCGAATTCCCCCAAGAATGCAAGCACTGCACCCTAACGCTCAAACTTCCTGTACAGTAATTGCTTTTAGTTAGTCCCAAGCTGGCAGAAAACAGGAATTTCCTCTTTCAAAAAAAACCTTTCAAATTTACCTTTTATGTTCCAAATCGCTATTTGGCATTTTTTGTTTGGATAGTGCGTTCAGTTTTGTCAAAGTGGAATTTCCCAGTAGCTGATTATGTCCCCTTTAACCCATTTTCCGCCTAAGCTTCGAACGACTTCATTAATGTCTTCCCATTCTGCTTTCAAAAACTGAGTTGGTTTCACAATAGCGTAATCTTCTTCTATTTTGAAGCTTAACAACTTGCGTTGTTCTGGGCTGAATTCTTCCTCTATTTTGTTTGTCGCTTGGTTCCGTGTTGTTTCAATCTTCTTTATTCCCGTCGGTTCTGGCTTGAAAACTGACGTAGGCTTAGAATGAACCACAACGTTTGAAGCAGATGGTTGGGATGCCATTTTGGAGGTTTGCGCATAGATCACTTTGAATTCGGGAATCGGGTATAGCTCTGCGATGTCTTCGAAACTCTCACTTCTTATAACTACCAAAACCTGGTTGGAACACAAGTCAAATTTAGCATCTAAAAGCTCAACGTCGGCTGGTAAATTAGCTGTAAAAGCTGCAGCTTTTCCTTGGATTGCTTCGGCGAGGAATTTGGGGGTCAATTTTATTGTGCGTATTTTCATTCTTTTACACCCGAGCGAGATTTATTTTGCGATTCTGTTCACTTAAAAGTATTGCACACCAACCTCGCAAATCTTAACGGACAAAAATGAAGCACTCTCAGTTGTTTTCTAACTACTTGTGAAATGTTTTTTCTGGCGAGTTTTTCCACATTTTGCAGTTTTGCTTTTGCGAAGCTGGTTACGTCGGGAGTAGGAATGGAGATCGTTGCTTAGACGAAGTTAATTGGGAATACTATTGCGTGCTCGAAAATGTTGCTTCCGTAAGGTCCAGAAATCATCAGCATGTACCCCCAGTATTGAAAAACTGACCAAACGACCGTCTGAAGAAGGGCTCCTGAGAGTCGAGAAAGATATTTGGTTCTTCCTTTGAGGATCTTGCGTTTGTATTTCCTTACAAATGTTTCCCCTGCTACTCCTCCTGCACCTCCAGGGAAAAAGGCATTAACGAGAAGTTTTTCAAGAAAATTTCCTGGAATGAAGTGATCAATCCAGAATCCGGGGAAATTCAGGATGGAATCGCCACGCTTTTTGTTGCAAAACGGATAGCGACCGGAATCAAGTAAATAATCGCGCCGGCTATTTCCCCAAGCCAAACCCTCTTACGGGTAATTGTAGCGAGGGCGGCGTCGCTCAGCAAAGTCATGCTTTCTTCAAAGGCTTTGATGTGTTAAAGGTTTTCTTACGGAGCGTTTGACCTCTTCTATTCAGCTTTGACTTTATTTTTTTAGCGTCCATCTTTTCATGTCGCGTTTTGTATACTTTTCCAGTATGTCTTTGAATGCTTCATCTAAATCGATATGATAATAGTTTGCGATGCAGATCATGCTAAAAAGTAGGTCAGCGAGTTCAAGGCGAAGACTTGCATTATCTGGTTTACGTTTTTTCTTGAATCCCTCTTTGTCGTTTATTTCTCTTGCAAGCTCTCCTGTTTCCTCCACGATCGCAGCAAGCATTGAAAGTGGTGGCCAATACCCCTCTTCAAATTGGTTTATCCAAGCGTCCACGATTTTCTGAACAGTTTTGAAAGTAGTAGACGGGGTTTCCAATTTCTTCTACCTTTGGACTCTTTTGTTATTGCGCAAGTGAGTCTTTTAGGGTTTTGTGGCATTTGCTGCACTCAAGCATTGTGTGACCACATGACGGACAAAACAATTGGTTATCAACGAGTTTCTTCAATAAATCCAGCAGCTCCTTTTTGTTTTTAGCCTTCAGAATATTTTCTGCTATGTCATTATGTGCCGCTATTTGGTCCTGAGGGATTTCCGCTTGTTTTTCTGAAGAAACTATTTCTTGGTAAACTCTTGAGATACTGGTTTTTCCCTCGCGAAGCTTCTGGATGTCTTCTTCCGGAGCTTTCTCCAGGATCTTTTTTCCTCTTTCAAAGGTTCTTGTTGATAAGCCTGCTTTTTTTGCAACTATTTCTGTCGCCTTCGCCTTTAATGTTGGTAAAGTATCATCTGACGATAGGTCTGGTTCAGAATCTTCACTGTTCTTTCTCTTTAGGGCTTGTCTTTTCTTTGCTAGGGCTTTTTCTATTTCAAGAAGAGGCACAGCTAATTCTACGAGTTGAAAATTATTCAGATGTCGGCGTCTCAGGTTAGCCTCTATCACGAATTTCTTTTCTATGATTTTGTCTTCGAATTTGCGAACTTCAAAATCAGGTTCTATAACTAGTTCTATGCATGCTCTTAACCTGTGGTGTCCATCCAAAACTTCCAAGTCTTCATTGACTACAATTGGGTAATGTTGACCTTCTTCTTGTATGGAGGTTTTGAGTTGAACGAATTCTTCGTCTGACATTTTAGGTAGCATTTTTTCGTACTCTGGATTTATGCGCAGACTTACGTCAGACTCGCCTGTATGCAAGGTTTGTAAAAACCATTATTTAAGACTGAAGTTCCCCCAATTATTGAAGTGTTTTTCGTCTCCTTGACTATTCTATGGGTTCATTATAGGCAACTGTTTTTTATCCGTTGAGGGCGCAACCTAATTACTTGCCAACCTCCCTGGAGGACCAGATTAGAAATGATCTTCGATTTGTTAACAACATTTAACAGGCTATTCTGGCAATATCTTGTGTTTGAACCATGTCTGAATCGAAAAAGCAGCTTGAAGATTCTTCATTCTTACTCAAGGAGTTTAGAGACAATCGAAAACAAGCTGGTATTTTGCGCTTTGAGTCATCAGCAATCGTGGCAAGCGATGTTGCGGCTCAATTCTACTGCGAGAAAAAGGTAGAAATGCAGTATATTTATGGAAAAATCGAAACCGAATCGGAGAGAATCGGAACTGAAGCACATTCGTTACTGACCAAAGAATCAAGAAAAGTTAACCGCCAAAGTCTTTGGGAAAAAATTTATTCCGGCAAACCTGTTTTTGCTTTGGCGATGTTTCTACTGGCTAAGTATGGCGATGTTTTTTTGGCTGGTAAACCTGACTCTGTGCTTTTTAGAAATGGATATCCTCTTGTCCTTCTTGAATACAAGTTTAGCAAAGCCAGCCTTGCCCTTCCAAGCTACCATGTGCAAGCTCAAACATATTGCGTATTACTGGGCAAGATGGGTTTTGATGTGAGTCGTCTGTATTATGCAATTGCAGTAGCTGACCCAAAGACCAAAGGAAATAGCGAGTTCCGAAAAGTTGTAAAACGGCAAGTGATAGCTAACCGCTCAAAAATAGCTACACACTCAATTGAAGGCGGCAAAATCTACATCAACAGATTCAACAGCGTTTGTGCTGAGATGGATTTGACTTGGGCTCTTGAGTTCTGGAGCAAGAAACGAGAAGCTAAAGCAGCAAACAATCCAAGCAAATGCGATAAATGCGAATACAATTTTTACTGTCAACAATCGGGTGGCAACTAAGATTTTCAGGGGTTGTTATCGATGGTTTTAAACTTAAGTGTCTCTATTCTTATCCAGTTGTACTTTAAGTTATTGCCCAAAGCAATCGTACGTAACAGTAAGAGGAAACCAGCAATTGACCATTGACAAAGAATATCGCGTCGATCGAGACGACATTGAATTCTCAATAGATACTTCCTTTGGCAATGAAGAAGAACTTCCTTCCCTCGATGCATCCGGCATAGCCGAATTCATACGTTTTGATTGCTGCCCACGTTATTTTAAACTTAAATTTGAAGGTTCCGTGGAAAGTGGCCGCAAGTGGTTGGAAGCATTCAAACCCATTAGTCCCTTATTGTACGGTGCTGGCAAAGCGCTTGAAGAACGAAAAGTTTCGGAGTTGAGAAAGAAAGCTGCAGGATATTTTGACTTAAGTCATCTTAATCCCAGGAACATGGAGCAGAAAAAAGCATGTGAAGACGCTTTTGCTGTCTTGAAAGAAGCCCTCAAATGTAAATTGCTTCGCAATGGAGAAGAGTCGACGCCCTTTTTGTTTTATCAAGTTCCCATGTCAGGGCACATTGGAGTTTGGGACGTCAACGGCATTGCGGACTTAATCGCAGTTTGGCCATGCAAAGACGGAAAGGTTAAGGTTAGAATTTTCGAGATTAAGTCATCTTGGAAAGAACAGACTGCACACCGAATTCAAGTTGCGATTTACAAGTTACTTCTTTCAAAGGGTCTGGGTGAACTTGCAGAAAATGTTGAGTTTGAAGGAGGGGTAATTAACAAGGAGTCGGATCTCACCGACCTTTCACCTGAGTACCTTCCCAAATTCAAGCTTGGTCCTTTGGTTCAGGATGTTGAACGCCTTCTTTCTAAAGACGGAGAGCTTTTTCGGATTCATCAAACACCTCTGTCGAATGTCGAGTATCGGCTTTGTTGGAGATGCGATAATTGTGGATTCAATGAGTGCTGTATTGTTCGGTCAGTTGAAAGAGAGAGTGTTGCTTTGCTTAATCTAAGTCGGGGCGAACAGAATGCGCTGAAACACTATGGTATTGAGCATCTGGAGGATCTTGCGAGGCTAAAGTTCGTGCCTGACTCACAGGATCAACGTCCCTACAACTTCAAAGAGGTAAGATCCAGAGACGAGAAAGTGGGTCAACTTGCAGCTGATCCTGTTCTGGGTGCAAAACTTGATCGAATAGTCCAACGCGCTCAGTTCATGCTCTATGGTATTCGACCAAACAGCCCTTATGCAAACAAAACGAGGCAAATGCCGTGGTTAACCGGCTCTGGTTACGGTGGGCTTCCAGAGGACAGCCCAGTCGAGGGCAACGATTCGGCGCTTTCGTACAGGCCAGATGGCATGATCCGGGTTTACTTTCATATTGAATGGGATTACATGCTTGACGTAATCTCGATGATCAGTGCCCGGGTTAATTGCACGAGATACCGCGGAGAGCCCGTAAGCATATCAAAGATAATTGAAAAACTCCCAGACGAACGAGATGATTGTCTAGATGAAGAAATGAAAATGCTAGAAGTTTTCTTCTCAGACTTAACGAAGGCAATTGTTAAAGTGGCCGAGGAAGTTGGAAGCCCTGATGAGGCTCCAATTCATCTCTATTTCTTCACTCAGCGCGAGCGTGATGTGCTTATGGAAGCAGTGCGGCGTCAGCCTTCCCTGATTAGTGCACGAGCGGTAAGAGATCTTCTCGGTCTCAGGCAGGCAATCGATCAGCCTATGTTTTCGATTATTCAAGATGAGGTCTTAGCCAGGAAGGCAGTTGGTTTTCACAGTACGGGGCTTCTGCCTGTTCTCGAACAATGTGGCTATTTTGACCACAATAGTTGGAGGGTTAAACGTAGTGACGGGTCGATCGTTGATCTTCGAATGGTTTTTCGAGATGGATTCTTCAATTATGTTCTTCCTTATACCCGCGATGTAGATGGTTCTATTTTGTTTGTTCTTGGCTCAGGTGATCTCAAACAAAAGGATGGCTATTATCCTGCACGGGCGAGGTTTGGTAATCAGATTCCTATTGAGTACATGTGGGCAGTTAAGGGTCGTCTTGACAATAATGAAGAAAAGCGCTTAAACAAGATCTTTTTGGAAAAGCGAATGTGGTGTGATTACCCTCAGAGAACCCGACGAATTACTAGTGAAGAACTAACTTTAATGGGTTCAAAGCTTTGCTTTGTTCTTGAACATATTGAGCGGTTTTTGAACATTCGAAACCGTCGTCTTGGAAAGAAACCAATTGCTATTCCAAAAATTGCTGAGTTCACTCTTGGCCCTGCGACTTTGGAAAGAAGTTGTAGAGAATTCCTTGATTTGGAGTATTTTTCTAAACGCCAAGAACTTTACCAGTATTATGCCTTACTGCCTTTCCAGAGAGCTGCTTCTGGCAGATCAGTGATTTTTGAATGTATTGAGGCAATTGAGACTGAGCAGGATTTCTCGGTTCGTGGAAGACTTGTTTTCGAGGCTATCAAGCTGCCTGCCTCTGGCTGTTTAGCCAATGCCTGCAGAGTTAAGGGTTCTGATGGTTCTAGCTCTGGCGATTGGATGGTTGTTACCGAGCTTAAGCGCAACTCTGAGGGATTGCTGGTTGAGGCTATGGAGCGTTCTCCATCAGAAGTTGAGAAATCTGCCCGCGTTATTGTTGACAAAGTTGAATTAGCAAAGAACGAGTTGATTATCAAGATTGTAAGTTGGCCAAGCGGAAAGAGTAGAAAGTACAGTGCCTGGCATAATCTTCCCACGACCGATCCGGAAAGGGCCAAGAGCAAGTACATGCAGCTGTTTGAGGTTGGGCGAACTTACATTTTGGATGAATTGGCCGATGATATTATCTCTGAGAGAGCCGCCAAATGCCTTGACTATTCAGACAGCAACGCTTTCTATTGCCTGTTGTCATCATTTTTAGCCGGAAAAAATGATCCTTCTCCCCGAGTAGGGCTACCTAAGGATTCAGCCGTAGAATTCTTGAACTGGGCAGAAGGCAGACGTTTTGCTCCCAAGCCTGAACAGAGGTGTTTCATTGATCGCGTTTTTGGTAGTGAACAAATTGTGATGCTTCAGGGTCCACCTGGCACTGGTAAGACAGAGACTCTGCAGATGGCGGTTTTGGCGCATTTAGCCGCTCACAGCAAAGGTTCGAGGTGCCGAGTTTTGATGGTTGCACCCACGCATAAGGCAATTCATGAGTTTGTTACCAAATTGGCTGGGTCTTGGCAAAGTTACTGCAAAAATGGCTGCAAAGACCTATCTACACTTAGGATTTATCGGGTCTTAAGCAGCGATGTCTCCTCAGTGAATCCAATTGAAGGCGTCAAGTACGTTAATTACAATGAAGATGGGGAGTCCGTTAACGAGCTGAGAGATTGCTTGATGAATCAGGAAAAATTGGCTGCTGAATCTTCTAATAGATCTCCTTTGATCTTATGTGTTACGCCTCCTGGAATGTATGGCCTCATGAAGAAGATTGGCGGAACTGAGCCTCCATGGGGTGAGGGCTTCTTTGATTTGTTAGTGGTTGATGAAGCAAGCATGATGCGTGTTCCGGAGTTGATTCTTTCCGGAGCTTTCGTGAGTAAAAACGCTCAGATTTTGGTGGCTGGCGATCATAGACAGTTGCCTCCAATTATGGCTCATAACTGGGAGAAAGAGGATAGACGGACGCTGGAGGAAATGGCTGCGTTTTTGTCGGCGCAGGATTTTCTTCGTTTGCTTCGTCAAGAAGATTTGGGTATTGATCGAATTAGACGGCAAAATAGGGCAGATATTCCTGCTGATAGGTTAAGTGAGACTCATCGTTGCCACGAATTGGTTGCTGAATTCTTGAAGGAGTGGGTATATCACAAGGACGGGATTGACTTTCGTTCCGATCAAACTCAAACCATGGCTCCTACAAATGCTTCTACTGAAGGGTTGCGTGTAGCGCTTAAGCCGGAGAACGTTATTGTTTTAGTCCTTCATGACGAAATGGGGAGTTTTCAGTCCAATATAGTTGAAGCTCAAATAGTTAATGCTCTGGTTCGTAATGTGCCGCCAGATAGCGTTGGTGTTGTCTCTCCTCATAACGCCCAAAGAGGCGTTTTGAAGAACCTGCTTTCTGGTGGCTATGAAAATGTTAGAGTTGACACTGTAGAGCGTTTTCAGGGTGGAGAGAACGACTTTATTATAATTTCTTCAACGGTGAGCGATCCCGATTATGTGCGAACTGAAAGTGATTTCTTGCTTAATCTGAATCGGATAAACGTTGCAATTTCGCGTATGAAGAAAAAAATTGTTGTTGTGGCGAGCAGGTCAATTTTTGAGTTTATGCCTCAAGATGCTGCGGACTATGACAACGCGATTTTGTGGCGGGGTATCGCCCAGACTGTTGAATTTACGGCAAATTCGAAACCGGAATGGCAGGGACCCCTCTCTGATTTTATCGGTCAGCAGGCTGTATCTGCAAAAATTGAGATTTACTCAAAATCAAGGAAGTAGGAATTCCTTACTCTCCTCGGGTGTCGTTTCTATTACACTCGGCTTTCGGCCTGTACTCTCTCTTCCTGTTTCGTTGTCGATGATGCTTTTCACATTCTTTTACCCGGACAAGCATCCATTCGTTTTCGTCATAAACGCATCCGCATAGGAGAGTTTTTAGGACCAACATCTTCACCCAATTGGTGGTGATTGACAACTGTAGGTACCTTCTGTGGTAAATATTTTTTGAAATCAAACTTTTCGCAATATTCGTTTTCTTTGTGAAGTAAGGGCAACAGTAGCCACAGCAACAAGAACAGCTGCAACCAAAATGGCAGAGTTGTTTTGGTTTAATGGTCTGATGCCTATGGGATCAGGCGCTGCAATGGTAGGCATAGTTACTTGCGAATTTGTGGTGCTCGTTGCGTTCCAATAGATTAGTTGCTGGTATCCTTCCAAGTTTTCTTTTGTTAGTCCGTCATCATAGATTATGTCTAGTCCTGGTCCATATTTTCCCAACGAGTTGTTTACATTTACGCTTTGTAGGTATGCAAAGTCGTCTGCTTCCCATAGACCCCATACTTTGTCCTTTGGTCCCCGAAAGCCGTACGCGTAGTCCTTTGGCAGAACGTAAGCTGTTCTCTCGTTTATGGACATACTCTTTCTGGGGTTGTTTTGGATATATTGCCAGAACTGTTTGAGTGCGTCTAGGTGTTCGTTTTTGAGGATGCCTTGTGTCCAGTCTTGGTTTGCGTCAAATACTATAATGTATTTTGCTCCGTTGTCATACGCTAGAACCATGTCTTTGAGTAAATCCTGTCCTGACTCAATATATGGCGGTTCTGTATAGGTCCAAGAGATCATGGTGCCCCATTCCTTATTTTGAACGGTTGCAGCTCCTCGGCAAAGAGCCACGTTAAGTTGTCTGCTGTAATTCCAACCGAACTGTGCGAAGAGTCCATTGTAGCCTGCTTTGTAATCAAACCAATAGAGAGCGTAATCAGACATGAATAACGACAAATTCGCATAGTTCGAATATCCATTTTTGAACCAGTTAACCGACTTGCTTATCCTAAGGTTGAACTGGTTGCTGGCGTCGGTGTAATCTCTTGGGTTCTTGACAACTGTCCAGAGAGGTTCTTGATCCAGTTGTCTTCCGCCTGATTCATCTAGATAATAGATTCCGAGGAAGTGCTCTCCCCATAGGTTCTTTAGCGTCTCCAAACCAGCTGGACGTTGAAGGAATCAGAAGGTTGTAATCCAATGGCCACTCTTGATAAATCATGAAATAGAAGCCTCTACCGTAGAGGTATTGGCAGATTTCTTCGAGCTTTGTTTTGTCACGAGTGATTGCGCTGCATCCGACGACGAAGAAATTGGTGTAAGAACTGATCTCGTTAACCAGGTTTTTTATTTGGTTCATATCTTCATATGCCACATCTATTCCCACGAAAACATCAGGTGCTTTGGCTTGAATCTTCGGTATAAAACCGCTACCGAATAGGAATGACCCGAGTAGAATGAACGCTAAGAAAACTATGGTTAAACGATTTTTCATCAGTTTAATTTTGGGCTAAAAACTAATAAGGATTGCCAAATTCTCTGGTATATACACATAGCACCTAATATTTCAGTTTGTTCATATTCGTAAGGAAGTTTGATTTGTTGTTAAGCGCGATTATCAGAGGTGTTTCTTGATGAGTTTATTTAAGTTTATTAATTCTAGGTCGCTGTTGCATCTTGGGCAGAATTTTTTGATCTCGGGTGATTTTGCGCCTATTTTTATTGGTGCTCCGCAGTGGCAGCAGTAGTAAGTTATTGTTTGCCCCTTTTCGGCGAGTTTCTTGACAAGATCAACAGCGCTCATGTTTAGTGAAGCTATGTCTTTTTCTTTTTTCTTGTTTTGGCTTGTTTTGTGAGTTTCAATTCTTTCGGTGCTGTAGTCTTTGCATTTTTCTGCTTGCACAAAGTACGTGTTAATCCCGATAGCAACTGGAACTAAAGTTGTTAATGTTTTTTCGCAGGAATCCTCGTCAAAATATCCGCAGGATTCACAATTTTTCTTTTGGTCATATTCCCTTCTTAGTTTCCATAAGCAGTCAGCGCAGTAAGTTCTTTTTTCTCCATTCATTGTTATGACTAGTCCCGAGCCGCCGAAGGTTTTGCTGCAACCATAACATTGAAACTTCATGCTTCCACTCGAAAGTTATTATTTGCTCACCTTTATTTATTGTTTGAATTGCATTTTTCCTAAAAGGAAGTAAGATCAATGAAGTATATTATCTGGTTGAAGTCTTTCCGAAAGTCTGCTATTCAAATCGATTAATGTCGGAAAAACTTTTATTCGATTGGCTCCATATTGGAGAGTAATGCCAACAGTTAAAGATTTGATGACGAAAAACGTTGTGACCATAGACGCTGACAAAACTGTTATTGAAGCTGCAACTGTAATGTCCCAGAATGACATAGGTGACTTGATTGTCATGGATAACAATGTGCCCGTAGGGATCGTCACTGAAAGGGATTTTGTGAGGAGAGTCTTGGCGGAGGGGAAATCGACAAATACCAAAGTCTCAGAAGTTATGACAACTCCTCTCAAAGTAATCGACCCTGAGGCTCCAATCAAAGAAGCTGCCCGAAGAATGGTTAATCGTAGAATTCGACGACTTCCAGTAATAAAGGATAACAAGCTGGTTGGAATAATAACTGCTGCCGATTTTGCAAGACACTTAAGCAAGAAAACCTTATCCGATGATATACTTGAAGCGATGGGTCGCAGCCATTATCCTGTCCCGGATGCATTCGAAAAATAAAATTTTGTGGAGATAGGCAAAAAGTATTCGGAAATTCGAAGATCCACTTTTAACCTGAAATAGCAACAAATTTTTTCATAATTCACATTTACGACTTTATTAGAATTTAGTTATTATAGGAAGCATGAGAAGTGCAGTCATTCCAAGAAGTTTCATGAATATGAGGACTGAGGGACCTGCAACATCTTTTAGCGGATCCCCCACAGTGTCGCCAATTATCGTCGCTTTATGTGTCTCTGATTTCTTTCCTCCGTATAGTCCACTTTCGACTAGTTTCTTAGCATTGTCTAACAGGGCGCCTGTGTTGTTAAAGAAGAAGCCTAACATGGCCGCGGAGGCTGTAGCCCCAATAAGTAGCATTCCCAGCGCGGTTGGGCCAAATATCAGACCTACTGCTATTGGCGTTGCTATTGAAATTAATCCTGGAACCACCATTTTGCTTAACGCGTTTTTAGTTGCTATGTCAATGCATCTTGTGTAATTGGGCGTGACTTTTCCTTCTTTTAGTCCTATTGTTTCTTTGAATTGACGTCGCACTTCATCTACCATTTTGAATGCTCCGTCTGCTGTTGCGCTTATTGTCAAGGAGGCCAGTGGCAAGGGCAAGACTACTCCCAAGAATAATGCTGCAATTGGGTATGGTGAAGCGATTTCGATTACGGAAATGTTCGCTGTTGCAAAATATGTAGCAAAAATCACGAAAGAGGTAACGGTGCCCGATGCCATGGCGTAGCCTTTAGTTGCCGCCTTCATTGTGTTCCCTACGGCATCCAGGGAATTCAAAGTTTCAGAAGCTTTACCTGAGATACCCGACATTTCGGCTATTCCAGCAGCGTTATCGGTTATTGGCCCGAAGGCGTCAGAGGCCATGATAAATGCAATAACAAGGTCTGTGCCTATGTTCGTTATAACCAGACCGTAAAGGCTCTGACCAGTGACAAAAAAAGAAGCAACAACCGCAATCAAAACTGCAATCATTGGAAACATTGGAGTTGCCAGCCCAGTTGATATGCCAGTTATAAGATTTATTGCGGGACCTGCCTGGGAGGACTCAGCAACATGGTGCACTGGCCTCCGTCCCAAGCCCGTGTAGTAAAGTGTAGCTGTTACGCAAAGAAGCACCGCAGCAAGCCCAAACAAACCTGCATAGAACAAAGAAACATCGTTAAGGAAAGATGTGGATAGATAAAACAAACCTGAAGCACTAAGAATTGCAGTTATAGTAAGACCGAGGACTAGCGAGCCGGTTGCACTTATTCGCTTCCATCTTCTAACAATTGATATTCCAAACATGGAAGATAGCACTCCGACGGCTTCGAGCATGAATGGAAATATTATGCCGTTTGGACCGAATTTTGAAATGAAGAGAACTCCCATCAGCATACCAGTTATTATATCGTCGCTGAAGGTTTGGAACAAATCCGAGCCTCGCCCCGCGCAGTCGCCCACATTGTCACCAACCAAGTCGGCAATTACTGCTGGATTTCGGGGGTCGTCTTCAGGGATGCCCATTTCGATTTTGCCAACTAAATCAGCTCCTATGTCTGCGGATTTTGTGTATATGCCACCACCAATCTGTGAGAACAAAGCCGCTAGACTTGCGCCAAATCCGAATCCGACAAGTGCTGAAATATCGTTAAGGGCAGTTCTGAGCAGGAACAATGCGATTAGGCTAATTCCTGGAACCACCAACCCCATGACTGACCCCCCCAAGAAACCTGTTCTCAAGGTTTCCCCAGGTGAGCGGGTGGCAGCCTGGGCGGTTCTTATGTTGGTCCTTACGGCAACATTCATCCCAATGTATCCTGCCAGCAAGGAGAGAAGGACTCCGCAAACAAATGAAAGGGTGGTGGTCCAGTTGAAAAGGAAGAAAATTATTATGGCAAGCCACGGGATTACAAGAAGGATTGTTCTGAGTTGTCTTTTGAGGTAAGTGCCTGTTCCAAGTATGATGTACCCGTTGACTTCTCTCATGCGGGTCGTGCCTTGGTCTCGGTTTAAAATCCAACGAATAATGAAGGATGCCGTCAAAATGGCAAGCATCCCCACTCCGAAGGCAAACAAGAGCGGATCCGTCAAGCATATTCCTTTCTTATGTTTTGCGATTTTGCGTGTCTGGAGTATTGCGAGTCTACTTCTTCCTTTGTTCCCAGACTTTATCTCTGACTTAAAGCGACTTCAGCTTGATAAGGTTGTCTCTGAATCGCCTGAACTATCGTAATGGCATTTTTATTTCCAAAAAGTACTTTTCTCTATCAAAAATATATTTCTTGTTTTCAGTGTGTCTTAGTTGAGGTTGGAAAATGATGTTAGACAAAATCAGGATAATCGTCTATGTGGGACACTCCGCTCTGCCAGACTCGATTTATTTTTGGATCGCTCCGCCAGGCTTTGGCAAAACCAGTTTACCATTTCTGTTTTTGAAAAGCTGTAGTTTTTCGGTGTGGATGGGAATTAGGTTTTTTGGTTTGACACGGTCTATGAATTCGTGGAGTTCCTTTCCGCTTGCATGACCGCTTGCGTGCATTCGGTGGGGTTTGAGCGCGCTGATTTGTCCCTTTATTGGTGTAAAGTGGTTATAAGTCTTATTTTCTATTTTGGGGGCAGATTTGAGGCGAACAGAGCACCCTCTTCTCTTTGCACCAACCACCCTTCCCAAACCTGCAAACATGCCTCAAGCGACTAAACGGCAGTGACACCAGCTCCACATTGAGGTCCTCTACCGCGGCAGCGACCTATTTAACGGTCTTGGATGGCACACGATAGAAGTATTTGGGTCTTCCCAAACCCTTCGCAGGATCTTTCTCCCTTAGAACAAAACCTTTCTCAACTAGTTGCTTGAGTGTTGCTGCAGGGTGTTGTGGCTGAAGCTCACTTGGCTCTGGAGTTGGGCGAAGCCATTGAGTTTGCCGTCTTTGAGTGCAGCCAGTACGCGTTGGTCAAAGAAGTCCATTTCGAGCTCCAATAAGCAAAATCAGACTTATAATCATTTTTAACCATTTTCGGGACAAAGCAGCGCGCCGTTTTCTTCTCGAGCAATTTGGCCTTGACACGCTAAAGTTTGGAGAGTCTTTCTGAAAACGCTGGCACGATCATTTCTTCAGGTGTGCGCGCAAAGCTTATATTCGTGAGATCTGGCGTGTCAATCTTTTTTAGCGACTCACGTGTGTCTTCTGGACATGAGAAATAGTCTTGCATGGAAAAGGCAAGAGCTTTCCAGTGGTCTTAGGGTATTGACTTTTCCTCGTCTTTCAGGTTTGACTACTCAGATTTCCGTTGGCTTAGAGTACGGGTCAAACTCTGATTCTCCTGACGCTGCGGGGACGGCACATTTTCTTGAACATCTAGTGGCTGGCGGTTCAGAAAGAAGAATTCAACTCTCAAGAAACATAGAAAAGTTGGGCGGGTGTCTAGACTACTTCACTACACACGATTACACGATGGTTCAAGCAGATTTTGCCCCTGACAAAGCAGATCAAGCCTCAAAAGTTCTTTCTCAGATTCTGTTCGATTCTTCGTTGTTTGAAAAAGAGAAATTTGAACGCGAGAGAAAAATAATTTTGCACGAGATAGCAGAAGCATCAGACAATCCTTGGGTGATAATTGAAGAAACCCTTGCAAAATGTCTCTTCAGGACTCATCCTGTTAGGCTACCTGTTTCAGGCTTTAGAAAAACTGTGTGCAAGCTGGGTCAAGAGGAAACAGAGGAAACACATCTTGTCCAATATTCTCCAAGAAATGCTATCCTGATCTTGACTGGTCAGTTCACAGAAAAAAGCCTGCACACTGTTCTGCAAAACTTTCAAATGGAAAACCCGAAAAAGGCAGTCAAAACGGCCTTTCGTTCTGAAACAGGTTCGCCAAAGAAGGAAGCCATTATGAAGAAGTCAGGTATATCGCAAACATACTTCAGTATAGGCGCAAAAACTGTCTCAGGAAGGCACCCCGACGTACCTGCATTGGAATTGATTAATGCAATGCTTGGTGGCGGTGCGAGTTCAAGGTTGTTCATTGAGTTGCGAGAAAGAAGGGCTCTTGCCTATAATATTATGTCTTTTCAAGAAAACGGAGTAGATTATGGCTATTTCCACATTGATTGCGCAACAAAGCCCAGCCGGTTAGACCAAGCAAGAAATCTCATTAGGGAAGAACTTGGCAAAATCCTGAAGGGGCAAGTTTCCGAAGAGGAACTCCTCAAAGTGAAAGACATGATTATGGGTGCTATATATCGAGAAATGGATAGCCCTACAAATTTGCCTGAAACCTTGGCTAGCTTAGAGATGCTGTTCAGAAAAGAAACCGCCCTCGAAGAATATATTCAAAGAATAAAATCAACAGGTACTCAAGACATAACAACCGTCGCTAACAAATATCTTCACCCAGACAATTTTTCGATAGCAATACTTAACCCAAAAAACCACAACCTTCTGAGGAGCAAATCATAGATGTAAAAAAGAAAAATTTAGGCGATTTGCTGTTGAATTAATTCCATTTTGATTTTTTGCTTTCGTTTGTACCTAAAGTATCCTGCCGCAACTATTACGAATAGGGTGATGATTATCAGTGCGAATGTCGGGTAACTTGCAATTAACTCAATTCTTGAAGCTGACGAAGTGGAGGTGTCTCCATTTGCAAAAGCTGAAATTCCGAAATTGATTGCAGTTGCCAGAAATGTTCCTACCGGAATCATCTGGAAATTCGCCGATCCATCTGCCTCAGAATTTGTCTGCAGTTTGGTTCCATTTGCCAAGACTATGAATACCTTGGCGTTTGCGATAGGCAATCCGAGATAGTCTTCTACCATAATTTTCGCGTTACCAAAATACTGAAGGGTTGAATCGAAAGTCAATTGATGTGAGTTGTTGATACTAATTGTTGGTGTTGTGAAGCTAATTGATTCTGGAGTGGAAATGTTACTTGATATACCATCGATAGAATAACTCGTAAGGGTTTCTCTTGAGTTTCCATTGGTCAATGGGCCATCACGGTTTGTGGTGAAAGTGAGGTTTGTTCCTGAATCGTAGAAATTATCTTTGGTGGGTGAAGAAACCGATGGAATCAAGTTGTAGCCGCCTGTTACAACGAATGTAAATTGTTTTGTTGAGTTTATGGTGATGTTTTTAGGTTCTATCATGATTGCTTGAACCGTGAAGGTGCCATTTCCAGCACGTTCTAGTGTAACAGAGTCATTTTGGTTGACTGTAAAGCCGATTGCGTTAGTTCTTGACTTGTCGGTTTGATTCCAGCAGTAATTGAAGATAGCGTTTACTAGCGGTGCCAGAATCGTACCAACCTGCATCCTCATTTAGAGAGGAATCAGTGATTGCGGACAATGATCCTGGTGCGGAATCGAATTGGAACTGATCAATAATTTCACCCAAGATAGTTTGAGGCGAAGAGATTCCATTCAGATTTATTACACTAATTGGGGTTGGAGTTGTAATCTCTGTCGCAATTCCATTAACTGTAAAGGATTCAAGACGGGTCCCTGATCCTGCCGCTCGATTAATTATGCTATTCAAAACGAAACTTACGCTGGTTCCCTGATCGTACCAGTATTTGTCATTGCTGATTGTTGGGCTTGTTGCATATGCTAAGTTTGAAGAGATCAAAGAATATAGAGTTACCTGGTACTGATTGACCCAATTTATTGAGACTGTATGTGGTCCATTCATGTAAACCGAAATCGAGGTCATTCCCGCCGTAGGTTCGATCAATGAGGGTAAATTGCCATCGATGGAATACGACGCCATCCTTTGTCCTGTGCCCGCTGTTCTACCTAAGATTCCTGGAACAGAAACTTTAGTTGTTGTTCCACTATTAACCCATTGCCAGTTTGCCTGTGAACCTGCAAAGCTTAGCAGAAATTGATGATTGTAAACTGCTCTTGGAGGTATCTGGTTGGCAACAACAACGATCCATGTTGAGTCCCCTGCTAAGATCCATTGCTCATTTTGGTCACCAGAGACTGCACTTGGCAGAGAAACGGTTGATCCTTTCGCAACCATTATTGTTCGGTACTCTGAGGCAGAAAGCTGCAAATCAACCCTGGTCAAAGAGAGTTTTTCCGAAGCGACCTCAGGAGCTGGTAATAGTTTACATAAACGTTCAAAGGAATACCACCTCCTGACACTGCATAGCTCACCTGTTGAGAAACAAGATCATAATAATAAAATGTCGGGTTAGAACCTGGAACTATGGTGACGTTGGTTTCCAAAGCGTTCAAAACCCACGCCTCGTTAGGGGTTGAACCAGATGAAACACCAGCGACGACGACACTTGTCCCGTTATCAGCTTTAATTGTAGTTGTGCCATTCCTAGCGAAGGTCGACAATTGCTGGCCATTGAATGTGTACCAAACGGCAAATCCGTCATTGGAGGAAACTAAACCTAGTTGGTCAGAAGAAACAATCGTGATAGTAGTTCGTAGTGGCACAATTGACCCAGTTGTAAACTGGTACGCATTGCTCGATTCTGTGGCGCCTTCAAAAGATAGTGTCTGTATTTGAGTAAGATTGGATGTGTAGTGGAGCTGGGTTAGAGAAGCCGCGATCCAAGCTCCATCCCAATATGGATTGGTCGCGTCAATTTAGCCATCCACATCCAAGAGATGACTGTGCAAAATCAAAATTGGAATATGTGACTTTGGACATATCCCCGTAAAACGGATATGGGTGGTACCATTCAGTCATAATCCCGGTGAAGAATCCGTTCCTGTTCGCAGGCGCTGCTGTCAAACCTTGAAGTAGTTGGCGCCTTCGGCGCTGAAGATTTCAACGGCGTAAGATCCCCGTATCATCAGTCTCCTGCAAACATTACAACATCGTTCCCGTAGAAACTTAGCTGAAGCAGAATTGTGCGCCCGAATTCACTGGGCCCGAAAAGGGCGCCATTCCCCCCTCCATTTCTTGGATAAATGGACGATTGATTTGGAGCGAAAACCTCGTAGTTAAAGCCAAAACCCAAATTGTGACCGCCCACAAAAGGCCAGTTATAAGAAATCCCAACTTCGTACCAATATCCAGTATTTGACAAACCATCTAGCAAATACGCTGGTCCGTATCCATAAGTGTCCGCTTGATCAACTGCCGTGACGTTGTATGCTAAACTTACAAAATTGTCAGTGAAGGTCCACCCTAGTTGTTGATCATATCTCACTGGGGGGATAGGTCCGATGTAAGAATTAGAAGAGGGTGCTAAGGGCAGTTGAGCACCTCTCATGTGTCTAAATGAAGATGACTCAACAGTTTGAGCATGAGTAAGACCGACAAAAAAGGTCAAAACGAAAAGGCAACACAACAATCCGATAATGAAAACTATCGTTCGGAATACATTCTCTTCTCCGCCTCAATGCGACTGTATAGATTATAATTTTGTTCTCAAATCCGTAGTTTTTGTGCAACTGCGGCAAATAATAAATACCTGCATTTTCGCCCAGATATCTCGAAGAAAATGACAACTAAGATGCAACAAACTCCACCAAGACCGCATCTTGTCGCTGCAGCATTGTCTGCCTTTGTGCTTTCTTTCGTTGTTTCGAGAACTTTTACAACCTTTTTTCCTTCCACGGTATTAGTCGAGAACAGAATTCATGTTCACCATTTCTGATATGGAATAGCATTGCTCGCTATCGGTGGCTGGATAGGAATCGATTATGACGATAAAGAAACCGTTTTGCTGTGCCACTGTGCCTCTACGGTGTAGGTGGCAGTTTAATCGTCAACGAGGACAAACTCTACTCACCTTCGGAAATTACTCGACAAACCTGACTTACACCTCTTACTGTAATTCTTGCTTTCATTTTGTCTCTCTTAATAATAAGTAGATATCAACAAATCATCGGACTACAGCTTTTTGATTTTCTCCGCAGCGAATTAGCCTTTACCTTCATTTTTCTTCGCGGTTTCGATCGCGTTTACAACAGAAGCCACCAATTTCAGAGTAACAACTACATCAATTATATTAACAGCAATTTCGATATCTTTCATAATTTTGCGCATTGCAAAACAATCAAAAAGCTACCAAAAATTTCAAAACCAACCTAGTCGTTAAGGACAAATATATTCCTAGTGAGATCTATCTATGAAATGGGTTCAACTGTTACATTGAACAGGTTTCGTAATCTAAAATTAATGATTCAAAGCATTTTCTATATTTCAGGAATAAAACTGGTCTCGGAAGATAACTCGCGTCGAAGCCAATTAATCAGTTGAAACACTCACGTGTGCAATTAAGATTTAAGTTAAATTGAATTATTCTCCAATAAGGTTTCCGAGGGGAGGGCTCGAATATTAGGGAGACCCACAGAAGAATAGCACGAAGAATTGCCCAAGAATTAGAATTCGGAGGACACCGAAACCAGGACACTTGAGTCTGGGTCTGCATCACCTGACAACTTGGAAAGCTTTCCTCACAACAAAAGGAAAAAGTTTCAGAATGTCGAACGTATAATCAAATCTAGAATTTTGTTCTTGGAGGGCGACCCTAGTTGCTATGAATACCTGGGTACTGCCTTACATTATGTTCAAGATCGGTGGACACTGCTTTCAAGAACGGAGAATGATTATACTCCTTGGGAATTGCAGATAAATATTGAAAGCATCTTGGATGATTTGAGACTTGAGAACAGAATAGGAGTATTGAACCTGCCTGCCCCACTGAACAAAGTTATTTCTTCCTTCATGCAAAAGATTAAGAAAGGCATCGAAGGAGTCGAGGACGATGACTTTGCGTCAAAAGGAAAACCTGCTTTCGAGGGGCTCTGTCGAAAAGTAATCGCTTTCGCTCTGCTTGATCGCCCTACAACGTTAAGTGATCCTCTTTGGACATGAATTTCGCTTACCGAATTTGCTTGGAAATTACTCGCTTAGTAATAAGACCTATTTAATCAGCAGTTTCCAAGCTTCCTTCCAAATTTCCTTGAACGAGAACGAACTGACTTCTTTAACTTCTAAACTGCGAGGTTTCCAGAATCATATTTGGAAAAGGACTGGGACAGTTTCAAGCTTGAAGAATTGGGCAATGTACGCCGGGGAAAACATGGTGGAAATAAACGAAGCGTTCGAAGAATGGATCAAGAGAGTGGTTCAGGCGCTTCTGATTATGCATTTTTCCTTGTTACGGCAACACAATCGAAGATATGAGAGAGAAATTCAGACTTACTATCAAAATGGAAGTTAGAGAACGCAAAGGAACTGGCTCGACAAACCCCCATGCGTTGCCAGATCTAAAAATCGACTTTTCATCTTACGAACACGCCAAGTACGCCGAGGAAGCTTTCTTTGAAGTTCTGCCGCGCCAAGTCAAAGAGCCTCATTTTTCCGAAAGAATTGGTTTCATTATTGAAAGAATTCTCAAAACGAGGTTTCCGGCAGACAATGAACTCTTGGTCGAAATTCTGGATGAGCGTCAAGAAAGACCTCGAGCAGGCCGAGTATCTTCTGAAAACCATCAATTATCTGAAAAGAGTACACGAACCATCTTTTGGAACAATGTAGGCAAATTTGAAAAATAGCCTATTCGCATATTCCAAGTCAATACAAAGTAGACCTTATAGTCAATAGGTGAGAAATGAGAATCTTATTTGTCACGCTATTGTCATGTCCGTATTGAATTCTGTACAGATTGGGGAAAGACTCTGGTAATTTGTGGGTCATTCTTGGGTCCAATCTTGGAAAATCATCTAATAAGCGTTTTCCGAAAGTTTTTTTCAGATAACAAGGAGGTGAAAAAAAAATAAACAGAAAAACTAAGGCTTTGACCCTGTTGCTGATGGCAGTATCAGTCGCAGTATTTGCGGGGTTGGCCACAACTGCTTTCGCAGATCAAGCAAATTCAACAACAGGCACAACAACCACAGCTGCAACAACTCTTGGCACCAATGCGACTACCACTCCTTTTGGAGGTATAGGTTTGATGATGGGTGATGGCGGGTTCGGGGGAGGTCCAGGAGGTCACGGAGGTGGAGGAAGAGGATTCGGAGGATACGCAGGAGACGTCGAAGTAAGCTCAGCATACAATCAGACCTTGAACACCATACTAGGTAACGACAGTGACGTGCAGAATTTAGTCTCACAGGGCTATTCTGTTGGAAGCATCAGACCAATAGTGAAGAGTGTAATAGTCGCCGACGGAACAGTGACAGCTCAAGCAACAACAGCAATAGTAAGCATGCAGAATGGCACTTCGGGTTATGCAACTGTTAGCGTTGACATTACAAATGCAAAGGTAAGCCAAATTGTCATCCTTACCAGAACCGTAATTGACAAGACGGCAACGTAATCGACCATGAAGACACATATTGGAAAACGAAAGAAAAAGCAGGTCATAGATCTGTCAACCACCCCTTCTTTGTATGAATAGCTAGAAAGAATGGGCTGACGGGGTTCTGGAAAAACTGTTGTCTAATCATTCATTGGGTTTTCATTCTTCTCTCCTGTTTTCGGGTCCCGAGTTCCAGCAAACCCATACAATCTCCAAAAATGCAACATTTCTAAGTTGAAGAGTTTTGTTGAATTTCTTGAAGTTATGCAAGGGAGAATCTAGGATGGGTGGTGCCTTGCGCAAATTCAAATTTGAGGCTATTTTTGTTGAAACACGTAGTGGGTTTAATAGAGTGAAGACACTATTATAATTGAAATACACAAATCATTTTTGGGGAGAAGGTGTCTGAAACTGAAGGATCGAATGTTAACTTACAAAGATCGGTATAATGAAACATCTTGTGTGTCGTTTAAATGCAGAATATGCAAAGCTGCTTTGTCAAATCCTGACGAGTTGAGGATTCACAGATTGGTGCAGCATAAGGGTCACATGCTTCCGTCAATTAAAAACTGATTAAGTCGGTTAACAAACCTGAAAAGTCTTTTAGGGCTTTCAGGCGTGTACCTCTTTTTTGAAGGTTTGACCCATTTGGGTTATTGGTGCTGCCTCTATTCGGATTTTGTTGTCTGTTGTCATGGTTTTGCAGATTATGTTGAGTGAGCCTTCGGTGTAGTTGAGGACTGTTTCTCCGTCTTTTGTTAGTTGGTAGATTTTTCTTGGGCGTTCGTTGTCCATGTTCCAGGTGCTTTTTAGGTAGCCTTTCTTTTCTAAGGTTGCTAGTAGTGGGTAGATGGTGCTGGGTCCGAAGTAGATGCCGAAGGTTTTGCGTGTTTTGGTTATTATTTGGTATCCGTGCATGGGTTGTTCGTCGAGGAATTGGAGGATGATCATGTCGAGTAGGCCTTTGGTGAGTTTTGTTTGGATTTCTTTTTGGTAGTTGTTGGTCATTTTTGTTGTTTCCTTTTTTGTTGTTGTGTTGTACGAGTGTACAATATGTCTTTCTGAGACACATTTCTCATGTCTTCATATAGTGCAGACCGTGACTTAAACCCTCACACATACTCTGAGCATATCCAAACATATCGAGAACCTTCAATTGTTGAGCACAGAAACATATCAAACCATGTAATATGACTTAAAAACAATTATTGCAAAATACTCCTTTCCGTTTAGCGACTTGTACAACAGATCTGCAGAAAAACCATCCAATGTCCATATAGACTCGAAAGAAATGGGTATTGATCTACAGAACAGAAGAGCGCGCGAAATTAGATATTTGAAAGGCAATCGTTAGCCCTGGAATTTAGTTATGCTTGTTTGCCAACTTATATCACGCAACTAGCCACCGAAGCTTTTGCCCCCAGATTAAATTGATACAATATGTACGACTTAGTTTTCTAAGAACTATATCCGCTGAAACTTGTGGCTATTTTGATTGTTTATCCTTATTCTCGACAATTTTGAGTATGTTCGATACGTCCTTGTTAATGAGTTTCTGTTGATTCTCCTTGTATCGTGAGAGCTGCAAATTAGCTATACCTTGCTCGATCTGTTTGTCGAATTTGCTGGTTGTTTTCAGGATGGTTGCCAGTCCTTGAATGGCCTGTCGGGCAGTTATGAATTTTTCATCGTTGCAGCAATTCAGATACTTGCTGATGGTTTTGTCAAATCTTCCGTCTTTGTCCCATTTTACGTTTTCTGCAATAAGCATTATGCCTATGCTGCGTTGGTAAGAGTTGGGGCTTTCCAGTTTGTTCTCCAGCTCACTCCAGTGTTCGTAAACAAAAGGAAGCCCGCGAGAGTTCGACTGAAGTAACAGGAAGGCGTTGTATCTGACCAGGTCGTCTTTTTCGGAGAGTCTCTGAATTAGAAAATTAACGTCAGTTCTATCAAGATTCTTCGATATTGTAGGAATTTCGTTTTTTCCAAGAGCCTTCAATTCATCGATGTCCATTAGTTTCCCGCTGTCTCTATCTCTTTAATTTCGCCATAAATTTTGCCCAAAGACGTTCTGCACGAAGTATAAGCGGTTCAGACACGAAAGATACCTTTTACTTCAAAAATAGTTAAGTTTTGTTGAAAAAACTAAGAAGCTGCCCGAGAACATAACTCTATCTTCAAGGCGGCTGAGAACCTCTTATTGCTCTGAATATATTGACGATTTCAACTCGACCAATTATCATCGCCAAGATCAGGAGCCACTTGTATCCCAACGGCAAGGCAATAGTCGTGATTCCCATGCTTATCCCATTTGTAGTCAAAGCTGAGCCAATCTCAAAAACCGAATCAAGAAATGATATGCCCACTGTTGAAAAAGCCAAACTGAGAAGAAGCAGCAGTATGACGAAGCTAATTATGAAAACAAGGATTGACTTCAGCTCCTCCCGAGTCGGCGCGTCATCATTCCTGCGCAATGCATTCACGAGTTGATGGATACGTTTCATTCGTATTCCACCCGACATGCTGAACGCACAACCCCCAGCTAATCCTATCAGAATGAACAGCACCTTTGCTGCAACGGGTGTGGCAGCAACGTTAACGTACTCCATACCTGACGACGACGCCATGCTCACAACGTGAAACAACGAATCAAACGGGTTAATCCAGGCAAGAAAAGAAATAATCACCGTTAAGACAGCTAAAAACTCAAGGTAAAACTTGATCTCCGGCGTAAAAAGTTCATGCAGCTTCAAACGAAACAGGCTGAAATGAAAACTGAAGTTAAGCGACCCCAACAACATTAAGACGATGATGCTCACCTGGAAGACGCCAATGCCTGCCGTGATATTTGGCTGATAACCGCCTGTTAAAATATCTATTGCAGCGCAACTTGATACGACTAGATTCGTCGAATACGTGAAGTAGAAGATGACAGTGAATACTACAACAAACAACGTGTAAACAAGCAATATTGCAGCGAAAACCTTCTTGAGGTTGTCGCAAAGCTTCTCGATGCTGAAAGCTTCGCAGAAGTCATCAAGACTCGACCCAGGATACAGAAAAGCCACGAGAATATAGACGAAGCCAACACCGCCAATGAACTCAACGAGACTACGGTAAAACAGCAATGACGTAGGTAAAGATCCTGGGTCTGCAATGAAGCTGAACCCTGTAGTTGTAAAACCGCTGACAGTCTCAAAATATGCGTTGGTGAAGAGGTCAAATGGGTTCCCAGCTCGGAACACGTTGTTCCACACAAACGGTATCATAAGCACTAAAGGAAGAATAGCAAAAACAGAAAGCATAAGCCAGAGAGAAGTTCTTTCGTCAAGTTCTTTACGTTCAGAAAACGAGTTGAAGACAAAGCCAACCCCGAACGACAAAAAACAAGTAGCAATCAAGCTACCAACTGCACCCAACTCGTCTGCTTGAAGCCCAATTGCAATTGGAAGAAAGAGAAGCAAACCCGTAACTTGTAGAATGAAACCAAGGTTACAAACGATTCTGCGTATACTGTCCAAACTTCAGCCTCGGACCTTGACAATTCTTCTGCAAATTTCTACTCAAGCAATAAAGTAACTGTTTGAACTAATTATAACACTTTGTATGAGCTTTTATACCGTCTTCCAAGAATTTGAAAAGCTGTTTTGACGCATAAGCGAAGATTAACCTCCAAATTCCGTCAATTAAGATGGAATCAGTCTTCATTGCAGCGGGAAGAATCTGAACCATAAATATCTTTGCAAATGATGTTATTAAAGCAACAAACTCATCAAAACGCTTTTATCATTCCTTTTTTGCAATTGAATAGATTCAATAGAGGTTAAGATATGGTAAAAATTATAGTAGATTCCAAGTGCAGTGGATGCGAAGGATGCGTCAACACATGTCCAGTGGGAGTATACGAAATAAAAGACGGCAAATCGACACCCGTAAAGATTGATGATTGCCTTGTTTGCAGAGGATGCGAAGCGCAATGTCCTCAAGGCGCTATTCAAGTAATTGAGTAAAGCGTAAAAAGCAGCTGAAGAAACTTATTCCTGCACAATTGAATATTTTCTTAAATAACAGGTTTTGCTTAATCTCAGTCTATTAGGCCAAGGGCTGAATTGCCCATTTTCTGAGTAGAGGTGTCACTCTCAAACCCTTTTTTTCAAAATGCTTTTTGATTTTTAAGACTACCTAGTAAACCGAAACGGCAACCCCAAAAAAAGCAATAACTATCCGTGAGGAAAATTCTGGAATTTTAGGGTGAAGTTTGAACCTATCCATGTCTGCTTGGCTTGAAGGTTCTTGCAGAAGATACCGTGTCAATCTTAATGGAAAAAGATGCGAGCATACAAGCGCTCAAGTTAATTAGCGCGTGAGCTAAAGAATATCATTGAGGTTGAGAAGAAATGAACCAGCGTCAAGAAACCTTCATCATAGCAAATGCTGACGCTGCCTTCGAGAAAGTAAATGAAACCCTGCTTTCTGCGGAAAAAGAAATCTTAGTCTTAACTTCTTCAAAAGGTGTGACAAGAACCTGGAATGACAAGGTGTTAGTGAAAAACTGGCAGGAAAAAGGTGTTTGTGTTAAGATTATGGCACCAATCAATGGCGAAAACCTCGAAGCTGCGAAAGAGCTATCAAAGAAATTTGCAGTTAAGCATATTGCTGCTTGCTATTCTAGAACAATTATTGTGGATGGAAAAGATCTATTCCAATTCAAGACTCTTCCACCTGACCAAGAGAAGCTCGAAGGATTAAAGCAGTTTGAGGGCACTATCTACACGAATGAGATAGAGTTTGTGCAGAGAACTAAAGATGCATTGGACACTATTTGGGGAGACGCTTTTGATTTGTCAAGAGTGATTGTTGGATCAATTGCCCGAATGCCTGTTCCCACAGTTGCCCGATCAACCCCTGTCTTTGACATCGCTTCAATCATGGCAAAACGGAACATAGGCGCGGTCATCATTGCCAGAGACTTCGAGCCCTTGGGCATAGTTACTGAAAGAGATATTATAGAAAGGGTGGTGCTCGCAAGAAAGGATCCAAAGGAGGTTGTGGCTCAGGAAATAATGACTGCCCCATTAATTACAATTCATTCTGAAAGGACCATTGAGGACGCACTTGAGATTATGCAAAGAAACCGGGTGAGGCGACTTGTCGTTGTCAAAGGCGAGAGCATGGTTGGGCTGTTGACTGAGAGGCGACTGCTTCTTGCCCAAGGTTTGCTAGGCACATTAAATAGGAGTTCAATTACCCAGACCTAGCTCTAAACTCACAGTCTACGCTCAAAAAGATTTTTCACCACTTTTTTCTCATTTAGGAATTGATGGCTATCAAAAACCCTGAGAATGGAAGCCTTGAACTAAAGGATAAGCAGCAGAAATATGTGGATTGCCGGGATTTGAGCCACTCAGAATGCAAATGTCAATCATGCCGCTTTTTTGTTTATGGCCTATTCGTCTTAACTTGGAGATTTCTGTTGGCCTTTCCTCCACTTAATCAAATTGTTAGAATCAAGATTAATTGGCACCTTTTCATTAATTTCAGACCAGTTTGGGCCAAATTTCTGTGAGCAGCCAATTCTATAGTTTAGAAAAATCTTAAAAGCAAATCGCTCAATACTGTTGACTACTCAGAAATGAGAAAAATGGAGCAAAATTGAGAAATGTTTGAGAAATCTATTTTATGGGTAAACAATATTCAGAAAAAGAAAAACTCAATATTTTGTGCAATCACAATTGCTATACTACTAGCTTCGAGCTTTCTCGTATTCTTGCCCTTGACTAATGCAAAATCAACTGACGCTACTATTCCCACTTGGGCATATTTGCAAGTAGTCCCTAACCCTGTGGGAGTCGGCCAAACTGCATACATAACTATGTTTCTTGACAAGGTACCTCCCACAGCTAACGGTATCGGTGGCGATAGATGGGAAAACTTCGATTTGAAAGTTACAAAGCCTGACGGAACCATACAAAACATGGGGCCTTATACTTCAGATAACGTAGGTGGCTTTAGCGTCGTATTCGTTCCTGATGAACTTGGCACTTACTCTTTCGTGTTCAGTTTTCCAGGACAAACGATAGCAGGCGCAAACCCTAACCCTCCACCAACTGGCTTTAATCCTGGGTCGATCGGAGATGTGTATGGACCCAGCACCAGCACAACAGAGACTCTCACCGTGACAAATACACCCGCCACATCCATACCGGAGAATCCGCTACCAACAGGTTACTGGGCACGTCCAGTCGAAGCGTTTAATCATCTTTGGAGCACAATCAGCGGAAACTGGCTTGGACTTGGTCAAGTATCATTCGCCAATTCCGGAGACTATAGTTACAATGGCAACTTTAACCCCTATAGCCCAGCAGTAAAGAGCGCGCACGTAGTCTGGACAAAGCCACTAGCTCCCGGAGGTCAAATGGGCGGTGAATTTGGAGGCAGCCAAGAAACCAATTACTACACAGGTTTTCAATATCAACCTAAGTTTGCCCCCATAATCCTAAACGGAGTACTATACTACACGCTATATCCAGGAGCCTCAAGTAACCCGCAAGGATGGGTAGCAGTAGATGTGCGAACAGGAAAAACCCTCTGGAATAAAGATACCAACGACATCCTTCTGTGCGGTCAAGTACACAACTACAAATCGATAAACCAATACGGAGGATTCGCATACCTCTGGGCAACTAGGGGAGCAGGCTTCTTAGGTGCAGGTAGCTTCCTTGACATGTTTGATGCATTCACTGGAAACCTCATATTAACCATCGCAAACGCAACTACGCCGTCAGCTTTTGGCAGTCAATTTATAGAAGGATCTGATGGCAGCCTGCTCTTGTACTTCATCAACTCAAGTTTCATAGGTGCCTATCCACCGCAGCTTGAATTATGGAACTCAACCCAATGCATTCTCGCTGGCACGCCGGGGTATTATTTATCAACGCCTCAGTGGGGTCCACCTGCAGGTGCAACAATTGATTACGGTCCAGGCGTTATGTGGAATGCACCAGTGCCTACAACCTATCAAGGAAACCCCTTCCCAACAGTTGCTGGCTTATTCGGACCTCCAGGTCCAGCGAGCCTAGCAATCCAGGCTATCGATACAGACAAAGGCGTTGTAATTATGACGGTAGCAGGCGGAACTTCAGGAGCTTTTCAATGGCAGACTGGCTGGCAAGTTGAAGCAGGCTTTAGCACCAAAGACGGAAGCTTGTTGTGGATAAAGAACCAAACCCAAATACCGTTTACAACGGTTATTATGGGTCCTGCTGGCGACGGAGTATACGCTGAATTCACCAAAGAGACGATGACATGGACGGGATACAGCACACTCGACGGGACAAAACTCTGGGGTCCGACCGAGCCTTACAGCAACCCATGGGGATACTATGATCAAAAAAGCGCCATGATAGCGTATGGCAACCTTTACACATGGACTCTAGGCGGACAACTCTTCAGCTACGATCTTCACACTGGCACCCTCAAATGGAGCTATAGCACTGGAAGTTCCGGAGTCAACACGCCCTACGGAGTATACCCATTCTGGATTATTGGCAACTATGAAGCCTCAATTGCTGACCACATGATTTACGTCGAGGTAGGCCACGATTATGGTCCACCATTATTCCCAGGGGCTAGGATATACGCCATCAACGCGGATAATGGAACCGAAATGTGGACCGCCCTAAACTTTGCAACTGGAAGCAGTCTCCCCATCGTTGACGGCTATATGCTATCACACAATGCCTACGACAACCAAATTTACACCTATGGCAAAGGTCTAACCGCAACAACCGTCACTGCAACGCCAGGCGTCGGAAATACAATTACAGTGCAAGGTACTGTTACTGACCAATCACCTGGACAAACCTGCTTAGGGATCCCTGCAGCTGGCACCCCTGCAATCTCAGATGGTAGCATGAGTGCTTGGATGGAATACTTGTATATGCAAAATCCAAAACCCGCTGACGCAAAAGGCGTATTCGTTACAGTAATTGCCACTGATTCTAACGGGAACAAAGCAACTATTGGAACAGTCACCAGCGACATAATGGGTAACTATGCACTCTCTTGGACACCTCCTGCTCAAGGTATATACAAAATCACAACGACGTTCGATGGATCTAACTCTTACTTTGCTTCCAGCGGGGAAACTTCCATAGCAATCGGACCGAGCACCTCGACAAACTCTGTTTCGACTGACACTTTCTATGCTATCACGGCTGCGCTAGCGATACTGCTGGTTATCATACTGATTGTTGCAATTGTATTGCTTGTCAGAAAGAAGTAAAAATTTAGATTCCTTTTTTCTTTTTTTGTGTCCTACTCATTAAGAACGTTATAGAAATAAGAATTAGCGCTGAGGGGGCTTTGGAAAATTCAATAGTGCTCGTTGCTTTTTCTCTTCTTTTCTCCCAAAACATTGACTGATTTCACCGAAGCAAAGAACAAGAATGATTTTTCCATTTTTTTTCCTCCCAAAATCTGCTCACAAACCCGGCAATCTCAATTGCGAATTTTTGAAGATCATATGACAACTTGGAGATGAAAAAGTTTCAAAGCAGTTAGTCCAGTTGCAGCGAATTGCTCACATAGTACCTAAATGAAAGTTGTGAGTGTCTGGGACAAGTAGTGCCTTTCCAGCTCAACTTAACATTCCATAAATGCAAATTAGCTTTTTTTAACATCTTTTTAGCAATATAGGCGCTCCCTAATTCTTGCTTAATTCTTGTTTTTTGCTCTCAACCATAAGAAAAGCAAAAATGGCCATCATGGGAGCTCTGGGATGTTTAGAGTGTTATATGATGTGGGAGTTGGTGTTGCGTTGGGACCGTTGTGGTTGTGGTTATGCAGTCACAGAGTCTTAAAGGCACGTCTTTACAAAAGACAAATGGTGTCTTAATTGGAAAAAAACATGATGAAATATCAAGTTTTAATCAAAACGATTTCAGGAAAAGGCGGCGAGTTCTGGGAAGCATTCAAAAAGATGCCTACCGAGCCAATGAAAGGAGTAATGATCGAGTCTTCATGGAGCCTGTATGGATACTGGGATTTTGTCATTTTCTTCAAAGCCGACAGCAATGAAAATAGTCTTCACTTCATCGGCGAGGTCTTACGAGCCGTGCCGGGCATCGCCGATACTAGGACGTCACCGATGACCGTTCTCAAGGAACACAAAAAGCAATAGGCAATTTTCTTCGCTGTTGTTCTTCCCTGCTTTTTCTCTTGAATGCATCACTCTCAAGCCTCAAGTTTCTGCCGGCTTAAGAATTGAAACAAAATGCTCAATCATAAAGGCCCTATCGCTAAAATTTGGGGTTGAACTTCCCCGCCCAATGGAGATGTCGCCCGCAAATCTTTTTCTTCTATACCGGTTGTTTTCGTCTTTATGTTTCGCGTTTCAGTTTCGTATATTGCTCGTTTTCCCTTTTCCTGAAGATTTCCTCGGAGATTAGTGGCTGAGCAACTGTCTCAAGCAAGTAGTTGGGGATGGTTCCTTCTTTTGCGAGCTGAAAGCCTGCTTGTTTGGTCGCCGTCAAGATTTGTTTCATCTTCTCCTTGTTTTCAGTCAAGAGATTTGCGTGAGGGCGGAGCACAGCTCCTGCAAAACTAATGTTTGTATCTCTCGCAATTTCCTTAACAATGCGGAGAAGAGTTGAGAAGTTTCCTTTTTCCCACCAACCGCATGTGGAAACCAACGCGATCCTTTTGATTTTGACGTTCTCATGAAATCGGGCTCTCGTGCGACCGTTACGTTTGCTGAGGATGGGCTCGATGAGTGGACAGAGCCTGTTGATGAAATTCTGCATTTCGCCTGGCAAGGGAATGTAAACGGGCGTTGCCAGCACAAGTATATCGGCCTCGCGCAGTTTGGGATAGACAAGTTGCATGCCATCAGGAATGTAGCATTGACCTGGCTTCTCGTACCAGCAATGGAATTCGCCTATGCAAGGGCTGACGTTGAGTTGTTTGGCATAGAACAATTCGACTTGTGCCCCCGCTTCCTTCATGCCCTCCAGAAAAGGCGTCAAAATTATTGCAGTGTATCCATTCTGCATTCTGGCGCTTCCATTTATCGCCAATATGTTCATTGGAACTTTCCTCAAAAATAATTGCTGCCAATTAATATTTAACATTTGATATGAATCGTTCTTCGCTCGCTTACTCTAAGTTTCAACTTTCAATTTTGGGTTTTTACCGTTCTTGTCGGATGTATTCTAACTTTTGTTTAGTCTGATTTTCTACCGTGATGGCCCCTATGAAAGGTTCCCCCAAAGAGTTTACAATTTCTTCCTGTTTTGATCGCAGCAACCCTCTTGTTTCAATTGTTACTCCGTGAGCGCTAAAAATGCCCATTATACTCACCGTGTCTTGAGCAGAAACATCGAGGTCAGCAGGGTACTTAACTAGGATTTTTTCGTCCGTGTCATTCTGCAAGTAAAAGTATGTTGCAGAGGCAGTCGTTTCAACAGTCGTGGGCAGGTTCAGGAACCAAGTGCTAACGGTCTGTTCATCCATCTCGTCAAGGCTAACTACGGAAACAACGGTACCCTGTAAGAGAATAGCTTTCTTATTGTAACTTGCTTGTTGGGACAGAAGCGTACCTAAGCTTATTTTTTCAGGAGCAAACTTGACGAATATTTGTTCCGTTTCTTGCTGGACAAAACGAGGTAACTTAATCTTTCAATCCCTCTACACTGTGGATTTCTGGTTCCACTATAAATGCAACATGGATATAAGGAAGATGCAAGAATGACGCGACCGAATTAGTTGGCTCGACTTTGCAAGCCTCACAATGAATTTTGTCACAGGAAAGAATTGGGCGAAAATGGTGAAAGAATATTGGGATAAAGCCAAATTATTCCTTTAGCAAAATGATTTTTTGACTAAATTCCCATGCTCACTGCAACCACGCTTATTTCTCAAAAGTATGCAAAAAGTCTTTTATTCGGAACCATCCATAACCAACAACCGAGGACTGAACATGAGAACTCTGGTAATATACTACACGCGAACAGGAAACGCGAAATTCGCCGCCGAAACCATTGCAGCTGAAATCGGGGCCGACATAGAAGAAGTAGTTGACTTGAAAAACCGCCAAGGTAGACTCGCTTTCTTGCCAAATGGCAGAGACGCTATGCAAGGAAAGGAAACCCAGATTGCCGAGACGAAAAGAACAGCAACTGACTATGACCTCGTAATAATCGGGCAACCTGTCTGGGCTGGAAGTCCAACCCCGGCAATCAGATCATACTTGAACAAGAATGACTTGTCGGGGAAGAAGGTAGCGTTGTTCTTCTCGGATTCAGGTTTGGGTCAAGCTGTAGAGAAGACCAAAGCGTTGATGCCGAACTCCATCTTCGTCGGCGAGTTAGCTTTGTCAGCAAAAGGTTTCGATAATAAGGAGGAGACGAAAAACAAAATCGCTGAGTGGTGCAACACCCTCAAAACAAGGTAATTTTGAGTATGAGTTCCGTCTCTTTTTCTTTTTTTGCTTAGATAAGTAATGAACGAAAAATAGCGGCTGAGATGGCTCTGGGCTTTTTATCAACTTGCTCGTTAAGTTTCCTCCTCCTCTAATTATTATCTTTCAGGACCCACCGCCCCTACCCTTATCCTCATAAAACTATCCCGCTTTTTGTTTTTGTTTAGCTCCCGATCCAATTCGGGGTAGGCTTGATTTGAATCCTTGCCGGAGTGGAGATGTCACCTGCAAATTCTTTTTTTCTTTTTGTATGCAAAAATAGGGATAGCATTAGAGAAAGGATTGTGAATGTTACCATTATCTTGACGTTTCATTTTTGGTTCGATATTTTTTTATTCTCTTCCGTTCAAAATTAAGCCATGGCTACTAAACTTACAGTGAGACCAGCGACCAGTGCTGATCTTGAGGAGGTTTCAAAGCTTTTTAGATCTGTAGTGACCTCTTTGGAATACTACAATGTATTAGCCAAAGAGACAGAGCTGAAAAAGAATACTGCCGACAGATTATTGGAAAGGTTGGTGGATGATCCTTTTTCTATATTTATAGCAGTAAACAACGATGAAAAAATCGTTGGTTTTAGTTTTTCTCATTTTAACGATTATACGGTCTACCTTGATTGGTTCGGAGTCGAGCCTTCTCTAAGACGCACTGGAATTGGCAAATCACTCTTAGAGAATACTTTTGAAGCGAGCAAAAAACGTGGTGCACACAAAATATGGTGTGACAGTCGGTCAACAAACGAGCCTTCAAAGAATTTGCTTAGGAAGGTTGGATTCAGAGAAATTGTCGAAATAATGGATCACTGGTACCGGCAAGATTTCATCTTTTGGGAAAAATACTTGTGACTAATTGAGACGAACGTCGTCTTTGCAAGTTTGTGAAACTCTTAAGGATACCCTAATGCCTACTTTAGGTAAACAAGTTCAAATAAAGCTCTTTTTGGCAAAACATGGGGACTGGCGGAATTTGAACCGCATCTGAAGTGGTGGAGATGTCACCCACAAAACTCCTTTTTTTCTAATTAAACAATAATGTGAATGCTCAGAGAGCGTTAATCATGTTGGAATATCAGTTTTTTGTTTCTCAGTGCCTGTTCTACTACTTTTTCGATACGTTTCTTTCTCGTGTCAATGCTTTTTGTGCTGTTAACCCAACCGACGTACATGTTCTGGTAAGTGTTAGCGAAGCGTTGAAAATTATCAATGGCTATTTTATGCTTTTGGAGTGCTTCCAGCAAATCAGGGGGTATTTCATCCTTGATTTTGTTAGTGTAAGCTTTTTCCCAGTGGCCTGATTCTTTAGCTTGTTCTATTTTAGCGAGACCTGCACTTGTCATTTTGCCGTCAGCAATTAATTTCTCAGCTCTCAACCTGTTTATTTGAGACCACACACTGCTGTCTTTCCGAATTGAAAAGCACAGCATAAACCGTTCATCATCGACTCTCTTAAGTTTGCCATCTATCCAACCAAAGCATATTGCTTCCTCAACTGCTTCCTGAAGCGTTATTCCTTTGTTCGTCACAGATTTTTTATAAAAGAAAAGCCAAATGCTAGTTGTTATGGCATGGTTTTTGCTTAACCAGCTTCGCCAATCCGCTCTTGTTTGGAAATATAATGCTTCATCCATATGATTGAATAAGAGCAGACCGTACTTATTTTCGTTCACCGTCATTTTAAAAGCGAGCGTTTAATGCAGCCAACCTGACCTGGCTACGCAAATTTCGTTTCGGAAAAACCTAATAAAGGGAGACAGCAATTTTCAGTCAGTGGCATTTATGCCTGGACTATTTGGCACCAGAGCTATTCTTCAAACTGATATCGACTTACTCCTTCAGATAGCTGCCTTCGCAATGTTGGTGTTGAGTCTTTATGGGAGGAAGCGCAAAATAAAGAGACATACGGGCATAATGATAGTAGGAACTCTTGTGGAGTTTGGCGCCTTCCTCGATATTATGGGTCCAGTTTTTTTGCGTAACTTCAATTATTTCTTCAGTACTCTTGATGCTGTGGCTGTTTCTTTTCTTTTTCATGCATTTTTTGGGGTGATTACTCTGACGTTGTCCTTCGGTCTAATTGTTTTCTGGGCATTGCAGGGTTCCAACATCGGATTATGTTACAAAAGGAAGCGATTAATGGATGCAACGGTGGTCATGTGGACTGCTTCGTTCGTTCTTGGAGTAATAGGATACCTGTTAGGCTATGTCCTGCCTCTATAGTCGGAAAGCATGACAACACAGTTATAAATTGTAGAGGGTTGTCTTAACGCGAGCTGTAGTGGACTGGGGGGATTCGGAACCCCGTCCCAAGTGAGATGTCACTCGCATTTTCCTATTTTTATCTCTTAAATTACTGCCTTTTCAACAGACTCAGCTACTTGGTTCACAGGTTTAGAAACCTATCAAAGTGGTGTTGGCTATGTCCGCGGAGTGGTCACCTATCCGCTCCAGATTCCTGAGGACATCAACAAAGATTATGCCCACCAGCGGATCGCACAGTTTGTGCTCCAGTCTTCGCATGTGGTTACCTTCGTAAAGCCTATGCAGGCGATCCATTTCGTCCTCTAACTCCTTAACTTCCTTGACAACTTCCTCGTTGTTGCCTTCAAGGACAATCAGGGCTTTCTCGTAAATCAGCTTTGTTCTTTTCACACATGATGGCTAGCTCTTCTTTTGCATCCTTTGAAAACTCCAAATCCCTCTTCAGTTTCTTTTCGGCCAATTCCGCCAGATAGTTGGCGTGGTCGGCTACCCTCTCGATATCTGTGGCGCTGTGCCTCAAGTAAGCCAGCTTCTGGAGCTCTTTTTCGTTGAGGCTTGCAAAGCGATTATCATCTAGGAACTTGTCTATGGAATCGTGAATTTCGTCCACAACTCCTTCTAACTCCATCACTTTTGCAATGGTCTCTTTTTTGCCGTTCTGCAGAACCGACATGGCTTTATCCAACATCAGGTTTGTAAGGTTGCCCATTCTGAGAATTTCCTTTTCAGCTTGTGACAAAGCTATAGACGGGACAGCCAATAGTTTGCTGTCAATGAACTCTGTTCCCCTCTTCATCTTGATTTCCTCGCCCGGCAAAAGCCGATTGGCAAGAGACACCAATACACCGACCAGGGGCAGCATGATTACTGTAACTGTTATATTGAAGATGGTGTGGGCATTGGCGATTTGCCTGGGCAAGTCCCCGGAGGTCATTGTGACGAGTCCAGTGAAGTAAGTTATGAAGGGGAAGAACAGCAGCACCCCGACGACGTTTATGACAAACTGCGTTAAGGAAAGCCTCTTAGACGAAACGGAGGACCCGAAGGAGGCAAGTATGCCCGTAACGCAGGAGCCTATGTTGGCGCCAAGAATGATGGCTACAGCAGCTTCTAAAGTAATCATGTTGTTCATGCCCAGAGAAATTACTAGCCCCATCAGCGCGGTGCTGCTGTTGAAGAGCCCAGTCACCAAGATCCCTCCGATCAAGCCGTAGAACGGAAACTGCCCTAGACTAAACAGGAATGACTTCAAGGCAGGTTCATCTTGAAGGGGCTGAATGCTACTGGTCATTATACTCATGCCCAAGTAAACCAATCCGACGCTGAGCACCACCTGACCTATGTTTCGGTACTTTCTGTTTTTTGGAATAAACGATAGCAGGAACCCAGCCGCTATTATGGGGTAAAAGATAGTTCCAACTTTGGAAGCTACTATCTGCGCGGTTAACGTGGTGCCGATTTCGCTGCCAAGCATGACCCCAATACCTTGACTCAAGGTCAGAACGCCAGCGTTGATCAGTCCCATAAGAATTACCATGGTTAGGCCGCTACTCTGCAAGCTAGCAGCCGTTAGCGCTCCAAAGAAGGCGCCTTTTACGGGGTTGTTGGTCATCTTTGCCATTAGCTGTTCAATCTTTTGTCCTACAACTTTCTTCAAACTATCGCTTAGCCTGTACAATCCGAAAAGAAACAGCGCAAGACCGCCCGCAACCCCGAAAGCGATAGCTACGACATCCATGATAAAAACTACACCCATTCTTCTAGTTTTTTAGATTGCCTCCTTCCATTATTGAAGCGTTTAGAATAAATAACATTTGGAAGTAAATTGGCACAGCGGGAATTGTGGGGGAGATTTTGCTGTTTCATCTTGAGAATTTTGCGTTCTCGTTTTGTGAGGCTCACGTTTGCCCTCTGTTTTCTTTTGGGGTGGATTTTGGCTGGAGCAACCCCTCAGCAATCGTGGCGAATGCGTTTGACCCTGACGGGCGAGGGTATGTTGTGGATGAGTTCTACAAGAGGGAAACCACGGACGAAGAGCTGGCTGAAGCTGCCAAGGATATGCAGGCTGAATGGGGGAAGGGCGTCTTTTATTGCGACGCACGGTTTCCTCAGTCTATTTTGAAGTTGTGCCGCGCGGGTCTTAACGCTAAAGCGTACACTTACCAACGGGAGGATGGGCTGCGAGAACTTGGCAGCCGGCTTAGCCTCGCGAGCGATGGAGGGCCGCGGCAGTACGTTAGCAAGCGTTGTGTTAACTTGATAAGCGAACTGCTTGAGTATCATGAAGACGTAAAGGAGCGAGATCACGCAGTTGACGCGATTCGCTATTCTCTTCCTATCGTGCCAGTTTGTCCGGTTACAGTCAGAAGAGCCGTTGTAAGGTAAGTAATTCCAGCGAATTCGCTTAGTTGAGAAAGGAACTTTGTGAAGCCTTAACAGAAACTAAATACTTAGAATTTGATTGGAAGCGACATTTGAAAATAGTTTTTCTCTTGATTGCAGCAGTCACCAATCCCATGAAGATCAAAAAAGGAGGAAGAATTATCCATGATGGAAACTCTGGAACAGTAGGCGTTGGACTTAGAGTCGGACTTGATGAAGGCGTAGGCGAACCCAAAGGAGTAACGTCGAATACGGGCGATGGCAATTCAGACAAGGGTACCGAAACGTTGACAGGTTCAAGCAGTGGGTACCTATCTGTCAAATTTGAGTTGATGCTTACTTGGCATGGCGTGTTTCCTATGCCTGAGTCGTCAACTTCTGTCGCGTTTGGGTACCTGGTCAGGTAGTCGCTGTAGTAATTGCCTCCAGAAGGATAACCATTATCCCACATGATAGATTCGGAGTACGCTGAAAGAATTAGCGCAGAATAAGCGCCTGGAGACACCTGTTGGAACTGGTTAACGAAGTTGTTGTGATAGACTTGGAAGCCGCCGTTGCTGATTCTAAATGCTTCATGATTGTTCGCAAGTGTATTTGCAACCGCCAAGTTCTCCGTGCTGTTAGTCACGTCAAACCCTATTGAATTGCCTGAAAGATTGTTTTCGAAAAACGTGTTTCCGTACGTGTTTAGGAGTCGGATGGCAAAGAATGCGCTGTTTTGGATGCTGTTGCCTGTGACGTTGTAGCCGTTGCCGTATATCGAGATGGCTTTTATGACGTTTCTGAAAGTGTTGTTTAAGATTGTGTTTTTGTTCCAGGCGCCTAGAATGCCTATCCCATAATTTGCGAAGTTGAAATTTCTTACAGTTACGTTGGAAGCAGTGAGATTGACGGCAATTTGCTCTGACCAGCCACTCATGGATTTAGAAGCAAACCCTTTGCCATCCAAAACGATGCTGTTGCATTCCACCACAATGGGCACGATGTCAAGGTCGCCTGTTAGGCTGTAGATATTTCCTTCCCGTTTGAATATGCCCGGGGCGGAGACTGAGCCGTTAGCCTTGATGAATACAGGGCCCTTTTCGATCTGAGCTGGAACGTTTGAAGTAGATATTGAATTTTCAACTGTAAAATAAACTTCTTCGCTATCATAGTAGTAATTATCTTTCCATCCAGTCGAATACCCTATTTGCCAGTTGCATTCAAGAAACACTTTGATACGATGAGAGCCATTTGCTAGCTCTGGCAAGACTGCTGACCCATCAACATAGCTCTTGTCATGTTGACCTTGAACCCAACTAAAATAGTGGTCTACCAAAGGTAATGATTCATTCTCTTTTTCATCCAAGCTGTAGACCATAGAGTATTTGACGTTTCCCCATACTTCAGCACGAAAGCTAACATTAAGAACGCTTACGGTTGGCGAGTAACTGGTGTTAGAAGGGTAGGCGATATAGGGTTTATAGGAAGCGATTGTGCCTTCTTTTGTAACAATATTTGCTTTTGTAATTTGCAATTGAGTATAGGTACAGGTTAAAAGTAGCAGCAATACGACCCAAATTGTTGATTTCATGCGCATCCAATAGGCTGTATATTGTCAATACCACTAATAGCTCTCCTCCAAGAACAGCATGGTTCTCGGAGAAGAACGCTGCTTTCGCCCGCTTCGCTTAACCGAGTAAAATAGTAATCCCAGCGCAGCAGCAACTGCAATTACTGCTCCAACGATGACCGCTACTGAAATTAGGTTCTCTTGAGAAACATTTGGATTTGAGCTTGGTTCTAGTGTTGGTTGCTGTGTTGGAGAAGGTGAGATTATAGGGGATGGGGATAATGGAGGATTTATTGAGGTTCCTGTTGTAAACTGCCATGTTCTATTTGTTGTTGGTTTATAGCCTTCTGGAGCTGTTTCTTGTCCATAAGTTACTGTTACTGTGTACGTTGTTTGAGGTTCTAGCTGGTCAATTAAGAAATAAATAGTGTCGTATCCGCCATACTTTTCTGAAAGGATTTTTTCTGTAATGGTTACATTGGGTGTTATACTTAAATTACAAATTGAAGGCGGTCTAGCAAAGGATACGGCTATTGTAGTATTTAGAGGGATATTTGTTGAGTTAGGAGTTGGGATGAAAGTAACTACAACATACGGCAACTCAATTGGGCTTGGTGGTGGACTTTGAGTAGGTGATGCAGATGAAGGATTTTCTGCAGATAAATTGCTTGTTATGTTAAAGATAATCAATGCTTGTGAAACAACATTCCCGTTTTGCGGGTTATCTTTAGATAAAGGATAGATTTGATAAATAGTTAAGTTATGAGTTCCTGCTGATAGGTAAGGTAACGTTGTGCTAGCTTGGTGTGTTCGGCGGTTCCATAGACTTCCATCAATAAATGGAGGATACTCAGGTAAAGGTACTTGTGATATTGTAGTGGTGTTGATTTCTTTTCTTTCCTGCCCATCTAAGCTGTAAAAATAAAGAAGACCCAAATTAGTTTCAACCGTAAAATTTAAGGTAATATTGTTGGTACTGTAGGTAGAATTTAGAGGACTTTGAATATTCCAGGCTGTGTTAGCTGGAGGCATATAAAAATTAGCCTCAGCCACTTCAACACCTTGCATTGCAGCAACTAATGAAATAAGAATCAAAGAAACTGTAATTCCTGAAATAAGTGATTTCTTATCCATTACCTCACTCCTTTGTGCTTGGCTAAGTAAACCAGCAACCCCACAGCAACAGTGGTTGCTATTATTACAAATGCAACAGTAATAATGGGTGAACAAGGAAGTGGCTTAAGGCTATCCATTGGCTCAGTAGGACTAGCAGTTAGGCTAGGTTCTAGTGTTGGTTGCTCTGTTGGAGGAGGATTTGATGGAAGATAGGGGTTGGGTCCGACTTCAAAAAAGATAGCCTTAGATTTACCCATATTCCCAGCAGTATCATTAGCGTAAATAACTAGGAGGTCAAGACCTTGCACTCTTAGTGCTGAGTTTCCTGTCAGGGTTACGTTTGCCTGGTTGTTTATGCTATAGCCAACCCATGAGGTTGACTCATTAACGGTGAAATTAAGAGGTATGCCTGTTGGAGGATACGTGGTATTTTGAGGCGACATTATTGCGATTTTAGGTGGAGTTTTGTCTATGGTGAAGATGACAGAAGCGGAGCAGCGGCTGCGCTGAATAGTCAAATTGTATGTGCCTTCTGTTAAATTCTGCAATGGAAAACTGTATTGCCCAATGTACCGAGTTACTGTAAATGTAGTGTTCTGGTTAGTACTTGGTGTATAGGTGTAACCTTCACCAGTTCTAGTAGTAACAGTGTTGGGCATTATGTAAACAAGTTCATTGTTTAGTATGTAGCGGGCTGCTGTTTGATTTTCCAAGTATTCAATAGTAAAGTCTACTGGAATTGGCCCTACCTTATAAGAAGTTGTGTTCTGTGGTGAATTCACAGCAATTTTGTCTTTCCACACTGACAGAAGCATGCCATAAGGATTGGCCTCTGCCGGCTCAACAGCTTGCAAACCGGAGAAAGCTGAAATTACGAATAAAGAAAGCACAAATGCTGTTGTGGCTGTTTTTCTGTTCACCGGTTATGTCTCCTTCTCCGGTAAACTGCTAATAATGCCAAAGCCAAGATCAACGGAAAAATTATCCAAGCTGGGAACTCCGGGATAGAAGATGAAGGAGACAAAGTGGGAGAAAGCGATGGATCCGAAGTTGTTATTGTCCCGTATCCAAACGGAATGAATTTTTCGGTTGCGTGAACTTCTGCTGAAGCGATGGTGTCCCATGCAGCTTGCCACTCAGCCATTGAAGCATTGTTCGAGACAGAAACATTAAGAGTTACATTCGTCCCGCCTAATGCATACAATACATCGTCAACATTTACGAGAGCCAATTTTGAGCGCCCCGTAGGCATTTGAGCGCCAAAAGACCAATTTCCCGTTTCGGGGTTAAAGACCTGCATATGATCCGAGAAGCGCACATACCAACCCGCGTTAATTATGTTTCCACCAACGACATAGATGCTTTTAGGCGCCATCACACCTGAGGTTACAACTGCCGCCGCGTTTGTAACTGGTTCTTGCAGAGGCGTACCTTCCGCCCACTGGTTCGTTTGCGGGTCGTATATTTGGACTTGAGTGAGCGCGAACTCGTATGGGTCGCCAGCATATCCTCCGATGACGTATATTTTCCCGTCTAGAACAACAGAAGCGTACCCAGTCACCGCAAAAGGCAACGAAGCTACCTTAGTCCAAGAATCGTTCTTTGGATTATAGACCTCATTTGCGTCTGACGTAGCAGTCACGCCATACGGCGCGGGAGTTGCTCCGCCTATGACATAAATTCTTCCGTCCACTACGCAAAGGTCCAACCCGTACCTCTCAGTGGGCATAATAGTTCTATTTTCCCATGTATCTGTTGCCGGATCATACATTTCAGACAATTTGCCGCCTATCACGTAGATTTTTCCTTTACATACGGCGACTTCCGCGTTGCCTCCGTAGATGAAAACTGGGCAGGGAGTCTTTTCTATCCATATATCCTTCTTTGGGTCGTACTGTGCGGTGAGGTTGCTTCCAATGAAGTATATTTTGCCTTCAACAACTGCAGCGCCCAAAGTACCGTAGAATTTCAGCTGCAAAGGAGCCACTTCCGCCCAAGAACCAGGACCAGTGGTCCAAGCGTAAGGGGTCGAGTTTGGCGAAGGAGATGGTATCAGTTGGTTACGTATAATGAAAAGCATTACATTTGATGATCCAACATTTCCCGCGGTGTCAAATGCATAAACCACTAACTTGTGAGTGTGATCTGATAATCCCGTCAGAGTTGTGTTTCCAGCAATTGTAGTGTTGTATTGGTCATCTAAGCTGTAGGTTATCAGTGATGTTGCCCTGTCCACCGTGAAAGTCAGTGGCACATCTGGGGAATTGTAGGTGCGGGCGTTTGGTTGAATGATTTGAATTTTAGGAGGATTATCATCAATGATGAACCAAAGCGTGGAGTTAGATATTATTTCATAGCTTTCTAGGCCAGAGGTGTAGTACCATGTCTTGCACTTAATTGTTATAAATACAGTATTCAATCCGTCTTGTAAGCCAGTGGGCGCTACGATGAACTCTTTGGTCACGGGAAGGTTATCGTAGACGGTTGTTGTTTCAAGTAAGGTTGTTTCTTGTCCATCCATGCTGGTGTAGTTTATTTGCAGAATGTTGCCTATTGTGCCCCATGAATCAGGTTTGGTCACGTTGAATCTTATGAACAAAATGCTCTTCACGTAACTGTTGTTTTCTGGCGAGTTCAGAGTAACTATTGGTGGGTCGGTTACTGGTGATTTGGGGTAAGAGTCCATTACGGGATTAGCCCGCGCCACCTCTACATTCTGAAACCCAGCTGCCGCAGATACTATGAACACTGCAATGGTAATTGCTGCAAAGAGAGCTTTTCCGTGCATAGCTATCAGGTAGTTACACTGCAGATTAGCCTAAAAGGGCTCTTGTAAAGATTTCTTGACCAAGACCCGTTCCAAAAAAAGAACAACAGGTCAAAGTTTCTTGACTTGCGTTTTATCGAGTTGGCGAGTGCTGCGTAAACCTCATAAGTGAACTGCTCAAATACCGCGAAGATGTGAATGAACGTGGCCACGCCGTTGACGCGATTCGCTATTCTCTTCCTATCGTACCTGTATGTTCGGTTACAGTTAGAAGAGCCGTTGTAAGGCAAGTAAGCATAAAACTTCAGCTGTTCCTTTTTCTATTCCCCTTTTTTCTAAAGTAAATAACAATTGAGATCGCAACAACAGCAAACAAAGTTGCTGCGAGAAATATCACAACAACAGAATTGGGCGTAAACCAAATAGGCGGGTCAACAATCGGCGTTGCGCTAGGCTCCAGTGTTGGTTGCTGTGTTGGAGAAGCTAAAGGAGACATGCTTGGAGTAGGTGTCGGTGTTGGGATGGGTTGAGTATTCACAATGAAGAAAACAGTATTAGATTTACCCATATTTCCAGCTGTATCATTGGCATATATTACTAAACTATGTGAGCCATCAATCAAATCTGTAAGAGTTGTGTTTCCTGTTATGGTTATGTTTGCTTTATTGTCCAAACCAAGAACTAATTTTGATGCTTCATCGTTTACGTTGAAGATTAGAGGTATTTCTGTTGAAGTGTAAGTTTTGTTTTCTATGGAAAGATTTGTTATGTTTGGAACGGTATTGTCAACAGCGAAGTATGAGTTAGAAGAACCTGTAATTTTGAATGGATAGTAAAGTATTGTTGAACCGTTGTTGCTTTCATAGCGTCCATTTTCAACTGCATATACTGTGATGGCATGATTTCCTTCAGATATGCCATTTAATGGTATTGTGACGTTGTATTTGGAAAATGTTTTGGTTCCATACTGGGGTTGCCCATACTTGTAAACTGTTGTGGAAGTCATCTGATTATCTATCTTATAGTAAACTTCAGATATGTAAGGGTGAGGTGCATAGGCAGCAGTTGAAGAAAATCCAACCTCTGCAACTACAGAAAGAATCAAGTCATTGATGTTGTATGATGTGCTATTTCTTGGAGACAGGAACTCAATTGTTGGTGGTTGGGTACTGTTATCTGGTGGAACTTCATCCATTATTTTAAAAGGGAATGGGTCAGCTCTACAGACTTCAACGACCTGGAGCCCAGTCAAGGCTAAAACCAAGAACACCGAAATGACAATTGATGTTGTAGCTGCCTTTCTATTCATCGTTTATTCCCTTTTCTCCAGTAAATTATCAGTAATGCTGAAGCCAAAACCAAAGAAACAGCTATCGATGTTGGGAACTCTGGAATTGATGGCGACGGCGACAAAGTCGGAGTCGGAGATGGAGATGAACTTGGGGTTGGCGATGAGGTTGAAGTTGAGTTTGATGGAGAAGGACCTGCACTTTGGAATGGGGGTGGTAATGTATTGAAGGGATTAAGGAGTGGGTGGTTGTCGGCGTTGTTTTCGTTAATGTAGTACGGCGTATCTCCGGTGCCGGAGTTTGCGGCTTCCGACGCGTTCGGGTACCTTGCCGTGTAGTCGCTCCAGTAGTTGCCTGCTGTCGTGTTGTCCCAGATGTTGCCTCCACCGGGTCTTGGGGTGAGTATGCCTGAGCCAGTGATTGAGACTTGCAGCCCGTCTCCTTTGAGTCGGTTGCCGACAAAATTGTTTTGTAAGATCACGTTGTTGTTTTGGCTGCCTTCGAAGCGCATGCCCCACTCGACGTTGCCTTCTATATTGTTGGCAGTTACGGTGTTGTCGAAGGAGTCGTTGATGAGGATGCCCACGTTGTTGCCGGTTATGTTGTTTCGGGTGAAGGAGTTTTCGTCGGCGTCATACCAGAGCTTCACTCCGATGCCCAAGTTGCTGGTGATGGTGTTCGCCGTTATGTTGTTGCCTCTGGAGTCGAAGAGGTTTATGCCTGTCTGGTTGTTCTGCGCTATGCTGTTTTCCGCGAGAGTGGTGCCTGTGGAGCCCCAGAGGTTGACGCCGTCCTCTGAATTCGTGGTTATGTTGTTTTTCGTGATGGTGTTGTTTGCGCTGTTGCCGGTGAAGTAGACTCCAATTTTGTTGCCTGACACGGTATTTGACGTTACGAAGTTGGCGGAGGCGCTTTCCCCTCGGATTCCGTTGGCGTTGTTTGACACGCTGTTTTCGGCGAGCGTCGTGCTTGTTGAGTTGAAGAGGTAGATGCCGCTGTCACATTTAGATAAGGTATTCTGAGTGACCTTTGCGTTGGTGGTGAAAGCCACGAGTATGCCTTGCCCGTTGTGGGACAGATCCAAGCCTTGGGCTGTCACGTTGGTACAGTTTACGAACGCCACGTACCCAGCGTCAACGGGAGCGACCTTGTTTTGCACGTTGACCCAGTAGATGATTGGCTTACCTTCAACGGTATTTGAGTCGTCAATGTCGTTGTTGAAGTCGTCATCGATCCAGAAGTTAAACGGGCTGTTGCTGATACGGTTACTCCTCAACACATTCTCTGACGAGTAACTAACGTAGATACCGTATTGGTTGCCTGTTACCACGTTGTTTGTGAGGGTGTTGCCAGCTGATTTCATGCCAAGGTAGCCTTCGCCGAACAGCCTGATGCCGTACGCGAATCCCACGATGGTAAGATTCTGCAGCGTAACGCCGTTGCGGTTCTTGAGAAAGACGCCCGTTGAGTTCCCGCTTCCCCGGAGCGTGAAGCCATTCCCGTCGATAACAACGTTGTCTTTCTCCGAGGCGACTGTCCAGCCCGCAATGTCGCCTTTGAAAGTGTAAACGTTTCCGTTTCGTTCTATGGGTGTCGTGGCGGGGTCAATTGAGCCGTCGCTTTTGATGATTATGGCGGGTTGAGGAATGGGGATTGGCATGAAGTTCGCCTTTGCCGACTCCATCAACGGCGAGAAGGATACCACGAGCAAACAGATCAGGAGCGAGGAAAGCAGAAGCGCCTTGCGAGACCGTTTGTGCATTTTCATTCTTGCTTGCCTCCTCTATTTGCCATTTTTCTCAAAAGTGGTGCCTTGCATGTGACCAAAGCTATCGTGGAGATGACAATCACGGCAACGATGGGCGCCAATGTTGAAAGTTCAGGAATTACGTTTTCCCCGCTACTTGTCGGTTGGCCAATCGCATACAGAAAACCGTCACTGGACCCGACGAATAGCAAACCGTCTGAGATTGCAGGCGAAGACCGAACGGGTCCACCTGTCATGTAGCTCCAGATTAAGCTGCCGTTGAACGCGTCCAACGAGTAGATATAGCCGTCGTCGAGCCCAAAGTAGACTTTGCCATCAGCCACCGCGGGCGACGAGCTGGAAGCTGCGCCATTGGTTGAACGACGCCACTGCACCGAGCCATCAGTTGCGTTCAAGGCGTAGACATTTTCGTTTGTCGGTATGTAAGTGGTGTTGCAGGCGAAGGCTGGGTAAGCTTCGGTTGCGCCTCGTATCTGGTGCTCCCACATCATCATACCCATGGAGGTGACGCCGAAAGCAGAACTGTTGCCCTCCGCGCCCGTAGCCACGCAGAAAACCTTTGCCGACTCATCTTTCAGAAAGCTCGAGTACCGGTCCTTGCCTGTTGGCTCCAAGGACATCCAGAAGCGCCCAATCGTGTTCACCGCCTCGAACCCGTGGAGGTTAAAGCCTGACTGGTTTAGCGAGGAAACGGCAACGACGAGCCCGTCGGTGTAGATTAAGCGTTGGATTCCGCTCACGCGCGGTATGTCCTCAGAGTAAAGCTTGATGCCGTAGACCTCGTTGAAAGCGAACACCGAGCTGCTACCGCCAACGAACAGTCTTGAACCAACCGCCAACGGCGCACCCACGCTGGATTCACCCCCAAAAGTCTGATTCCACACGCACACGCCAGCACCCGAGTCGAAGGCAAGCACTCTACCCGATGACGAAACGAAAACGCGGTCCTGAGTCAAAGTTGGGGAGCTAGCAGAGACGCCCACCCAAGACGCCCAAGCCTTAGAGCCATCCGAAACGTTAACCGCGTACAAGTAGCCATCCTTGGAACATACAAAAACCGTTCCAGCGCCAACGACGGGGGAAGACGTTATGGGACCTCCAGTCTGAAACTTCCAGTACGTCTGGTTGCCGCCAGGAGCGGGACTTTGCGTGAAACCTGACCTTTGCACATCAGCTTGATGGGTCATCCAAGGATAAGCGCTGGGCACTGCAGCCTCAACGACTTGCATCCCACCGACGAATAAGAGAAGAATCAATGAAAAAATGATCGCTGCCGAGAAAATTTTTTTATTGATCATCGCTCTGCCCTCCTATGCTTAGGCAGGTAAGCCTGTAAACCCGCAACAACCGCAGCAATTGCCAGGATAATCCACACCGGAAACTCCGGGATGGAAGGTGAAGGAGACAAAGTCGCAGTTGGGGTTGTCCCAGCTGGAGAAGACATTTGAGTTTGCGTTGGAGTCAGCGGAGCTGATTGCGAAGGTGTTGTGGAAGAGGTTGGAGTGGGCGTTGAGCTTGGCGACGAAAACGGTGGAATTAGCTGAATAGGCAAAAGTGATGCCCAAGGTTCAGGTAGAACGGGCATGCTTCCTGATATGATAGGCTGTTTTAGAAGCGGGTGGTTATCTACGTTGTTACCTATCAAGGCATAGGGTATGTTTCCTGTTCCTGTGTGATTCACTTGTGTAGCGTTTGGGTACTTGGCAAAGTAGTCGTCCCAATAGTTGCCTTCTCTTCCGTCATCAAAAGAGTTGCTACCCGTGACCTCCCAGTTGACTCCGAAGTTTTTGGAGTTGTTTACGAAACTGTTGTGCAGGAAGAGGTTGTTTTCGGCCACTTGCCCATTGCCGCCCAACGCCAAACCGTAGCCATCATGATCGAGCCCCGCTCCAGTGTTTTCAACGACGTTTTCATAGAAGACGTTGTAAGAGCCAGCTCCCATGAGTATACCCCATAAGCCGGAGTTTTCAATTTTGTTTCCTGCGAAAAGGTTGTAAGAACATGTTGGGGGACCGGAGCTTATCGAGGAACCTATCCATAAGCCCATGTTGGAGCCAGACAACGTGTTGTTTACAATGACATTAGAATAAGCACTCTGAAGAGCGAACACGCCAAACGAGTTTCCAGTAATAGTGCTGTTAGAGGAAGATAGGACGATTCCGCCACCGTTGTTTGCGATAAGGTTGTAAAACCCCCCCATTGTGAGCCCTATGCGACCGTTGCTTGCCACGGTATTGTTGGACCCACCTAAGATGCAGGTACCAAGAATGTTATCGTGTATCTTTAGGTTGTTTCCTTGTGTGCTGTAGATGGCTCGGTCGCCGCCCATGATCTTGAAACCCGAAATTTCTACATCATTTGATTTTATGATCACTGCAAAAGTCAGCGGTGGGATGAAATTTAGAGGTTGGATGCCGGAGCTGGCTGTTTTCGGGTTGTAGAGAAGGGTTGTTTTCTCGGGTACAACGGTTGATGCAGTTAAGTTCACGCCCAAGTTTTGTGCAGTTGCGCCGCCAACTATGGTTGTTGTGTTGGCATCTTGTCCCTTCAAGGTTATTGGTTTGTCGATGACTATTCCTCCGGTATAGGTGCCGCTTCTCACAAAAACTGTATCCCCGGGCAAAGTGTTTGCGACTGCGGTTTGAAGAGTCGGATAGTCATCTGGAACAGTGATTGTTTTTGGTCCTGTCTGAGCAGAACATGCGACGATTGACAAAGACACCAAGAGGGTCAGGGCGAGAACTGCTGCCGTGAAGGAACTTCCGTGCATACGCATCAAGGAATTACACTGTTGATTTGCCTATGAGGGTTTTTGTCAACGTTTCTTGACTAATGCCCGTTCCTAAAAAAGAACAGTCAGTCAAGGTTTCTTGACCTGCGTTTCATCGAGTTAGCGAGTGCTGCGTAAACCTCATAAGTGAACTGCTCAAATACCGAGAAAACATGAAGGAACGTGACCACGCAGTTGACGCAACCAGACACTTCCTACCCATCGTTCCCGCTTCCTCTCTCACCATTAGGAGAGCGGTTGTAAGGTGAGCACACGTTTCAAGGCTGCCAAAGCATTTGTAACAGGTCGGCTTCCTGAACGCATTGTTGAGAAACCCATCATTGTAAAAGAGGTTCAGGTTGTTAACCTCCGCAGAGCAGCTCATCGAGCCCGCAGGGAGTCCACGAAGGGCAGCTTGGTTTCTACTCGATCTTGGACAGATCGCATCCCGCACCCTGGCGTAATGAGTAGGCTTGATGAGATTAATCAGGATCCCGACGTTGACGTTGCCATCACAATCATGACTGAGATGGTGGCTTCCGGATACTACACGGAGATGGGTGAAGAAGTCCCCAAATCCACAGCCAGCAACGGCAAAGAGAACCCTCATCCGAACAAAGCGAAGCTTGACAGTTGGGGTCAGAAAGCTCATGCCGACGAACGGTTCACCATGGCTGTGCGGGAGATGCTTGAGAAGGGTTTTTTCGCTATTGAACTTGATCCAGCGGATAATTCTTTGAAGGTTTTGCCCTCCGACACCATGTACATGTGGCGTGACAAAACCGGCAAGCTGCTCAAGTACACTCAGGAGTACACGATGAATGATGTTGTTGCCAAATGGGAGGGCGACGAGCTCAAAAACATCATCTGGTACGCCCACAAAGAGACACCTTTGAATCCGTATGGCAAGGCGTTGGCGTGTTGCCTAGAAGACTTCGTGGATGCCCGAAAAGACATGACCCGAGACGGACCTGCGGTGCTTCACCGACTGGGTTATCCGATGAGGCGTTGGGAGGCTGCGAGCAAAGAAGTCATCGACAAAGTCTACGCAAACGTTGTCGCCAAGGCGCCTGAAGAGGACCTGTTCTTGGATGGTTTGCAAGATGGGGATTTGCGAGTAATAACTGATGAAGTCAACGCCAAAGTGAACATTGAAAGCTTCCAGACTTCTAATGATCGACGAATTTCAGACGGCTTATTCGCCCCTTCTATAAGTGTTCTCCGGAACGCAACTGAGGCTTCTGCAACAAAGATCCTTGACGCGTTTCATGAGCATGCCCAAGGGATCCAGGCTACGCTTAAGCGCAAGTTTGAAAACGACATATTCGCCTTAATTACCGGTGATCCAGTTCCGCGGCTTGTTTGGGGGCGGCCTAAGACTGGAGTTGAAAAGGTAACTTACGCCGATATTGGGACGCTTTATAATGGGGGTAATGGCGCCATCACTTTTGACCAGGCGCAGGACCTGCTCAAGAAGCTTGGTTTGCCGCTTAAAGATCTCGCATCCGGTGCCCAAGCGTCAAATACTCAAGTGCCCAGCCTAACCAATCTCCCCGCGTTGGATCCAGTCCGAATGCAAACTATCCAGGCAAGCCTAGACGTTATCGAAAAGAACTACAGAGCCAAAAACATCGACTTAGCAGACGCTTTCAAGGAAGCCAGTCGAGTAATCCGAGTCCACATTGAAGCTCTAAGAAAAGAGATGCTTGCCAAATTACATGAAGCGAACAGTGTGATTTTGCAGTTGAGTCCTGAAGGCGAACGATTCTTCCAGGTGCTGGCGCTGGAGTTGTCTTCGAGGTTCCGCGAGAAACTACTTCCCACAGGCACCCATGAACATGCGGCAGAGGCGGAAAGAGCTGAAGGAAGAAAATTCATCGTCACCATCCCTTCTGCGTGACGTCGCCGCCGCAGTTGAAGCCGTCCTCTGCGTCGAAGACTTCCTTAATTGGCAAGAGGCTCAAACCCGAATCCCCGTATGGCTGCAAAACCAGACTTTCTTTTCAGAATGGGACTATTGGAAGTTTACTGCCATCATGGATGACCGAACCTGCTTTGTATGCAACGTCCTAGACAAGATCCTGTTCACGGGGGCAGAGTTGCGTTTAGTCTTTCCTTTCATGGTTCTTTTTGATTTCGACACAATTCTTGCCTACGTGCATCCTCATTGCAGATGCATCCTAACACGAATGATAAGCATCCTGGACTACACTCAACTGGATACCTTTCCTTATTGTGACATATATGACCAATGAAAAAGACATAATCCGAGCCTCAGAAAACAGGATATCCAACCCAAAATCCAAATGCGCAATTTGCAAAGAGAAAATTGTTGGCAAGGCTTGGCGGATTGGAGAAAACCGTTACGCATGCACCCGATGCAACAACGAAGCCCCCGGAGAATAATTTTGATTTGGGGCTTAGTCAAGAAACTTTGACTATCCTTTAGCAGTGTTGAACGTGTTTTAGTCAAGATTATTTGATAAAACGGCTTTTAGGCAAGTTAAACCTACAGGTGCATGATAGCTATGACTAAAAATGGGTTCATAGCAGTTGCGGCTATCGCATTACTTGTGTGCGTAAATTTGGGCAGTGTCGCATTAGGGAACTTCATCCCAACCGAGCCGATCAGCTATCTTTACATTCGAAACGACGGCAGGGTTGATCCCCAGATCCCACTAATATCAGCCAATGGCAACGTTTACAGGTTTACTGGACCTTTTACGAACACAACGATAATAGTTGAACGCGACGGCATAACCTTAGACGGCGCCGGCTACTCCATAACTGGGCACAGTCTAAACTATGGCTACGCCGTCGACATATCAAACAGAACCAACATAACAATCAAGAACTTGGTTGTCAACCAATTCGGCATCGGAGTAGCAATGCAGCATGCCCAAAGCAACATCCTAACCTCAAATATAATGAGCACTTTCTCTGCATTCATGCTCGATAAGGCTGATAACAACTACATAGCCAACAACACTTCAATCCAAGGATATGGAATTTATGGAAGCGGCTCCAACAACCAGATCCTAAACAATAGTTTTAGCGGCGGGCTGTCAGGGGGAGGCAACGGCATGGGCATCTTGCTCACTGGCAGCCACAACACAATAAGCTACAACACCGTTGCCCATGGAGTTTGCATTGAGTTGTACTGTCAAGACAGCGTAATTTCATACAACACAGTGCTGAACGGATATTCAGGATTACTTCTGGTAGGAGCCGCAAACAACTTGGTTTATGGCAACATCCTCCGAAACATTACAACCGATAGCCCAAGCATTGAAGCTGAAGCTCTCTACATTTCTGACAGCTCAACAAACAACACCATTTTCGAAAACACCTTTGAGAAGAATGCGATCGCAGTGTCTCTCGGCGCTCAAGTAGTAACCAGTGTTTGGAACAACGTCTCAAGCAATCATCTATACCGTAACAATTTTCTAAATAACGTTCAAAACGTGTGGATTGCACCTGGAGTGCCAGTCAACTACTGGGACAATGGGCAACAAGGCAACTATTGGAGTGACTTTCAAGGCGTAGATTCAAACCATGATGGCATAAGCGAAACACCATACATAATTACAGCCAACAACTCCGATAATCATCCTCTCATGCAGCCGTTCAGCAACCCCACTGGATCTAACCAGACTTCTCCCACTCCAACTCCATCATCCCAGCAGCAAACACCAAACCCGACTCCAAAGCCGTCACCCACCCCTTCCCCAACAACAAACCCCACGACAGCAACTGCGCTGTCCGCGAGCCTAGGAGAATCAGCAAGTGCACTGAACTACGGAAACAGAATAAACTTCACGGCAACTGTTCAAGGCGGAACGCCGCCCTTTGCCTATGCTTGGTTTTTGGACGGTCAACTGGTGGAGAATGGGACTTACCCGTACTATGCAACCGATAGCCAGTCAGTTGGAAGCCACCACCTTTACGTTCAAGTAAACGACGCCAAAGCAAACTCAGCCTACACACTCACCGTTGAATTCAACGTCTTATCAGCATCAATTAATTCACCAAGTTTAAGCCCAAGTCTTTCAAGTTCTCCAACACAGCAACCAACACTAGAACCAAGTCCAAAAGTGGATAATACTCAATCTGGAAACTTTGCACCAGCAATAATCATACTTACGTTAGCAGTGGTAGCTGTTGTTATTGGTGTTTTAGCTTATCTTGCTAAGCATAAAGGATGGGAGTAAACCAGGAAACCAAAGTTTTCTCTACGTTTATTCTTGGTTTGGGTGTTCTATTAGGAGAACAGATTGTTCTCTGGGGAGAGCTAAATGAAACTTATGACATTGCATTATTGAGAGAAATGAAAAAGATAATCCTAACTGTAATCGCTATTTCAGCACTCTTGATATCGTTGATGGCTCTTACCAGTCTTAATATAGTTAGGTCAGAATCTACTGATTTCATTAATTTTGATTCGGGGATTGGTTTGTTCAGTCCACTAAACACAACCTACAACTTCAGAAATTTGGCTTTGAATCTTACTGTCCCGGTTGGGTACATACATGCTGATGCTGGTCAAGTAGTCACCAATGTTGTAATGAACTACAGCATTGATGGAACATACAATGGTCCAGTTTTCCTGTACATAGCTGAAACACAAACACATATGGTAATTATGGGAGCTGGAAGGGCAAGTTTACCAGAATTGCCTGACGGCTCACACAAGTTAACACTTTACACGTATGGTCTCAACATGCAGAGTTACACACCACAATACAAATCATACGTAAGCACCATGTACTTTTCAATTTATGCCCCAAACTCCACTTTCATTCCAACTCCAAGCCCAATACCAACTCCAACAGTAACTCCTTCGCCCAGTTTATCAACTACTCCAAGCTTAACACCATCAGCCTCTCCAAGCCCTTCAATAAACCAAAGTACAACGCCTTCACCTAGCCAAACTCCTTCTCTATCTTTAACACCAGAACCAACAATAGAACCCTCTCAATCGGCTATACCATCTTTAGAAACAAAAAACAGCATAAACTCTCTTCTAATTATAACTGGATTGATAACGGTCGTGATAATTGCAGTTGTAAGCGCAGGCTTATTTGTTTACTTTAAGAAAATTAAGAAATAGAAACAAAGTGATTAAGCAGATTTATCCAAGATTCTATTCCCGGATTGGTTCGTCCTTGATCTTCGTTGCGTTTGAGTGCATGTAAAATCTAAATGCTCATTTTGTCTAGAGAAAATTGTTGGCAAGGCTTGGCGTATTGGAGAAAACCGTTACGCTTGCACCCGATGCAACAACGAAGCCCCCGCAGAATGAATCAACCTCTCTCCTAATCCAGAGCCCCAGCAAACCTCTCTTCTGCTTACTTCAATAGTTTTCATCTTTGTCCAGACAGCTTAAAGTCGTTTTGGTCGTTGCATAAATCTCATAAGCGCAGCACTTTGAGTTTTTGGACGCCATTACGTACTAAAAACTACCTTTGCTGCGTGCCAAGTTCGGGTGACAAGGACACGCATGCACATTGAGCTTTCTCATATAGGCGTTTGAATTCTGCTTTGATTGGCAAGAGGTAGCTACGGGGGTGCCATCTGTTGCCAGTTCAGGTTAGATTCGGAGTTAGGATTATAGCCAGGCGAATCTGACATAATATACTCGCCCAGATTGTTTGCCCACACGTTGCTGTAACCGGACGGGAGGTCAACTGTGCCGTCGTCAAATGGGTTCTTGTAGGATTCTATCCCAAGGATGCTGTTAGAGAAGTCATCGGCGAGCTGGTCTTTAACATTCTGACTCTGTTGCCACGCCTCTAGGTTGGCGTCACTAATCTCGTTACTTGTTTGGCTTACAATGTTGCTTACTTGCCCCAGACTCTGTATTTGTTGGATTTGCTTTTGTATGAGGTATTCTACGACTTGATTATATTTGTTTATCCAATTCACGTCAGTTCTAGCGAAGTAGGATACCGTCTGGAACGTTTTCGCCTGGGAGTCAAGTTTTCCCTCCTCAGCCCGGAAGGATTCGAGGTAGGTCATGTACCAGTTTATGTTTCTGTATGTTGCGTACAGGGTTGGGACGGGTATATCTTGAGTTTGGATGATGCAGTATAGTTCGTCCTCCATTGCCACGCCATTGAGGGTGTATTTGACCCGTATCTTTCCGGCTTCGGCGGATGTGACCGCTCCTGTGGCGGGGTCGGTTCCTGTTTTGAAGTTCTTTTCGACTATAGGCAGCTCCTCTTGGCTTACTACCGTCAAGTTTTGTACGTTACTCCTGAATTTGGGCAATGCAATTTCCTTTAGCGCTTCTATCGGACCAAGCGGATCGTGGACTAAAGCCCCAAAGTAGCGTGACCCAGCTGGAAAGTATTGATGGATCATGGGGTTGTTAGAAGAAACGAAGGCTTGGTTTGCGAAAAGCTGGAATTCCTCGTGGCCGTTGGGGTTCCAGGCTCTGAATTCCCCTGCAACGGGCATCGCAGGGTTGTCAAGTACCCATTTGATGCTGCCTTCAGACTGCCAGTCGCTTGGGATTAGCATGGTGAAGGCTTTTGTTCCTATTCCTTGAGTGTCGGTGAAGCTCGCTGTCTTATATTTCACAGTGCCATCATCTCCGGATGGAGTTCCATATGGTCCTTCACCAGAAGGTTGAACCGGCTTGCTGAATAGGACGTAGCTCCCTACAATTGCGAAGACTATAAGTAGTATTATCGGGACAGCAACAAGCGCCTTTCTCATATAAATTCTCCCATTCCATTAGCGTTCCGTCTATGTTTTAAGTTTTTTGTGTCACTCATCAGGCATTTTCAGATACTCTTCGCCCGCCATTTTTCGTGTTAAGCCGTTGCATAAATCTCATAAGCGTAGCCCTTGAGGTTTGGGTGAACGGTACTGGCGCGATTGACGAAGCATCTGAGGAGTTATGTGAATCTGGGTTCTTACGTATGCTATTTTGAACCATCTGCGAATGGAGATTTCCGATGCATTAACATCGAAACCGACTTTCTTTAGGTACAGTTCTGTTTCTGAATTCTAGAATGTCCCCTTTTTTCTTAGGACTCGATTCCTTCCCTAACAAGGTGAATTTTCATTTTTTCGAACTTTTGAGACATTTGCCTTCACTGCATGAAACTTGATTTCTCCGGCTTCAAAGAAGCCATGATAGAATCCAACAAACAACTTGTTGAGCAAATCGTTGCATCGCTAAAAGAGAAACAAACAGGCGGAAAAGGGCAGCTCGCGTCAGGCGGTAAACAGGAGAAGCTAATTGAAAGCATAAAAAAAGCGCGAGAGGACAACTGGAAGCTTGCCGAGCAATGGACCGTCGTCATCCCCAACTACACCTCAAAGGAAACCTCAGCAGGGCTACGTGATTACGTTTGGGTTGACGAGATCCTCAAAGGCGAACCAGGCGACGTCGCCAACATCCCCTACGTGAAAGACGCAGACTTCGAGCAGCTCGGAGCCGTGGGCAACGCCTTTAACGCGGAAACAACGGGCCTTATTTCAAGCGTGACTACTACGTTGTATGAGCAGGGCTTGTGGAGCGACATCGACTACTACCTGATTGAACGCATCAACCAGAACTTGCTCAACGAAATCAACTCTATGCTTGCACGCGCCGCGGTACGAGCCGAAGATGAACGCATAATGGGCTTAGTCGTTGCCGGCACAAGCACCAACTTTGCAGGTGAAGTCGGAAGAAAAACAGGAGCCAACTACTTCTACGCTGCCAACATCGCACAAGCCATACGCACGCTCATAGACGCCGGAAAAAGCGCCAAGCCCGGCGAATGCGTCTGCTACCTCACAAGCTACGCATACGGAGACTGCTTGAGGAACTTTCAGCCAGCCAAGTAATAGCCACCGCTGATCCAAAAATAATCACAACAGGCATGATTGAAGAGTACCTCGGCGTAGGCATCGTGGTGGGCGCGTACAGACCCAGCCAGAACCGCACCAACGCAAACACCGGCACCGTAGACCTATGCTTTTTGATGAGAGGCAAACGCGCAGTCGCCATGGCACCAAAACGTGAACTGCTCATTGAAACTGACAAGCAAATCGCAACCCGCAAACTCCGAATCGCCGCAAGCCACACATTCGGAGTAAAAGTACTCGATTTCAAAGAGATAGTTCGTATATGGACAAGCCGCGTGCCATAAGGCTGCAGGCTAAATCCACCCTTTTTCTATTTTTCTAAACAAATAGATCATTGTTCATCTATTTCTGGTCAAGAAACCTTGACCTGCTGTTCTTTTTTTGGAACGGGTCTTGGTCAAGAATTCTTTACAAGAGCCCTTTTAGGCTAATCTACGGTGTAACTACCTGAGAGCTATGCACAAGAAACCCATCATCGCTAAATTCATCATCTCAGTTTTCGTTATTTCAGCTTTCGCTGGGTTGCAGGTTTTTGACGTGGCGAAGGCTAATTTTGCTCCGCCTCCGCCGGGAACACGCTACGGAGTCATCTACATCAACGCAGACGGCTCGATTTCTCCCGACGACCTGCCCATCAGTAGATCCGGAAACATCTACACGCTGCAAGGCAACCTAACCAACTTCGGCTTCAAAATTGAACGCGACGCCGCAACATTGGATGGCGCTGGCTTTGCCATTGTGGCAACAGACTGGTATTCTCCGCGAACAGGAGTCGTCGTGGAAAGCCGCAGCAGCGTAACCGTGAAAAACCTGGCGACTGAAAGCTTTGACACAGGCATATTGGTTAATGTTTCCTCTAAAAGCCACATTGATGGCAACAGAATTCTGAATAGCGTAAATGGCATATCTATCATAAAGGGCTCTAGCAACAACACCTTCACCGACAACATCCTACAAGGAGGCATCTACGATGGCCACGGCATCTACATCGCCGACTCGCCCAACAACACCTTCAAAAACAACTCAGTCTCCAACGGAGAAAGAACCTTCTTTTGGACCTCCACAAACAAATTCAACTTCGGCATAAAAATCAGCAAAGATACGCCGTTGACTGATCTGTTTCAGGACATTGACGCCTCAAACCTGCTGGATGGCAAACCAATGTTCTACTGGGTAGGTCAGCAAGACAAGACTATCCCGGCTGACGCGGGCTATGTGGCGTTAGTGAACTGCCGCAGCATAACTGTGCAGAACTTGCGCCTTGAAAACAACGAGCAGGGCGTGCTACTGGCAGGCACCACCGACTCTACCATAAATGGCTGCAACATAACAGGCAATAATGCAGGTTTCACCTTGCTCCAGTCCACCGACAACACCTTCACCGACAATGACATAGTCAAAAACATCGACGGCGTTACCTTTTTTTCCTCAGATAACACCTTCAAACACAACCGATTCAAAGACAATGAGCGTGAACAAGCCAACTTCCAAGACGGCTACCTAAACACCATAGACTTCTCCAACACCGTCAACGGCACACCGCTCTATTACGCCGTCAACCAGCAAGACAAAACCGTTCCAGCACAAGCCGGCTACGTTTTTCTAGTCAACTGTGCTCGCATGATAGTGCAGAACCTAACCGTCAAGAACCAAATGCAGGGACTAAGCTTGATATCCACCTTCGATTCACTGGTAATCAATTGCGAAGTCAACGATAACCAGTACGGCATCTGCCTCAACAACTCAGCCAACAACAAAATCATCAAAAACCGCTTTGCAGCCAACAGCGGAAACAGCGTCTACATGAGGTTCTCAGACAACAACATAGTGTCCGAAAATCAAATATCTTATGGACATGTCGGCTTAACCGTAGAAAATTGTACAGGCAACATCTTTAGCCGAAACGTCATAACTTTTTGCGACTATACAGGCGTGGAGTTCTCAGGTTCCTCAAAAAACCAGCTCTTGGAGAATCGCATTGAAGGCAACGACAGAGCCGGCATCACATTATCCTATCTTTCTAACAACAACCTTATTGCAGGAAACAACGTTGCGGATAACCGCTTTGTCACCGTGGACCTAAACAACGCCCAGAACAATACTTTCACCCGCAACAACTTCAAAATCACCATAGAAATACGCAACGGCATTTACCTTACACACCAGATTCTAGACATGCATGCAAACATCTTAGTCACCTCGCCGTTCATGACTCCTTCCCACAACATCTGGGATGACGACAAACAAGGCAATCAGTGGAGCGATTACAAAGACGCTGATGCTAACGGGGATGGTATCGGAGATACACCTCATATGGTGGACACTTCTCCCCATGCAGAGCCGATCGTGGTAAACGGCAAAAACTACACCGTTGAGGCGGTTCCAGACATAGACCGTTATCCCCTCATATCAGCATTCAGCTATCCCATTGAGTCGCAGCTGATAGTTATTGAGCCAGCAAACAGCTTCTACGAGTCAGGTGATATGCCTTTGGCTTTCACTGTAGCAGACGCAGGTTTGCTGGTAAAATACAGCTTAGACCAGCAGGCGGAAGTTGAAGTCAACGCGAACACTACACTAAGCGGTTTATCTAGCGGCGCGCACTCTCTGCTGATGTGGAACGTTGATTATTGGGGAACTCCGGCTAACTTCCAAATCATCAACTTTGAGATCATCAAAGAGCCTGAAGCTTCGCCTTCGCCCTCCGGGGAACCCACAGAAACAGCTAAACCAACTCTTGACCAGGCTTTGCCTCAGTGGGCGATTGTTGGGGCGGTTGTTCTGGCTGTTGTTACAATATTGGTTATCTCGGCAGGGCTAGTTGTGAGGAAAAACAGAAGGCTAAGCCAATGAAAAAGGCATTTTCGGTTTTGGCTATTGCATGCTTAATTGCCGCAACCTTTGTTGCCCTTCAGCCAATTGCCAAAGCAAACTTCATGCCGATGCCAACTCCTCAGCCCGCCATTGTCATTAAAAATGATGGAACTGTTTCCCCTGCGTCAGCGCCTATTACTCGAATGGGCGACATTTACAGCTTAACAGACAATATTGTAAACTTCACTTTGGCGATTGAACGCGACAACGTTACGGTTGACGGTTCAGGATACTCCCTTCTTGGAAGAGGCAACTATGCGGGAGTCTTTGTTCAAGAACGCAACGGAATAACGCTGCGGAACCTAAACATAAGCGGTTTCAACTATGGCATCTTGTTCACCTGGTTCTATTACGGAGATACATCCAGACAGAGAAGCAACACGGTTTCAAACAACAAGTTATCAAACAACAGCTACGGCATTTACATTGATGACTTTTCAAGCGGCAACACTGTCTCAGAAAATACTGTGACAAATAACACCCACGGAATCTACTTGGGATCTTGCTCCAACAACTTTCTCAGAAACAACCGCATGGACAATAACACATTTGGCTTTTTCGTGTACGGCACCTCGTCGAAAGTCAACACAAACGACATTGACCAGTCAAACACGGTCAACGGCAAACCCGTCATATATTGGATTAACCAGGAAAACAAACAGGTACCTTCGGAAGCAGGATACCTTGCGCTCGTAAACTGCAGCGACATGACCATAAAGAACCTTGAGTTAACCCACAAAGGGCAAGGCATGCTTCTGGTTGGCCTAAGCGATTCAGTTATTGCTAACAATAGAATTGCAGAAAACGATAACGGCATATGGCTCGTTCAATCCCAGAACAACACCATTTTCGAAAACATATTTGCAGACAACAAATATGATGCTCTTTACATCTCTTCATCATCAAATAACAAAATAACAAGAAACAACTTTACTGGCAACGGACTCAGCGGAATCCCTGCAGCACAAGTTCTGGGCGCCACAGGGCGAGCCGCAGTCTGGCTAACAGACAGCTCAAACAACATCATCTCAGACAACACAATAGAGGGAAACGGGGAAGGCATCAGTCTCCAACGCTCCAAAAATAACCTCATCAGCACAAATTATTTAGCAGGCAACAATGGAACCGCCATACACTTCTACGACTGCACAGGTAACAACATCACTTTAAACGCCATAACTAACAACAACGACTGGGCACTAAAACTCTGGTCCTCAAACCAAAACACAGTCTATGCCAACTCCATAGCCAAGTAATAGCTTGGGTATTCTACTTGATGCAGCGGCAGAAAATAGGATTACAGAAAACATAATATTCAACAGCACGGGCTGGGCAATTCAGCTCAAGAGCTCCAGTGACACATTCATGAGCTCAAAAAACAACAGCATATTTCACAACAACTTCATTAACAACCAACAAAGCGACGGCTTGGACGTATCCATTCCTGGAATCTGGACCTATCCAGGAGTTTTTGTAGCAGGCGTGGGAAACATCTGGGACGACGGTTACCAAGGTAATTACTGGAGCGATTACCTAACACGGTATCCAAATTCTACTGAAATCCCAAGTACCGGAACAGGCAACACTCCATTTGCAATAAACGAAAACAACGTCGACAACCACCCGCTCCTTAACCCCTTCAATACGTCATCACCCCCATTTCAAAGTAACCGTCCCTCTCCATCAAACACAACATCAACCTCATCGCCAACCTCAAGTCCATCACTATCTCCGTCTCCGACTTTGTCGCCTTCGCCCTTCATCCCAGAATTCCAATCTGCAATGATTGTGCTTTCGTTGATGGCAGCAACCGGATTTCTCTTAGTCTTCAAAAGAAGGCGTAAACGCAGATGAACAAGAACACCGTTTTGGCTCTGGTTCTCATTAGTATAGCTTCTTTCTCCCTATTCGCTGTCCACATTGTCAAAGCTGACTCCAAAATTATACTTGTTCCAGACGATTACACAACAATAACCCAAGCCATAGGCAACGCCACAAACGGCGACACCATACTCATTAGAAAGGGAACTTATGAAGGCCCAATCAACAAGACAATAGTAATTGACAAGACCCTAACTGTCATAGGCGAAAACGCCGAAAACACGATAATTAAACTGTACCCGGCCTACAACGTAACATGGATTCTTACCCAGCCTTTCTTTAGCTATTCTGACGCAATAGCCATCACTGCAGATGACTGCAGAATATTCAACCTCACATTAGTAGTTTCTAATCCTGGCGGATTCATAACAGCAATGGGCAACGGAATGCAGTTGTCGAACGTCAAAATAACAACAGGGTCGTCAACAGGTATCAAAGTGAATGGTTCAAACTGCAGAATAACAGATAACATCATGAGTGGGCTCATCCAACTTAATGGAACATTCAACGAAGTCTCCAGTAACTCCCTATACAGCATTTACGTTTACGGATCATCCAACCTCATCAAAGACAATTCGTGCCAGAATCTTGGTTTGAGCAATTCGACCGACAACGTTGTCTTAGGCAACAGGATCACTACTGACTCGCGTAGCTACAGTGGCATTGACCTACACTGGAGTAACAACAACTTTTTCTGCAAAAATCACGTCTCTGGTTTTAGCTCGGGCTTCAGGCTCTGGTATTCGCCAGGAAACACAATAGCAGCAAACAACATAGCAGACTCACTTCATGCAAGCATCAGCTTTGGGGCATCATCCAACAACAGAATTTACCTCAACAACTTAATTGAGAACCCCTTTAACTTTACGCCTTATGTTTATGACGATTTCGTGGATCCGAATTACCATGCAGCCTTCCCTGACATGACGCTTTCAACTAATTATTGGGACAATGGAACTATAGGAAACCATTGGGGTAGCTATAATGGTTCAGACGTTAATGGTGACGGAACAGGCGATGCGCCTTACATAATAAACTCTAACAACCAGGATAATTTTCCGCTTATCGCCCGGGTAGACATTGACAGCATCCGGGTTGAATTGCCCGAGTGGGTTAATCGTTTACCGGTTCCGTCGAGTTCACCCCCGCTTTTTCCATCGGTTTTCCCAACACCAAGTTTTTCCCTATCACCAAGCCCTTCGCCTTCGTCGAGCCCGACACTTTCCCCATCCCCGAGTCAAATTAAAACTCCTACTTTGACTCCTGCTCAATCGACTATACCCTCAATTTCGCCTTCTGAGAATCCAACGGGTACACCTAAGCAAATCCCAAGGGGACTTGGGTCATATGACTTCGTCGTTGAGGTGACTCTCGTCGTTTTCGTTGCAGTAATGTTTGTTGTTGCGTTTGCATTTGTGAGAAAGCATAAACCAAAGTCGCTTGAATAAGCTAATTACGCTCTTTTTCAATGTGTCAAGGCTTAAATCGTCTTAATCAAGAGTTTCATAATCTCAAATTTTTACGTCAAAGTTTATATCGCCTAAGCCAAGTCTTTTTACTGGCGTGGTCTTTCATGGTTGAGATTAAAGTTAAGAAGTTCACTGTGTTGCTTCGCGAGGAGCCTGAAGGCGGGTACTCGGCACAATGTATTGAACTTCCAGGCGCCATCAGCGAGGGCGAAAGCCGCAAGGAGGCTCTTGCCAACATAAAGGAAGCTATCGAAGGTTACTTAGAAGCTTTCCCTGAAGAGATTAGCCAGCTTAAACGAAAAAGAGAGCTGGTGGAGATCACTGTCTGAAAAACTTCCCTCCCTTTCATGGCGCAGAGCCATAAAAGTTCTAGCCAAAGCAGGGTTCAAAGTTGTCCATCAAAGAGGTAGCCACTTGTTTTTAACGGATGGAAAACACCGAATCACAGTCCCACGTCACGAACCCATCAAGAAAGGAACTCTTCTGTCAATTTTGCAGCAGGCTGGGTTAACTCGGGAAGAATTCTTAAAATTGCTCGAAGAATGAGTTCTACCAATGCTTCAACGCTTACGATGGAACCTTAAATTTGTGCTTTTTCACTTCCGCAAGAAGAAAGATGCTCAAAAGAGTGTTCCATTTTTGGAACGTTGCGTTCCACCACAAGTGTAAAAAGACAATAAAACGTTGTCGTCTTTAGAGGATTTGTTGTGTTCCGCAAGAAGTTAATTGCATTAATTTGCATCGTGTTCGCTATTGGTCTATTGAGTGGCGTCTTGGCTTTCCGTAACGATCTCACTTCCTACAAGTCAGTCCCTCTTGAATCTGATATAGTTCAAGCTTACTTCAAAGTTTATAACGTAACCCAAGATTCAGGCATCGGCTTCGGAAAAATGGTATCTTACGTTATTGTCTTAAACATAACTAATCCGTCAGATACCGTCGTAAGCCTTTCGTCATTGAGAATGGCTTTAGCTCAAAGTGGGACTAGAACCAGATCTTCCGTTAGCCTAAACAGTATCTTTAGCTATGAGAGAGATTTTTCAGACAGGAACACGGACCATTTCATATATCCTCATACATCTAGGCTAATACCATTTAGCCAAACAGGTTTCATGCCTGAAATTGGCTTAGATTTTCTTAATCAACAACATAATGCTCTTTTCTATGCAGATTTGTCTTGCGTGTCAACAGAAGGAAGAGGCGGTGGCGACGCAATTATCTTCAAACAAATCCCGCTAAATACGGTTAGCCCAGACGAGTTTGTGTATGGCACAACGTTTTCTGCTGGCAACTATTTCTTCTTTAACGATTATAATCTGGGAATTTCATTTTCAGGTGGCCAAATAAGATAAGGTGACTGTTTTGGCGATTGAAGAGGACATGGACGAAGTCACCTTTCGGGCTTATCTCCAGCTAGTTAAAGCTGGGGAGCCTGTTGGCCCCAGAGATTTGACGCGCAGAGCAAATCTTAGCAGCCCCGCCGTGTCTCACAGGGTCTTGCAGAAGCTGATGGATTTGGGGTTAGCCGAAAAAGACGCTTACGGAAGATATTCAGTCAAAGAGAAAATGGGGCTCAAAGGATATTTTTGGCTTGGCAACAATCTTGTCCCACGATTCATTTTCTATGGATTCTTTTTGACGGGACTTCTCATAATAGAAATCCTCGCCCTTGGAATCCGATTATCAAACAAAGAATCGATAGAATCCTCATACTTGTTGCTTGTTGGAGTCACCGCATTTTCTGCTGTAACCTTCATATCAGAAGGTTTACGTGTGAGAAACAAGATAAGACAATAACATTATAATCTTCTCAGCTTTTTTCTAATGTTGCCAATTTTTAGCTTCCCCAAGAACATCCGAAGGACGCTCTATTTTTCAGTAATCCTATTTTTGTTTTGAATATCTCCAAGCTTTCCAAAAAGTGATTGCCCACATTACAAGAGTCAATGCAACCAGAACTCCTGACTTGATAATGTATTGGTAATATTGAAGGTCGGTCTGGTTCAATGGGACGATTACTTGAATTACAAACCCTGTTGACATAGTTGGCCACGGAAGAAAGGTGTATCCTGGAGTTGGCCAATAGAAGGTTCCATTATTTTCGCCAACATGAGAAGCCACAAGGTGGGCGCTTGCAGTGTATATTGTTAAAATAAGCGTTGCTGAGATCAAGAAAGCTAAGGTCAATTTTGAATTTCTGTTGATTTGACGCACCAAGTAGATGTTTGATTGATATGTCTTATTCTTTTCGCACACTTGCTAAGCTTAATCGAGCTGCTGAGTGCATCGAAAAATTAAAAAACAAAACGCAATGTTGCATCAAGATTTACGGCGGGGTTTTTGGAATAGCTGTGGAGATGTCGAACGGGTTGATTAGCGGGAGGCGGTCGACGTTGTTAGGTCCGATTTCGTAGGGAGTATCGCCGATTCCGTCGCCGTTTATGTCTTTTCCCGTGTAGAAACGCCAGTAGTTGCCTTGGACGCCGTTGTCCCAGGTGTTAGTGGTATTATCGGAATGTTCGAAGCTGATGGGTGCAAGGAAGTTGTTGTGGAAAAAGGTCCCTGGGTTTTTGTTTAGGAACCAGATGCCATATTGACTGTAGGCACTGTTTATTGTTATGTTGTTGGCAACTACAGTGCAGTTTTGAGCGTTGTTGCCGAACGATCCAAAAAAGAAGCCTTCTATAACATTGCCGGTTATAATGCAGTTTACGTTGTTCCCAAGATCTATGCCGTTGCCCTGGTTCTTAATGATGCTGTTGCCGATTATCTGCGTGCCATACGCAGCGTCGAGAATACCCTCGTTGCCATTGGCCGTAATTGTATTGTTAAATATCAGGTTATTCTTTGTCCCGGCCTCCAGGGTTCCAAGAACCGTCCCAGATCCGCTTAGAACAATCCCGCCCTGAGCGTTTCCGCTGATAAAATTTCCAATTATCCTGTTATTTGTGGCAGCTTCATCTACGCCAATTCCGGCGCTGTTTCCCGTTATCGAATTTGCTGTGATTTGGTTGTTTGAGGAATGACTCAAGACGATGCCTGACCAATCTCCCCCAACAAAGCCTATCTTTGTTACTGTGTTTTCGGTTATTTCGTTGGAGTTGGAATCAAAAAGCCTTATGACGCCCGTGTTTTTGGTGAGTCTGTTTGTTGAGGATGAGTTTAGCCAAACTGTGGCGCGATTACCCGTTAACTCATTGTTTGACGAGCCAAGAAGCAGAATATCTAGGGGAACGCCTGGTGTATAATACTTATCCAAGAGGGTCTGGTTCAAATTCGCTAACTTGTTGTTTTGAACTGTTGAGTAGTTTGTGTTTGCTAGAATTATTCCGTCGCCGCTTAGAGGTAGCACGCAATCCTTAACGGTAATGCCTGTACCGTTGATGACAACGACTAACCCGGCGTTTGAAGGAACGGTAGAGTTGGATTTGCCAATCCAGAAGTAAACTGGTTTGCCATCTATCGTATTGGATATATCCACGTTATTGTCCAAAGCTGAACCTTCAATATGAAAATTGATAAAGTTCCCAGTAAGCTTGTTTCCCTTCAAAGTGTTGTTTGAGCCTGAGTCTAACCAAATGCCAAGAGTAGCCTCAACGATTGTGTTGTTTACGAGGCTATTGTGGCTTGATGTGACCTTTGGGGCAGTTCCGCTCACTAACATGTTGTTGGCTACCAAGTTGTTTCCGCTGGACAAGTATACACCATTGCCGTTGTTAGAAAAAATATTTCCGACTATGTTGTTGTTAACTGAATTGACTATGTCAACTCCTATGCTGCTGTTGGTTAGGAAGTTTCCATAGATGTTGCAGTTGGAGGACCCATTGATTTGGATGTCTTGCAGTTGCTTTGCAGGAATGTATTCCCAGGGGAACATCCAATTTCCTTGGGCTGGAATAGGCGTATTTACCATATTGAAGCCGGTCACGTTGACATTATCGTGAAGAATGAGCAAGTTTGGACCTGTACTGTGCGCGTCGATGACTGTGGTTTGGTTGTCTTCCCCAACTAGCCAAATTGCCTTGTTGATTGTGACATCTTCAGTGTAGTAGCCTTTTTTCACCAAGATCGAGGAGCCATCGTGTGCATTATCAATGGCTTGCTGGATGCTCGAATAATTGTCAGGAACTATAATGTCAAATGCCTTAGGAGTAGACGGCGCAGCAAGAGGGTCAACTGACGGTGAAGGCAATGGTGATGATGACGCAGAAGGGTTAGGGGTTGGAGAGACAGATGAAGAGGGCGTTGGGTTTTCAGATCCCGTTGGCGCAGAAGGTGGTTGTGTCAATTCAGGGGTAGGTGAAGTGGCTGGCGGTTTATCTTTGTTCAAAGTTACTTGGCTGTAGATAATTGCGCCCGTTACTAAAGCGGCAAGTACGGAAAATGCAAGAATCAAGACAAGGCTTTTCTTCATATGCTCCACAGCTGTTGCCCCCTAAGTTAAATTGAGCTATATCTAGCCTAAGAATCTGTTTGTAAAGATTCCTTGACACAAAAACCATGCAAATCGGCGATCGGGTTTTTTTGACTCTTCTCAATCAAGATCGACAAACAATAGTTAGCCTTGAACAAGTCGAACGTTTTCTTCTAAGAAACGCGAAAGCAAGAGTTGAGATAATCACGACCGCAAGGGCGATCCAAATTGTGAACTCTGGGATTGAAGGCGACGGCGAAAGTAAACTACCCAAGGCAAAGACCTGCTCGTCAGAGCCAAAGAACAAAATACCCTTATCAACAGCTGGTTCCGACCCAAATGGATCACTGGAATTACTGAAACTCCAAATGACATTCCCGTTTTCACCGCCTAAAGCGTAAATGCCAATGGGGCGCACGCTGATTACAATTCCGTCAACCACGACAGGGGGCGAGCCAGTCCCGGGGCCAGCAGTGAAATTCCAAACTTCGAGGCCGGAAGAAGCATTCAAAGCATAAACTTGGCCATCATAAGAGTCAAAGAAGACTAAACCGTTTGCAACTGCTGGGGGCGAATCTCCTCTGCCTTCAAGAGTGGAAAAGTTCCAAAGTTTTACGCCTGTATCAGCTTTTAAGGCGTAAACGTTTCCATCCCCTGAAGAAATATAAACTACTCCATTGGCGACAGCAGGAGACGACATTACCCAACCGTTAGCGTTGAATTTCCAGATCTGATTACCGTCTTCAGCGTTCAAAGCATAAAAGTTGTTGTCATTTGAGCCAATATAGACTACGCCATTAACTACGGCTGGAGATGACCAAGCAACATTAATTCCTGCTGTCTTATTCCAGAGGATATCGCCGTTAGCGGCTCTCAAAGCGTAAACGTAGCCATTATAGCCGCCTATGTAGACAACGCCCTCAACGACCGCAGGAGAAGAATGACCAATATTAGGAATGCCTGAACTCCAAATAAGGGCGCCATTCGAAGCACTCAAGGCATAAACCATATTGTCATCTGATCCAAAGTAGACAACATCGTTTACGACGGCTGGCGCGCTAAATAGATTAGATGAGTTCATTCTGTAGTCCCAGATTTCAACACCATTAGAAGCGTTAAAAGCATAAACATCTGACCACCAAAACTGGTGATATCTGTCTATCATCAGATTCGACCTCGAACAAATGTAGACAACTCCTTTGACAACAGCTGGTGTAGTCCAACTATCAACTTTGGTTCGAGTTTCTTCCCGCGTAATGTTGCTTTCCCAAAGCACAGAGGGAGCCAATTCCGCGTTTCCCATTCCAACGCCATTTCGAGATGAGTCAGAACGATACATTGACCAATCCGCATTAGTTATGGGAACAAAAAACGCACTAAAAAGAATAATTACACAAGTAAAGATTACTCCAAAATATCCCTTCATAATTGAAACACTTTTTCTCTATTGACCAATGAACTTTTCCTTGGCTCAACGGAACCTTCGTTCTCATGAGGTGATTACACCAATTAAACTTGCTTGTCAAGATTTTTTGACACAAGAAATCTGCTCCCAAATCATTTTCCGTGAAAGATAACTTATTCAAAGTTGAGTGCATCGAAAAATTAAAAAACAAAACGCCTCGACACTCGAAATTAGGCTTGGGAAATGGTTGATCGCTCCGAAACACTCCAAAAATTGGCAGACGTCAAGTATTATGCTTGGGGCGTTTACGATGTTGAAATGAGCCAAAACGACACCGTCACGCTTGGAGATTTCGTAGCAACTCAGAATCTTTCCAAGACAGTTCTGATGAAGAAAAGTGACGGCGCCGAACTAACCTGCACAGTTGCCAACAACGTTGTCACATGCACTGGGGCTGCAACTAACGCTCTTTGCGTCATTTTTGCTTTTGGAGTGAAAGCCTAAAATGCCTGACATCGACGCGGCAGAAATCAAAAAAATCATGAACCTGCCAGGCATCGACAACGACGTCATCGAGCGCCTAGTTAACGTTTCCATTGACGTGTTAAACCTTTTCTCTGGAGCATCCATCCCAAACATGACTGGCACCTCTGGAACGAAAACTCTTTCCACTACCAGCGAGAAACGCGGAGCCATCCTGCTCGTCGCTCGGGCAGTTTACTACGGCTTCTTCAAAGACCTCACCGCAAAAACGGTTGGAGAAATCACTTTCCAACCCGCAAACCTACTAAGCAACGCCCAGGTCTTAAACACTATTCAACTCGCAGCGGCAAGGCTCTCTCCAGCAGCAGGAGCGTCAGCGGCTAACCCGGAAATTAACGTGCGGCGAGGCTAACACATGGGAACTGTTCCGCAAGCCTACCACGACTTCTGCTTTTCTCGCTGCACCTCAAATTGCCAACGGCGTACTGTGCTTGGATAACTACCTCAACATAAGCCATATCCAAAATCATATTTGCTGACTTCGCAACAGCTTTGTTATATTACAAACTCAAAAGAGAAGCTAAGATACTTCCTTCATAGATGATGACTAGATTACACGCTCCAAAACTATGTATTAATGGTGGGATAATAAGCAACCTTGACCACTCCAGGGGACGAAAACCTTGGATGTGAAAGATAAAAACAAGTTTGGGTTTGGGATTAAATTTTAGGTCTCTCTCTCTCTCTCTCTCAAAATATGACTGACGACTGACCCGCTTTCCTTGCAGGGTACTACCTGTGACGTTTTTTCTTTTTTTCCAGTTTGTCTCGATTATTCACTTGTTCGGTTGGGTAATAATAGGGGAGCGTGTCGTAGGCGCTTGAAGTGTTGTTTTCGTTTTTGGAGTGCGCATGCTTTTTGGAGTGAGTAAGTTTGCGCCATAAATGTTTTAGATTGACCACGTCCAGCCCCAAATGTAGATTACGGCTTTATGCTAATAAGGTTCTTTAATATCATTTGAATGTGAGTGGGAATTAAATTTTAATCAAAAAATTAGCTCTAGCTATAAAACGGGTAATTAAGCGCTCAATAGATTCGTCAACCGCTAATAATCTGGAAGTAAATGGAAGTAAATGCGTGGAAGTAAAAGCCCCTAAAACAAGCTTTATTACAGAAATGAAGTGGACTGGGGGGGATTTGAACCCCCGACCTCTTGAGTGCAAGTCAAGCGTTCATACCAGCTGAACTACCAGCCCGCGTTTGCAGTTTTCTTTGATTCTTAAGCGGTTCCTTGATATTTAGGTTTTGTCCGAAGGATCTTCATCTGTATTAACGATTATTATCGTCAGGATATTGGCTCTTGAACTAACCGCAAAAACAATAAAGTAAACGTAGCTAATACTGCATTTGGGTGGATAATATGCTTGCATTCAGTTCAATTAGGATAATTCCTCCTACTGACGCGAATCTGATACTGGGTCAGGCTCACTTCATAAAAACTGCCGAAGACCTCTATGAAGCACTTGTCAATTCTGCTCCAAATGTAAAGTTCGGTTTAGCCTTCTGCGAAAGCAGCGGACCTTGTCTCGTACGCAGCGAAGGAAACGATCCGGACCTAAAAAATCTCGCCGAAGCCAAAGCACTCGAGCTCGCGTGTGGTCACAGCTTCTTGATGATTATTCGAAATGCATATCCCATAAATCTTCTCGACAAAATCAAAGCAGTGCCCGAAGTCTGCAACATCTTCGCAGCAACAGCAAACCCTCTGGAAATTATTATCGCGGAAACAGAGCAGGGAAGAGGAATAATGGGAGTAGTTGACGGCTCCAAAACCAAGAGTATAGAAACCAACGAAAACCTAATAGAACGAAGAGAGCTAGTTAGAAAAATCGGCTACAAACTTTAACGAACAAGCCAAACCCGAAACCCTTTTAGTTCAGTAATCCAACAAAAACAAAGAAACCTCGGTGATTTTTCATGAACACGAACAAAGCAGATCTAAACCCGATGGAAGCACGAAGGCAACGGTTTCTTGAACAACAGCAACAACTCAAAGCTCGCATGAGCAAAATAAAACACAAAATAGCAGTTATAAGCGGCAAAGGGGGCGTTGGCAAAAGCACGGTCACCGTTAACTTGGCTGTGGCATTTGCAAAAACAGGACACCGAGTAGGCATTCTAGACGCTGACATTCACGGCCCAAGTGTCCCTAAACTCTTGGGCTTAACCGGTCAACAAGTAAAAACCGGACCGCCAGGAGCTTTCCCAGTTCTCGGACCCCTCGGCATGAAAGTTATGTCGATAGACTTTTTCATGCCTGAATCAATCCCAACAATTTGGCGAGGTCCTCTCAAAATGGGGGCAATACGCCAGTTTCTCCAAGAGATTGTCTGGGGCGACTTAGACATTCTGTTTATTGACTTACCGCCAGGAACAGGTGATGAGCCCCTTACAATTGCTCAGCAGCTTCCCGAATTGGATGGCGTCATCGTCGTTACGATGCCTAGCGAACTTTCAAGCAGTATTGTGAAGAAAGCAATCACATTCGCGCTTAGACTAAATCTTCCAATTATTGGTGTCGTGGAAAATATGAGTGGATTCATCTGCCCGCATTGCGGAGTAAAAACAGAAATATTTCAATCCGGCGGAGGAGAAAGAATTGCAGAAGAATCCGGAGTAGCCTTCTTAGGCAGTATTCCCATCGACCCTTTGGTAGGTGTCGATGCTGATCAAGGTAAACCGTTCATGATTGCGCATTCAGATTCCGAGGTCGCCAAAGCTTTCATGGAAATCGTTGAGAAAGTCGAATCTTACCTCATGAAGAGAGAACGAGGCAAAGCAGCAAATTCTTAGCAAAAAGCTTGAAAACTATTTTTTAACAAAATAAAAGAATTGGAGAGCGAACTCTATTTTATCGTTGCTCTGCGCTCTGCCAGTCTAGGGTTTCGATAAAGCTATCTCTATCGTGGAAACCATTCTGGATTTTGTTTCGCCTTCTCTTGGCGGCATCTCAGCTGTTCCAATGGCTATGCTGGTGACTGATAGGTCTTTCAAGAATCTACTTCTGGTAATTTCTGCAACGTCTACTGCGGTGGTGATTGCTTGACCTCTCGCTTTCAATGTTATCATTTTGGCTGTCCCTGACGAGAAAGCTGTTATGATTGCTAGCACATAGCTCATTGGTGGTTTGTTTCCGACGAAGATGACATCTTGTTGTCTTTCCGTATTTTTTTCCTCCTAATTTAGTGTCTGTAACGTTTGTGAATTCTTAGCGATTTCACAAGACGCTAAAGTCCCTATACTCTGAACTGACTTATAAATTGAATTAGAATCTATCCGAAACTTTCGTTACTAAAACGTTAGCTTTCCATAAGTTGACCTGACCTAGTATATTTCCTAGTTGTGTTTGCTCCAAAAATGTGGAGGAATTAGGAAATGCATTTAAAAAACCCCCACAACTAACTCCAAGGAGCTGCAGTAGAGGTGGGAAAAAAACGGGAAGAAAAAAAGTCAGAGCACAGGGGAAAATTCGACTACAAGTCATCCCGGTTTTTTGCGCTTCTCTTCCCGGCAGTTTATGCCATTGCATTGTCGGTTTTCTGCATAGTGTACCAAATCATTCCAGGTCCAGAATTTCTAGTTCTGATGTTCCTCATATACGCCGCATACAATCAGACAACATGGCGCTTTCTAAAGGACTGGCTACCATACATTACAGTATTCCTGTCATACGAAGCAATGTACGGCATCGTAGGAGTTGTCGCAAAACATAACCTCCATTTGGGACCACACAACCTGGAACTGAGTCTGTTCGGTCAAATACCCAGCATTGTGCTTCAACAATCTATTCGACTACCGGTGTTGGATTATGCAGGCGCTTTTTTCTACTCGCTTCATTTTTTTGCCCCAACAATTTTCGCATATATTCTTTGGAGAGCAAGCCCTAAAGACTACTGGAAATACACAATATCTTTTGGGGTGTGCACATATGCGGCGCTGATAACTTTTCTAGTTTACCCTGTTGCACCTCCATGGTGGCAACTGAGTTCGTTCTATAATCCCTCGTATTCAGGGACTCAAGTCATAAGAATATTGACCGTCTCTGTAGATCATAACCTGGGACTCCCAGTTTACAGAACACTGTTTGACTTTCTCAGTCCTAACCTGTTTGCGGCCTTTCCAAGTATGCATTCGGCTCTGCCTTGGTTGATATCTCTTTTCGCTATCAAAATCTGGAAAGTAAAAGCTCTTCCAATCCTAATTTTCCCTATTGGCGTTTGGTTTAGCGCAGTTTATCTTGGAGAACACTATTTTGTAGACATTTTAGGCGGAATAGCTCTATGCCACAGTTGCATTTGTTGCAGTGGAAAGAGTCTTGCCGTATATGAGCAAGAAGATTCGGCTTCTTGAAGAAACATGTACCCAAAATGTAGACTAAATCACGTTTTTGGCAATTCTTCGCCTGCAAGCAGTCTTTTTCTTGTTCCTTTGCGTGCTCCTCAGTCCTTTCATCAAAAGAGAGAGCAATAAACGGCTACGTATTTAAGATGGCGAATCGCTTATTTTGAAAGGTGAGGGGTTCGTGCAAACCAAGAACGATTCGCTCATAGCCTACAATGTTCTGAATAAAAAAATAATCAGTAATGGATTCTGCACGTTATGCGGCGCCTGCGAGGCTTCGTGTCCGACTGGCGCAATATCGGTTGAAGATGAGAAAAACCGCCATTTATTTGATTGCTCCAAAGATCTTGATCTTTGTCCAATTTGCTATGAAACATGCCCCCACTCAGAGGCACTTCTGCTCAGAGTGCTCAAATCAGTTTCAAATGCTCCGGGGAGACACGAGGCGTTAGGTTATTATCGGAAAATTGTCCTCGCACAGGCAACCGACCCAAAGCTAAGGGAGCTTAGCCGAGGTGGCGGAGTTGTAACTTCATTATTAACCTATGGCGTCGAGCAAAAACGGTTTGATAGCGCAATAGTTTCGAAAGCCGAGCCTGATAACCCTGCTAAACCTAAAGCTGCGGTAGCAACTGTACCAGACGACATTCTATCTGCTGTGGGCAGCAAATTCTTCCCATCTCCAGTAGCTAAAGCCTATGGCAGTGCGGTTTATGGCTACGGAAAAACAAAAATCGCGTTCGTCGGAGTGCCCTGCCACGTTCTGGCTCTGCGCAAAATTGAAGCTTCACATCACAAAATTGGCAATAGTCTCGCCATAACAATAGGATTATTCTGCTTCGGAACGTTCTCAATGACTCCGCTGCTAAAGTATATCGAAGACAACTATCACGTAAAAGCGTCCGAAATAAAACACATCCGCCTATCCAACAAGTTTGTCGTTCAAACTGCGAACCAGACAATAAAGATTCCAATCTCCGAAATCGAAAACATCATAATGCCAAGTTGTCGAACATGCACAGACTTCACCTCTGAACTCGCTGACATATCAATCGGTGGCGCGTATCCGCTTGAAGAATGGTCAACAGTTATCATCCGGACTAAAGCTGGAGAAGAATTCTTTTACAACGCAGTTGAAAACGGAGTCATAAGCACTTGGGTAATTGAACAGGAACCCGAGGTTTACGAACGCGTAGTTAGAGCAGCGATTCAAAAGAGAACGGCAGCTCTGCAGGAAGCTAAAAAACTCGAAGAAAAACTTGGGTATCTTCCAGTTCTCATGCTGAGAGAATCCGATGAACTCGCAAAAGTAAAAATAGAAGACATTATGACGAAAGACGTCAAAACTGTGGCTGAAAACACTACGATAACTCAACTGCTAGATCAGATGGCAAAACAACACCATATTGGGTACCCAGTAGTAAACGAAGTTGGCGAACCAGTTGGAATTATTACCATAGAAGAAGCCGCAGAAATCGAGAAAGAGAAAAGAGACAAAACCTTGGTGTGCCAGATACTGCACAAAAAACCAATTTCTGTCCACCCAGGCGATACTGCTCTTGATGCATTCAAGAAAATGACTGAATTCGAAACAGGACGGATTCTAGTCACGGATCCTGCTGACTCCAAAAAGATGCTCGGTATAGTTACCAAAGCCGACCTGATGCATACACTTATCGAACAATCCTAAGTGCAAGAAATTTCATAAATCCATTTCGCAATTTCTTCGAACAAACAGAATCTCACTTTAAGAAAGGTTTCCTATGCTCGCCTTAAATCTCCGTTTCATCAATCCCAAACTATACTTCTGGATTACCTAAAAATTTTAATAAAAACTAGGCTAACAATAGATTACTGATTGTCTAGAGGTTAATGCAATTTCAACAATAATTGCAGAAGCTGATAGAGAGAAGAGCGCAAAAACTATTGCACTTCCGGTAGATCTCATTAGAACAATCGCGATCTTCTTAGTCATCTTGCTTCATGCATCTGTTGAACCATACACTTCTTTGGCGTCAAACTCCACGGAATACATGACTTTTTGGTGGTCGTCAACCATCTACAATTCTGTGGCGTTGCCCTGTGTTCCCCTGTTTGTCATGCTTGCTGGAGCTCTACTTCTTCAGCCTTCCAAAGTTAGCGAGCCAATTAGGATTTTTCTAAAAAAGCGGCTTGGTCGAATTGGCTTGGTTTTCACGTTTTGGAGTGTCATCTATTTTGTATGGAGCTACTTTGCTGATCACTCTGCCCTTTCTTTCAACTCCATTTCTCAAAGTTTGCTAACTACTGGTCCATACTACCATTTTTGGTTCATTTACCTTATAGTCGGTCTTTATTTGGTCGCACCTATTTTGCGGGTAGTTGTTGCCCGCGCAGATCGCAAGATTCTGAGGTACCTGATAATCTTGTGGTTTTTTGGGGTTTCGATAATGCCTCTCTTAGGGCTAATTGTTGGCTTTGAATTAAACTCAGAAGTTTTCCTTATTGGCGGATGGGTTGGATATTTCACATTTGGTGCTTACCTGCTTGTGGCAAAATTTGAAGTGCCAAGACGTTTTCTTTACGGCCTCTTAGCCATAGGGTTTGTTTCGACGATTCTTGGCGCCTGGATGATGGCTTTTCCTCTCCACTCATTGGGACGATACTTCTTTTTCTTTGATTCATTAACTGTAAATGTGATAGTTGCCTCGATTGCGCTCTTTGTTATCTTGAGTAAATATGCTTCTAATTGGCCAGGAAAAAACCGGCGTTATACTGGGAAAGTTGTTCACGCAATAAGCGAAAATACATTACCCCTCTATCTGTTACACGTGATTATCCTGGAATCGCTTCAGAGTGGCTACTTTGGCTTCAAACTAAGCCTGGCGGTACTTAATCCATTCGTCGAAATTCCATTGTCAGCGGCAGTCACTCTGTTCATTACTCTCGCCTTAATTCTCGTTTTAAAAAAGGTTCCACATTTGAAAAAGCTGATTGGATAATTGCTTAAACCAGGAATGAGAGATTTTTAGGCTATCATAATGAACGGTCTATATTAACACTGGTGTAAGCGAGATTTCGATATAATCCTCATGTTTGAGAAATGGCTCAAGAACCTGAACTAAATTTAACCGTATACGTTTACAGAATCGTCGGCAATAGGAACCAGCACGTTGCCAATCTCGCTTGCGATTATGATAGCTCCTTCAGCGTTTGGGTGGACGCCGTCACCAAAATATTCCGAGCAATTAGTCAAAGCCGAATAAACATTTACAGTGGGCAGACTTAGGTTGTTCGCTACTTTCTCGATTTGAGGAATAACTCCGCCAATAAGGTTAGTATCGGTTAGGTTCAAATCATTTTGAAGAATCGGCGGTGGATTGACAAGCAATATTTTTTGGTCGCCAGGTAAACCTTGGAATTGGTTAATTATTTTTTCATAATTAGCGGAAAAGTTTTCAATATCTTGATATGTTTTGATGTTGGCGTCATTTGTTCCCAGCATAATAACCACGATATCCGGCTGAAAATTCAAAGCCTTCCAAAAAGCGTATTGCATCATGTAAGGTTTTTCCGACAATGGCGAAACAGCTGATCCACCTACCCCAAAGTTTCCAACAGTATAGTTCTTTCCCAAAAGAGCCTGCAAATCTTCTGGGTAGCCAGAATATTGGGTTATGCTGTCGCCAACGCAAGCAACGCGAATTGAGCCCTGAGCGTTAACTTCTCCAGCTAGAAAGGAAAAAAGCGTGAAAACTGAAATTATGGCCAAAATCAGCACAGCTATTTTTGCGAGCAGCTTTATTCGTCTTATTCGTCAACCCTTTTCCCCGCCCATTTTCGATAAGGGACTTCCTCTCAGAAGAAAAACTGAGATATAAATCCCATCTTCGTCTTCCATGAAAAGTATTGAAAAAACATACTTACGTCTTCAAAAATTCTCGGTAGGTGTCTTTTAGGTGTGCGGGAAAGCATGGTAAAAAACAACTGTTCGATAAATTGAATGCAAAATCCGCAAATTGACTTTGCTTTATTCCTTCCGCAACGAATGTTTGCCGTTTCTTTTCGCATGTTCCTCATCTAAATCAACATTGGATGATGCTGATCCCGCTTTTGTTACTGTACAACCCAGGGTGTCAACTCTAGAACACCCAACATTTTTTAAGTTAAACGATCAAAACAACATTCAACAACTGAACGAAGTAGCAGGATACAATACCCAAAGGAGCTGAGTGATGAAGAAGCTATCCAAATTCGTTTTGGTGCCTGCTATAGCACTCGTAGCCCTGATGGTTTTGGCATCAAGTTCGAATTTGGAGTCTAAAGTGGACGCCATTCATGTTTCACTCCAACTGCCATCTGTCTCTGCACGGGATCCACTTTTAGTCAATGATGTCTCGAACTCCCCTTATTCCTACCTTGCTCCTCCGCTGCCTTGCTATGGACCATGTATAACGGCCAACCTGAGCCGGACGCAAGTTAACCTTGGCGAATCTGTTACTTTAACAGGACAAATATGTCCGCCAACAAACAATATCACAGTCCGCGTAACATTTACGCGCCCCGACTACACGTGGATTGACCGTTTCATTTTGACAGACAACCAAACCGGACAATTCAACGTGACACAGAACCTCGACATGCCTGGGTTTTGGAATGTTTTTCCTATCTATGGACATTTAAGCGACAGACTGTACGTGAACGTAACTGACCCTGCTAATCCTAACGCCCCTGAGCCAACTCCTCAGCATCCGTTGCCGCCCTTCAAAACCAACTATAACGTCTATGGTTTGGCCGCCGCGGTAACAATCATCGGCGTTGTTGCAGTCGCAACAGGCATTACTAGAAAAACGCGAAAAGTGAGCAGTCTACGGCTCTTCGTTCAAGTGCTACTCCTATTTGCACTCTTTTTTGGAGTTTTCATCGATCACCAGAACTTGCCAATACCCGCTGAACAAATAGCGCCTCACGAATTCCTAATTGGTGCCGGGTCGCTCAGTCCACTACCCGATGGTTTGCCTCTCCCCGTTCTCGGATGTTGGTATCCATGTGGTAGAACTTTCACTTGTCCATTATGGCAAGTTCAAACCTACATTTACCCGTTTTGGAATGCAGGACATGGCTGGGGAGTAGACTATGTTCTTCCTGGCTTAACACGACTAGCAATTATTGTTGGTATAATCATTATCGCCGCCGTTTTACTAGGAAGATTCTGGTGCGGTTGGATTTGTCCATTCGGTTTGTACATGGATTTGATAACTAGACTACGAAAGGCTTTACGAATCAAACACAGGAGCTTCTCCAAAAACTTTAATGATAAATTTCATCAGCTTAGCTACATAATTTTGGCTGTAATGATAATTCTGAGTGTAGTTTTTGCTTCAGAATTCATCGCAGGTACACAACTTATTCCTGGTACCCAAAACGGCGGATTCATCAACGCCTATTTTTCGGCGCCGTTTTGTCAAGTCTGCCCTATGAAACCTCTTTGCATTTTGACGGAAACAAGCGTTGGATTAATGAAGCCTGATTGGGTGTTCGGTCCAACGACAGGTCAGTTTTGGCAGCTTGGTCAATACATAACCTCGTTAAACTTGTTTATTTTAATCGTTGTAACCGTTGCAGCATTCTTTTTCAGACGTTCGTGGTGTAGGATTTGCCCTTTGGGCGGATTAATTGGGTTGTTTAATCGTTTTCCACCTTTCAAATGGATATCTGGAGTCCGCTTGGACAAAGATGAAGAAAAATGCACAAAATGTGGCATGTGCAAGCGAGTTTGCCCAACTCAAGTAACCGAAGTTTACGAAATGAAAGGCGGAGACGTCACCACTTCTCAATGCATCCTATGCCTTCGTTGCGTGGAAATGTGTCCTGAGAAAAATTGCCTCAAATTCAAAGTTGCCGGCAAAGCACTAGTAAAATCGCGCAACTGGCTCGAAAAACCATAGGGTACAGTACCTAAAACGGAGAAGATGGCGGAAGTGATTTTAACACATTAATCCTCTTGCTAAACATAAATCAGTCCTTGACCCAAGAGAGTAATGATCAAGAAGTTGTTGAAGAAAAAACTTCTATTGTTCACATTCACATTCATCGCATCATTGTTAGTGTCTTCCATTTTTGCGCTCGGCTCCGTCAAGTCACAGGTGGCAAATCCGGGAATTCACATACGCTCAGATGGCTCGGTAGATCCGCCTTCAACGTCTATTTCGCGAAGCGGAAATACGTATGTTTTCACAGGCGACATAACCACTCAAGGCATCTCTATTGAGAAACCTGGCATCATAATTGATGGCGCAGGGCATACTTTAGAAGGTCCATACACTGGTGAGCAGACGCTTTGGATTATCGGTGAAGGGCCAAACCAATCGACTACAAACGAGACATTTTCAATTGGCATTGATGTTGTGGCAGACACTATTGGTGGCTTGAAAGTGATGAATTTGAACGTTAAGAATTTCAGCATTGGAATGTTCTTCTGGAGCGCAAACAACAGCATAATAGGTAACAGCGTTTCTAAATGCATTGTTGGCATTATGATTTCAAGTCCCAATAGCGTGCTAACCAAAAACTACATTTCAGACAACAAAAACGGAGTCTTTTTCAGCGAAAGCCAGTCAACCTTGCCTTCAAACATTTCAATCGCCAATAACAGTTTTGCCGACAACATCAAACAAATAAGCGGTTGCATATGCATAGATCTCAACACATCCGAACCAATTCATCACTGGGATGATGGTTCAACCGGGAACTTTTGGAGCGACTACAGTGGAACAGATAAAAACGGAGACGGAATTGGCGACACTCCATACATCATCGACGCTCTAAATATGGATGGCTATCCTTTAGTGGCAAGTTCAGTCACTCCACCAGAACCGACTCCAAACTTATATGTCAAAATAATAGTTACTATTGTAGCGACAGCAGTTATCGCAGTCACATTCATTGTTCTTTTCAAGCGAAAAAAGAAGAAAGCGGAAGTTCCAGAAACCATGTGATGAGTCATCCGATTAAAAAATAAACTCATGTATACTTGGCTGTAAAACGGAGAATTCAGCGCCATTGGCAGTTAATTTCTTGAGAAAACTTATATCCAGTTCATTGTTTCTTACTGCAAGAGGATTCGCACATGGGATACCGTTCACAAACCGGTTCTCGACGTGGTTCTGGAGAAAAATTCCAAAAATCTGCTCACCAAAAAGCAAAATCGAAAACACAGAAAAACAAAGGTGGGAAATACGTTGAAGAAACTCCTGCCCTATCTCCACAAGAAATTGTTGAAAAAATCGTTTCTAGATTAACTAAGTTAGGGGGTCAGACATTTGGACTCTCGCCTTTTAGTCAGTACTTTGACGATTGGCTGGTGAGTCTGCGCCAGATAACTGCAGAATTTGAATCCAGTTCATTAGGTGTCGATGAGATGTTCGTGAAGGAACGAGCGCAAGCATTTGAAGACATTGAACGGCAATTCGCAGAAAGAAGATTTAGAGAAACCGAACTTGATGCTTCAGCTAAGGCGCTCGCAGATAACAATCATCTCATTGTGGAAACCGATGCCCAGTACGCGTCTCAGACAAGAGAACTTGTGCAAAAGCGAAACTGTGACATAGAACGCTTAACCAAGGGTGTACACGACTTTGAAGAAGAGCTCGCCAAGGTAGTGCGATTGAAAACTAGCTTCTTCGGCTTCACAAAAAAAGCTAAAGCTAACAAAGAAGCGGAAATCACCCAAAAACTGAACGTAGCTAAGAACGAACTTGAGTTAGCCATAGAGAACTTCGCCATTGAACAAGAAAAGCTTCATGACGAATATGAAAAGAAAAAACAGGCAGCGATCGCGAAAGTTCAGGTTTTGGAGAAAGAAATAGCTAATATGGAAACTGACGACTCCGTAGAAATAAGGCAAGCTACCTGCGGTGCCCTGATAAACTCTGTCAACACGTTTCTGCAAAGAAAACCTGCCGCACCCACTTAATTTACGGCAGCTTTCTTTTCATTTGATCTGTTTGGATTTCGGCGCAAAGAAAACGCTATTTGAAACGCCGAAACTAGCCCGAATCCGCCTGCAACAGCAAAGCAGATGGTGCTCACCGAAACGATCGGCACCAAAAGCCCTGCCAAGATAAACACCAGACGCTCGAAACGTCCGAACAAAACATAATCAGTTTTCAATCCTCTATGGTGACTCTCTACTCGCAGTATTAGTAGCGAAGTTGACCCGATGATTGAAATGATGCCCAGGGGTTGGATTATTCCTCCAATTAACGCTCCGAGCACTACCGCAAATTCGGATACCCGGTCGGCTGTTGAGTCAAAAACTAAGCCAAACTTTGTTTCCAAATGAAACATTCTGGCAAGGGTCCCGTCTAGAACGTCGCAGAAAACACTTAGGAAACCCAAGGCAAAGGCAAATGGGACTGCACGAAAGGCAAACAGTGTGCCAGATGCCACACCAAATGCAAGTCCAAACGCGGTCATCATGTTTGGAGTAAATCCCCAACTGTAAGCAGCGCTTGCTAATGGGAACAGAAAGCTATCTTTGCCCGAGCGCATACTGTACAGTCCCATGACTTGCCCCTTATATCCAAACTTTTCCTCTTATCTAGGTCTTAAGGCATTCGCTCTATTGGACGCTTTTCAATTGAACTTGCGGTTGACTATCCGAGTCTGCTGGTGTCGATGGGTGTTCTGTTAATTGGCGGAAGTCGAGATAAGCAAATCACAATATTATAAAGGTTCATACGAGCCAGAATACGAATGCTGGGCTTATTTGGTAAATGACGAGGGCTAAAGTTCGATTAACAATTGAGATTGCGATCACCATCAGTGACCCCCATTTCTGTTTTTTCATTAAGCCAAGAAGTGAGACAATGTAAACGACTGCCATGAGTGCTGTTAACGCGCTTCCAGCTGCCAAAGTAACGCTGTCGTTGCCTATTGAGGTTCCAAGTATTGAAGGTAGTAGTGATACCCTCGAGGTAGGACTGCCGTACCAAAATGCGATGGTTCCTAATTCACCAATTATGTTTACTACAACAAAAAATATGAGGAGTCTATGAATTCTTAGAAATTGCCAATTGGTTTCGTTTCGGAGTTCATAACGCTTCGTTTATTCCTTTTTTTATTTAAGCATTGCCAAGAATCTTCGTGTAGAACCACGTTCAGGAGCAGCTATTGTTTTCTTCGTCGAAGAAGACCTTGTTTCGCAATTTTTTTCGAGCAGTAATATCATGAGAACAATTGTTGCCTTGAATGTCTTTGAAGAAAGTTGACTGCATAATTTGACCAGCAAAGTTCGCTTCTTGTGAATTCATGGAAATCTGTTTTCGAACAGCTCATCCACTCAGGCTCTATGTTCAATATTTCCACTATATAATGGAAATGTTTATAGTTTTTCATAAGAATTATGAACAAGTATTAATTAGATTTATATTTAACTAAACACTTAGACTTACAAATTCGGAGTTGGTATGATGAAAAAAGAAGGAGAAATATTCATTACGAATATTTCGGTAAGAAATTTGATGTCCTTGGTTACCATGAATACTCCAGGACTACCTCACAGTGTCTATCAAAATAGAATTTTGGGGGCGGAAGCAGGTGGCTAGTGAGCAGACCGGTAGTCCCCCTCAAATGAAGAAAACCCTGAGTCTGTTGGGGTTAACAATTAACGCTATGGCTCTAATTGCCCCTGGAGCTTTTCTTTGGCTTAACTATCAAGCTCAAGCAGCTCAGGTGGATCCATCTGGAGTATCAACAGCTCCAGATATATGGTTTGGTCTACTCATTGCACTAATACTTTCCTTTTTGACTGCAGCGTCATACGCTTGGCTAGCCCGACGCTATCCTGATGCAGGAACAGGTAGCTCCTATTATTTCGCTCAGCGCGCATTGCTCGACAGAGGCAGTAGCAACCGTAGAGCACGTGACGCTAAATTTATCGTTGGCTGGCTTTCACATCTGTACTACTGGGTTTACCCGGGTGTAATGGTAGCTTTTATGGGCTTCTTTATGACCTATATCCTTCAAGCAGTAGGAATTACAATAGATCCCTTGACACAGGTCGCTATTGCGGTCGCTTTTGCGCTTGTCGTTGGGTTCATAGCTTACAGAGGCATACAAGGATCAACCAACACAAACCTCATCATTAACATAATTCAGCTCGCGATGCTGGTGGGCGTAACAATCTTGGCCCTAGCTTACCGCTTCATTAACCCTGAACATGTTACATTCTACTACTCAAACATAGGCACCGTTGTCTTGCCACAGAAGATGAGCCACGTACTTTTCCAGGCAAGCCTGGCGATACTCGTGCTGGTCGGCTTTGAATCAATTACGGCGCTTACTTCAGAAGCGAAGAATCCCAAAGATGTTCCACGAGCCGTTATACTCTCATTAGTAATTCAAGGAGGGTTCGCCTACTTACTTGGGTTCTTCGGCATACAAGCATGGATAAACTCTAAGTACACCTTCGCATCAGCCGCAGCTTCAGCAGGACCATTAGGTGACATAGTTCGGATTTCAACAAACGCGCTTTTTGGTGGAGGCGGGTTCGTCGTAATGCTGATTGTAGCAGCAGCGGTCGCAGCAGCAGTACTAGGCACAACCCTCGCGTGCCTCAACACCGGAGTAAGAGTAACTTATGCAATTAGTCGCGACACAGAAGTTCCACAACCCTTAGGCAGACTAAACCCACGATATGGCACACCTGCATTAGGCACATGGGTGCTCACGGCCGTCTCAGCTGGAATAGGCGCATTCGGGGTACTATCACTTCGAAACTTGACTACCGTAATATTGCTGTCAAACTTTGGAACATTCCTGCTCTACGGCGTTACCTGCCTAATTGCAGTGGTCGCTCTCTCCAAAGAACGGCGTTCAATCTTAACCAAATACATAGTTCCACTCGCAGGTTTCGCAGCAAACATGGTTATGATGGTAGCAGTAGTCTGGTTAGGCATCATAGGCGGGGGAGATACGCAGGCGGCAGCATTTGCAGCGATTGTAATCACAGCAATTTGGATGCTGATTGGTTTCGCGTACTTCCTTGGAAACTCGCGGAGCAGGGAATCAAAACTATTTCCATTCCCGGGCAAGGAAAGCCCAGAAGGTGAGACGAAAAAGTACAGCATAAGACAATTCGAAAGCTGAGAGAATTTCCGTAATCTTTCAAACTCCCTTTTCCTTTTTTAGAAAATGCCTATAAAATCATTGAGGATTTTTAAGAAATGGGCTAGATTTCGCTGTATATGGTTCTGTTTTACCGAGTATTACATCGGTGATAGTACAATGGAGGTTTCGGTGCGTATCACGTTGGGGTCTTTTTCGATTATTTTGTATACGACTTGGTTTATGTTCTCAAGCGCTGGCGCCTCTAAGACTATAATGGCGTCGTATCTTCCGAAAATTGCGTCCGCAATGATGGCTTCTTTGACTTTTTCTTTTATCCTTCCAACGACCTCAAGTGAGGTGCCCGGTTTAGTGCTTAAGAGTATGTAGGCTTTCATTCTTTCTCCTTCTTGTTTATTTCATTCTGAAATCTTGTTGTCCAACGAAACAATATAACATTATTGTTTTGTATATAAGTTTTATGTATTATTAAATTTTCTTCTATTTATTAAGAACTTGTATAAACATTTGTTCAACGGGTGCTATTATTTGAAATCTTCAGTCTTTGTGGAGCCAGACTTTTATTTCCTTTGGAATTTTTGGAAAATCTCAGGTTGCTTCCAGCTTATTTCTTCATGTGTCCAGTATTTTGGAAAAATTATGAACAAATCACAACTATATTTATATATGGCTACGCATACAACCATATGTAAATAGGAATGATGAAAATATGTTTGCTTTAATCGATTTTGTTTCGATGGCAGTAATTATTGGGTCTTTTGCAATAGTAGCGTACAACATCCGTTCAGAACTCAAGACCGGCGTTGAAGCCACCTTGAGAATCAAGCCAATTGCTAACCCAAATTTTTCTTAGGTAGAAATGTGAACCTACCCAGAAACTACTCATTCAATGTGTGATTGGGCTGTTCTATTTCTTATGAAAAACCAAGCAACCACGGCAACCACAACAATAACCGCGATTATAATAATAAGGTAATCATTAGAAAACCCAGCAACTTCTTCTTGCCAACGATATATTCCATCAGCTCCTACTGATCCACCCGTCAGTTGAGCTAGCCATATTCACGCATGATAACCAAGCAGTAGTTGGGCTGGTCACGTTGCTCCAGTTTGCTCCATCCCAATGGATTATACATCCGTCTGAGCCTACCGCCCAACCGCTGTCTGAATTGACCATGTCAACCGAAAACAAGTGTTTCGCGGTTGGGCTTTTCACATTGTTCCAGATTGTTCCATCCCATCTTATTATTATCCCACTATCACCCACTGCCCACCCATCAGTCGAACTCACCATATCAACTGACCATAACGTTCGAGTTCCAATGAACTTGGGGCTTTCTACTATGTTCCAGCTAGTTCCATTCCAATGGAGCATGCCTGAGTAACCTGCTCTCCGACCTACTGCCCATCCGTCTGTTGAGTTGACCATATCCACTGATTCCAGCGGACTGTTTATTGGGCTTTCTACTTGGTTCCAGCTTGTTCCATCCCATCTAATTATTAATCCACCATATCCCACTGCCCAGCCGTTAGTTGAACTTAACATATCCACGGACCTAAGATAGCTCCGTGGGGTTGTTACGTTCTTCCAGCTTGTTCCATCCCACCGGATTACTGATTCATTTATTGGAATTACACCTCCGAAGGCTATTGCATATCCTTCATTTGAGTTAATCATGTCCACTGAGGATAGTTGATAATTGGTTGGGCTTGCGATATTGTTCCACTTTGTTCCATCCCATCTAATTATAGCTCCTTCACTTCCCACTGCCCATCCATCAGTCGAGTTGACCATGTTCACTGATTGAAAATATGCATCTGTCGGGCTTTCCACTTTACTCCACCTCCACGTAGAAACTTCTTGAGCGGATACGAATGGAATTAAGAGCGCTGAGATGAGACATACTGCCAAGAACGCTTTCTTGTTCACTGCTCCCTTCCTCTGTTCTTGGCTAAGTAAACCAGTAAACCCAAAGCAATAGCTACTGCAACTATGCCAAATATGATTACTACTGATGTGAAATTTCCTTGGGTGTTGTTTGGTACTTGGCTAGGCTCAATTGTTGGTTGTTGTGTTTGAGAACTTGACGGAGATAGGCCAAGACTTGGTGAAGTGTTTGAGACTGGTAAGACATTGAATTCCACTGTGAGTGTTGTAGCTGAATTGTTGTCAGAGTCAGTAACCTGAACGTAAACATGGTGGCTGCCAACTGCTTGAGAATCAACTGAGAAATATTGAGAGCCACTGGTCACTACCAATTGATTATCTATGTACCATGCGAAAGTGTAAGGCTTTGTTCCCCCATCAGCTGACACAGTGAAGTTTATTCTGTTTCCATAATACAACGCACTTGCTGATTCAGACAAACTAACATTTAAAGTCGGAGTTGGGCTCAGTGAAGCCTTAAAGGCGGTTTTCGGAGGCAAGGTTACTGTTTGTGTGTTGCTCCATCCGCTTGTTTCCCCGAAAAGCACGTACGGATAGGGATAGGGAATCATTGTGTTATTTCGCCCAATATGTCCTATCATTGCCTCGACCTGAATGTCGGTTGTAGCGCCAGTACGGATAATTGGTCCCAGGGCCTGGGCGCCTTCTACTGCAACGGGGATTGTGGTATAATTAGAAAGGTTCTGTATGGGATAACCGTTAGCACCTGCAGAGAAAAGTTCGAGCCAATAGTTGTCTGGATAATTGTGAGGTTTTATTCGTATGTTATAATAAAAGTGGTCGCTATCTGATTGGTTTAAGAATTGTTGGTTCTTTATAGTTATTTTTACTGTGCTGTACTGAATGTGATAGCCATCGTTAGTGTCGAACAATCCAGTGCTGGAATTAAAGGTGTAAGTTGGTGGTATGTCAAAAGATGGTCCAACTGGCACTATGGAGAATTCTGGAACAGATGGTTTAGGTATGGTGGTTTGAGCACAAGCCACTGTAACAAGTAAAGATGAGGCAAAGATTGTACAGACCAGCACTGCTATGACTGCTTTGTTCTCCACAGACATCAGATAACTAGGACTTAACCCATCATAAAAGACTGCTTGTAAAGATTTCTTGTGTAAAGAAAAACTGTAAGTTGCTTATTCAGAGCTCTTGGAGCGTGAGTCAGGTGGAGATTTCACCCGCAAAATCCCATTTTTTTCTACATAAATTTTTGATGTGAAGACAAAACTTACAGTGAAAAAAGAAAACCCACAAGTTCCAAGTTTCGAAAAACGTAACTTTGAAATCTAAGATGCTAACTCGAAAGCTTTTTGGCGCGACTTCTTGTTATCAATGATAGGCTGATTCTGCGTTCACCACTTTTCGCTGTGCACAATCGCTTCGAGGGGGTTTCTGTCGGTTGCTGGTCCTTTTTCCTCGTCAGGATAACCTAAAGGCGTTATAGCTACTACCTTGAAGTCTTTCGGTATGTTTAGAGCTTTCTTCAGTTCATTTTCATCGAAGTTGGCTATCCAGCATGTTCCAAGTCCGAGTTCGGTTGCGGTTAGAATCAAGTTTTGCATTGCTATGGCGCCGTCGACTTTCCAGTATTCTTCTCCGTCTCTTCTGCGCCATGACATATTCGGGTTTGCGCAAACCACGATTATGGCTGGAGCTTTCAGGAACCAATCTGCTTTGTAGGCGGTTCTGAGGCTTTCGCGCATCTTGGAGTCGGTGACGACTATGAAGTGGCATGGTTGGGCGTTGGCTGCTGAGGGACCTAATCGGGCAGCTTCCAAGACTTTGGTTATTTTTTCTTTTTCGACTGGTTTGTTTTGATACTTTCGTATGCTCCGCCTTTTCTGTATAGCTTCAAACACATCCATAAAAAACACCCTGATTTCCAAAACTATTCTCTTTTCCGCGAATTTAAATAATTTCTTTGAAAAGTGACTTCTTTCTCAAAATGCTAGCTTGCTTCTTTTTGTTCTGGTTCAAGCACAGTGAAGGTGATGTCGTTCTGACGTGGCAACTTTGGTTGGGGCATAGCCATTTTTCTCTTTGTTTCCATCTTCGACCCTAAACAGTCTATGCTCCATCTGATACACCAGAATGAAACAACCATCGGAATCAACAGAAGCAAGACTGTCCGATTTCTATTTGGCGCGCCTATGCCTCTAAAGACAATTAGTGCAGTTTTGGAATAAGGGCACGCGCTTTCCAAATCCACTTTTCTTGAGAAGAACTTCAATCGCTAAAGCATCGGTGCAAGTGTAGAATCTTTTCTACCTTCACTCTTCAACTTCAAAATAGGTGGCAAAACTAACGCTATAGGGTCCGACAATGGTGCAGGGGGTGGGATTCGAACCCACGAACGCCTACGCGATAGGGTCCTAAGCCCTACTCCGTTGACCAGGCTTGGAGACCCCTGCATTCAACAGATTAGGAATTGAAATCGCTCTCCCTTAATATTTGTTCAGGCTAGCTTTTCTGCTCTTCTGGCGGAATTCCTTTTTTCCTTTTTTAGTATTTTTGTTTTTTTCTTAGAGCAGGACTAATCCTATTTTATTTTGAAATAATACAGTTCAAGTTCGACAATGTCGGGGTTGTTTGACCAAGTACCAGGGCACTACGTAGTTTTTCTTCTTGATTTCCTGCAGTCAACCATTGCCTTAGCAGATTCTTGGAATAGGATCCCCAATCGGTCTCGAAACAATGCGTTTTCCACCAACGACAGTCTGCATTGCCACACCCGAAAATTCATTTGTCACTTCACCGATTATCTCAGCATCTCTCGCTTCAGCTGTTTGCCTCAAGAACCTTTTTGCTTCATCTGCCTTCTGCGGAATTACCCCTATTATGATCTTGCCTTCGTTTCCCACTTCAAAAGGATCTAGTCCCAGCATTTCACAGGCTGCTCGGACATCATCTCGAATCGGAACTTTGTCCTCCTGAAGTAGTATGCCAGTTTTTGATTTTTCCGTCCATTCGTGAAGTGCATCCGCCAACCCCCCTCTTGTCGCATCCTTCATGGCTACTATTCCACCCACTTCACCCAGCAACCTCTGAATCATATGGTTAAGTGGCTTTACGTCCGACTTTATCTCGCTCCCAAATTTAATACCTTCTTGAGCAGACAATACAGCTAGACCATGATCTCCAATTGTTCCAGAGAGAATCACTTTATCGCCGACTCGAAGATTGGAGTCAAGCATCCAACGCGCCGAAAAATCATTCTTGTATTGTCTGACTGTTTCCAAGTTTTTTTCCAGTGCCGCGGTCCTTTTCCCAATTCCGGAAACATTCATAACGCAGCCTCCGAGAGCGCCTTTTTCAACGACTTTGGTATCTCCAGTTACTATTCCGACTCCAGCTTCAATGCAGGTTTGACGCATGCTGGCTAAAATGAGTTCAAGCTCAGACATAGCCAACCCTTCTTCCAAAATAAATCCACAAGCCAAGGCTCGAGGTTGCGCTCCCAAAACAGAGATGTCATTCACCGTACCCGAAATTGAGAGACGTCCGATATCGCCGCCAGGGAAGAAAATAGGTTTTACAGCGTGGCTATCACTTTTGAAAACAATGTTATCCACAACTGCAGCGTCGTCCATTGCTTCCAAAGATACTTCAGCGTCGCTCAGTCCGCCAAATGCTTTCACAATATAATTCTTAACCAAGTCATGCATAACAGTGCCGCCGGCGCCATGCAGCATTGTAATGTAGTCGCCTTTTTCCTTCATCCAAGTTTCCTTCGCTTAGGTGTAACCCAAAAAGTGAAACATAAACACATCGCTATAAGCTGCAAACTGCCCTTGAATCTTCCAACTGCGGACAAATTTGGAAAAACTATAAAAGCCTAAATGCTCTCTGCAAAAGACACACCTCACAGCCGAATTCGCCAGGGCAGAATTACTTACATAGTGCACTTAGTCGAAAAACTATTTGTGATATGGAAAGCCTTATAATTGGCGTTTACGCTGTTGAATTGCGCAGTTGGAGAAATACATATGCCAAAATGGGGATACTCTATAATAGCCGAGGAATTAGACGCTGAAAAAACAGTGAAAGCAAGCGGTCGCGAAGTTAGGGTATCCCACAAACACGCCAGAGAAGTCTGTAGAACAATCAAAGGAATGATGCTTGCCCAAGCTAAAGAGTTTTTGAGAGATGTCATGGAAAAGAAAAAAGCTGTTCCCTTCCGACGTTACCAGAAAAAAGCAGGCCATCGTCACGGTCTGGAAAAAGCATTCGCCGGAAGATACCCAATTAAGGCAGCAGAGAAAATTCTCAAAATACTCCAAGGAGCAGAAGCAAATGCCGAAAATAAGGGTTTAGACGTAGAGAAACTCCGCATAATACACGCGGCTGCCTATCCAGGCATGAAAGTAAAAAGATACACGCCCAGAGCCCATGGAAGAGCATCACCAAAATACGACATTCTAACACACGTTGAGATTGTTTTAGGCGAGACACCTGGGCAAGGAGTAGAAGCTTAAACATGTCTATAGTTAAACGTTTTATATCTGAAGCAATTAAGAACGCAGAAATCGATGAGTTTTTGCTAAAGAAACTTGAACGCGCCGGATATGGCGGAGTAAATCTTTCAAAAACCCCACTAGGCACACACGTAGTGGTCTACGCTATGCGCCCAGGATTGGTCATCGGTCGCGGAGGCGAAACAATACGCGAACTAGCTGCCGTTTTAGAACAAAACTTCAAGGTAGCAAATCCTCAAATTTCCGTTTCAGAAATTGAAGTTCCTGAACTCAACGCTTACGTAGTTGCGTCACGTGTAACCTCAGCTCTACAAAAAGGCATTCACTTTAGAAGAGCAGGCTTTTGGGCAATGAATCAAGTGATGGAAGCAGGCGCCCTAGGCTGCGAAATTGTAATCAGCGGAAAACTCCGCACAGAACGCGCCAGATTCGAAAAATTCCGAGCAGGTTACTTCCCAAGATGTGGAGAACCAGCGCTAAAATGGACACGCAAAACCGAAGCTCATGTTCAACTAAAAGCAGGTATGTTTGGCGTCAGAGTAAAAATCATGCCTCCAGATGCACAATTCCCAGATAAAATTAAGATCGTTACTGAACTGCCACCAGAACCAGTTGAGGCAAAAACTCCAGAACCAGAAGTAACAACACCAACTCCGAAAGCAGAGGCTCCAGAAAAAATCGTTGTGGTAGAAGAAGAGAAGATCGAACCGGCTAATACTGAAGCTCCTGTAGAAGCAGAGGCCGAAAAAGTAGTTGAAGGAAAAACAGAGGAGCCAAAAGAATAATGCCAATTCTGCGAATGAAAGAAATTAACGCCATGTCTACAGAAGAGCGTACCAAGAAACTTGGCGAACTCAGAACCGAATTATCGCGCCTCAGAACCATGATCAGTGCCGGCGGTGCGATTGAAAATCCCACTAGAGTTAGAGAAATTCGCAAAACAATTGCACAAGTTCTAACTGTCGAGAATGAACAAAGACTCGGCATCCGAACATCAACAAAAGGTGCTGAAACAAAGAAGCCAAAAGTTGCTGCGGAGAAGAAGCCAAAGGAGACTAAATCAGAATGAAAGTAACTCCAGACATCATCCGCGAAGAATTCATAGGAACAGAAGGCGCAATTTCCAGCAGTTCACATGAAGGCTACCTTAGCATACAAGGTAATGTTGTTGGTGAGACAAAAAATACCTTCATGATTGAACAAGCAGGCAAAATGAAAAGCGTCATCAAAGATCAAGCAGTCTTCCAGTTTCAATTTTCCGATGGGACAGTCGTTGAAATAGACGGTAAACTCCTCGTAGGAAAACCTGAAGATCGCCTCAAAAAAACAACAAAGAGGTTATGGTAATGTCCTTAACATTCAAGCAACCAAAGAAAACATGCGAAGATAAGAATTGCCCATTCCACGGAACCCTTCCAGTAAGAGGACGCGTTCTTGACGGTATGGTTGCAAGCGCTAAAATGGATAAGACGGTAGTAGTTGAACGCGAATTTCTCCAGTTCAGCACCAAATTTGTACGTTACGAACGCAGACGTGGGCACATTCCATCACACACTCCACCCTGCCTAGATGTCAAGGAAGGCGACCGCGTCAAAATCGCAGAGTGCAGACCAATCAGCAAAACGGTTTCATTCGTCGTCGTAGAGAAACTGGAGGAGAAGTAAGATGGCGGCGAAAGCGAAGGGAAGAGGATTAATAGCAAAAGGATCGCTTGCACATGGCCAGAAACTCTCCCGAGGTCTTTTAGCAGGCACAATTATGCGTTGCACAGACAATACGGGTGCACGAAAGCTAAGATTAGTCCAGGTTAACGGCTACAAGGGTCGACTTCGACGTTACCCTTCAGCTACTGTAGGCGACAGAGTAACAGTTTCCGTTAGACAAGGTAACCCTGAAATGCGAAAGAAAATTTTTCAAGCCGTCATTGTGCGGCAGAGAAAATGCTTCAGACGTATTGACGGGCTTTGGGTACAGTTCGAAGATAATGCAGCTGTCATTATAACTCCCGAAGGCGAGATGAAGGGATCAGAAATTCGCGGCCCCGTAGCCAGAGAAGCAGCTGAACGATGGCCAAGAATCGCAAGTGCCTCAAGCACAATTGTATAGGTGAAATTTATGCAAACAACAAAGAATCCGGGAAAGCAGCGCAAGAGACTTTTTAACGCGCCTGCCCACATTCGCCACAAACTCATGGCGGCTCCGCTCTCCGCAGAGCTTCTAGCTCAAAGAGGAGTTAAGGCACTTCCAGTAAGAAAAGGCGACACTGTCCGAATAATGCGCGGAGATCACAAGGGGTTCGAAGGAAAAGTCTCCAAAGTAGACTTGAAGCGTTTTCGTGTTACCCTCGAGGGCTTAACCCGAGAAAAAGTCGACGGAACAACGGTTTTCGTTACACTGCACCCGTCAAAGATAATGATCCGGACTTTAAATCTTGACGATAAGCTGCGTAAAGCAGTGTTAGATCGCAAGAAACCGATAATCAAGAAAGGTCAAAAGGCTGCAAAGAAGGCAGCTCCAAAGAAAGCGGCGAAAGAACCAGAGATTCCAAAAGTCAAAGAAGTTCCTGAAACGCAAGAAGAAAGCAAAAATGCTTCACAAGCTGAAGGAGGAACATAAATTTGGGAAGAAGAGGAAAAACAGCACGATTGAAACGTAAACCAGCGCCAAGGTTCTGGCCAATTCACAGGAAAGAGGATCCCTGGATACTTAAGCCCTCATCCGGCCCTCACAATCTTCAGAATTGCTACCCCTTGTCGCTTATCATTCGCGACATACTAAACATAGCTGAGACCAGGAAAGAATCTCAAACAATACTCCACCAAGGCAAGGTTTTGGTAAACGGAAAAGTCCAACACAAAGATGACATTCCAGTAGGTCTGATGGACGTAATATCCATGCCAGACGCAAGCAAATACTATCGAATGATGACAAATCACAAGGGCCTTTTCCTTAGCGAAGTAACCAAAGATGAAACAAACTTCAAACTTGCCAGGATAGAAAACAAAGCCACAGTCTCCAATGGTATCCAACTAAACTTGCATGACGGATCAAACATCCTCATAAAAGCGGCAGACCCCAAAAATCCAAAGGAAGACATCTACGACAGTTTTGACGTACTGAAGCTGAATCTTCCGTCAAAAGAAATTGCGAGCTGCTTAAAACTGAAAGAAGGTAACTATGCAATTATTACTGGCGGAAAAAACATCGGTGTTAAAGGTAAAATCGTTGAAATCGAAAAAGCAGAAGCCAAAAAGCGACTAAACGCTCTCGTAGTCATCGAGGATGAAAAGGGCAAACGGTTCCAAACAATTCTTGACTTCGTTTTCTCATTAAGCGAGACTCAGCCACAAGCAATACCAACAACGGAGGAGGCCACAGCAGTTGTCTGAGGAAGCCATGATTAAGAAGTGGAACGATCAACCAATGCTTCAACCCCGCATCGAAAAAGTTGTAGTTAACTTAAATGTGGGTAAATCAGGCGAACCTTTGGAAAAAGCATTCAAAGTTCTTCAAGGAATCGCAGGACAGACTCCGGTTAAGAAAAACGCCAAGACTTCGATAAGAGACTTTGGCATTCGAAAGGGTGAGCCAATTGCCTGCGTTGTTACTCTTAGGCGTCAAGCTGCAATCGATTTCCTTAAGAAAGTTCTTCCAGTAGTAGATAACAGAGTTGCTAAGTCATCATTTGACGACAGAGGCAACTTCGCATTCGGTCTAAAAGAACACATCGAAATACCAGGCGTAAAGTACGATCCAGATGTCGGCATCTTTGGCATGGATATCTGCGTGACAATAAACCGTCCAGGTGATCGAGTTGCCGATCGAAGAAGACGCAAGGCGAAAGTCGGCAAAAAACAAGTTCTAACACCTGAAGAATCAATCTTTTTCACTAAGCAATTATTGGGAGTAGAAATCGTCTAAATAGAGGAAAGAGCATGGGAAAACAACAGCTAAAGAAAACAAGAAAATTCGGTAAAGGCTCAAGACCCTGCCAAAGATGCGGCGCCTACGGACCTACAATCAGACGTTACAACTTGGGATTATGCAGACACTGCTTCAGAGAAGCAGCGCCTAAACTTGGCTTCAAAAAATATGAATAAGAGGTAAAACAAAATGGACACATTAACAAACGGTTTAACGACAATCATAAATAACGAAATGCGCAATAAACGCGAATGCATAATTAGCCCCGCCTCCAAGCTTCTCGGACGAGTTCTACGCATTATGCAGCTCAACGGCTACATAGGCGAATTCGAATTCATCGATGACGGTCGACAAGGCAAATTCAAAGTTCAACTAATGGGCAGAATAAACAAATGTGGGTCCGTCAAACCCCGTTTCTCAGTCAAAGTTAATGAATTTGAGGACTGGGAGAAGAAATTCCTTCCATCACGGAACGTGGGTATTATGGTGGTTTCCTCTTCAAAAGGCGTCATAGCCCATAGGGAAGCCGGAGAGAAGAATGTCGGGGGCAGGCTACTAGCCTACGTTTACTAAACAAGGTGTCACAGAATGCGTCTACCCGAAATCTCCAGAACAATTCCAATTCCCGAAGATGTAGTGATAAATATCGACGGGCACAAAGTTACAGTCAGAGGAGCCAAAGGAACCTTAACTCGAGACTTTTCGCATGCCGCTGTTTCAATGGAAACTGACGGCAAAAACGTTCGTATCTCGGCGCAATGGCCACGCAAAAAAGAATCCTCTTTAGTAGGCACAATCGAATCACACATAAAAAACATGATCACCGGTGTGACGAAAGGCTACACTTATAAACTAAAAATTGTTTTCAGCCACTTCCCAATCACGGTCAAAGTTCAAGGACGCGCAGTAATGGTTGAAAACTTCACCGGCGAACGCAGAGCTCGCAAGGCAAACATACTTGGAGACGTCAAAGTAAAGCTCGAACCAGACGATATCATCGTTCAAGGCTCAACTCTGGAAGATGTAAGCCAAACAGCCGCAAACATCGAAATGATGACTCGTGTAACCAATAAAGATCCACGTGTTTTCCTTGACGGCATATACGTTTACGAAAGAAACGAAGGAATGGATTAAGATGACTGAGAAGAAAGGCCAAGCCGAAGCAATGCAAAACGCTCTCAAATTAAGAGCAATTGCACAAAGAAAGAAACCGGCTTTCGTCAGACCTGAAAGTTGGAAATACGACAAATTCGCACTAAGTTGGCGAAGACCACGCGGCTTAGACAACAAAGTCCGCCGAAAAATCAAAGGTTGGCCACCAGGACCTAGCACTGGCTACAAAGGCATCAAAATCGCCCGTGGACTGCACCCATGTGGTCTCGAGGAAGTCCTGGTCCATAACATACTCGAAGTAGCAAAAGTTAACCCAGTAACACAAGTTGCACGAATCGCTCACACTGTAGGTAAGAAAAAACGAATACAAATAATTGCCGAAGCCAAAAAACTTGACTTAAAAATCGCAAATGTCAAAGCAATCAAAGAGCCAACAAAAGAAGAAACTGCACCAGAGGAAATGAGCTCTAAAGCTAAAGAGAAAGCTGTCGAGAAAAAGAAGGCACAACTAAAGAAGGAAAAGAAAAAGAAAGAACAAGAAAAGAAGAAAGCTGAGAAGAAAGCCAAGCAAGAAGGTGCTAAGAAGCAATGACAAATTTAACCAATCAGAGACGATTAGCAGCTCAAATAATGAAAGTAGGCAAAAACCGCGTATGGATTGATCCTCAGAGAATTGAAGACGTAGAATCAGCCATCACTCGAGAGGAAATCCGAAAACTCGTTCACGAACAAATTATCAAAGCCTCAGCAATTCAAGGTGTGAGTCGTGGACGCGCAAAAGTCATTCAATCAAAGAAACGTCGCGGTCGCCGAAAGGGTCCTGGCAGCAAAAGCGGAACTCCGAGAGCCATAATTACTAAGAAAGAAGCATGGATGCTAAAGATTCGCGCTTTGCGTAGGCGACTCCGAGAACTCAAAGCAAACAGAACAATTACTGAAGGAACTTACAGAGATCTTTACATGATCGCAGGCAGCGGAAGATTTGTTTCTATTGCTGATATGGAAAGATATGCAAAAGCTCACGACATGTGGAGGAAACGTTAGATGCCGCACGGATCACGTTACCGAGTTCCTCTACGCAGACGCAGAGAACAAAAGACCGATTACCAAGCACGGAAAGCATTCGTAGTTTCACACAGACCTCGCCTCGTAGCTCGAAGCAGCTTAAAGAACACAGTAGCACAAATCGTTGTAGCCAAACCTATAGGCGACTTTGTGCTAGCTTCAGCACACAGCAAAGAACTCGTAAAAACTTACGGGTGGAAAGCAGCAACAGGCAACATTCCAGCAGCATACCTCACAGGTTTACTCTGCGGTTTGAAAGCAAAGAAGAACGGTGTCACAGGCGCGATTTTGGACCTTGGTTTGGTATCCCCAACTAAAGGATCTAAGGTGTTCGCTACTCTCAGTGGCGTTGTCGATGCCGGAGTAACAATTCCTCACAACCCAGAGAAAATCATTAAGGAACGCATTCGAGGCGATCACATTGTTGAGTACGCGGAAAGTTTAGGTTCTGCCGAAGAGTACGCTCCAAAGTTTTCAGCTTCCCTCGCAAAAGGTTTGTCTCCTACAGAATTTGGAGAGCACTTCAATAAAGCTAAAACTGACATATTTGCAGCATTCGGCGTAACCTGGAAGCCGGAACCAAAGCCTGCAAAGGTTGCAAAAGCTCAACCAAAGCCTGAAGTCAAAAAAGTTGAGGCTAAACCAGTCAAGGCTGAAACCAAAGCTAAGCCCGAAAAAGAAACAAAGAAACCTGCGGAAAAACCTGCAGAACCTGTAGAGGCTAAGAAGCCCGAGAAGCCTGCAGCGAAGCCAAAAACAAGAGTTAAGAAACCTGCGAAGGCAGAAGTCAAGGTTGAAGCTAAAGCCGAAACCAAGATTGAGACTGAAGAACCTGAAACCAAGCCAGCTGCAAAGTCCTCAACTAAAAAAGCTCCAGCTAAACCTAAAGCTGAAAAGAAAACCGCAGCTAAGGAAGCCGGTGCAAAACCCGCTAAAAAAACTGGTGGTAAGAAAGCATGAGTAGACGAAGAGATGATAGAGCACGTCCAAAAGTAAACTTAGAAGAATGGGTTCCAAAAACCCGCTTAGGCAAAATGATTCAAGAAGGCAAAATAACTAACATAGACGAAGTTTTCTTAAGCGGCTTAAAGATTTCAGAGCCACAAGTTGTAGACGCGTTGCTTCCTGACCTTCAAGAGGAAGTCATAAACATTAACTTGGTTCAGAAGCAAACTGACGCAGGCGAAAAATCACGTTTCAAAGCCATTGTTTGCGTTGGCAACAAAGACGGCTACCTAGGATTAGGAGGAGGCAAAGCAGCCCAAGTTCGTAACGCAATTGAAAAGGCAGCGGCTGACGCACGCCTCAACATAGTTCCAGTTAAACGCGGATGCGGAAGTTGGGAATGTGGATGCGGAAGAGGACACTCAGTTCCTTTCCAAGTCGAAGGCAAATGCGGTAGCGTAAGAGTTGTCATGGTTCCAGGACCAAGAGGCTTAGGCTTAGTTGCAAGTGAAGTCGCCAAGGTTGTCTTGGGTTTAGCTGGAGTCAAAGACCTTTGGTCGCGAACATACGGTTCCACTCGGACAGTTCCATCTTTTGCATGGGCTACATTCGACGCACTCAAGAAAACATACAACCTGATTACTCCAACAGACTGGGTGAGGTAAAATGGCAGCACAACAAACTGAAACAAGCAAATGCATCGTAGCAGTAAAGATACGCGGCGAAGTCAGTGCACAACGTGAAGCAAGAGAAACAACCGCACTACTAGGACTTTCACACACAAATCACGCCATCATAGTTGACAGCAGACCAGCCTATCTAGGCATGCTGCAAAGAGCTCAAAGCTACGTGACTTGGGGCGAAGCATCAAAAGAAACAGTTATTGCCATGCTAAAGGAAAGAGGCAAAGTTGGGGGCGGAAAGAAAATAACTGAAGAATACGCCCAAAAACTTGGCTACAAATCGCTAGATGAACTCGCAGACGCAATTTTCAACTGCAAGACAGAAATCACAAAACTCGATGGAGTACAGAAGACTTTCAGACTGCGCCCACCAAAGAAAGGTTACAAAGGCAAAACCAAAAAGAGCTTCAGAGCAGGTGGCGAATCAGGCTACCGCGGAGAAGCAATAAACAAGCTCGTTCAACGCATGGTCTAAACGACTAGCACAAATCCTTTATTTTGTTATTATTTCTTGTTGCTTTTCTTATTAGACAAATTGCTAGTTAGAGTTCTTTGTTCGAGTAGGATTTGGTCGAATCTTCTAACCGAATATTTACGTGAACTTTCAAAAATCTTGTAAGGCCGTTTGTCTTGGTCAAATTTTTTGCGTTTTTCCTGTAAAATGCATATTGCATTTTATTTCAATTGTTTAGAATCCTCGGAATACTGGTCTAATCATCCCCCGATGTAATTGTAACAATATAAGCTGACCGAAAATCACGCGTCTTTTGGTGAAATTTAGGCTGTGGCGGTGTGTTTTTGCGTGGATTTTGCTCTTTTAAATGTTGGTTTTTCTGTGGTTTTTTGTGCGATACGTTTTATAGTTACGTGTGAAGTTCCCTTTGTGATATCTGGGGAAGGCAACATGAGCGCAAAATGGCGTAGAAGCAGAAAGCACCTGAAATGGCTAGATTTGAAAAGCCTTAAGGTTCTCCCTAAAGCCACCAAGGCGCCTCGAATGGAGAATTTCAAGTCATCCAGAATGCACCCGCAGAAATACCGTTTACCTAAGAAGTTCGGGAAAGGCAAGTATAAGGAACCAAAGCCTCTCATCGACATGTTTCAAGACACAAACTGGGTAACAATAGTTGCTGAAATTGCAGGCTTCAATCAGGAAAGCTTCAAGGTTACTGTGAAAGATCAAAAGCTTATCCTTTCGGCAAAGGCAAAGGACCGTAGATATTATAAAAGTTTAAATTTACCGAAGGTAGTCATACCAACGGTCGCTCACACAACTTTCAAGAATGGCGTGCTTGAAATCAAGCTCAAAAAAGCCCTGAAAGAAGAAGCACTAAAACAAGAAGCAGGTTTAAACGATGCCACATAAACTGAGAAAAATCCGCAAGACACGAGGATCTAGGACGCAAGGTTACGGAAGAATTGGACAACACCGAGACAGCGGCTCAAAAGGCAACAGAAAAGTCGGCAGACACAAACACCTTTGGAGCCTCGTCTGCAACATGGACGAGAAATACTTTGGCAAACATGGATTCCATTCACCACAAAAAATCCACGGCAAAGAAAACACAATAAACCTCAACAAGCTCGACATTCTCGCTAAGGCAGGAGAAACAACCTTCAACCTCACCAGCATGGGATATACCAAGCTTTTAGGTACAGGGAAAATTGCTGGAGCTCTCACAATAACCATTCCAGTTTGCTCAAAGATAGCAGCACAAAAAATTAAGGAAGCAGGCGGAAAGGTCATTACCGAAGCAGAAGTAACAGCTAAGGAACCTGAACAATAAAGGTTAGTTTAAGATGGCTGGTAGATTCCTAAACCTCTTCAAACCCCTCGGGCGAATACTCCCCGAAATCAAGGTTCCCGAAAGAAAAGTTAAATTTAATGAAAAAATCTTTTGGACAGCACTCGTTCTAATAGTTTATCTCGTTATGTCAGAAATTCCGCTCTTCGGAATCAGTACTGGCATCCAAGATCAATTCGGATCCCTCAGAGTAATTTTCGCATCCAATCGTGGCACACTCATGGAACTCGGAATAGGTCCCATTGTAACTGCTGGATTAATTCTCCAACTCCTATCAGGATCATCACTAATTAATTGCGATATGTCAAAAGCAGAAGACAGAGGGCTCTTCACGGTCGCAAGCAAAGTCTTTTCAATAATACTTACAGGCATTCAAGCAGGTGCCTACATCATCAGTGGAATGTATGGCGCCAACTTGGGTGCAGCCGCCATAGTCATATTCTTCCAGCTCATTGCCGCGGGCATAATCGTAATGTTGCTGGACGAACTAGTCCAAAAGGGCTGGGGCTTAGGCAGCGGCATAAGTCTCTTCATCATGGCTGGCGTTGCCCAACAGATTCTTTGGTCTACATTCTCGCCATCAACTGGATTATTCGTTGGCTCACTAGAACAATTATTCGCAAAGGTTGCTGCCGACCAAACTCCATTCACTGTGCTCAATTGGGTTATTGGAACACAATCAGGGGTTTATCCATCTCTATTGGGCTTCATCGCAACAATTGTCGCGTTCGTAGTTGTAATCTATCTTAACGGGGTTCGTATTGAACTGCCCATGTCGTATGCTGGGTACAAGGGCTTCCGCAGCAAATACCCTATCAAACTTCTGTACGTGTCCAACTTGCCAGTAATCTTTGCGTCTGCCCTCTTTGCTAACGTCTACTTCTTCACTCAGCTAATTTGGACCTCCATAGGGAGACCAGAGCCAGGCAAAAATCTCTTCATGGACATCGTCGGTTCCTACAAAGTGGTAACAAGTACAGGCGCTAACAACCAAACTCAGACTAGTGTAGTGCCCGCAGGCGGACTTTCATACTGGACCACAGCTCCACACAACCTACAAAGCGTTGCGGCAGACCCGATCAGAGCAGTTGCTTACCTAAGCATTCTGATAGCTTTCTGCGCCGTATTCTCACTAATTTGGCTTGAAGTCGGCGGATTGGGACCAGACAAAGTAGCGCAGCAACTGATGGATAGCGGCATGCAAATTCCAGGCTATAGAAGATCCGGAAGACCAATTGAAGCCATGCTTAAAAGGTACATTCCAGTTGTTACAGTCCTAGGTGGAATAATAGTCGCCCTGCTGGCCGGAGTCTCGGATTTCTTCGGCGTCTTTGGTTCAGGAACAGGAATCTTGCTGGCAGTGGGTATAGTCTACCAATACTATGAGTTACTCATGCGTGAAAGAGCGGCTGAAATGTACCCGGCCTTCAGAAGAATCCTTGGTGATTAAAACTTCCCGAGGTTTCTTCCTCGGAAAAATCAACATCTCGTTTTGGATCGAAACTTTTTCCTAAAATTACAACTTTGCCTTTTCTGAAAATTAAGCAATAATCGGAGAGGCGAAGGCGCGTGCAGAGGGAGAAGGTTTAAAATGTTCTGCTAGTAGTAAATTGTTCATTCGCGAAGATATTTACTGCCCCATAGGAGTTGTTTGGTTTGAAAAAAGGGATGTTGATGTTTGCTGTCTTATTTCTGTTTAGTGCCTCCTTTGTTGTCTTGCCCATGTCGATGGTTTTTGGACAGCAGTCTGGAATTGTTATAGATTTAGTTACTCCTAAATCGGGGCCAGTTGGGTCTCAAGTTACTTTTCAAGGTGCAATCAATACTACGGGTGGATCCTATTCAATCGCTTTTGGGGACAAAGTATCCTTCAATGGTACAGCAATTGGAAACAGCGTTAACACAACCTTCACAATTCCCAACATAGCAGTTGGAACATATAACATCACTTTGCTTGACGTTACTTCAGGCGCAAGGTCAAATTCTCAAAATTTCAGTATCGTGCCGACGGGTATCTCCGCCATACCCTTGGCAACTTTGCTGATTATGGCCGTTGCTATTGCGATTTCTTTCATTAACATGGTTCTCAATCGAGCTCTAATTACTCGTATGATCGGTTGGCAAGAATACCGTTCTATGCAGAAGGAAATGGCTGAGTATAACTCTCAACGCATGGCTGCACTTCGTGCTAAAGACACGAAGATTCTTGAGAGACTGAAAAAGAAAGAGTCGCAAATTCAAGCGATGCAGACCAAAATGTTTAAGCCTCAATTAGTTTTGATCCCGATTACATTCATCTACCTGATTATATGGCCAGTGTTGACAGGATATTTCCCAAGTTTTGTGGCGTATATTCCGGGTTTGGGTGGGGTACCTTTTTTCTACTGGTACTTGATTTGTTCGTTCTTCTTCGGAACAATCGCTTCACGAGTAATAGGAGTAACACCTATACAATAATGCATTAAAAGCGTCCAAGGGAACAGCCAATGAGTGAACCACAAACAACGAAGGTCAATGAAGCAAGAAAAATCGTTATTTGTATTTGTGGAATGGCAGGCACTGGAAAAAGTACTCTATCAAAAAAACTTGCGCAAAAATACGGTCTGAAATACTACTCTGGTGGCGACGCACTCAGGGGCTTAGCGGCAGAGAAGGGATACGACTCTTCTCGCAATGGCTGGTGGGAAAGCCCAGAAGGACTACGTTTTCTAGAGCAACGCAAATCAAATCCTAGTTTCGACAAAGCCGCTGACGAAAAGCTTCTCGAATACGCAGCTCAAGGAGATGTTCTTCTGGATAGCTGGACCATGCCCTGGTTGATTAAAGGCGGATTCAAAATCTGGCTGACTGCTTCAGTGGAGAAACAAGCACAGAGAATCGCTCAAAGAGACAAAATGACTGTTGAAGAAGCAATGCAGGCGTTGAAGGAGAAGGAAGAGCGGACTAAAGCTATCTACAAAGAGATCTATGGTTTTGCTTTAGGTGAAGACTTCAGTCCGTTTAATCTAGTTTTAGATACTGATAATTTAGGTGCAGAAGAAGTCTTTCAAGTGCTTTCCATGGTGATAGACAACATAGTTGTTGCAGAAAACGAGAACTCCAAGAACTATATCTCTTGCCAGTGAAATCTTTCTTATAGTATAATTTTTCTTAATTTAGATCATCCAATACTCAGCAGCTTAATGTCTCAAGTTTAATGTACCACTTCTGAGTAAATTTTCTCCAATATTTATTGCTTCTATTGTTAGACTTAATTCTTTGATATTTAGTTTTCTTAATTATTACAAATTCAATACTTAAATTATGAATCATTACCAAAACTCCTTAAAGGGTTTTCGCAAATCTTAATAATTGAATTCAACCATAGATGTTACTTGGGATTTCAAACTATAGGGGAAAGGAGCGTATTTTTGTAACAAAACTTGTGGGTAAAGCGTTTTTGCTTATTCTTCTTTTTGGCATAATCATATTTTGCCTAATAGCATCTTTTCGTTTCATAGAAGTCAAATCTACTCTAACCCTTTTGATTTTTAGCTTTCTCTTTGGTTCAATCACCCTCTTGCTGAATGGAGCGTTCAGCAGAAAAATTGGTTTGCTTGCAGTTGGTAACCTCTTGGGGCTATTTTGGAATTTCATTTTTCATAACTTCTCTTTAGCAGGTAGTTTAGCTTTCGGAAAAGTGTTTGAAGTAGTGTATTTGATGATTTTTCCCTTCCTGAATATGCTTTGGATTATCTCATTTTGGTCTCTTAGTATGGCTTACTTGTCTAAAACGAACTCTAACCGGGGGGTGAGTCTTTGATTATCAAATTTCTTGAAGTCTTTTTCATAGCTTCCACATTTTTCATAACTGCTTATTTAATTCGTCACTTCATTTTCACGGTAGCAGTACTCCGTCAATCTAAGAAAGCCACCAACAGAGTTGCCTCAAACACTGGCTATGAACCAACTGTTTCAATTCTTTTGCCAGGCCATAATGAAGACCAAGTAATCGGGCAGCTTCTGAAACGAATGTCTGAACTCACTTATCCACAAGCCAAATTGGAGATAATCATGATAAATGACGCTTCTACCGACAAAACTGGGCTGATTGCTGACGAATACTCACGACGATACAGTTTCATTAAGGTGATTCACCGCGACAATAAAATTGGTGGCAAAGGCAAAGCGGCAGCGATGAACGCTGGTTTTCAACTCTCGAAAGGGGAAATTATCCTTTGCTTCGACGCCGACTACTTTCCCCCAATAGATATTGTAGAAAAGCTTGTCAAGGAATTTGCTGGTCCCAAAGTTGGAGCGGTGATGGGAAGACCAGTTCCCTTGAATGAACCCCAAAACTGGGTTACTCGATTAGTAGCCTTAGAACGAATAAGTGGATATAGAGTTGATCAAGAAGCGCGCAACCAACTAAGACTAGTTCCCCAATTTGGCGGAACTGTTGGAGGATTTAGGCGATGTATAATGGAAAAAATTGGTGGATTAGATGAAACAATGTTGACAGAAGACACCGATTTGACATTCGAGGTTTACCATGCTGGATACAAAATTCACTACGTAGGCGAAGCAGAGTGCTACGAAGAAGTTGTGGACAACTGGAAAGCATATTGGAGACAGAGACACAGATGGGCAAGAGGGCACATGCAAGTTTGTTTCAAGCACACAATTCGAGTCTTGAAAAGTAAGAATCTTAGCGCAAGAGAGAAAATCGATGGTTTGCTTCTTCTGTACATTTATTTCATGCCAGTAATAACGTTGTCTTCTTTTCTTGTGAGCGGCGTTCTTGTTATTGAGGGGTCATCGACCTTCATTGATGCCCTTTGGTTCAGTTTTGCAGTATCTTTGTACAGCTTCGCGGGCAATTTTGCTCCTTTTTTTGAAGTAGGCATTGGGGCTTATTTGGATGGTCGAAGTAGAACCCAATGGCTAACTCCTCTTTTATTTTTCGGATTTTTCCTTAACATTCTGATCTGTACCAAAGCGTTTCTTGACATTATTTGGGCGAGAATTCTGAGAAAGAAGCACACCGATTGGGCAAAGACTGATCATCTAGGAAATAGGACTCGTCCAACATCGGTAATGAAGGTGGGACGGTAAGGTCTATGGTTTCCGAAATGACCCCTTTTTTTGCTACAATAGCATTGGTGGCTCCCATTTCCGTATTGGTGATGTTTTTACCAACTCTTATAGAGCTTAAGAAACCCAAGGATGCGGGTCCACGGTTGATAAGTTCAGGTTTTTCTTCGGATTTGCCTGAAAGTTCTATGCCAGTTGGTTCTTTGATAGATATTGAAAGAAATCAAGATAGAGATGCTAAGCTTTCTGCTTTGTTCCAAAACACTCTAGGCTTCATCGCCAATTTGGATGATTGAAATCTTGGGTAGCCTTGTTTTAAAATAGGAGTTTGGCGTTTCTCCAATGTTCTTTCGCAAGTGATAGGTTGCCGTAGGGTCCGCTGTGGAGCGAGTAGAAAATGTAGCACAAATAGGTGCATTGTTCGCATTTCTTGTATGTCTTGCGTAGCGTTTTGAACTCTTCACTGCTCCAGGTTTTAGGCAGGTCAAAGATTGATCCTGCGAAGTTGTGTCCGTGGCATCCTCCAATTCTGCCTAAATGGTCTATTATGAAGAAATCTTTTAGGGCTTGGCAGTGCCAAGTTCTTTTATCTTCTGAGTATAGGCTTCGCATTGCTTTTATTAGCTTGGTTGTCATGAGAATTCGTTTGTTTTTCTTTTTCATTTCAATGAGCGAATCACACAGGTCAACCATTGCCTGTTTGTCCTTTATCACGAATTCATCCATTGGTTTGCCAATTCTGAAGAGTTGATTTTCAGCGGCTGTGAGGTCGTAAGAGTACAAGCAGTACCACACTGGGACTCCCATTTTTGTGAAATGATTTGTTATGTCCACAATCTCGTTAAGATTCAACTGAGATATTGTGGGTGTGACTGCTACATTGATGCCCTCTTTTTGCAGGGTCTCGACAGATTTCATAGCTTTTTCAAAAGAGCCTTTGACCCCTTTAATGTAATCCATCTTAGCAGGATCTAAGCTGTCAAATGATATGGCCGCGAAATCCACGTTTCGCAAGGAGTCAACTTTTTCTGCCGCCATACTGCCGTTGTCGTAAACAGTAGTCACAAAGTACCGGCTAGCGTAGTCAATTATTTCGGCCGCATCACTTCGAAGGAGGGGGTCGCCGCCTGAGAATACGATTTCTACGACGCCCATTTTCCGCAGAATATCTAATCCGCGCTTGATTTCGCTGGCTGAAAGTTCTCGCTTATCTTGTTCGGTCCAGACGTTGCAGCCTTGGCACCTGTAATTGCACTTTCTCGTAATGAGCCACTGCGCATGGTGAGGTTTGAATGGAACAAGCGAACGCGCTGCAACGTTCGCGGCTTTGCCAAGCTTCAAATGAATCTTCACTCAACCGCTGATTATTACAACTGTATTTGGACATGAACTATAAAAAGCAATTCACCATCTGTCGGTTCTTTAACGGCATATAGTTTAGTGTTTCGGTTTTCACCATTTGCATATTTGTTGTGGGAATCTGGATATGAATGAATTTAGTACTGTGATTTACCAAGGTTTTTAGGTTTGGACGGCAAGAACCATACTATATTAATTGGTGCAACTGCGAATGGAGACTGTTGACGTTGTATTGCTCACGATGAATAGCGAGAGGAAGCTGCTGCAATGCCTCGATTCAGTTTACAAAAACGTTCCTGTCAACCAACTAATTGTTGTGGATGGTGGCTCTACTGATAAAACTCTCCAAATTCTTAATCAGTTTAATGCAAAAAATGGCAACGTCAAAATTCTCACCGACATAGGAGGCACAAGGGCAACTGCAAGACAGAAAGGTATAGAAAATGTAGATGCGGAATGGTTCATTTTTGTTGATAGCGACGTTGTTCTCTGCAAAGGGTGGTACGAAAAAGCAATTAGACATATCAAGAAAGATGTCGGCGCTGTCTGGGGAATAGAGGTTTGGTCGTCGATCAAGAGTAAAAAAACCTTGAAAATGTTTTTACTGGTTACGAGGAAGATTTTTGAACTTAGGGGTGGGACTCACGACACGCTCGTTAGAACTGAAGCGGTTCGGGACATAAAGATTCCATGGGGGCTTCACGTCTTTGAGGACGCGTACATAAAGGATTGGATTACCAAAAAAAATTATCAGGTCATTGCATGCTACGAACCATACTGTATTCACTTCAGACATCGGACAGTCTGGACGTTTCATGGTAGCATTGACTTAATTGTCGATTCTTTGAGATATGGAAGCCCTCGTTTGATTGGAAAATTGGCTTTTGCATATGCTTTTTACACCGCGTATGCAGTTGCTCAGATGTTTTCGGGCAAATTGTAATAGTTTTAGTGTTTGGCTATTTTGATTTTTGAATAAGTTATTATGTAATGACATTGAATACTCTTTACATCATTAAAGGTTGGATTGCTTACACATTACGAGGCACAAGGATGCAGGATATAGACGTTGTAATGCTGACTAAAAACAGCGAGCACTTACTTGACAAGTGCATAGCCAGCATCTATCAGAATGTGCCTGTGAACAATTTTATTGTGGTTGACGGATTCAGTACCGATCGCACGCTGAAGATTTTAGATGCAGTGAATGAAAAATACGGAAATGTAACTGTTCTAAGCGTTAATGGTTCAAGAGCTAAGGCTCGTGAGAAAGGGATTGCTCAGGTGAACACGGAATGGTTCATGTTCGCTGACAGCGATGTTGTTCTAAGCGAGGATTGGTTTAGAAAAGCGAAAGACAACATTCAAAGTGATGTAGGGGCTGTGTGGGGCGTAAACATTGACGTTATCCCCAATTTCCGAGACAGACGAATTTTGAAGCTGCAAACAGTTATTGCTCGAGAGTGTTTCAACCTTCGAGGGGGGACTCACGACACTTTGATTCGTCGTGACCTGGTAGAAGACATAAGAATTCCTGAGGAACTGCATACCTATGAAGATTCTTTCATCATGAAATGGATAAAGAACAAAGGTTACAGAGCTGTAGTCGGCGAAGGAATTTACTGCCTGCATTACAAGCCGCCTGCGAACTGGAGTTTGAAAAATGCAATTAGCGGAGCAATTTTGGAACTAAGGTGTGGTTTGATGTCTTCGAGAAATTTCTCTTATATGCTTTATTATCCATTTTTTATGTTCTACTGGTTCCTTCAAATAGCCATGCAAAGCATAAAGAAGCTACTTCCGACTTAGTGCCTGCCAAAGATGATCCGATGTTGGACGAGGTAATGTCTCAACTTTTTTGCCTTTTAGTGAAAGCAATCTTTGGTTTTTCTCTGAAAGAAATTCTCCGATAATAGCGGCTTGAATCTGCTGATTTTTTAGGCTTGTAACTATTTCTTTTGCTTTTGTTTTTTCTGCGGCGATTAACAGTGCGCCTGACCCTATAAGCTGCATCGGGTCTAACCTGAAGTGACTGCAGATTTTCACTGTTTCAGGCGCGGCTAATATTTTTTCTTGGAAAACCTTTACGCCTAAGCCTGCAGCGTCCGCCATTTCGTGGATTCCACCGGCGATTCCGCCTTCAGTTGGGTCATGCATTGCATGAACTCCGCCTGTTTTGCAGGCTGTCATAGCGTCTTTAACGATGCTGATTTTTTGGTAGAAGTTTCTTGCGTTTTGTAACTCTTCTGCGTTTAGGATTTCTTTTAGTTCCATTCCTCTGTCTGAAGCGAGAATTGCAGTGCCCTCTATCCCTGCACTCTTGGTTAGAATGATTGCGTCCCCAGCTTTGGCTTTGGCTGCGGTGACATATTGCCCTTTTTTTGTTGTGCCCATTGCGCAGCCTACCACAATGGGGTTGGTTAGCCCAGGGGTTGATTCTGCGTGTCCTCCAACTATGGCAATTCCGAGTTGCGTGGCTGCTTCGTTCATTTGTATGCTTATGGTTTCAACGATGCTTTTGTCGGCGCCTTCGGGCAACATAAGACATGAGAAGAGGAAAGCTGGCTCTACGCCGAACGTGGCGATGTCGTTAGCGTTGACGTTGACGGCTAGCCAACCGATTCGTTCAACGGCTCCGGTTATTGGATCCATGGAGACTATTACTGATTTGTCGCCTATGTCTAAAACTGCGCAATCCACTCCTGTTTTGGGTCCTACAGCGACTTCCCTACGTTTTGCGCCTAAATTTTTGAAAACGATTTCCTTGAGGATGTCAATGGGGATTTTCCCAGGCGGTAGCTTCATCATTAATCCTTCAACCTAAGGATTTGTGCAGGCTAGCTTTTAAGCTGAGGGAAGACGCGCAGGATGGCGTGTACCACAGGTAATGCGACGGCCAAGCCCACTGCCATCTGCACTATGTTAAAAGGAATCTCTACAAGGGCGGCTGCAAGAGGATAACCTAGTGCCAGTTGCTCGTAAAGGAAATATCCTGTGACCATTTCTAATCCTCCAATGACTATGGAGATGGACAAACAAAAGGTCAGATTTGAAATGTGCTTTTGGAGCTTTCTGTTTAGGAGACCAACGATTGCTCCTTCCAAACCTTTAATTACTAATGTTCCGGGAGCAAACTGGGCGAAGCCCAAGTAGAGATCTCCCAGCATTGAGCCAATTCCGCCAGATAGGCCGCCTGTTAATGGACCAAAAAGCAAGGCCGCGACGTAGATTATTGTTTCTCCAAGATTGAAATATCCTGATGTGGCTGGAATACTTATGGGGGGAATCTGGGAAGTAACTACAAACACTAGAGCAGCAAATGTCGCTGCCAAAGCAATTTTGAGTGCTGTTCTTGGGGATTTGCCTTTGGTTTCCATTATTATTACTCTGTTATATCGCTATAACTGTACCGTTGTTCCTTTTATTTGTAATGTTCTCGCCTGGTACCATTTTTTTCTGAACTATCCAAAGGGGAAAATCTAAAAGGCAGAGTGTCTTCCAAAATAGTAACAATAGCGAGTGACAAGTAATGAGTGATAAAATCGTGAAAGAAGATCCAATCAAACTTCACAAAGAAGCCAACTCGTTAATGGAAAATGGCAAATACACCGAAGCTAAAGACATTTTCGTCAGAGTTGCGGAACTTTACTATAAAGGTCAGAACTATTTTGGCTCTGCTGAGATGACTTACAAGGCTGGCGAGTGCGCTTTTGCTCTCAAAGACTACGAAAAAGCTGTTGAACATTTCATGAAATCGGCAGAAATATCATTTAACAAAGGTTATGAAAGATACGGTGTTAGCGCCTTAGATTATGCACGAGACTGCCAGAAGGCATTGGGGAAAACGAAAGAGGTCGAAGAGCTGACCAAGAAAATCAAGGAAGTTAAAGAGAAACTCGAATCCTCCTTCTAATCACCAATCCTTTTCAACTTTCTTTTTTATTCTCTTCTGAGATAGATGTTTACTAAGAAATCGTATAATAATTGAAAATACAGTTTAAACTATGGCGTTTTAGGGTTCATTTATGGGGACGCTTTTCAAAAATCTCGCTGAGCTTCTCGAAAAGGTAGAATCCACGAAAAGCCGTCTCCAAATGATTTCTTTGGTTGCGGATTTCCTTAAGTCCTTGGAGTCTGACGAGGTCGAACCTGCGGTTTCTCTTGTTTTGGGTAGAGCTTTCCCTAAGTGGAGCCAGAAGACTCTGGAAGTTAGTTGGACAATTCTTAACAGTATTCTTCTGAGGATTGCCGGCGTTGATTGGGGGGTTTTTGGGGAAGCTTTCAGCCAGAGTGGAGATATTGGGTCTGCTGTAATGGAGGTCTTAGTGAAGAGCAAATTGAGACGGCAAGCTGTCCTTTTCGAGAAGCCTCTGACGTTGGTAGAGGTGCGTCGAGGTCTCGAAGCCATTGCGGACTCCGAAGGTTCAGGTTCTCGAGAAAGGAAAGAGCGTCTGATTACTTCTATTCTAAGTCAATCTTCTCCGCTTGAAGCAAAGTATCTTGTGAGAATTTTTGTTGGGGAAATGCGGACTGGCTTTCATGAAGGTTTAATGGATCTGGCTGTGGCGAAGGCTTTTGATGTTCCGCTTACGTTGGTTCGGCATGCCAGCATGGCTTTGGGTGACATTGGGGAAGTCGCCGGAATTGCTAGAGCCAGTGGCAATGATAGTCTTCAAAAGGTTGGGTTCAAAATTTTTAGGCCTGTGAAGTTGATGCTTGCCCAAGTGGTCAAAGATGTCGATGAGGCTTTAAAGGAGCATGGTGGCGCGGCTGCGTTTGAGTACAAGTATGATGGTGCGAGGGTTCAGATTCACAAGCTGGGGAATCAAGTTATGATTTTTAGTAGGCGTCTAACGAATGTGACGGTGAGCCTGCCGGAAATTGTCGATTTAGTTAGGCGCAACATTCCCGCCGAAAAAGTTATTTTGGAGGGCGAAGTCATTGCCACTGACAATTCAGGTGTGCCTATTCCTTTTCAGCATCTAATGCGCAGGTTCAAGAGAGTCCACGGGATCGGTGGTGTAGCTGAACAAATTCCTTTGAAGCTGTACTTATTTGACGTGCCTTTCTTAAACGGCGAAAGCTTGATTCATTTGCCTTACACTCATCGAAGGAAGCTGTTGGCTGAGATTGCTGGCGAAATTCCCCTTGCAGCGCAAATAATTTCGGGAAATCCAGGAGAGGTTGAAAACTTTTTGAAGGCTGCTATGGATGCTGGTCATGAAGGGTTAATGGCTAAGAAACTTGATAGCGTGTACACTCCTGGAGTTCGAGGGAAAGGTTGGTTAAAGGTTAAGCCTATCTTGGAGCCGTTGGATTTGGTTATCACAGCTGCAGAGTATGGTTATGGTCGCAGACACGGGTGGCTTTCTGACTATTATTTGGGCGCAAAGGATGCGGCGACTGGTGAGTTTCTCGTTGTGGGAAAAACATTCAAAGGCTTAACTGATTTTGAGATTATCGAAATGACCAAGCGCCTCAAAGCTATCGTTATAAGCGAAGAGCGAAACCGTGTGGTTGTGCTTCCTAAGATTGTTGTTGAGGTAGCGTATAATGAGATTCAGAAGAGCACCAAATACAAGAGCGAAATGGCTTTGAGGTTCGCTCGGATAACCCGAGTTAGAGATGATAAGTCTGCAGAAGATGCGGATACGATTCAACGGGTAAAACTAATTTATGAGCGACAGTTTGTGAAAAAAGGCAGATACAAAACCGCATAACAAATAAGCTGTTGATTAACTCTTAGCTAACTGTTGATTAGTGAGGGTCGTGCAGTGGTAATTCTTGACAAGGAGCTATTTGGAAAAGATTTCTACAGTCGCCAAGTCGTGCTAAAAGAGCTTGGTCAGAAAGGGCAGAACAGACTCTGTAGATCCAAAGTAGCGGTTGTTGGCGTAGGTGGCTTGGGAACTGTTTCGGCTCTTTATCTTGCATTGGCTGGAGTGGGAAACCTACGTTTAATTGATCAGGATATTGTGGAAACGAAGAATCTGCATCGTCAAATTCTCTATGCAGTTGATGACGTGGATTACCCAAAAGCCGAGGCTGCAGCAGCACGGCTCCAGAAACAGAATCCCTTAATCAAGGCAGAATCTGTATCAGAAAACGTTAACGCAGGAAACGTTGAACGCTTACTTAGAGGAGTTGACCTAGTAGTTGATGGTTTAGATAATATGGCAACTCGATACCTGATTAATCGTGCCTGCGTTAAAATGAAAGTCCCTTATGTTTTCGGAGCAGCTATAGGTATGGAAGGGAATCTGTCAGTTTTTGACCCTCCAGAAACTCCCTGCTTAGAATGTGTTCTTCCGCATCTTTCGGATAATGAACTTCTGAAATGCGACACCCGCGGTGTTATAGGTGCGACACCCGGAATAATCGGGGCGATGCAAGCGTTCGAAGCGATAAAAGTCTTAACTGGCATGGGGACTCCTCTTAAAAGTAAATTGATGATTTGCGACTTCACCGACATGTCTTTCACTGCCATTGACATATCGAAGCGTGCTAATTGTCCTTCCTGCGAGGGAACATTGCCACCTGAGCTGAAAGAACGAATGGTTTGGTTGTGTGGCCAAAACACTGCGAACATCAATCCCGAAATGCCCCTAAAGCTTGACCTTGAACAATTATCTAGCATGGTGCTTAGGCACGGATTTCATGTTCGGGTGAAATCGCGATTGGCATTGATGTTTGACTATGGAGGGTTGGAGGTTAGCCTTTTTAATGGGGGACGCATGCTCATTAAGAACGTCTCTGATGAAAAGACTGCTTTGATTGCTTACAGAGAAATATTAGCTGCTTTGGAAATAACCCAGCACTAAAGCGCAGCTATCAGTTCTTTGATGTCGCATTTCCAGCCTTCCATTATTGCATTGTTTTCGATTTGCTTCTTTTGGATTTTTTCAAAGCCTTTCATTACCTGTTGTTGATGCGTGTAGTAGTCGTGGAGTCTGTTTAGTGTATCTCTGAATCGTGCCGTAGGCGCTCCCGTTTCGATGTTGTCGCCAAGAGTTTGGAGCTGGCTAAGCATTTCGTCTACAGACATGTTGGTTTCTTTTTTGAAGTCTCTGAAAATCCATTGTTTTTGGAAGAGGTTGCGGCTTTTCCATCCCTCTGATTGCTCGCTGTAGGTTTTCATGACTGGCTGGTAAACTTCTAGTAGTTGTTTTCTGTCGGTCGTTTGGGCTTTTGCTTCGGGTTGTCTTGTTTCTTCTTCTAATCCAAGTTCTATGCCGATAGCTTTGAGGGCTTGTATAGAGCTTGTTTCTTGTCCGTGGAATTTTTCTGCTAGTGCGATGGCTGCTGCGAATCCAACTCCTGCTGCTTCGGGAGTGATTTCGAAATTCTTGTTCATCTCAATGAGTTGATCTAAAGTTTTGCCCATGAACGCTGCGACTTGTCCGCCTCCTTCTATGAAGCCTGGTGTTTTGACTATGCCTGGTCCGATTGTGAAGGCGTATACTCCGGTGTCTTCGACTTCGGAGTCGATTGTGGTTGCGAGTTCTCCTTGGGCGGTTTTGAGAACTTCGTAAGCTCCCATGAATGGTGCAGCGCCGCTCGAGGAGACGCAGACGATTACTCCGTGTTTTCGTTTAATCATGTCAGGCAGAAATGTTTGAGCCAGAATTACTGGTCCTCGTAGATTTACGCGGTAGCTCAGGTCCCACTTTTCAATCTGTGTATCTCTTATTGGACCCATGGAGAAGACTGTGGCGTTGTTGAGGATTATGTCTACTTTTCCCCATTTCTTAAGGACTTCTTTGACGAGTCTTTGGATGTCTTCGTCGTTGCCTACGTCTGTTCTTATGAAAATTGCTTTGCCTGAGCCGAATTCTTTCTCTAGAATTTGTGCCACGGTTTTGCCGTTGTCCTCGTTAACTTCTGCTATTGCAACGTTTGCGCCTAGCCAGATAAGGGCACGGGCTGCTTCGAATCCGATGCCGCGTCCGGCACCTGTGACTATGGCGACTTCGCCTTTGAGGGAGTCGCGGGACAGGTTTCCTTGGTTAATAAGCATTTAATGTTCCTCTTGTGAGCAGTTTATGGTGTTGATGGATTATAAATTAATCTGGTTGATATTAGCCCAATCGAAATAGTCTCCTGAATCGGCTAAAACTGTATGGTTTAATTCTCTCCGCAGTTGACTATTTGACTTGCCTGGTTGAATCAATGGCTTTGTCAAGAGAATCAGAAGATGAAAGGGAAGCCTTGGCCTTTTGAGGATTGATAGTGCCCGGTAAAGCTGGGCAAGAATTTCTATGAAAGAATACTGTCAACTAACCTTGCCCGAGCAAATTTAGCTTAAAGTTGCCATCCTTAACCAATATACGTTGACCCTTACTAGCTGTTCCGATTGTGGAACATTTTGTTCCTCGGGGAAAGTTAAAGGCAACTTAGGATTATGTTATCGTGTTGAGCGCATGAAGAAAGTATTCTTAACTGCACTAGTGATAGCTGCTCTTTTGATCTCATTAGCGGAGGGAATACAGGTTGCCGAAGCTCAAGTTCTAACAATTACGATAAAAGTTGATGGAGGCATTGACCCCCCGAGCGCCGCAATACAAAGGGAAGAATCCACCTACGTCGTAACAGCTGATTTTTACGGCTCCGTCACCGTCGAAAAGGGAAATATCGTCTTGGACGGTGCCAACCATACACTTCACGGACCAGGCTCTAGTAAAAATTTCATAGCAATGACCTTGATGGCCAGTAACGTAACCATTTGTAATTTGCGCGTGTTTGGTTGGAAAGCCGGAGTCTATGGCGCGTTCAACAACAACACCATAACCAACAACGTGTTCCAGGACAACAACCAGGGCATCGCGATTTACGCCACCGACTATGTTGTGAGCGAAAACAGCATAACCGGGAGCGATACCGGGATCCTTGTTGACAGTGGCGCGCTCAGACCTCAGGGAGATAACGTCCTCATTATCCGAAATCAAATAGCGAACAACAACTGGGCATTCGACATCCTGAATAGCAACGGAACAACCATAATGCAGAACAATGTCACTAACAACACTGTGATACTGACTCTTGGAACCCAGAAAGCCAACATCAATAGCGCAGGATTTCACATGTTTTACGGTAACAACTTCATCAATAACAAACAAATTCTCCATATTCCTTTTGGAGGACCCTTTGCAAGTGGTGCAGCTCCCATTTCTCCCGCTGGACAATGGGACAATGGCGTTGTAGGTAACTATTGGAGCGATTACTCGTCAAGGTATCCGAACGCCACAGAAATCGACCATTCAGGAATAGGCAATACATCCTACTCGATCGAGGATAGCACAACATGGGCGAGAGACTACGCAAACGGCACCCACTTAGAGGGAATTGCAGTTTTGGGAACTGCAATCGACCGCTTCCCACTGATGGTTCCCCATGACATTTCTAACGGCACTACGAGTTTGTCGTATCCTTCGTCCAGCCCAAAAACATCACCTACGTCTCTTCCAAGTCCTTTCTCAGCTTCTTCTCCTTCTCCAAACCCTTCACCAACTCCATCATCAACATCATCACCAAATCCCTTGCCCACCTCAACGCCTACAACTTCAGAAAAGCCGATATCATCGGCGGAATATACATCAACAATAATCTCATCCACCGAACAGGTCCTTCTAAAAGTAGCAGGGGTCATGGCAATATTGGTCATTGCAACTGCGATAATGATGTTCGCCAAGAAAAGAAAGTCATCTATTGAATAAGGACTGGACTTGCGAAAATTTTTTACACCAAACAATCTTTAGCTGTAATAGAGGTGGCAAAGAATGAAAGCGTACATGGGTTTAACTTGTAAACCGGGCGCATACAATGAAGTACTGAAAAAGCTTCTTATCGGGCTTAATATCGACCAGCAAAACGTGTTTCTGCTCTTCGGTCCCGTCGATATACTGATCAGATTTGCCAATTTGGCGAGCGTAGAGGAGTTTGTGGAGAAATGGGTTAATCCTATTAAGATGATAGGCAGGGAAGACGACTTGATTAAGAAAACTATGAGTCTTATAGTGGCATCTGAGGGTCCAACGATCGCCGAAAAACCATTTGCTTTCCTGTTTTTGAACACTAAACCGCAAAGTGTGGAAAATGTCAGGGCAAAATTGCTCACTCTTCCAGAAGTGTTATCTGCTGATATTGTGCTCGGACCCTTTGACGTGATATGTTCAATAAAGGCAGAAGATCATGAAGACGTCGAAACGTCTGTCTTGCTCATTCAACAAATCAGTGGAATAGAAAGCACAGTTACTTCAATAGTTTCACCCATAAGGGTTTTGCCTGACTGGTAGCACTCTAATTTCACTATGTGAACAGCAAAATTGAGCGCTGTGCAAAAAGCGTGTATGGGTCCAAATAATAGTCCTACACACAATTTTTTGAATTTGCTGTGCGAATACACTATAAGCCTCGATGCACGTATGAGTGGAAATGGAACCTAATCAGCAAAGAAGCCAAATCAAGCAGGGCATTAGGGTAAAAATCGTCTTGAAGCAGCACCAGCAAAGCGGCATATTGACCGAGGGTATTGTTAAGAATATCCTCACAAATAGCTCAACTCATCCCCATGGAATCAAGGTGCGACTTGCAGACGGCAAAGTCGGTAGAGTGCAATCAATAATCTGAGAAGAGAGCGCTAAAATGACTTTGGAGTAAAATAAATAAGTTAAATCAAGACAGATTTTTTCAAGCCCAGAATTTCTTTCACTACTCGTAAAGCTAGGTCTTTCTTTTCTAAGTCAATAACAATTGACGCATCTTGCAAACCTCTTAATGCTTTTTGATTGGGCTTCAACTTACATACTCCTTTTGTTTGTATTGGGTCTCCATAGCGTTCAATACCAAAGCTGCTTCGAAAATGACTCCATCAATTGTGTCAAAGTCTTTCTTTACTGTAACTTTTATTTGAATCAAATTCCAAGTCACCAAGCCAACTTGCCTGGAAGGGCGCTGAAATTCAAACAAGACAATCTCGTATCGTTTTTGTATTTCTACTTTAGTCTTTCTCAAGACTGCTAATATTTCTATGTGGTTTCATGAACACAACAACAAAAAAGGTGAGTTTAGGTTTTGAACTAATTTAATCGTTTACAGAAAAATGGGGTCACGTTCATTCCAGAATAAAATGTTTCGCAGTTTGCGCATATGGACATAGAAGTCAAAAGAATAGCGTCAAATATCAATTGTGCAACAACTGATTCTGACAATCAAATTAATATTCTTGAATTAACAAAATTCCAATCCGAACCGCCGATAGTCTATTCCAAAATGTCATATCTTGGATGAAACAAAAAACACCCTTAACCAGTCAAGATAGACCTTAATCGTATATTTCTTGAAGGGCTTTAATTATGTTGACACCAGCCAATAATGTTTTTATTACTCACAACCTTAGAATCTGTGCATCAGCGCTGGGGTGGCCGAATCGTTCAGGCGACAGCCTGCAGAGCTGTTATATATGGGTTCAATTCCCATCCCCAGCTCTTTTGCATAAACCCCCAGCTTTTGGGCGATAAAGATTTTAGTCATTTTATTTGCGCTTCCTGAAGAGTTTTTGTTTATCCATTTCGCAGACGTACTCGTATCCTGCTTCGATTAGCTCGGTTGCTTCTTTAATGTTTGCTGCTACTTTGCAGGTGTAGTCGTCGTTTTCGAAGGTTACCAGTTGCGTGTAGATTAGGGTGTTTTTGATGTTTTTGTGGCCTAGGAGTCGCATGACGTGGAGGATGTCTTTGGTTTTGTGGTATTCCATGGTTGCTTTCCAGTGTCTGAAGGTGTGGAATGTGATTTGGTTGATTCTTGGGTTTTGGAGTTTGTGGGCTGTTCTTTTGCGTTGTCCAATGAATGAGCTTCTGTATCCGCGCAGTTCGTAGGTGCCGAAGATTTTGGTTGACTTCTTAGGCATCTTGTTTATCATTGCGAGCAGTTTGTTTGAGACTTTGAACATTCGGGCGTGGCTGCCTTTTTCGGGTGTTATGCTGATTGTTGAGTTTACGAAGTCTATGTCGGTCCATTTGAGGTTCCAGGCTTCTCCTATTCTCATTCCTGTTTCCTTGAGTGCTTGAAGCAGTGCTGATGTTTTTTCTCCGCATCCGGCGATGAGCTGGTCGATTTCTTGCTCTGTGGGTATGAAGGGTATTTTTTCGATTCTGCGATATCTTGGTGGATCCCATGTTCCTCCTGCCATTATGAGGAAGTTGGTGTAGGCTTCGACGACGTATTCTTTTCTGCCGTCGCTCCAGGGCTGTTTTGCTAGGACTTCCTTGATTGACTCTGGGTCGTAGAGGTTGGCTCCGAGTTTTGTGAGGCGTTTCATGATTTTTACTCGGCATTCAATTGTTGATTTTGCGTATCCTTGTTTTAGCAGCCAGAATTCGTATTCGACGATTTTTCCGATAGCTGTGGATGTTTCGTTTCTCCGCAGAACTTCAATTGTTTGTTGTTCTGCTGCCAAGTTTTTCGTCTCCTTGACGCATATTTGGCGAGTAGTAACTATGTCATTTCCGATTTTTATTTCATTGTTAGTCGCATTTCTGGCTTCTTTTTCTTGGGTGCTCCAGATTTCTTTACGTCGTCTGGGTCTGAGAATCGAAGTCCGCAGTCTCGGCAGAGCCAGCGTTGAATTTTGTCTCCAAAAACAGAATATCGGAGAGAGTCTCGCCAGAGTTTTTTGGATCCGCATTGTGGGCATGGGTTGAGGTGGCTGGTGCCGGCGGAGCCTGTCTGCAGGCTCCGACTTACAAGATGTTGGACCGGCTTGGGTGCCAAATACGCAGTCTGGGAAGGTTTCGCGTTAGCTGTAAGTTCAGCCATTCCCTCCCACCTCACTGCTCAAGCTTCAGCGTAACCTGTTCAGCCTGAAGAATCGTCTCTCGAACACCCTCAGTAAGAAAGACAATCTCTTCTTTAGAACCTGCTTTCTCGATCCTAAGAAGCAAAACATTGACTCTTTCGACTTGAGGGTCAGTCAAAACTTTCATTGGCGGTCTCTCGCTTACTTGAAGAATTCTTCGTCTCGCAGGTGCTCGCTTATCTGGATGTACTGGCGTTTTCTGCAGAATTCAAGGATCTTGCAAAACAGGGGGTCATCGTGCTTCTCAAATTCCCGAATAAAACCTATTCGCCCAGTCTGCACACGTACCTCAAACACGCCATCGTTGTTTATGAGCTGGTAGAAACCCAGTTTTCCCCCAGCGTACTGCTCGAGGACATCCCAGTCCTCAATAAGATTAACCAATTTGCTGTCACCTTGAAGGACTTGCAGGCTCAGAATAAAAACCATCTATCGCCGCAAAGACGACTCGGCTTTGCGAGCCTCACAAAGACAAGCCTCTAAAAAAGACATATGCTTACGCGTCTGGATTGTAATTTGGGGTCTTAAATCGCCTTCTTTTTCCAAGCCTATAAACCGCTATCGCGCCCAAAGTTGGCGCCACAAAAAGCGCAAAGACTTGATACCAAATACTCCAGAAGAAGGCAAAGAAAGGATTTCCTGGACCCCAAGTGCCACTCGTGCGGAAGAACAATGCCAGCGAGAGTCCTACGCCAAAGTAGGAAATGACAAGCCCCAGCCACACGCCCGCCAAGGCGTACATAGTTTTGGCGATGAAGAGCTTCTTGTTCTTGGAAATCACGTCTCTCAGAATATGCTGAATCATGTAGGCGAACCCAACAGCTAAGATTGCTGTTGCTAATGATCGGTAAAGCGCCGTTGAATCAATGTAGCCTAGAAAGAATAAAACAAATGATAAAACGATTATGACTGCAAGTGCTATGGCGATTTCTATCCAAAACCGTCGCCACCATCTCGGTTTAGTTCCTGAAAGATTGCCTTCTGGAAATTCTTTCAATAATTTTGCGGCAAGTTTTCCTTTATCGGTCAAAATGTAGCGGCTTTCTGGATCTTTAGATACTAAGTCGCTTAGGACCTTTAGATGATAATTTAGCAGACCTGTGGTTAAGAAACCTAATTCTTCCATTAGATCCGTGTAGCTCAGACTGCCTTTCTGGTCAAGTAGAAGAACGACTTTTCTTCTTGTTTCGTCTTTTAGAATTTTGTGTAGAGAGGCAAATCCGCTGCTCATGGCTAAAGAATAGTTTGTTGGTAATTTAGGGTTTTTTGACAATAAATGTTGTCAAGGGGCCGTCGGGAAGAGTCCGTACTGTTTTGGTGGTCATTGTGAGAGTGCGTCGATTAATTCTTGCAGCTGCTGATCGGTGGCGTTTCTGATGAATTCTTCTACGTTTGTTTCGTCAAGTTTTAAGGCTGCTTTTCCTTTCAGAGTCAACTGGTAAAGTATCGAGTCGCCCTGGACTTTGGCAGGCCTTGTCCCGTTTTGGCTGATCCACCCTTCGCAGTTCAAAGCATCCATCCGTCTGTAAACGGACTTAGACTCCAAGTGTCTTGAGCCTTTTATTTTGTGAATCTGCAAGTAAACGTCGTACTTAGCCAGGGGCTGCTTTGAAGAACGAAAGATTAGGAGTATGAGGCGGTTTAGGGACTCCTCTTTGCCACTAAACACCTCAAGTGGCGTGCCCTTTCCCTTCTTCGGCGCCAAAGTTTTCCGGTTGTCCCCTCCGTTGCCCAGAAGAAGTCAGGCTATGCAAGTTGCTTATTACATTAATTGAGGGCGCATCTGGCGTTTTGACTGCAGGCAAAATGTTTCTCTAGCCGAAATGTCAGGGGCAAAAATTTTGTTGTGACCCTATTTTAACAAAAATTGAGCTTTGATGAAGTGACCACACGGAAATTTCTGTTTTCTGCTGTGTTTTCACGGGTGTTTTTCGTGGTGAAGAAACGTTTTTCCCATAACATTTAAGGGTCCAAAACTCAGAAAACAGCTTTGAATCTTTATTGCGGGGGGAAATTTGTTATTTGATGTCTGGGCGGTTTGTGTAAATGATCGTGATGAATCCGTCTTCCAAAATTATTGATGCGTGGAGTTCGGTTTCGTAGTAAGCGCTCGCTTTCACTAACAGCTTAATGGGCAAGTAAAGAAAGCCTCTTTCGTATTGGTAAACGCGTTTTTTACCATAACGTTTCGTTGAAGTTGAATGTTGAATCTTCATCGCTTTTACCCCCTGAGCAGAATTTGTTTAGTATCCTGTGAGGCTCCTTTGCTTCTGACCCTTAACTGCGTCGTAGATGTTTTCGGTGGTGTAGCCTTCGAAGCTCAGCAGGTTAGCCGCTGAAGAGTAAAGCAGCATGAGGTATTTTTTTGCGTCTGGGTTTACGCCTTTCTCGATTAGTTGCGCTGCTTTGACTCGGCGTTCATGCCGTTTATCTTCTGCGTGGGTGAAGAGGAATTTTATGCTGTTTCCCGCGTGGATCTCTGCGCCTTCCTTGATCAGCTGCTCCGCTGCGATGACTTGGCTGACGTGTTGGCGGTATCGCTCGGGCTTTCTCGACATATGCTTGGTGACAATCAGGTCCCAGACTGGCACGTCGCCGTCCAGCAGTTTTTCCCGGTATTTCCTCACCACGTTTAGGGCTTCGGGAATTTTTCTGCGCAGTTCAGCCGTGTTGTTCGCAGCTGCAAGTGTGTTTATCATTTCTGTTTGGGCATCAAAAACGAAGCGTGGCGTGTCTCGTCGTCGGACTTCTAAGCCTCGCACTTTGACTTTGCCGTCTTCCATTACCCCGTAGTAGCGGTTTAGCACGCCTACGCGTGGGTGAGTTCTCGACGGCAAAAACGCGATCCACTTGTAGCGACCTTCAAAGTTAATCGGTACCCCAGACTGCTCAGTTATTGCTTTGCAGAGGCGCTCGTAATCTTCTATAGCTGCGCCTGGTTTTTTGAGCCAAAGCGAATCCACGATGCCGTGGATAACCTCAAACCCGCTCTCCTCCGCCGTATGCGACGCTTTTAGGAGGGCTTCTCTGCCGAAGGCGCATACTCCGATGTGGCCGTCTATGGTGCCGAATTTCGCGTTCTTGTAGCCCAAGTATCCAAAGCAGGTGACCAGGATCCATTTGAGTGCAATCTGCCGGTTATCGTAGACTTCTCTGAGGTGCGGGTCTGAGGCTTCTTTTTTCATTTTCTTGTAGTAGAGCCGTTTGTCCACGACGAACCTTAGGGTTTTGGGGACAATGCCTGTGCGTTTGGTGCAGATGTGGTAGTTCAAGCCTGGGATTCGCAGTGGTGAGTCTGGGCAGCATTTGCAGAGAACAGTTTCGGCGGATATGTTGTTGTTTGCCATCAGGCTTGGGTACATGCTGCTAAAGTCCACTTCGCCAACGAAGTCGTGGGCGCCTACTCTGGGTTCAAAGACGAATCCTCCGCGGTCGCCAACGAGAAGCTCATAGGCGGATTTGAAGGCTTCAGGTATGCTTTTGTTTCTTGGAATAAGCACGTCGTCTTTTATGGCCTGATAGAACTGCAGCGAAGACATGCTTGAGCCAATGGAGTTGCGTGCAGCAGTGTGCAGTGGCACTCGGCAGGTTCTGGCTATCTCGATTAGTCCGTCAAATCCTGCCTCAGACAAAACGAAGGTGTTGCTTTCGTCAACGTGGATTCTTCCAAAAAGCCTCACCGGATTAGCCCTGTAAAAAGTTCGTCCATAAGAAAAGAATGTCTTGCCAGAAGGTGCTTTCGAGGAAAATGCAGTGCCGTCTCTGCTCAAACTAAACTTTCCAATCACGCCGCTTAGGGTTGCTCGCTCGATAAGGTAAGGGAAGAGGTAGGAGTCTCCGCCTTGGGTCACGATGAAATCTGGGTCAAGTTCCTGAACTGTTTTGACGAGCTGGCATAGTTTTTCTGCTTCGTCGCCAGAGTCGATGCATATTTCTTTCTCGTCTTGGCTCAGGTGGATTGTGTCTATGGGGTCTTCGAAGTTGGCGATTTTGCCTTTCTTGGCGATTTCCACCTGCAACTTCATTACGCGCAAGGGTGGAACAGCGTAGTCCGTGCTGGTTACCGAATCCAAAAGCGTGTATTGGAGTCCTGTTTTCTCGTGTTTTGACTTCTACGAGTGCGAGTGGGAAGATGTCGTGGCTGAAAAAGTAGGCGCGGTCCCCTTTTAGGTCGCAGTTGCTGACCTGGTAGCGCATGTACTCGCCCATCTGCAAAATGCTGTTGGTTAGGTTGTGAATTCTTCTGCAGTCTTTAAGCGTAAGCTCTAGGACTTTGGATTTTTGCGGGTCAGTGGGTTGAGCGTACTTGTATGCGAAGCTCCATGAGGCGATGTCGTGGTTGTTGTAGAGTCGGCTGATGAGGCGTTCAATTTCGTCTTCTTGGGCTGAAACGTAGATTTTTGGGTGGAAAGTGTCGGTTAAGCGGATTCTTTGGCCTGATTCGGTTATTATCCAGACGGCGATTTCGCCTTCCCCTGCTGGGTAGGCGTCGAGGATCCAGCCTCTAATCTTGTCAAGGCTGTTGGGTTTGGCTGCGGTTTGAGAGCATTTAATTCCTTCTGCAGCCTCTGCAGGCTCACCTGTTGATAGAGCAGAATAGACATGACCAAGGGTTCGAAGAGGATGGGGTTGGTGGCGTTGCCTGCTGCTGAGGCGTAGTTGCGGCAGGCGTCCATGATGGTTTCGAATGCTTCGCGTTCTTCGCTGCGAAGAGCTCTGGCAAAGCCGTTCCATCTGCCGATTTCGGATTCCAAAGCCATCCGGTAAGATTCGACAGTTTTCCCCATCTTGTTAAGCCTCCACTGATTCTCGAATTGCGGTTATGTGGGAGAACACAAAATCCTGCTCCGCCAACGCCTTCCGAAGCAGATCCTGGACGGCTTGGTTTAGGTTTCCTCCAAAATAGGGTTTTACAACTTTCTCTTCGAATTCGGCGAGCAGGGAAGCTGGGACTTGGTGCAGAGTCAAATCCACGTGAGAAGTCATTTTCCACGGCTAAAGACCAAGGTTTTTTTTCTCATAGGCAACCACTCGGGCTCGAGCCTATGGCTAAAACAGTTAAAAAGACCACGCCCAGAAACGACTCACCAGGTGCAGTGGAGAGGGATAACTTAAAGTGAAAGGCAAACTGAGGTAAAAAGAAGGGTCTGCTGGGGCTCTGGATTAGCAACTATAGGAGAGTAAAGGAATTGAAATGTCCAACTGGCAAGTTGGAAATCAAATCCAGAGCCCGCTCAGCCCCCACCCTTTCTACAATTTACATTTTTCTTTCGCAAAAAAAGAAAGGAGGAATATTAGGTGCTGATGTTCATCTTTTTCTAAGGATGATGACTGCTAAGGCTATTGCTATTATCACCAGGATTGTTGCGACGATTATGTAGAGGTCTATTGGTGCCGATGCGTTTGTTGAAGCAGAAGCTGAAGGTGTTGCAGAATTAACGTTTACCACTGCCGTTTGGCTTGACCATCCGTACGAGCCGCTTCCGTCAAATTTCGCCATCACCGTGTAGGTTCCTGCTGATTGCGGTGTCCACTGCGAAACAAAGCGTCCCAGGTCATCAGTTACCACGGTAGCTATTTCAGTCCAACTGTTCTCACCAGTCTTCTGCATCATTAGCTTCACTGGAACAGTAGTTACTGGAGCGCCTGGACTCGCTGGAGACTCATCGTATACTCTGCCGCTTACAGCTATAGTGGTTCCATTGGCTACATTTGAATCAGTAGCTGAAACCTCAGTTGTTGTCGGACCGATACCGAACGCATACAGACAAGGTGGGTTGTCAAACACGGCGTAAGCTATGCCATCAACAACAGGACAATCCACTGGATACGAGGAAGAGCCATTCGGCAGCGCATATTGCCATACCAGATTTCCAGTCTCTTGGTTCAAGCAGTAGAATCCACCTGAGCCCACAACTGCATTAATTGCATAGCTGGTTCCAACTACAAAGCTGGCTCCTGCAGGACGGTACTGGAAGTAGATGTTTCCATCTGCAAGGGTTTTGGCTATTCCCCAGCAAGCTGTGTCAAGGTGCCACTTGAGGCTTCCTGTGTCTGCGTCTACGGCCAGTAAAAGCCTAAACTACCGCTTCGAACGTATACACTGCTTGCGTTATAGCATATGTTGAGTCGGCAGCAGCCAAGGATCTTATCGTATTCCCATAGGATTTTTCCCGTGTCAGCATTGAAGCAATAGACAACACCATAGGTAGGATTGTCAGCGCTCAAGGGGATATTTGTTCCAGCATAGACCTTGCCATTTGCTACCATTGTAGTACTACCAAATAATGTGCTATTAGTACTGGTTGTCCAAAGATTCTGACCGTTTGTTGCGTTCAAGCAATGCATGACACCCGCGTAATCAGCGATATACAGCTTGCCGTTAGCCAAGGGTATGTTTCCGATTTTCCAGAAAAAGGCTCCATCCACATCAGTTGCCCACGCTATCGTTCCATAAAACCTATTGACAGCAAACACTTGCGTATTCCAGTCACCGACAGCAAAAATGATGTTATCACCGAAGATTGGGCCAACGCTGACAAGATAGTTTCCCAATTCGAGACCTGGCACGAAGGCTGACATCTGCTCTGGAGTTACTTGCCAAAGCAATGCTCCATCGAAGGCTGCAAAGCAGCATAGGCTGCCGTTGAAACCAGCGTAGACATATCCCATTCCTTCTGCTGTAAAAGAAGTGTCAATGACTGGTGCACAATATCCCAATGTTGAATTGACTGGTCGCAGCGCTGTGTGCTCCCATATAAGCTCTCCTGTATAAGCATCTAAGCAGACTATCGAGTTGTATGGGTTGTATTGGTTGATGTCTCCCGCGCATTCGGCAAATACCCTGCCATAGGCTACGATACAGCCCAAAGCTGGAAGACCTACGGCTTTCCACAGTGTATGATTTGTCTGTGGACCTGGGCTCTGTGTTAAGGTATTAGCTCCGTCGCTGTAGCTTTGAAGCTTCCATGGATAATTTGTCACACTTTGCGGATAGCGGAACGCTTCAGACTGTTGGTTAAACAGAGGCGACGCTGGAAGATTCTGCAATTGCTGTTAACATTGTAAAAGCTGAAGTAGCAATCAGGATTCCAAAGATTATTACACTTGTTGATAAAACTCGCTTCAAATTTTTCATTTTTATCTCTCAGATTTACAGGCAGTAAAAGGCTCTTATACAGTTATCCGTCAGTAGCGAAAAACAACTAATTTTAAGAATTTATATGCATAATATTTCGCAAAAATTAGGTCATTTCAGCAAATAATATTCATTTTTGCTGAAAAACACAATAAACATTAAGTCTCTTACGCAACGCGCGCTTTCTCCCGGTTCTTAGTGTAAAAAAGTATTCACGTGTTTGTTAGTACTTTTACCTGCCAAAGCGAAATATGATGCGCTTCACCATTCAGAATTTAGATGATTTTACTGAAAAATAGAGTAATTTCTACATAACCTTCATTATTTCAGTCAATATGTGCAAGCAATATCGCATGGAAATCTGAATGGTAGGTAGCAAGGTATGTATACATGCGAAGGTATTAGGCTCTGTTAACAATTTGGAACAACCGAGATTGAGTGCTGATGAGGTTTGATTCAATTGATTTGGCAATAATAAATGTGCTTCGGAAGGATGCACGAAGCACATTTAAGGAAATTGCTGAGAAACTGGGAATTTCAACTAGCACCGCACAAGCGCGATTTAAGAAAATGGAAGAAGCGGGACTAATCAAAGGATCCATGATCATCCCTAATTTCAACAAAACAGGCACTTACATAACCCAAATGGGAATAAAAACGATCAACCCTCAAACCAGACAAGTTGTCGAATACATTCGCGAGCTGAAACTTCCGAACGCCGCGATTTATTGTTGGGAAGGCATGGGTCATTATAACATTTTTTGCTGGATTTTCATAAAGGACCCAATCAAAATGCACACGATTAAGCATATGATCCAACAGCACCCTGCGGTAATTGAAGTTAACGCCAGTTTGATAACCGAACTGAACTGGCACTATAATAATTGCACGTTTGATCACATCCTGAAGGGAAAGAACACAAATGGATGACCTAGATGCAAGAATAATAGAGGAATTGAGGAAAGATGCGCGAACGCCGTTTAGCAAGATAGCAAAGTTTCTTGAGATTGGAACAGATACAGTATTTAGGAGATTCAAGAAGTTACAAGCACAAGGAATAGTGGGAAATCCCACAATAATTTTGGATTCAAAAATGTGTGGGTTTGAGGGATTAATTGACTTTCTAATCAAAACAAAACCTGGAGCAAACACAACTAAGATACAAGCTCAAATAGCCAATATAGAAAACGTGTTTTGTACAGCGAAAACTCTGGGAGACCACGACCTATATTGTTCAGTGTTTTTCAGGAATTTTAAGAACATGACAAATATATATGAAGAAATTATGAAAATAGATGAAATAGTGACTGTAGAAACCATCATTTACGTGGCCCAAAACTGGACAATACCCTTATCTCCATATTTTAGTCCCACGATTTCATCACCCGAGTAGAAAGAGGCTATTGTCACTTTGCGCTAATTGAAATGGCGCTTTGTCTGCTGCATGCAGTACATTAATCAATCGATATAAGCAGGATAGCAGCTATAGCTAAGACTACACCCACACCTTGTAGCGGTTTTATTTTTTCGCTCAATACCAGGTAGGACACAATTATCGTTATTATTGGATACAGCGCCGTTAGTGGAACAACAATCATAGCCTTGCCATAACCCATGGCGGAGTAAAACGCAACCACTGCCAAAGCACCAGCCACACCAGCAAGAAGGGAATAGCCAAAACCGGCGAGAGAGCGCTAATTTGAGGTTTCGCAAAAATGAAAACAACCAAAGACGTCACCATCGTAACGATGCTTGATGTCACAAAGATTTGAGTCCAACCCCAATAGTTCGAAGCTAGTTTGATAAATACCCCCCACAAACCCCAGCCAATCAAAGCCACCAAACTGGCAAACAGCCAATTCATTTGCTTATTCTCCGGACAATAATAGCCCGAGTGTGGTTAAGAATTTTTGCCTCAAATCGCATTACACAGCAAAGACGCACAGCAGAAATTTCTGATTCGTTTCCAACATCAAAAAATCTCTACGCGCGCGAAACAAATTGACCAAAAATCAAAATAGCACTTCCCCACAAAAAGAGTCCTCATGAAGTTCGTGCCTTTCCCGGGGAAGCAACTTTTCTTGAGTTCAGACTAGCCAACGGGTCAGGCTGGTTAACTAGTCACCGCCTCATAATAGTAGAGCACGAACCTGGTCATTTCCAATGCTGTGCACCAGAATTTTTTCCCTTAACAGAATTCAAAAAAGCCGAAATAAAAAACGAAACCCTCATCGCCCATTTCCACGGCAATCATCAAGCCAACATTCAGCTCCGAGGACCAGCCCCGAGCCTACTGCAGGAAATCAAGGGGTACATCGAAGAAGCAAGCAAGAACCAGAAGAAATCCTAACCTGCGGTGTGTGGTAGAATTTGGTCTATTGTGCATTCTGTTGGCGTTTTGTCGTCTCTTAGGCCTTTGAATCTGGGGTGCCTCAGACTCAGGTCCGGCGTGACCGCCATGTAGACCACTTCGCAAACAAGTTTTGGTTCAACCCATGTTACCCTGCCCTTGTAGGGTTCGCATTCAAACGGCGCCTTGCTAACCACTATTTTCTTGAGCTTCTCAAGGAGGCTTTCAAGCAGTGGCTGATCAAATCCGGTGCCTACGTTTCCGATGTAAACAGGCTTCTTCTTCTGCGTCGTAAACTCCAAGAACCAGCGATCCAAAAGTCGAAGCCCTCGAACCTTCACCCTTGCGTGTATCCAAAAATGACGCAGTCGCAGCTCTTGAGATTCTTGATTTTCAGCCAACTGCCCGTCCGAAGCCCCTGCTCATAATGACTCGCCTTGCGCTTAGCAACAATACCCTCCAACCCCTTCTCCGAAACCACCTTGAAGTAAGCTTCACCTTGACCCTCAACAAAATCCGAAACCACCAC
>CAWGRS010000005.1:0-325831 GCA_963825115.1 Candidatus Bathyarchaeota archaeon | reverse complement strand
CCACGTATTGCTAACTAAATCTAGTTTGCTCATTTCTTGTCCCTTTAATTTATCCTCGTTGCAATGAACAACTTAAAAGGTTTTGGATTAAACAGCGCGCCGCTTTGTCCCTAAATTAAGTGTTGAAGTAAGTCGGTGATACTGCTTTTTCATGTCTGCCCATCCTTTGAGCTGCTTCTCTGTTTAGCACTAAACATAGAATACTGCACAATGCATAGAACGTTACCTGCGCTAGTCCTCTGACTTTGTTGTTAGCCATGCTAAACTGCGTCTTCAAAAAACTGTTAACTGCCTCAATCGGCGGTCTTTTATGATACTCTATCTTGTCCTCCTCAGACCCATAAGTCCTAAACTTCCGATCAACCCGCAACAGACCCTCCACACCCTTTCTATGATTAGCCGGATATGGAATAGTCGCCTTCTCCACAGCACACCTAAGCTTAGAATCACTGTATTGGCTATCTGCAACTACACTTCTAACCTTAGCTTTACAACGTTTGAGAATCCCCTTGGCCTTTTCAAGTAGAGTCAGTGAATGTTTCTTTTCGTTTTGGTTTGCAGAGGCAAAAACGCTTGAGAGAGGAAGCATAGTCTTGTGGTCAATTGATAAGTGCAGCTTGTAGCCTAATGCATATGATCGGCCTGATCTGCCAACTCTAGCCTGGGCATCTGAGAAGCCGATCTGGTTATCTGTTGGGTGACGTGTGCTCCAAGCCTTAATGAAAGAAGCATCCAACACCACGTCCACTTCGCTGCTTTGTTGGCTTTTGAGCAGTTTGATTACTTTTTGATCGATTATTCTGTTGAGGTTGTTCTGGCCTACTCGTTTGGAGAATCGGCTCATTACGCTTCGCGTGTAGCCTTTTTGGTTGTCTTTGATTAAGCAGAGCTTTCTTATTCTTTGGTCGGTGTTTAGGATGCGTGTCATTTCTCTTAAGCTGCGTATGCCTTTCATTCGCATGATTAGGAAGGCTCTAAAGAGTCCTAGTGGGTTTCTGGGTGGTCTTCCTGGTCCGCTGAGTGGAAGCATGCTTTATTGTTGTTTAGCAAAGCTTAAGTCTACGTTTTTGAAGAGGGTTTCAAGGGTCTCGTGTTCATCCTGTCTCGCAGGGATCACTTCCTTGTCTGATTGGTTCTCAATGACACGAGACCCAGGTTCTAGTTATAAGCTTTTCAATTTAGGGACAAGCCTGAGATTGTGTGAAAACGTCTTTTTCGTTGATGGCTGGTGACCGTTAACCTTAAATCTAGACTAGCTTTAGAGCAACTGATGAGCCATGAGCGAACACGTAGAAGGCCTCAACAGAAACCAAACAGCCCTCTTCCCAGAAACGCTCGAAGGATACGTGGATAAGGAAAACCCGGTCAGGTTCATAGATGCCTTCGTCGACAGCCTCAACCTGGAAAACCTCGGCTTCAAACACTCAATACCCGCCGAAGTTGGAAGACCGCCTTACAACCCTTCAGATCTTCTCAAACTGTACATTTACGGATACCTCAATCAAATAAGGTCAAGCAGAAAACTAGAACGAGAGTGCCACCGCAACCTCGAAGTTATGTGGTTGATGAAGAAGCTGACTCCAGACTTCAAAACCATCGCCGACTTCCGCAAAGACAACATCCACTGCGTCAAAGACGTCTTCAAAGAATTCGTCAAGCTCTGCATCAGTTTAGACCTGTACGGTGCCAAGTGCATAGCAGTAGACGGCACCAAATTCAAGGCCGTAAACTCGCTCGACAAGAATTTCAACCGCAAAAACTTGGCTTACCGAATGAAAACGATAGACGAACATGTATCAAAATACTTGGCTGAGATTGAAGAGGAAGACCGCATAGAAGAGCAAGCCAACTCCAAACATACAGATATTCTCCAAGAAAAAGTCCAGAAACTGATGAAGCGCAAAGAAGAGTACTCGGAACTTCTACGCACGCTCAAAGAGTCCAAGCAGAACGAGGTATCTTTAGTTGACCCTGACTGTAGGCTGATGAAGAATCGAGGTAGGATTGAGCCTTGCTACAACGGCCAAGTTGCAGTTGACGATAAGAATCATTTGATTGTTGATTACAACGTGACGAATGCTCCGGCTGACAATTGCCAGCTCAGTTCCATGGCTATAGGCGCTAAGGAGATGCTCGGAGCAAAAACCCTAGAAGCTGTTGCTGACAAAGGATACTTCAGCTTCGTTCAAATCAAAGACTGCGTTGACAACGGAATCACTCCTTATGTGCCTGAGCAGAACCGGTATGGAGTTGGTTTTGTCAAGAAGAAGGGTGTTCCGACCCGAGAGTACCATGTTGATAAGTTCGTCTACGATGTGGGAACGGATACGTTTGTTTGTCCAGCGGGAAATAAGCTTGTTTTCAGTTATTTGGATCGTGCTCATCAAAAGAACATACGGGTTTACAGGACTGATGCGTGTTTCTCGTGCAAGTTTTTCATGACGAAGTGTACGTTGAATAAGCATGGGCGGACGTTGTGGCGTTGGGAGCATGCTGAGGTGCTGGATGAGCTGAGGGAGAGGATGTTGCGTGAGCCTGAGAAGTTGGCATTGAGGAAGAAGCTTGTGGAGCATCCGTTTGGGACTATGAAGCGAGCTTTCAATCAAGGTTATCTTCTGCTCAAGGGGCTTAGGAAAGTGAGAGGAGAAGTGGGCTTCACTATGCTGGCTTACAATATGAGGCGGGTTCTAAACATTCTTGGACCCGGGGTCATGCGGGTTTTCTGGTGAAGTCGGGGAAGAATGGAAGTAGAAAGGTAGAGAGACAGGTTTTAGCAACCTTGAAGCCTCGACGCGCAAAGCAAACAATGAATTTTCACACGGTCTCAACAAGCATGCGCGCTAATTGACTATAGAAATGAATAGTTCTTTTAACCATGTGTTGTAGTTAATGCGCAACCACAAAAAACTAGACAATTTTGCAAATATGTATATGGAGGAAGAGCGGTTTAACTTCACGTGATTTTTATGAGTGCTCGCGTTGAAGTCTTCTGCATTGGTAGCTAACTTCTGCTCATATCCATCGTTGATCCAGCGACGATAATTGAGATGATGCCCACTACTAACTCGAAGGATCTGTTCATGTTATCAATGAATATGAATGCGGGATTTCCGAGCAGGGTGATAATGCCTTCTGCCAACATGAGGGCTGCTAAAACGGTTAATATTATTCCAGCGATCATTCCGCTTATCCTCATGCCCTTTTTCATCATTATTTTATCACCTCTTTACTTTCGACAATTCTGTTAGTCCGTTCGTTTCAGACATAATTCTTTCGTTGCTTGAGAAATTAGGCGTGCCCGAAGGCGGAATAGTGAAGAAACAGCTTTTAGCAAGGAAAAAGGTTAAGCCTCGCGTCAAAACCAAATAAACCGTTACTAGAGGCTCTCAACCCATTGTTTAAATTTAGCAACAAAAACGAGTGAGCCAACACTGGCACTTGCGAAGCTTCCAATGGCAAAAGTTATGCCTAATTCATTTTTTCCAAAACTACAAGCTGTAGCCAAAAGCCCAACTAGCGCCAATATTGCACCGAGAACCCAAGTCTCCAAGGGTAATCCCGCTTCATAATCAGGTTTTTGCATCTTTAAGGTTTTCGCACAATAGGCAGAGTTAACCGGAGTGTTCGACACAAACACATGATAGAAATAAAAGAAACTGCGATTTCGCGCATGCTAACTTCTTTAAGCCAATTTGCCAACGCAAAAACCGAGTTATTTCCAGTGTACTCCGCAATTATGATGGGTTATGCAGAGGCTAAATTTACAATCGCTAAATAGAAATATTTATATCTAAAAACCCATGCGAATTGACTATTACCTTAATAAAAAATAAGCCAACACTGGAGAAGGGAAAATGGCAGACGTACTATACTCGGAACTCTTAGTCAACGTTTTGATAATAGCCATTTCCTTCATAGCATTAAACTGGGCCAGCAACCTTGCAATAAACAACGCAGTCAAAGTAGCAACTGTCACTCAGCTTGGAAAGACTGCTGTAGGATTCAGCATCATAGCATTTTCCACATCATTACCAGAACTAACAGTAGCTTTCATTGCTGCATTTTCCGGCGGAGCTCCACTATCGGTTGGAAACGTCCTGGGCTCAAACATAATCAACATATGCGTCATAATAGGGCTAGCTGCAATTCTTCTGCACCTGAAATCACGCCGAAAACACAATGGATTAAACGAGTTAACCGGACTCAACGTCATACCAAATTTCGCAAAATCCGAACTAAGCAGCATCCACTTTGGACTATTCATTTCTTCCATAATCCCCATGGTTCTGATTTACATTAAGGCTGCCACATGGATTGTTGGCATTGTTCTAATCACAATTTTCGTAGCCTACATGTACCAGTTGTCCAAGGTGAGAATGCCCTCTGAAAACGGCTACGTACTTCCGGAGGAGAAAACCAAGTCGAGAAGATACGTAATTCTCACATTAGCAGGCGCACTCGGGGTAGTAGTGAGTGCATATTTCCTGGTCGGATCTGCCGTTAGCATCGCTGCTTCTGCAGGAATATCTCAGCAAGTGATAGGCGCCACAATAATTGCGCTGGGCACGAGCCTTCCAGAATTAACTCTTGACCTGAAGGCATTCTTAAGAGGTCACCCTGGTCTTGCTTTCGGAGACATTATCGGAAGCAGCTTTGTCAACATTACATTAATCTTGGGAGTTACGCTTTTCGTTCCTGCATTGATTGGGTCTCCCGTCAGCATGGACATGAACATATTCCAAAACCTAATCATATTTTCAATTATTACCAACTTGTTTTTCTGGTATTTCCTTTCAAGAGAAAAAATCGGCTGGAAAGAAGGAGCTGTTTTCCTATTCATATACGCCCTATTCTTAGCTACCACCCTTGGATTCGTTTGAATTAAATTTTAAACGAAAGAAATCATCCCATTAGGCGACACGATAATGAAGACGTAAGTGTGGACAAAGAGGAATAGCTGGTACAGTTTTCGGTATCCCCGGGCGCGGAGTGTCGTTCATGAAGCTGTCTGGGGGAAAGTACATGCTGAAGTTGGAGTTTGCACTAGTAACGCTAATCCACCCATCTTTTAAAGCACCCATCCGTGGCTTTCCACTCGACTTTCGCCGTCTAAAATAATTGTTTAGTTCATTCCCTTGTAAGGATCGACGCCGTTAAAAGGGCCAAAGTTGAGGTTCACTCTTTGACTGGCTTTAAGTCTCTTACATTCTTCTTTAAGTCAAGAAACCCTTACAAGAAACCTCTTAGGTTAATCAGTGGTGGAACTATGTGACTTGCCATGCGTAAGAAAACCTTAGCGACAATAATTGCCATCGTCCTCATTTTAACCGGTGCACTGTCAGCCGTAGTTTACTCTGTCAATTTGCCTGTTCAACAATACACGCAGCAGGAACTATCTTTCGCAGTCAGCGGAACAAATGATTGCCTGAGGTTCTTAGATAGAGAGGTCCAAACAGTCTGCATACCGTTCCGAGCAGGTGCTAATGAGCAATGGCGATTGACAATAGACTGCTCAAAAATGCCCGGTTCAGGAGCGGGCGCTTGGACAGACCTTTACGTCTACAATGGCTATTGGGACAAAGGAAATGATCACAAGTGTGTTTCGGAACAACTCTACCCTATCATAGATGAGATCGAGACTGCTGATTTTCGAATACAGGCAAACAACACTTTCTCAGGGGTCTTTGGCGCCTCAACTCCGCAGAGCTATACCTTTTTCATCATTTTTCCAACAGGCGGTTCAAGTACCTTCAACGTCAGACTAGAAAAAGTGAACACGCAGACGCTTGAATTGGTGCCAATTCGGATTCAATCTGATGGCAGCATTAATCCTTCGAACGTGCCGATCCAGCGTAATGGCGATTTTTACACATTCATGGGCGATATTTGCGGCACCCTTGTTGTGGATAAAGCTAACATTGTTATTGATGGTGCTGGACACGTTCTGCAGGGAACGTTCAATGGAACTCGGACGGATTCTTGGGTGGTTGGTCAAGGCCCAGACCAGAAGATGGACAATGAGACATTGTGGACTATGGGTATAGATTTTGGAGTTGAAAATAGACCCTGCAACTTGACAGTTAGAAATTTGAACATTAGGAATTTTTACATAGGAATGTACGTTTGGACTTCAAACAACACAATAGCCTGTAACTCCGTGACCGACAACATAGTTGGTGTTTTGCTCTCAGGCGATTACAACAACATTACCGATAATTACATAGCGCGTAACGGTCAGGGCGTTTTCTTCGGTGTGAACACTCCTGGAAAACAGCCTCTGAAAATAGTTCTGGCAGGCAACAGCCTGTTGGATAATGATGTGCAGTTTAGCGGTTGCTACTGTGAGGGTTATAACTCAGAGGAGCTTATCCACACTTGGGACGACGGTAAAAAAGGCAACTACTGGAGCGACTACAACGGAACCGACAGCAACGGTGATGGCTTAGGCGATACGCCATATGTCGTTGACATTTTGAATCAAGACCGTTATCCATTAATGCAGATTTCTGCAATTCCTCCAACAGCGAAAACAGCTCTGCGAACACCCTTTGAGGTGATAATACTGGTTTTTGCTTCTGCCGCAATTGCAGTTGTTGCAGTGATTGCTTATCGCAAAAGGGAGAAAAAAGAAGACCAGATTTTGAAGAAAACTCTGCCATGATCTTTGTCACTCACAAGAACACCTTGATTCAAGGGTTGTGTTTGCTTATGATTCTGCCGGTATCATCGATCTTTCTTATCTATTCGCCTTTTCGCTCTGATACCAAAGGCTAAGGATACAACAAGGATCATTGAGATGAACAACGCAATCATAGCATGCTCAGCGAATTCTGGAATTGACGGAGAAGGCTCAGGCGAAGGTGTACTTGCGTTAGATACGCTGTCCGAAGGCGTAAACATTGCGGTCCCAAGATCCTACATAGACTACCCCATTGACTATAGCGGGCGAAGAATTCACGTAATTCTGAGCCGTGTAATCCCAAATTTTTGTCCCAGTCAATGCATCAAAACAGTAGAAGGTTTTGTCCCAACCTCCAACGTAGACGTAGCCGCCAGCAACTGCTGGAGAAGAATTCACACCTGCATGGGTTGTATAGTTCCATATTTTAGCGCCGGTTGATGCGTTAAGGCAATAAACATTGTTGTCTCCATCCCAAGATCCCACGTACAAGTAACCGTTGGCAACTGCAGGCGAAGAATCAATCCATCCTTGGGTCGGGTAATTCCAGATTTTGGAGCCGTTTGAAGCGCTGAGGCAGTAAACGCTGTTGTCTTCTGACCCTATGTAAACGTAGTCATCAACGACTGTTGGAGACGACTGAACAACGTTCCCGGTTTGGTAGTTCCAGATTTTTGTGCCAGATACAGCATCCAAACAATACACATTTGAATCGACTGACCCGAAATAGACTTTTCCATCTACGACGGCGGGAGAGGACTCTATGAGACTTCCTGTTGTGTAGTTCCATATTTTTGTGCCTGTTACCGCGTCAAGACAATACATGTTGTTGTCCCAAGAACCGACATAGACACGGCCGTCGACAACGGCAGGGTTAGACTCCACGGAGTTTCCGGTTGTGAAATTCCACACTTTCTCGCCTGTAGAAGCATTCAGGCAGTAAACATTACGGTCGTAACATCCAAAGTAGACATAGCCATTGGCAACTGCCATGGATGAACCTATTGCTGGACCTCCTGCTCCTTGGGGACCTTGGTTTCTGGCAGGGATAGTGTAGTTCCATATTTTGGTTCCGTCTGAAGCGTTAAGGCAGTATGCGATTCCTCCGTCAGAACCGATGTAGAGCTTGCCGTCAACTATTGCGGGTGAAGCCCAGACTACGCTATTTGTAGTATAGTTCCAAAGTAATGTGGCGGGATGTTGGTGTAGGTGTGCTGGTTGAATAGCCTGTGTGAGTTAGGTCGTGGTGGAACATAGGCCAGTTGTCTGAGGAGGAACTAGCGAAAACGAATGGATCTGTCAAGGCAGAGTTTAACGAGAATGATAGTGAGATCAGAGTAAACGTAAGAAGAACCATTAGGAGTCTTTTGGGAGTTTTCATAATAGATCAACTCGGAAGAATACGGTACATAGGTATATTTAACTTTTGATATATTCTCGCTTCAAAGGAACAGCGGGAAAAAGATTACTCTTGGCGAATAAGTCATTACATCACTTGAGCCGTCAAATCCGTGCATAACAATATTTAAATATTGACTTTAGCCCTATTTAGATGATGTCTCCCAAATCAGATAACAAGAACAAGTTCAAAGCAAAAATTTTCAAAGCGCTCTCTGATCCCGTCCGGCTTGACATACTGGAGTTTCTGCGCGACGGGGAAAAATGCGTATGCGAAATTATCCCGCACTTAAATCTCATCCAGCCAGTAGTATCTCGCCACCTAAAGATCTCTAAAGGACTGCGGATTGGTCAGATACAGAAAAGACGGCAACAAAAGACTTTACGCAATAACAGACCAACGAATATTCAAAATAATCGACGAAATAACTCCTGAACTTGTCACCACATTTACCTCAAAGATGCTCGAACAGATAATGTAGGTTTAAGAAAGGCAACTGATAGGTGCAGATAATGGATTACCCTTTATGTGAACGTGATAGTTGCATAAATTTCAAAACTGGGCGTTGTGCATTAAAGGAGCCTGAGAAGAATGGCGATTTTTGTCTAGATTATGAGGATGCGATGGATGCGCTGAGACTTAGAGCCGATGCAATTAAAGGAACACTTGGATAAAATCAAGAATAAATAGTATGGGGGATAATTATATTCTTAACCCTCGCCGCAGGCAACCCCACTCCATGGCTTTAAGTATTTTTGCGCATCCTCTCTTGCTTTTGAAAGGCCCAAAAATAATGTCATACTGTGGGTGAGCTTCCTTGATGGGTTCTTTTTCGCTCTCGAAGACTTAGGTTTAGCCTTTTCTTTTAATCCAACATATATTTTCAAGCTGGTTTCACCTTTTCACTTATTGAGTGTTTCATGCCTAATTTGTTCAGCTCATTTTGAACTTGACGCTCGATTTCATCTCTAATTTCCTTGACCTTTTCAATGGGCTTTCCTTTAGGGTCCTCAAGCTTCCAATCAACTGTTGGTTTGAAGAATGGCCCGGGGCAAACTCCTTGATCATTACAACCCATCGTAACAATCAAATCAGCATCTTGCGCCATCTGGAAAGTAAGCAAGTTTCGGTTTATTCATTAGAAATGTCAATGCCCTTTCTCCTTCAAGGCTTCGACAACCACAGGATTAACATTGTCCGCTGGCTTGTTGCCTGCACTTGACACGATTAGTTTTCCTTTTCCGTAGAGGTTGGCGAAGGCTTCTGCCATTTGGCTTCGTCCGGCGTTTTCAACACAGACAAAAAGTATTCGCTTCATTCTGATTCCTGAAAACAACCATTAAAAAAACATATTTAAATATGTTGCTACCATATTTATTTGAGAGACTATGATAACATCCAAAGTTGACGAAAGGTTAAATCGGTTGGCTGAATCAGGAATTTGCTCCTGTGAGAAAACTTCAGAATACGCAGGCGAACTAAAAGAGCTCGCTAATAAGGGATTGAGCGAGGAAGCTGCTTCAAAGAAGAGTAAGGTCTTTAAATCTCTTGCTGATGCAACTAGATTGAGAATTCTGGGATTGGTTACGAGCTAGGGAAATGTGTGTTTGTGAGATAATGGTCGCGTTGGATTTGACGCAACCTACGGCGTCTCATCACTTAGGCATTTTGGAAAATGTGGGATTGGTAAAGAAAAGGAAAGAAGGGAAGTGGGTTTTCTATAGAATCGCCAATTCAGAGGTTTTCGAAAACTTAAGCAAAACGGCTTTTCAATGAATTTGTATAACAATAAATTTAAATATTTCAATATGATTGATTTTCAGCCTAAGGTGTAACAGAAATGGAAAAGATCTTGGTAGGCGTTGACGGATCAGAGCACTCGAAAAGGGCCTTGGCGGAAGCAATCATGCTTGGGAAGAAGTTTGAAGCTGAAATCACTGTTGTTAACGTTTTTTACCCTACTCCTACTCCTCCCGCTCATGAGTATAGCCACAAAGTTTTGGACGATGCCAAGGTTATCTTGGAAAACGAAAAAGTAAAGTACGAACTTGTCTCGGTCACAGATACCAATCCTTCCAAGGTCATTATAGATATGGCTAGAGATAGAAAGTTTGACTTGGTTGTAGTTGGTAGCCGAGGTGCAAGCGCTGCTCATGCTCTGTTTTTGGGAAGCCACTCTGACAGAATATCTCATGAATCTCCAGTAAACGTTCTCATTGTAAAATAGTTGTCAAGGGTGAAGGGGAAAGACGGTGACAGAAGAGCAATCATCTGTTAAACATGAAGCGTCTCTTGGTCTTTTTGAGAAATATTTGACCCTTTGGATAGTCATATGTATTGTCGTTGGCCTGCTTCTTGGCCGTTTTCTGCCAGAGTTTGGGCAGTTTATGGATTCTCTCAAGTTTAACCAGTTGTCAATTCCTATAGGGATTCTTTTGTTTTTTATGATGTATCCCACTGTTATCGGAATACGTTTTAGCGACATAAAGAAAGCAGGCAAAAACCCCAAGCCACTGCTCGTTACGATAATTGCTAATTGGGTAGTTGCTCCAATCTTAATGACGGTTTTAGCAAACACGCTTCTTGCTGGAAACCCTCAGTACATTGCAGGGATTATACTTTTGGGTTTGTCACCTTGCACCGCCATGGTTATGTGGTGGATGTTTTTGGCAAAAGGTGACATGGCACAGGGCTTGATTAATACTGCTGTCAACGCTTTGATCATGCTTGCACTTTACGCTCCTCTCGCTGCTCTTTACCTTGGCGTCAGCAGCATTCCGGTTCCATGGGATTTAATTGCCACTAGTGTTCTGATTTTCATAGCGTTGCCAGTTGCGGCAGGAGCAATTTCTCGCAAAGTGTTAATAAATAGGAAAGGTGAAGGCTGGTTCACTAATACGTATATCCCGAGCCTTGGAAAAATTTCCATCGTTGCGTTGTTGACAACCCTTATTGTCTTGTTTTCATTTGAAGGGGATATTATTCTGAATAATCCTTTGCTGGTAGGCTACCTTGCCCTTCCAAACTTGATACACTATGCCATCATGATCACATGGACCTATCTTCTTGGTTACTTCCTCGGATGGAAATATGAAGCAGCAATCGACACTACACTCATTGGCAGTAGCAGCCACTTCGAAGTTGCAATCGCGGTAGCTACTACACTTTATGGGATTGGCTCTCAGGCGGCGCTTGCAACGGTAATTGGCCCGTTACTGGAAGTGCCTCTAATGCTTTCAGTTGTTTGGCTTGGGTTGCGAACTCGAAAATACTTCCCGAGAAAGAAGACTTCTGAGTGAAGATGTTGCCTTGTAAAAGAAATCGTAGCTCTAGCACGCGCTCGTCGAGTAGCACTATTTAGAGAGGAAGAATACAGGTCACGGAATTTCTGAAGTCACTCCCTTTTTATTTCAAAAGTTTTATGCACTAACCATTTTTTTAGCTGCAGGGAATCTTTAGACGTGAGGGTTGGCAACTTGAGCCAACGTTTTCAACCCTTTGCGTTCAATCTGGCTTACTGGCAACAACTGTTTTCTTTTTTGTTGCTCACTACAGAGGCCGTCATTCCGGCTTTAGAAATCGATTTCTTTATGTCATCTACTGAAACAAGTGATGGGTCATAAGAGACTTTCACCCAGTTTGAAATTGGGTTGATATTATAGCTCTTAACTCCTTTGAGTCCCTTAATTCGTTTCTCAATTATTTTTGTTTCACAAGCACATCCCGCACCCTCCAGTTTGAAGGTAGCCACTTGGACATTACCGCCATCTTTATTTTCATTTTGCATAGACTTGTTTTTCCTCCAACTATTTCAATATACGTTGAAGTTCCAACCCAGCCTTAAAAGTCTTGTGCTGTATTAGCTGAATTTCGCGTGAAATCCCCTTTTTAGTTTCGAAAATGAATGAAGCATCATCATAAGGAAGTTACAGGTTATGCCATAGAAGCTCGATCGAACCTTTGTTTTCCTCGATCTGGTGATAAACTATAAATATCTGTTAAAGGCTCTGGTATTTCAACAAGATTTGAAATAGATTTTCAACTGGCGTTCAATAAGATGGATGTTTCAATATGGAAACGGCAAAAATTCAAATTGAAGGAATGGGCAGTCAAACAGAAATACGTTTAGTAGAGCAAAAAATGAACGCTTTATCTGGAGTAAACAGTTTTAGCATTAATCAAAAAGCAAAGCAACTGAGTTTTTCTTACGATCCCTCAATTGTTACTTTACAAGATATTCTTCGTTCGATTTCAGAAACCGGTATGACAGCGTCAATTGTTCAATCCAAAACAGAAAAGTTCAGTTCATGGTGGAAGGAAAAACAGCAACTCGCCCTCTTGGTCTGCGGCTTAACCACGCTTGCAACTTTTCTCCTAAGCTTATTTGTTGTTCCACAAAACTATACTTTCATAGGATACATTATTGCCGTACTAATCGGCGTGTATTACCCAGCAAAGAAAGCTCTAATTGCTCTATTGAATCTGACCTGGACAATTCATCTGCTCATGCTAATAGGCTCCGTCGGTGCAATGGCGCTGGGTATGTGGGCAGAAGCCGCCATACTAATATTTGTCTATTCTTTGGGGGACGTGCTTGAATCTTTCGCCGTTGATAAAGCCCGAGGTGCCATCCGATCACTAATGAACCTAGCACCCAAAGAAGCCTTGGTCCGAAAAGACGGAAAAGAAATCATGCTATCTGTTGAAGAAATCAATGTTGCAGACATAGTGGTTATAAAAGCTGGCGAAAGAATTCCCGTGGATGGCACAGTCCAGGTCGGCTCTTCATTTGTAGATCAATCAACAGTTACGGGTGAGTCTATTCCTGTAACCAAAAAAGTTGGGGATACTGTTTTTGCTGGAACTTTTAATCAGAAGAGCTTTCTAGAAGTTAGGGTAGACAAGCCTGCAAGCGAAACCATGCTGTCAAAAATAATTTATTCAGTCGAAGAAGCGCAGGCAAAAAAAATATCTTTTCAACGCTTTTCCGACAAATTCTCAAACCTATACACGCCCGCCATGTTCGTAATTGGCATAGCCATTGCAGTCATTCCGCCTTTACTATTTGGCGCAGAATGGACGCCCTTTATCTTGCGAGGCTTGGTCGTTTTTGTTGTTTCTTGCTCTTGCGGTTTGGCACTATCCGTTCCGGTGGCTGTTGTTGCAGCAATGGCAAATGCCGCTCGAAAAGGCGTAGTTTTCAAAGGAGGGGCCTACTTTGAAGCGACCCAAAAAGTAAAGGCAATCGCCTTCGACAAAACTGGTACTCTCACTGTTGGTAGACCCGAAGTAACAGACGTGGTTACTTTTGGAAACGTTTCACAAGCTGAGCTACTAACTGTTGCAGCAAATATTGAATGCAGGTCAGGTCACCCCTTGGCAAGTGCCGTCGTTAGAAAAGCAAAAGAAAACAGCATTGTGGTCGGCGCAGAGCTTGAGGACTTTGGGGAAATTACGGGCAAAGGTGCAAAAGCAAAAATTAACGGCAATCAATGCTTTGCCGGCAGCACCCGCTTTCTACAGGAAAATGCAATTCCGACCGAAGCAGTCCGAGAACAAATTGCAAAGTTAGAAAATGAAGGAAAAACCACCATACTTGTTGGGCGAGGAGACAAGGTACTGGGTGTTCTAGCTATTGCGGATGCGCTTAGACCTGGTGCAAAGGAAACCCTTAAGATAATTCACGATGCGGGCTTAAAGACTGTCATGTTAACAGGTGATAACAAGAGATGTGCCCAAGCTATAGCCGCTCAGGTTGGCGTGGATGAGTATTTTGCGCAGCTTCTTCCCGACGATAAGGTCAATGTAGTGAAGCAGTTGAAAGAAAAGTACGGATCAGTAGCTATGGTTGGCGATGGAGTCAACGATGCACCTGCAATGGCTGTTTCAAACGTGGGCATAGCAATGGGTGCTGCAGGAACAGATGTCGCTATTGAAGCGGGCGATATAGTCTTGATGTCTGATGACCTTTCAAAAATAAATTACGTTCGAGAACTAAGCCGAAAGACTGTCAATATCATCAAACAAAACATTGCAGTTTCACTGATAAACATAGCCTTCATGGTAACTGCAGCATTGCTCGGTTATTTGGGGCTCGTCTCAGGATTGCTTCTTAACGAAATTAGCGCTCTTGTAGTGATAGGCAACGCTCTAAGGCTATTGACAAGCAAAAACGAATTTCAACAAGTACCAAAAAGCAATGAGCCAAACCATTAGATTAATCGCTGCCAAAAATCAAGATTAACGCTCTTAAATTGAGCGCCCTTTTTTTGTAATCGAGTATATCTTCCAATTTTTTTTCTTATACGATCTGATTAACCCTGCTTGCTCAAGAACTGCAAGATGATAGGACAAACGAGAGTCAGAAATTTTCATTAGCACCTTAATGACACATGGGCACATATCGCATTGTTTGAACGCTTGAAGGATGGTCAGCCTAGTTTCATCTGAGAGAATTCGGTACAAGCTTGCTTGGGTTTTTATTTCGATTGGTTTAATAGCATTCAATAAGCGATCTAATCCGCCAATTTCAGAAATTGCCTCTGAGACCTCTTCTGGCAGGGTGTCGTTTTTGCTTTTTTCTGATTTAGGCGCTTTGTCATCTTGAGTTACCATTTGACTTCTAAGCGAAAAGTATGATTTACACGAATAAAAAGTATTAGCTGGTCATGAGGAGACCAAGTATTTCGGAATAACTGCTGGAACTTATCTTGTTGGGTTTTGATCCTTTGTTTTTTTGGGAGCGGCAAGCATTGGTTTTTTCCAAAAATCTAATAAACATTTTGAGATCAAACAATAGGAACAAAGGGAAAGGGCTATGGTCAATAGCTTGAAGGAAGGAAAAGTTGCTGACATCGTTTTCGGAATCGTGGTTCCAGGTCTCGTTGCATTATTGATTATTGGCGTTTCCATGGTGTCAACCCCATCGCTCATAGGACTCAAGTATCCGCTGCCTAGAAGCGATTGTTATCGTGGGTGTTCCTATGCTGATCGGGTTGATTTGGAATCGGTGGGCTGGTGGTGCTTCAGGTTTTCTTTTAGGCAGCCTATATGCTTTGTACTATTCTGATCAGCTGTATGCAGCTCAAGGTTCATCTGATATAAGTCTGCTGGGTAATCTGGTGAGCGCGATGCTGATAGGGTACGTAGCTGGCGCGTTAAGTAAACGTTCAGATAATTATCGGCGAATGCTAACTGCTGGAGTCACCGCGGGAATTATGGGGTCGCTATTGGTTTTTTTTGTTAGCCAGTTTTCCCCAATTCTAGGCGCTAGTGCATCGGGCGCTTTTCTTATCTTCTTGCCCCGAATACTTGCTGGGGTTATAGTGCCTTTCATAGCGAGGGCTTTCTTGCGGCATGGGTCAAACCGAATTAAGTTGAAGTAACCTCAAATTCTGGGTTGTTAGCTGGGTTTTGTTGCTTCAAGTTTAAGGCTTTCAACGGCGATTCCTTGATACTGCCGCTCGCTTATCTCTTTGTCTTCTGAGAGAATTTTGACGCCAAAACCACTTTGCTTTATTTTGTCTAGATAGTCCTGTTTTAGCAGAGCGCCTGCTACGCAACCCGAAATTAATTCGTTATCGTTCTTTTGTTTTTCATCAAGTTCTTTTAGAAGAACGATGTCAGAAACATACATTCTTCCGCCATTTTTTAGCACACGGTATGCTTCGTTGAACACTTTGGATTTGTCTGGAGCCAGATTTATGACGCAATTACTAATTATGACGTCAACTGACTCGGTTTCAACAGGCAACTTCTCTATGTCACCCACTCTAAATTCAACATTAGTGTGGTCATATTTTTTGGCAATTGTTTTTGCTTTGCTGACCATTTCCTTTGTCATGTCAACGCCAATCACTTTGCCTGATGTGCCTACTTTCTTGAGAGCTAAGAAACTGTCAAAGCCCGCTCCGCTGCCGAGGTCAAGCACGGTATCGCCTTCCTTTATGTTGCTTAAAGCCGTTGGGTTGCCACAACCTAAGCCAAGATTAGCTTCAGGAACCGAGTTTATTTCTTCATCAGAATAGCCGATGCTTTTGGATATTTCAACTGCGCCTACATCATCTTGAGAACCACAACCGCAACTGCAACAGCAGCCAGATTTGTCTTGTGTGGCGACTTTGGCATAAGCTTTCTTTACGGTTCGTTTTACTTCTTTGTCTTTCGGACTCATTTTGTAATCCCGTTCCTAGTCAGCCTTAACATAATCACGTACTTAAATATGTTGTGAAAAAGTGGAATAACTAAACATTAGAATCGACTTTTTAGAATATGCAAACTAAATAACGCGTTTAAAATCGAGGAAATCAGAATGTATAAGTTCGTAAAAGAGTTAATTCTAGGTGGCGTATGCAATGAACAGTTGTGGACAGGGGCTCAGGGTTGAGGCGGTAGTCACGTTAGACTCGAAGGGTCAAGTGGTGATTCCAAAGGATCTGCGAGAGAAGGCAAATTTAAAATCAAATGATAAGTTGGCAATTGTGACCTTTGAAAAAGAGGGCGAAACCTGTTGTATCCTTATGCTTAAGGTAGAAAAATTAGGTGGCGAGATAAACAAGACTCTTGGTCCAATTCTTAGAGATGTGGTTTATTAGGCTACTGGCTATCAAGACAAGATCCGATCTTCTTTATTGATGCCAAATGACTTAATATATTAAGAAAATATACCGTAACCTGAGTTTGCTTCCTCCGGGAAGATATTAGCGTAATAGTAATTTCAAGAAGGAAAGGCTGTCTCTATTTTTCGCAGTCGAAGCAAATGTCTCCCAATCTATCTGTAGTGTATTTTTTGCCGCATACTTTGCAGGTGGTTTTCCGAAAGCTATCCTTTTTTTCCCGCATAATCTGTGAAAATGAAGCATTTCTTGTTGGAAAGCTTATGGCCTTCTTGTGACATAGCGGTGCACAAGCTGAACAACGAAGCGTGCTGCACCCACCTCCGCACTTAGTCGGGTAGGCAACTACCGCTTTCCCGTCTTGAAACGTGAAGACGCCATTTGGGCAGAATTCAACACAGCGTGATTTCCCAGTTTTAACGCAGCCATCACATTTGTCCTCAAAAATTGTGGGGAACCAAGGATCAGTCTGCGTTTGCCAATAGCCTTCACCTTTCATTTGTGTATCAGGTTTTCCGTGATGCTTTAGTCTTTTTCAGTTTGTCAATTATCTTTTGAGTCTTTTTTTCCGAAGGATGCGTAATGGCGTCGGCAGGGCAGATATCCTCACATCCTCGACAGAATACAATGCATAAGTTTGGGTTTACTACGGTTTTTTTCTCGCCATTTTTCTCTTCAAATTTGAATGCACCCACGTGGCAGAAGTCTACGCATTTTCCGCAGGTGACACATTTTTCGTAGTCTATCTCTGGATCCCAAGGTATCTTATTTCGAGGGATTCCTTCATATGTTTCTTCAGACACGCTTTTTGACTCCTAAGCTATATCTTATCTTTCTAAATGTGAAAGCCTAATTACAATATTTAAATATTGTTATACTCATTCTTTCCAAACAATGGAAAGAGCACCAGTATTAAGAAATTACGGAAACAAAAGTCAATTTAGGAATTCAGGCTCTTACGTAAGGTGCTAATCAACTTTCCAGTCGCGAGTTTTGAAGGATGCATTATAGCGCCCGACGGACACTTTTCATCGCAAGCATTGCAGTATACTATACAATTATTGGGATTTTTTATCTTGGGACGCTTTTCCCCGTTCTTCTCTTCGAATTCGAACACGCCATGCTTGCAGTATTCCACGCATGTTCCACAGCGTAAACATTTGTCGCGGTCAATCGTCGGGAACCAAGGTATCTTGCTTCTCGGAACGCCATGAAATGTTTCTTCAGACATTTTTCAACAACCTTGTTTATTTAAGCTGTCCAGAAAGAATATACTTCCAAATTCTCTTTTTCGAACTGTTTCTTAAGGAAAGCTTTGACTTCATCCTGATCCAAATTTGGAATTCCATTCTTGTCTTTGTGAAACGGAATGCCTGTTTCTCTGAGTGCTTCTCCCTTGGGGAAATCACAGAAAATGTAGTAACGCCTGTCATGAAGCATTATTAGTTTTAGGGATGTGAGTTCTTTGTTTGGTGAGAATCCGTTCTGTTCAAGAATAAAGACTATTGAGCCGGGTTTCTTTTCGCTGACTAAACGTTTGAATTCTTCCCATTTTCTAACTCTTACGTTACCCTCGCTCATTATAATCTCGCTTTGCATGATGCAGCCGTCTTCTAATTTCGTTATGGTGATATCAGGTGAGATAATAGCAATATTTAAATTTTATTATATGATAATTACTTTCAAATCTGATGCCATGGCAGAGTGATGGAGAATGGGTGGAGAAGAAACAAAGAAAAGCTGGAAAGAAACGCAACGCGAGAGACAAATAAAACAACAGAAAGCCGAAGAAGAATATCGAAGACAAAAGGAAACGGAAACTAAAAGAAAACGCCGTAAGCTGTCAAAAGGGAAAATTATCGTAGGTATCTGCCTTATTGCTTCAATATTAAGTGTCAGCGTCTACGGAGTATGGCAATACAATGAAAGCCAAAAACCTCCAGTTATTGGCGCAAACGTTCCAGCACCCTCTCTTAATCCAGATTCATTAGATACGAAAGATTCAGCAAAAGATTTTTCTCTGACAGACATAAACGGAACTCAGGTTTCTCTGAGCCAATTCAAAGGAAAAGTAATCGGACTCCACTTCATGGCCGTTGGGTGCCATGGTCAAATCAACCCCATAAATGAATACCAACTCGCCGAGCTAAAGAGTGCATGCGCTGGCTCGTGTGGAGGAGGTCAAGTGGCTTTTCTCACGGTCGCTGTAGCAACCTGCCAGAGCAGTGACCTTGGTGTGCTGCGCACGAATTACGGCTTCAATTGGATAATAGGAAATGATTACGCTGATGAGACTTTAGAAATTGTCAATGCGTATGTGCCCTACGAGATTGGAGACGGCTCAATCGTTTTAATTGACAAAACTTTCAATATTGCCCAAGTTTATGCTGGCGGAGTATCTGCACAAACCTTGATGTCAAAAATAAGCCAACTTTCAGAGGCTTGAATAATTAAATGCTTGAAGCCTATTCAGGCTTATTCGTTTTGGGCTTAGCTACTTTTTTGTCACCTTGCTCAATTGCCCTCATTTCAGTTTATCTAACTTACGCAACGGGAATTGGCAAAAGCCCTTTAAAGGGACTCGCTATCGGCGTGAGTTTCACTTTCGCCATGTGCCTGGTGTTTTTCTTCCTAGGCTACGCTTTGACATCCCTTGTGCCCCTAGAACTGCTCAACTATGAACTGTTTCTAGGCTTAGCAGGTGTGCTGCTCATTTTTTTCGGGATCAATAATTTAGGCGTTTTAGGTAGAATAGGCCTAACATTTGGCGCAGGCAGGGCAATCAACGAACGCGTAAACGGTCTAAAACTTAACGCCTTAACTCGGTTCACCAAATACAACTACGTCGCCAGCTCCTTTCTTTTCGGCTTAGTCATTTCGGTTGCTTTAGGACCCTGCTCACTTTCCATCGTCCTGCCAGCCGTACTATTGACCATGTTCACAGCCCCCTCACCTTTCCATGGCGGTTTGCTGCTACTCATGTTCGGTTTGGGTCACGCGTTACCCGTAATATTTCTAAGTGCGCTTTTAGCGACTACGCGAAAACTTGTAAGCCAGAAAATAACGGAAAAAGGCGAATTGTTAACAAAAGGCTTCGGAATTGTTTTTCTCGTAATAGGAGTAATCATTGTCGGATATGCCATCGGAGGAGCTCTACTATGAAGAAGGGCAAACTGAAGGTTGAAGTCTTTTTCCCCTTTGGATCTTGTGCGTGCAACTTCGCGCCTTTGATGGAAAAAGTGGGAAGAGTAACTTCTGAATTCAAGGATACTGTAGAAGTCCAAATGAAGTCAACCACTTCAAAAGAAGCCCGCGAATATGCAGTCCAGGAATCCTGCGTTATAGTTGATGGCACGGTTAGGCTCTCAGCAGATTTTGATGAAAAACAGCTTGAGGAAGCCATTATCAAGAGAAATATGCTATAACTTGCTGAAATCAAGTTCGAAAAAACCAAACATCCAAGCACTCTGCTACAGAAGTGAGTCTCTTATGTCCCCATACCCAAATGAGTTCAAAACATTTTTCTTTAGATCGTAAGCACACTTTGTCTCTTTCCAAGTTTAATATGTCATAGTGTGAGGTGAGTCGGACCGGGCTTCTATTACTCGTAAACTCAGGAATATCAACCCAATTTTCCTCTCTTTTTGGTTCAGAACTTGGTTAACGTAGCTTTCGGCTGATTAAACTTTAAGGCTGAATGTTGCGTCGAGGACAGTTTCAAGCTCTATGTAATGACTAAGGGAAACAATTACTTGGAACTGAATATGGGCCATCCAGGACTGTTTCAGGATAACTAACCCGTAGTAGGTGTCTTGGGCGCTTGACTCAAGCGAGCTTTGACAGAAGCCATACCCGCCATCTTCGTTTTGCCGATTAATTATCTAGTTAACAATTTTTGATTTTGTTGAGGAGCTATTTTGCCGCCTTGCTTCAACCAACGTCATTTTCACTCTTCTTTTTGATGTGGTAGAAGCTATCAGCCCCTGCAAAGGAAGCAAAGGCGGTTAAAGGCGGGTTTCATCGCCCTTACCTTCAAAAGTAGTTGAAAACCAATATAAGCGTTCTCGCACGGACAAACGATCTTGATGTTTCATGATTCTTAACCAAGCACTGCTTTTGGCTGATTGGTTTTTTTCATCTAAAATATCATAGCAAAACAGAAATAGCGGATGCGCTCGAAGATAATCGAGGATGTCGAAATGGCCGACATTGCCCTAGTTTTTGCAGTAGTTGCCGGAATCATCGCATTAGGCTTCGCAGGAGAATTCTTCTTTAAAAAGACAGGCGTACCCATCTACATTTTCCTTATACTCACCGGAATAATACTGGGTCCAATCCTTAACATCTTCCCCAGAGATCCACTTATTCCCGAACTCACCATTTTCGCACAACTGACTCTCGTAATGGTGCTTTTCTACGGTGGACTTGAACTTAAATCTGAGTCCATTCTCACCAGTGGGGGCAGAGCCTTCGTTCAAACATTAATCTACGTAATATCAAGCATCACGATAATCGGGCTGATAGGAATTCTCATCCTAAAATGGGACGTATTACCCTCCTTCATATTCGCATCAATGATCGGAGGCGAAACAACAGCAGCAGTCGTCGTCCCCCTATCACGATCGATGAAACTTCCTGAAACGACAGCAGCGTTTCTAACCATGGAGTCTGCGATGAACTCCATTTTCTCAATTGTTCTCTTCACAGCCCTTGTCGGAGTCTACACCGCAGGAGGGACCAGCTTGCTCACTGCTTTTTCAGGCGTTGCATCCCAAATATCGGTAGGCGTTTTATCAGGCGCCATTTTGAGTCTGGCCTGGGTTTTCATCCTTTACCGTTTTCAAAAGCAGAAATTCACTTACGTTCTAAGCATAGGATTAGTCCTGGTTACATACGCCCTTGCGGCTAAACTTGGAGGCAGTGGCCTTCTCGCTGTGCTTGTATTCGGAATAATCCTTGGAAACTATTATCTAGTAAATAGACTTTTCAAAACAAAAATTAACATGGACTCTCTACAGAAGCAAATTGGAGCTTTTCAAGAGGAAATTGCATTCCTCCTAAGAACTATGTTCTTCGTCTTTCTTGGCATAACGTTTGTAATTATGCCATCACTCCTCACTGAGAATTTTTCACTCGGGATTCTGTTTCTGATTATACTTTTATCCGCAAGAACTGCAGCTACACGAGTCTCAACATTCAAATCAGAACTCAAAAACGAAAGAAGGGCCATTGTGCTTATGTGCGCCCAAGGATTAACTCCTGCAACCCTTGCAATTCTCGCTGTAAGCCTTCAATTACCGCTAGCTGACACATTTCTAAACATAGTGACCTACGTGATCATTCTTACCAACATAGTCACGACAGTTGGGTCGTTTGTATATACAAGAAAACAGAATCACACCCCACAATCTAAATTGGAAAATAACGCGCCCGATCTGCCGCTGGATGCAGAAAAAAAGGAAGTTGATTCCGTCCGAGCCTAAAGCATCTTAGCCACTTCGCTTAGAGGTTGAACGGGTCTCACTTCAACAGCCATTGGACCAAAGTACTTTGTGACTGCAGATGCGTCGCTCGCTTCTATTGTGAAAAACCCTTTGTGGTCTGCAGCTGTGTCTTTCGGGCAGCTCATGTAAGCTGCTTCGATTTTAACTCCGGCTTTCTTGACGGTTCCTTCTGAAAACAATTGTTTAAGCATGGCTTTCCCTTCAGGACTAAGCAAAGGGCATTGAGTCGCTGGATGAGAATGGGTTGCTTCAAATAACAATCAGTTCACCTCCCGTTCGTTTGTTAAGCGAATGTGAAAAGTCCTCGGAGATTGCTAACAGAATTGGGTCTTTGGTCGGCTCTTGTTTAGGCTTTAAATCAGACTGCGAAGAGTTCGCATTACTCTTTTTTCGAGTCTTCAGGCGGGTTCTCTATAACAGTCATTGCTTCAGAGAATTTAAAAGTTGCCAATCGAACATCTTGCTACCAACTTATTTTGGTACGGGTAATCATGAGGTATTTCGCAGCGTCGTTTATCAGAAAAGAGAAGACAGCAGAAAGCCCCATTATCAAGAGCGTCTGTGTGAGCGGCACCGCTGGCAGGTTTGGAATGCCAAAGGTAACTAACACTGTTGCAGCAGCCAAGCTTAGTATTATGGAATAGAGTAAAATCTTGCTTGGCATTGAGTTCCAGAAATGCCCTCTCTCCCTCACGTTGAAGATTAAGAAAATAGCGGAGTAGAAAAGAATCTCAAAGGTCAATGTGAAAATTGCTGGGTCCTTTGCAGCTACGTGGAAATAGGTTAACACTAGATAAAGCAGTCCGAAGGATTCAAGGATAACGAGCAAACCAATTATCATGGCTGCCTCCACTGCGCCCCTCAAGTTCCAAGTGTCCGGTTTGTCGGAGGGGCTAAATTTGTCGGTGGAAAGTGCTATCTTCACAAAGTCCGTTAGGAAAAAATAAGCAATTATCGCGAATGCAGAAACTACGTAGCTGCCAGTTAAGATAAACGAAACCACTGTAAAAGTGGCGACTTGGAAAGTGCGAACTATCTTGCTCACAATCCAGGCGATTATTCTTTCGTAGATGACTCTTCCATTCTGGACGAGATCCACGATGCTTGTAAGGCCTTCATTGACCAAGACGACACTTGCTGCGCCCTTTGCGACATCAGTAGCGTTGCTTACGGCTATTCCCACTTCTGCTTGCCTCAAAGCTGGCGCGTCATTTACCCCATCGCCAGTCATGCCTAAAACGTGTTTGCGCACTTGCAAACTCTTTACAATAGCATACTTATCTTCCGGATAGATTTCTGCGAAGACGTCGCTTTTCTCAGCTGCTTCTTGGGCTTCAAGCGCATCTTCCTTGATGCAATCCTTGAGATCCGCTGCCCTCATCACGTTTTCCCCGAGCCCAACGTCTTTGGAAATTTCCTTCGCGATTGGAAGAGCATCACCGGTTAACATCTTAACAGATATGCCCAGTTCTCTCAGCTTATGAATCAGTTCTTTTGAATCGGGCCGTGGTGCATCATAAAGCGCAGCAAGACCCACAAGTTGAAGTTTGCCTTTGCTTGAGCCTTTCGCGACAGCCAAGGTTCGGTATCCCTTAGCAGCGTATTCTTGCATTTGATCTTCGAGACTTTTGGCTGCTTCTTTGCTGTACCCACAAGCTGCCGCAACAACTTTAACCGCACCTTTCATTACTCTAAACTCTGCGTTACCACTTTGCACAATAGCTTCCGTTTTTCTGGTCTTGGGATCAAACGGAACAAAACTCTTTTGAGAAAATGCGCTAACATTCATATTTTGCTGCTTAACCAAGTTTATGAATGCCATATCGATTGGGTCTTGGTTTGCTTCCTGTGAAGCAAAAAAGCCAGTTAAGATTGTATCTTGCTCAGTGAATCCTTTTTGCGGAATTACCTTTGCAATTGTTAGCTTGTTCATAGTTATGGTGCCAGTTTTGTCGGCGCAGAGAACATCCATTGTTGCGGCGTCTTCGACTGCGCTTAGCCTTGTGATTATGACGCCTTTTTTTGCTAGCTCCGTTGAGCCCAAGGCCATGGTTACGGTGAACATTGCGGGTAAGGCAACTGGGATTGCTGATAGTAGAACCACCAAGATAATGGGCAAGATATCAGGAATACTGATGCCTCGAATTAATGAGAAAGCGACTGCTACTAGAATTAAAGTTGAAACCATAATTAGAAGCCACTTTACAACATTCGAGATCACTGCTTCGATGTGCAGTTTGGGCTTAGCTGTTTGGATGAGCTGCGTGGTTCTTCCAAAGTAAGTCTTGACTCCCGTGAAAGTGACGACGGCGTTTGATTCGCCATGTTTAACGATCGAACCTGAATAGACGGGCTCTCCTGGCTTTTTCTGCACTGCCAATGACTCGCCGGTCAAAGCTGACTGATCAACTTCAAGATTACCCTCAACTAACTTTACATCTGCAGGAACAAAGTCCCCAGGTCGAATCCTAATTACATCACTGGGCACAAGTTGCCTTGCGGGTAAGACTTTCCAAGAACCATCTCTCAAAACACGAGCACTAACATGCAATTTTTCCTTCAGAGTTTCAACTGCGCCTGATGCTCGTTGCTCTTCCACAAAACCCAGCACAGCATTGAGTACGAGCAGCCCCGCCACAATGTAAACGTCTGAATACCTTTGCAGCAAAAAAGAGAGCACAATAATTACTTCAAGCATCCAAGCGCTTAAACCCCAAAACTTCTTGGCAAATTGGAATATTTGACTAGGCTTCTTGTCCGGGACTTCGTTAAACCCGTATTGCTTCAGCCTTTCCTGAGCCGCTAAAGAGTTAAGCCCCAATTGGGTCAGTTCGGTACCTGTGGCGCCTGCTGTTTTTTTGGCTTCTGGTTCCTCAGAATCAGGTTTCTTCTCTGACTGATTCATTAACTAGTTACTTCAGGAGATCGAGGATTTACGCGTTTAGTCAATGCGTAAATTCCACTTTAACTCTGAATAGTCTTAATGGCGCGCTATCTCTGCCTGTCTCCGCTCTTTGCTGTGCTGCAGATTTCAGAAGAAAAAATCGCCCATGCAAACTGTCAACACATTGTTTAACTATTTGGTCGTGTTACCTTCGTTTGGAGAAATTTTTTATGCCGCGAGCTTACGTCTTAACTAATGTGGAGACGGGCGCGGAAGACAAAGTGCTAAAACAAATAAAGGGCATTGACGTTGTGGAAAAGGCCTTTGTTTCCTACGGCGTCTATGACCTTATCGTCAGAATAAAAGCAGACACCATGGACGAACTTAAAGAAGCGGTAACCCATAAAATACGAACAACCGACCAAGTTACATCTACTCTAACATTAATAATTACTGAAGAAGAGGCGATTTAGAACCACGCTAGAAGCAAGCAAATTAACGGATTTAGTTAACTACGAAGAAGGATCAATCACCAGCAAAACAATAATTGACAAGAAAGTTGCCTCAGTTGAAGTATTTGCATTCGACAAATTTCAGGAAATCGTTGAACACATTTTGCCGTACGAAGCATTGTTATGCGTCCTTGAAGGCGAAGCTGAGGTTACGATCTCAGGACATTCTCACACCTTAAAGGAGGGTGAAGTAATTACGTTTCCCGCAAACTACCCTCATGCCATTAATGCCAAAAGTAAATTCAAAATGTTGCTGATAACGATTAAAGAGTAAATTCCTCTGGTTTGGTTGTTCAGTATGAAGTGCGAGCGTTGCGGAATGTCTCTCGAAGAAAATGAGAAATATGATTTGCATGGAAAAGTCTTATGTGAAGATTGTTACATGTACGATACAAATCCCCCAAAAGCATGCGACCCTATGGCTGTTTCATCAGCCTTGTCTGTCCGAAGACAATTGGATCAATCGGGCAGTTCAGGCTTAACTGAGTTACAGCAAAAAATCTACAACATTGTAGAGAAATATGGCAGAATCACAAAAGAAGACTTGGTCAAGACTCTAAACGTCAAACCAGAGCAGTTAGAGCAAGAGTTTGCTTTCTTTAGGCATTGCGAACTACTCCGAGCTTTTAGAGAAGATGGCAAAATTTACTTTACAAAATGGGAATCAAAAAGCTCTTGATTGGCAATTAATGACGCTTATGTTATAATCCTTATATGCCATCTGCCACAATAGGCTTGCATGACAGATACAACGACCAATCGACCAATTTTTTTCCCAAAAAAACTTATTCTCCTCGGCAACATCGCCCTCGCAGTTTGGATTGTTCTTGACACAATCGCCTTTCTACTATTTGACATAACGATTGGTGTTGTATTTCTTTTGGTGGTGCTAATTGCAGTTTATGGCGTACTGCACCTTCTCGGTTGTCTGCGTCCATGTTACAATTGCATAAAATGCACGCATGGCATGGGACGATTGGCAGCATTATACTTTGGCAAACGCAGTTTCAAAGACTACAAATACAGCTACCATTTACCTACAGCAATATTCTTCTCTTTGCTAATCGGTGCGTTTCCAGCAGTATTTGCATTATTTTCTGCACTTCAAAATTTTACTATTGTTAAAGCGCTGGTTTTTGTGATTCTTTTGGCTGTTACACTCTACAGTGGCTTAACGTGGCGAACAATAAAACGGTGAACCCCTAAACAACCGTTATTGTAAACACACAAACTCTAACTGGCTTCAGAGTTTTTTGAGCCGCTTCTGCATTGCAACTATTCTGAGAATTATCCAAAATGACACCAACACAAATTAGAGCAGCTTACCTATACGTCTTGAGTCATCTTTAATGACTTGCAACTGTTCAGCAGTAGGTTTTCCCCTAATATCACCCAATTTGCCTATTGTACTGTGCTCAATTGAACCGTGGAATTCGCTTAGAACGTACCATTCGTCGATGACATTGAAGCCCATGTGCTCGAAGTATTGCCGTATGTCCTTGCCGACCGGGGTTGCCTCGTCAATTCCTGTGTGTGGTCCAGAGTAAGTAACGAAAACTAAAGCGTTTTTTCCCTGGTATCTTGGGGGCTGAAGTTCTAACCTTGCCTTTTTGCTTGTACTCAGCGAATTTTTTCTTCAGAAAGCCTGCCATTGGTTCAGGAAGATGCCAAGAATATGTCGGAGATCCTACGCAGACTAAGTCGTAGTCAAAATAGTCTATGTCTTTTGCTTCGTCGGGCTTTCTTCACAGTGACATTGATGCCTGCTGTTTTCAAGCCTTCTCGAATAGAATTGGCTACTTTTTCTGTGTTTCCAGATGACGACCAGTAGATAATTAGTGCGTTTTTCGTTTGGCTTCCCCGCAATGGATAGCTTATTCGGTTTTGCTTTCGAACTCGACTTTCACTGGAGTTGGTTCTTTGAAGATTAACTATCACGGGCAGTTTGCTTCGGTTCTTCTCCAAGCTGCTTCTAGGAGTTCTTTTCTAGCATTGGAAGAGACATTTACTTTCATAGTTACCCCGCTTACCATTGGAGAATCTGGAGATTTGTCTGCTTCAACAGTCACTTCAACTTTGCTTCAGTTTGATGTTGCTCTTTTTGCAGACGTCAGCGAAGATTGTAACGCCACAATCGGCTAATGCCATTAAGCTGAGTTCAAGTGCTGTTGGACCGCAGTCTGTTCCGCCTGCAGCAGTGGAGAGGTCGCATTCTACGCTGTGGTTTCTTTGGTTATCAACTTTTGAACGTACGTTTTCAACCCATGTCGCTTTAGCCTTAATTTTTGGCATTCTATTTCACCAAATAGTCTTTTTCTTCAGGTCGAGATTTAAAATTAACTATTAATGCGCGTGGTGGGCGGCATGTTCGCATCCGCCTGCAAGTTCTTTGAGTTTGCCTTCTTGGAAGGATTCAATGTTGCCTTTGACTGTGTTCGCAGTTGCTTCTAAAACTGTTACTCCGGCGTCTTGGAAGGTGTTTAGTGCTCCTGGTCCCATTGAATAAGCTACTACAATGTCTGGTTTTAGTGCGAGAAAGCTTTCGTGTGAGTGTCCTGGGGCGCCTCCCATATGTTCACTTCTGTTTGGTTCAGTTTTGACTTTCGTAGTTTTTTGATTCTCGTCAAGTTCTACTATTGCGAAGTAGGGGGCTCTTCCGAAGTGCTGTGCCACTTGTGCTTCTAATCCTGCTTCGTCTTCAACTGGCATCATTATTCTCTTTGTCATTTTGATAACCTTTGTTTAAATTACAGCATAGTTTAATAGCTAAACAATATTAATAGGTTATGTTTAGAAAACAAACGGGGTGTGTTTATGGATGAAGTTGACAAGAAAATAATAGCCCATCTTCAGGAAGATGGTAGAACATCTCTTGAAGATTTAGCAAAGGTAACGGGCTTCACAAGCATGGGAACAAAGAAACGGCTCGAAAAACTCATCGAAAAAGGCATAATCAAAATTTCTGCTCTGATCAATCCAAGTGCGCTGGGACTTCATCCAGCAATCGTAATGCTGGAAATGGAAAGTGCCGAAGCAATGCAAAACATCCTTGACCGTTTCGAGGAATGCCCCAGAGTGGTTCAGATTTTCAAAACAATAGGCGGCTACAATCTAATGGCACTAATAGTAGCAGAAACGCGAGAAACCCTTGAAAGCATCTCGATGGAGAAATGCTCGCTAAGATCCAGCAAAGGAATCCGCAGATCAGAATTCTACACCATAAGTGATACCTATTTTTCGCCCTTTCTGCAAATAAGAGAAAACTTCGCCCGCAAAGAAAAAAAGGTCGCGCCATGCAACGTTGAATGTGACCCGTGCAACAGGTACCAAACCCAAAAGTGCGTCGGATGCCCAACAACCAGTAACTACAAAGGTTCTCTATAAATTCTACTACTTTAATCAGCATTCGTCGAACGCAAAAAAGAGAAAGCGCGTATTGCTCTTCTAAAGCTACAAGAGCTTGACAACGAGAAATTTGAATAAGGTTGTTCCAGTGTTGCGAAGCAAATGCGGTATATTCTTTTGACTTTCTATGAGTGTGTTTTTTTCAACTTCTCTTATTTCGTCCCCAATTTCAACTTCGCCTTTTCCATCGAGAACATAGAAGAAAACGTCGACTGGCGTGGTATGCTTCTTCAGAGATTGGTTCGGTTTTAGGTTCATAAAAATTACCTCAGCGTCTTTTGAGGCATAAAGTCTCTTTGCTTCAACGCCATGGGCATTTTGAAACTCGGGAGTGCTGTCAACTTTTGTCACTTTCATCAAGATCACAGTCCAGAATTGATCGACGAACGTAATTAGCGTTGCTGCCGCTAACAACAATTAAAGAGTAGAGTTTGGTGTTGGGAAGAAAAAACCTGGTAACACTAAAATAGCAAAACGTAATACTACTAAATAAATGCACATTCCCGACGGAATCCTCAACCCCTACATATGCATTTTGATGTTTCTTATAGCAATCTTTTTCTTGGTTTGGGCTTGGAGAGGAGCAAAACACACTCTGCCCCGTTCCTCTATCGCTCTAATTGCAGTAATAAGTGCCATCACGTTGGTTGTTCAGTTAATTGAGTTTCCCGTTGCAGGCGGCGGTAGTACTTGGCACTTTTTAGGCGGCACCATAATTTCGATGATTCTTGGACCATTCGGTGCTTTAATCAGCATGACTATTACTTTGATAATCCAGGCGCTTGCTCTTGGCGATGGAGGGATAACAAGTTTTGGAGCTAACGTTTTCAACATGGCTGTAATTGGTGCTTTGTCATTTTTCCTTGTCAAAATACATGTTGGGAAGAAGTTTAGCGAAAAACGTCTTGTCGTTGGAGTGTTTGTTGCTTCTTGGGTTTCAAATGTACTTACTGCTTTAGCGGTTGGCATCGAGATAGGGATTCACCCGATGATAGGACAAGTAGGTGGCTTAACAGTAACAATACCAACTATGATGATGTGGTATGTTCCCACAGGACTAATTGAGGGATTAATCGCCTCTTCATTGATAATCCCCCTTTCACGAATCAAAGCCGTAAAACTACACGGGATAGATTCTCTGAGAACCCCAGAAAAAAGTGCTCCCTGATAACCCTGAATCTTTCCCTGATTCGTCAGTCGTAATTTTGAGAGAGAGAGGGATTAAAATTTAATCTCAATATCCTTCAACGTTTCTTGATAAGTCACGATGTGATTCACCTACCGCATTATAAAAATGCAGGCAAATGAGAAAAAAGAAGGAGGTCTGGCTATTTCCACGCCCAGACCTTGACGATAAAGTCTCCATTCTCTTCTGATTCCCACTCCCAAACGCCGACTGTCTTGTTGAGGCTCACGAGTTTCGGCGAACTTGTCATGTGAAAAACGGCTCCTCTATTGCTTGATTTCCAGCCCTTTCCAGTGGACAAGCCTATTCCATCGAACTTGTGCATTGCAGTCTCTCCCTCAGCTGTCATTTGTATGCCGTTCCCTTCTATCATGTTTACTCCTGTAGGCATGAGCGAAAAAACAGCAGTTGCCATTATTGAGGCTTCTTTTCCAAGGAGTTTGCCCGCCCCTGCATACGAACCTTCGATTTTTCCATCAGCAAGGAATCGCGTTCCCGTGGTTTTGCCTTTGTATTCGGCTATTAATTCACCAATCAATTCACATTTCACCTCAAAACGATGATTTCGTTCAAGTTTATACGAATATGTGATTGAATGCTAACAGTCACAACACTAACATCGCTATGGGAATTTTCAGAATTAATCCATAGGAAGTTTAGCCAGACAGGCATGATAATGTCAAGGAACCTGAGCCCGACCTGACCTCAAATAACAAAAACGCAGTCGTGTAATTTTTTTTTTAGATTAAATTTTAATTAAGAAAATGATTTTCTGAATTTGCGGTTTGCTGGGGCTCTGGATTAGGCAACTTTAGGAGAGTAAGGAATGAAACCAACGGGCAAGTTGGTAATCGTATCCGGAGCCCACTCAGCCCCATTTCTCCTCATCTCTATTTTTTACTTTTTTATAGACAAAAAAAGGGAAAGATAGATTTGTTTTCGCGGTGTTTATTTGCGTCTCCGAAGAGCGACTGCTGCCACAGCCACAACTGCGATGATTACCACTGCAGCTGCGATTGCATACACTGTAGATGCTGGAAGTCCACCTGGACCTTGAGGAGTCGTTGGAGTCGGCGTAACTATCGCGGAAGGAGTTGGAGTAACAATTGGCGTTGGTACAGTTGTCGGTGTTGGCGTAACAACTGGCGATGCTGACGGAGCTGTGTCTACGGCTAGGTATGTTGTGTCGTAGGAAGGCCAGTAAGAGTTGGAGCCTTCAAAAGTTGCGGTGACAGTGTATTTGCCAGCGGTCGTGGGTTTCCACATAAACCCGTAGTTGCCCTTCAAATCAGTTGTTGTTTGGCCAATGTCTGTCTTGGAACCGTCGGGACCAATTACTGATAGTTTCACAGTCACACCGATTGCGTTGGCAGGGATTGGCTTTTGCATGTATAGGTACTCCATCCAAGGAGTCATAGAAGCGTCTGAGACGGCGGCTTTGCCTTTAGCATCTGGAGCCTGGTCCGTTACTGAACCAGTTATCATCAAACTAGAGCCCACCGTTGCTGCGATTTGAGGTGCGGCTACCGTAGTTGCGCTGGGTCCTTTGCCTATGCAGTAGATTTGGCTGTCGTAGAGGTTATAGTACAGTAAGTAGCCGTCTGCGACGTACATGTTGGCTGCTGCCTCACCTAAACCTGATGAAGACCAAGCAGTTAAGTTCCAAAGCTCTTTTCCGGTGTATGCGTCAATTGCGTATAGTCGTTCATTTTTGTAGAGGGGAACGTTTGGTGAGTGTTCGCCGCCGACCGCAAAGACTTTGCCGTCAGCCATTATTGATGGGAACGTGGGTATCAATCCCCAGGGAGATTCAATGCCGTGGCTGGTGTCGTTAAAGTTCCAGGATTTGTTACCGTTTGTGGTGTTATAAGCAAAGACTTCTCCACCGTAGCCTCCCACTATGAGTTCACCGTAAGCGTTTTGACCTGCTCTACTGCTGTAGTATTGATAGGCGTGGCTTACTTGGTAAGGTGTTCCAACTGGACCCCACATGTAGTTGCCTGTGTCGAGGCTGTAGCCCAGGCGTTCGCCTGTCTCAAAGTATGTCATGGTAATTACGCGGTTCACCTTGTCGATCGGAGCGTATGTTAGCATCTGCGAGAGGTTCCCTTGGGGCGCTGGATATTTTTGTTTCCATAACAACTGTCCTCGGCTATTTGATTTATCACTGATTGCCCACATGGTCCAAGGGTCATCCGTACCTCTCCACACAGAGGTGATTCCAATGTTGCTGCTTCTGCCCAGAATAATGTCGCCAGGAAGAACTTGCACAATAGCAGGACTTGTTGATCCGGTTAAGTCAGAGTTTATGGTTGTGTTCCATTCGATATTGTTTCTCATGTCAGCGTTCTTGCCTACAGGTCGGTATTGGTAGGCGTCCGTGGACGTTCCCGGGTTTAGCACTAGGGGTCCGTTTGTTAGAGCAGCTGTCGTCCATTTTGCCAGCCAGCCTGATTTGGATGTTGCATTGTAGTTGAGTATGTATCGTGCTATCGTACCATCGTTTTGCAGTACGTTGGAGCCGGAAGGAACATTGGTGAAGTTGTAGATCCAGGCGCCCGTGAATGGGTCGAAAGCCATCCAAGTGGAGCCTACTGTTTGGTAAAGAGCACCGCTTGGAATTACTCCGTGTTGGTTAGGAGATTCATAGTCGTACAGAGAAGCGAAAGACGGTGATATTCCTTGTTTTTGCCATAGAATTTGTCCAGTGGCTAAGTCAACGCAGGTGTATGGACCGGCACCTAGAATCATCGTGTAGAGGCATGTTGAAGTAGAGTCTTCCTTGCAGAATGAGCGCGTTGCCAAACCTGACTTCGTATGACATACCCGTGTAGTAGCCCACTTCAGGAATTGGAGTATTTGAGCCTCCAAGGATTCCGCCGAACTCAATTGGCAATGTCCACATTATGTGGGGACTGTTGGGTGCTAATCCATCGTCTTGGACACGATAAGTTTGGAAAAGACCCAGCCAATTTGAGGCTATGCTCGCCCAGTTTGAGTTTTCCTGGTTGATTGGTCGAGTCCAATACTCTGTCGGCATAGGTGATTGCGGAATTTTCTCTAACGGAGCCTGCTGAACGGTGAGGGTGCATGAGGCGTCACTGGGAAGAAAGTTGTCGCCGACAAATGGACTGTTTGAACCGGGGACGCCAGTAATAGGATTGTTCAAACCCAGTACTTGTCCGCTAAAGTGCAAGCTAAAGGTGTAAGTGCCGACTTCCTTGGGAGTGTACAGTGCATAAGTTCCTCCGGTCGGATCAGATGTGAATGGACCCAGATTCTCTGTTGTTCCACTTGGGGCAGTTACTTTTATGGTGAAGTCGTGCCAAAGGTCACCACCTTGACCTGCAGCAGTTGGTGGAGGCAAATCAAGCCAGAACACGAGGAACGCCTGTTGACCAGAACCTATTGGATTGGGTTGTGCAGTGATATACGCGTATGTTGGAACATTCCATGCAGGGGTATGTGCATCGACTGCCGGCAAGCTTGCCATCAATGTAGTGACGGCCAATAGCGTGATTAATGCGGCTGAACTCAACAGTTTTTTTCTAAGTAGTTTTGCGGATGCAGAGTGTGCGGTATTTGCTATTTTATTCAATAAATTCATGCTTTATCCTTTCCTGTTTGCAGTTACATTATTCTGTAGCAAATTGTTTTTAAATTTTGGGGAACCCCAGAAAATTATATAAATAATTAGTAGAGGCAATCGAAAATTGGTTTCCACCCTAAAAGAAAACGCATAATTTTTCGTCTAAGTAGCTCCACAAAATTTTTTTTCGACAAAATAGGCATTTGGATTTTGTGATGCGCTCCAAGACAAGAGGGATCTAAAGGGTTTGCTTTGGGGTCCTGGAAATCAGAAATTTTGGAGAGCGAAAAAATCACCAATAAATAAAAAGGAAAAAGGGAATTTTGCGGGTGACATCTCCATCAGACCGGGGTTCGAAGCAATCCTCACGCGCAAACTGCAGGGGATTTTTCCTCAATCCACATCAACGCTTGTGATTTCGCGGCGCCCCGGGATAACTCATATAACCTAAACCTGACTTTAAGAAGCAAAGAACAAATCGGCATGGCAATCATTATGATAGACACTGAAAATCTCACGAAGAAATTCGGTGACCTAACGGCGGTAGATAATGTGACCTTGCACGTTGACGATGGCGAAGTCTTCGGTTTTCTCGGACCCAACGGTGCAGGAAAAACCACAACCATCAGAATGCTCTGTTGCCTAATATCCAAAACCAGCGGCACAGCCAGCATAGGCGGATATGAAATAGGCAACAAGGAAGATTCCCTGAAAATTCGAAAAATCATCGGATTGGTTCCAGACAACGTGGGGCTTTCCGAAAATCTGACTGCCTATGACAACTTGGATTTCTATGGAAAAATATACGATTGTACCGACGCCCAAAGAAAAGAAAACATCAAACGCTTTCTTGAGATGCTGGGGCTTTGGGAGAAGAGGAACGTTTTGGCAGGGACATTTTCTAAAGGGATGAAGCAGAAACTTGCCATAGCACGTGCTCTAATACATGAACCAGAAGTCTTGTTCATGGATGAACCGACAGCAAATTTGGACCCTGAGTCAGCGAAGACTGTTAGGGATTTTATCCTTGAATTGAAAAAAGAGAAGAAGACCATCTTTTTAAATACTCACAACCTTGATGAGGCCCAGAGGATATGCGATAAAATAGCTATTCTGAACACGAAGCTTCGGGCAATAGGCACTCCTGATGAACTTGAACGATCTGTTCATGGCAGAAGCACAGTTATCACATTGGAGCAAGTCAATGATGCCGTTTTAAACTCTTTAAAGAAGTTGTCGCTTAGAAACCTCACTGTTGACGGCAACAAGGTAACGTTTGATGTGGTGGATCCTGATAAAGAGAATTCTCCAGTTGTAGAATCCCTCGTGTTGGCTGGCGGTCACGTGCGGGCCATTAACGTTGTGGGCTCGACTTTGGAAGATACCTATTTGAAGCTTGTGAGGGAGTCCGCATGAGATTATCAAAAGCATGGCTTGTTGCCTCAAGAGATTTCAAAATATTTAAGCGTCAAAAAAATATTTGGTACTCAATCATCGTTTTTCCCATTATAATTTCAGTTCTCTTTCCAGCCATACTTGAGTTTGCTGGACAACGAAACGCCGGGCTCCTCACAACTGCAAATCTTCCAAACCTATTAAATTCATTTTCATTCTTCATTGTCATTGGAGCAGCGTACATTCCATTAGGAATTGCTTCTTATAGCATAGTCGGCGAAAAAATTGAGAAGAGTTTAGAACCGCTCCTCGCTACTCCTCTTACTGACGGGGAGATTTTGCTTGGAAAAGCAATTGCTGCAGTGTTGCCAACTTTAGCTGCAATGTATGCCGGAGCGACAGTCTTTATGGTTGGCGTTGATGCAGTGACTTTCGGGAAACTTGGCTATAATTATTTTCCAAATTGGACATTTGGGGTTTTGCTGCTGATCCTAGTTCCCGTCGCAGTTGTTATGAGCGTGCTATACAGCGTTATTGTCTCATCGAGAGTTAACGACGTACGCAGCGCTAATAGTTTTGGGATATTTATTTTCTTGCCATTTTTAGCAATTTATTTAGCTAGCGAAATACGCATAATAAGTCTAGACATAAACGGGATTCTCATAATCGCAGGTATCCTTTCCGCGATTGATATCGCTCTTTATTTCGTAAGTACCGCGGCTTTTCAGCGAGAGGAAATACTAACAAAGTGGAAGTAGCAAAGTTGGACGCGCCGAGGAGGAGGTGGGAAAAGTGGTGGACATGAAAGACTATTATCAAACAAACAAAGGGCGACTCCTTGGAATTGGGGGAATATTAATTGTTGTGGGCCTTGTCCTCTATTTTGCAAGAGGTCAAGAAGCAGTGCTCGTGTTACCCATCGTTGGGATTGTGTTGTTCATTGCAGGTGTTATTTATAAGCCGCGCAAGAAGAAAACAGAAAACGTCACTAGCGACGTGTCTACGTGACACCTTCACAGAGTGGAGGGTTCAAATCCGCCCAGGTCCCATTTTGGACCGGGAGCTAAACAAACAAGCCAGTTGTTTTTGCAAGTATGAGTAAGGGTTTGCTGGGGTTCCGGATTAAGCAATAAGGAGAAAAGGAAATACCCCGAGAACAGATACCAATTGTTTTCCTGAGCCCACTCAGCCACAATTTTTCTCAAAACAAAAAAAAGGGAAAAATTTGGAAAGCTATTTGCTTTTTCGTATGATTAAAGCTGCAACGATGATTGCAATTGCTATGATTACGGCGACAGCCAAGTAGATTTCAAAACCTACACTTGATCCTGTGTTTGAAGCGGTGCTTGTTGAGGCGACAACAACAGAAACGGCGGCTTCTGCGGACGAATCCCCGTATGAGTTGGTTCCAGGCATAACTGCAACTATTCTGTAAAGCCCTACGTCTGGCGGAGTCCAAGACTGATAGAAGTTGCCGTATGCATCGCTAGTAACGTCGGCAATGTGAATTGTGCTTCCGTCTGGAGCGTGAGCGTTAAGTTGCACCGGAACGCCAGTCATGTGTGTAATGTCAGATGTTTGCTGCATTTTCACAGACGCCATGTAAATGCTCATGTCCGCATCTGAGATTGCAGGAGTGCCAGGTTGACCTGCAGACTGATCCGTTACTGTACCCTTTATCAACACGGAGGAGCCTTTTGCAGCTACATCCGAAGAGACAAAGGTAGTTGTTGCACTTGGTCCTTTGCCGAACACGTAGATCTGGTTATCATAGCCATTATAGCCTATAAGGTAACCATCCGCCAGCGCCTGCAGCGTAACAAGTCCGGGTATGCTCCATATTTGAGTCCCTGAGTTAGCGTCGAAAGCAAACAGCTTTTCTCCTCTGATTAGAGGTTGAGTCGGAGAGTGCTCACCAGTGCCCGCAAAAACAACTCCATCCGCCACAATGGGACCATAGAAGAACGGATAAGTGCCGTAGGGAGCATCCAAGCCGCTGTTACCGCTGGAAGCCTTCCAGACTTCCTTGCCATTGTTGATGTCAAATGCATGAACGTAGCCGTCGTAAGCCATCGAGTACATGAGCCCGTTAGCAATGACCGCACCGGTACCTCCGTTATATATGCCCCATGGATACACCTGATGATCACTAACCCACAACTGCGAGCCATCGCTGAGCTTCCACGCAACCCATTGCCCCGTAGGAACGTTGAATTGCGCGTAGATGCCCGAACCCATCGCTGAGAAAGACTCTAACCCGGTTGGGGCTCCCTCAAAGGTCCGGTTGAAAGCCCACATTTCGTGCCCATCTAAGGCGCTGTAAGCGAAATGCTGCACATCATTACCAACCGTTCCATAATACGCCAATACTACGTTGTCAGATATGCCAGTAATACCCAAGGTATATGGTGTGTCGAATCCCTGTGGGAAACTAATCGGATGACGATTGATAGTAGTCGTAAACTGAATACCTTTTGTCCAATCATATGATCCAGGATGAACTCTCAGGAAACCATTCGCGCTAGCAGAGAGAACTATCAACCCATTTCCAAGGAAAGCCTTTGTAGAGTTCCACAGAGTGAGAGTGCCCGCGTTTCCGTCTATAAAGTAGACAAGCAATGTTCCGTCAGCCCCGTAGGCGATGGATGAACTGGTTATGAGCGAGTAGGGTAAAGCATTCTTGAAGTCGCACAGCAAGACACCGGTGTTCGCATCGTAAAGTGTCCAATCGGTTGTCTCTATGCTCCAAAGGTAAGGAACAACTCCGCCCTGATTGCCTGATGAATAGTCAAAGAGTTGACCACAATCAAACGTTGCATTGTCGTTCTCCCAAATAAGAGCACCAGTTCGCAAATCTCTGCAGATGATGCCAGGTGGAACAGTCGAGTTTGCGACAGGGATATTTCCACCGGTCAATCCGAAGGCACTCTTGTATGCACGGTAGAATAATCTGCCACCCATAACTACCGGCGGTGTCAGGAAGGATTCATATGACAACCCAGAGTAGAATGTATGGTCAGTTGCTCCGCCCACAAGACCGCCCATGTCATTACCGACTGGCAGAGTCCACATCACGTGGGGCGTTCTTGGCGCACGGCTGTAGGGAACGTAAGCACCAACGGAGTCCCAAATTCTTCCAGTCGCATCATAGCCTCGTTGCAGCCAGTTTCCAGCGATTGAAGACCATTCCCTATTATTGCCATAAATTGGCCGTGTCCAATACCCTGTCGGTAATGGAGCGGGCGGATAAGGCTGTACTGTCTGCTGTTGCACTGTAACTGTGGTCGATGCTTGAGCCGGCTGAATTTGGGAACCACGAATTTGCTCGCCTGAGTAAGTGAAATCGAATGTCCATGTACCCACCTGGTCTGGTGTTATGGTGAAATATGCCGTGCCGATTGTAAGAGAATCGTAGGGACCCATGTTCTGAACTGAGCCGTCAGGCTTTGTTACTTTCACCATGAAGCCGTGGTAGATGTCTGCAGCAGCTGGCGGGATTGGCAACACCCAGAAGTTGACGTTGAGGACTTGGCCGACGCCGACTGGGTTAGGTTCGGCGGCAATGTAGGCTACTGTGGCAACGGATTGAGCCTTAGCAGGTTGTACACTCACCAAAAATCCAGACAAATTTAACAGTAGAATCAAAACTACTGAGAATAGTATCTTGTTTTTTTGATTTTTCAATCAAATTCCTCCAAAAATTACTTTAATTTGCTATGTGTCAGCTTTCCAGATATAAGATTTGCTGAACCTCACTTTATATCAAAAGTTTTTGCGCCATTACTCGCAATTTTTTCAAATTACCATCATTTGATAAAAGAATTATAATTTAAATACAGTTTCAATGCAGTCACTGGAGAGTGAACGAATCCAACGGGCAAGTTGGTAAAAATCTCCAGAGCTTACTAAGCCCCACTCTTTCGGAATACTGAAGAAGGACAAAAGAAGAAACACAATTGAGAGAAAGAATTAAACAAAACTCAATCTAATGCATTCCAAAATTAAGGTACGTTGTTTAAGGCTGTTTTATCAGTAAATGAAAAGCTCTCATTAATTCTGAGGAAAAACTAAGAATATATTAATGAGTTTTGTGCAAGTTCTAAAACTTGAAAACAATTCCAAAAAAAGAAGCATGAGCTGCTTCTTCCTTCTTCGGAACACCGAGAAGTCTTGGAAAGACATGATTTGAGCATCAAACAAATTGAAAAAAAATTGGATGCTAAATTGAGGTTGAGGCAGTGTGTCAAAAGAGAAGAATGACCTTAGTGATTATATGTCCCATAACCACGGGATTCTAAGTGCCATCTCATTATTGAGCGGTTTTCTTTTTTCGGCTATCGCCGTACTTGTATCGATTTTTCCTAGTCTCAATCCTTTTCAAGCTCAAATAGTGCTTCTTGGTTTAACGGCTGTATTTGATTTATCGCTGTATACACTCATGGATTGCATTGTAATGGATAGTTACTACGTTAAGAGACTACCACCCTTTACCAAGCATCTTCGCTCCTTCAATTTTCGATTAATGATGGTTTTCTACACGTTTGGTGCTACGAATGTGCTCTTGTTCTTCTTATGGAATTTGTTTTATCTAGCTTCAATAACAACAGCAATGTGGGTCACAGTCGTGGTTGTTAGCTATTTCTCAATTGTGAAGCCATTCACTAAACACCGCGATCCTGAAAGAAACGACTCCCCAAAACAATGAAGCACGCGCATGCCATATTGAAAATACCTTGTATTTTATGGACTATCACACTTTGCTTGTCAGCGAAAATTTCTTCTCATCCCCAAAATTCCGTCGTCAAGAACCACCTTCTCGTTATTCTCTAGTTCCAATATTTCGCCACACTGATATTTTATGGCGGAAGCTTTGTTTTCTAAATTTTTAAACAAAAAAAGAAAGAAGAAAAAAATTGGTTTTATTTGCGTCGTCTAAGAATAAGCGCTGCTGCCGCCGCTACTATGATGACGACCGCTGCACCTATCGCAATGTAAGTGGCTGTTGGCATTCCGCTGGTTGGCTGCGGAGCAATACTAGGCGATGGCAAAGTTGGCGTTTGGGTTGGGATTAATGTTGGTGCTGTTGTTTGAGTTGGAGTGGCAGTTACAACCGGCGCGGCTGAAGGTGCTGTTGATACTACGAATGAGGTTCCTGCTTCGCTTCTGTAGTAGGAGTTTGAGCCTTCGAATGTGGCGGTGACCGTGTAGAGCCCTGGAACTGGCGGAGTCCAAGCGATCGCATAGTTACCCAAAGAGTTGCTTGCAGTTATGCCGATGTCCTGGAAGTTGCCGTTTGGATCAATGGCTGTCAGATGCACAGATACGCCTACTACGCTGGATGGTTTTGGCTTTTGCATATAGACGTACTCCATCCATCCACTCATGCTTGCATCAGAAACCGCTGGGACACCACTTGGGAAACGCGCTGCCTGCTCGTCTTGCTTTGTGCCTGCTGCCGTGTCAATCACTGTGCCTTCTAACAGTAAGCTGCTGCCCTGCGTTGAAACCTTTGGCGATGCAACGACCGTGGTGGCGCTCGGTCCCTTGCCAATAGAGTAAACCTGCATGTCATATGCGTTCAGATATGCCAAATAGCCATCTGCGAGAGGAAAGCCCCAATCAGCAAAACCCCCCACCGAAGCCCAGCCAAATATACTCCAAATTCTTGCTCCAGTACTAGGCATTAAGGCAAGTTACACTTTCACCTTTGTACATTGGCGAATTAGGAGAGTGCTCACCATTATATACGTAGATTTTTCCGTCAGCAATAGCGCCAATGAATGTAGGATAATTACCCCAAGGCGTTTCCAATCCACTATTTGTGTCGTTGTATTTCCATAATAGCTGCCCATTCTTGGTCGAATAGCAGAAGACTTCCCCACCGTAGCCCATCGAGTACAAATTGCCGTAGGCGCAGTAGCCTACTTGACTAACGCCTCCGCTGCCAATAGTTGGGTAGAAGTTTAATGCACGCGTTTGACCCACTGGACCCCATAAGGGTGCGCCTGTGTCAAGGTTGAAACCTGACCATTGCATGGTTTCTTTATCGCTCATAGTGAACACTCGGTTTACTGGATCCACTGTTTCGAACTGTCGAGTGATATTGCCAAGTGGCGCTGTGTAATTCTTGATCCAAAGCAACGTGCCTCTTGAAGATGGCTTCAGGCTTATCGCAAACACTGTGCATCCCGGATTTATTGCATCGATTGCGCCAGGAAGCCCAAAGGAGCCAAGCAGTAAATCATCTTGGAGAATATATCGAACAGTCGGCGACCCACCTACGTTTGGCAAAGTGGGTATTGTCACGTTCCATGAGTATGCCATGCTTGCGTTGACGACTTTCCCTACAGGTCTCCATTGGAAGTAGGCTGAACTCGTTATATCTGTCGGGTTTGCTGTACCTGTTAATGCTTGAGCTGCAGTATTATTCCAAAGAGCTAGCCAACGATTGTTGTAGTTGAAAACGAAACGCAGTAGCTCTCCATTTGGTCCATAAGTCTGACCCGAGCTTACAGAATATCCTGTTCCGGTTGCGGATGAAGGAACGTCTGTTAGGTTAAATAGCCAGTTTCCATCAAGTGCATCGTAAGCAATCCAGGTGCTGCCAGAAACTGCCCACAAATAGCCGTTAGGAATGAGGCCGTGTTGATTCATCGACTCATAGAGATAGAGCTGCCCGAAAGTTGGGTTGACAGTGTAGTTCTGCCACCAAAGCTGTTTTCCAGTTCGCAGATCAACGCAGATATATCCGCCGCCAGAGCCTGCATCACTTCTCGGTAGACCATAGTAGAGTTTTCCGTAAATTATTATGGGACTGTTAAATTTGGTTTCATAGGAAAGCCCCGGGTAATAGGATACTTCAGGTATTGCCGTGGTTCCTCCGACTACGCCTCCGTTCTGAATCGGTTTTGTCCACATTATGTGAGAGCTGCTAGGTGCAGTGCCATCAGGTTGAAGACGTTCTGCACCGTAAGTATATGCGGCCCCAAATGGGTTCAGATAATTTGATGCTATGCTTACCCATGCCGTGTTTTGTCCTTCTATCGGTCTGGTCCAGTAGCTTGTTGGAAGTGGGTAGTCTCCTATTTCAAGCACAGGGTTTTGCTGCACCGTAAGAGTTGTTGATGCGGAGCTAGGTTGGTAAGTATCGTTGATGTAGGCGCTGGTGGTTGTGCCTGGCAATCCGTTTACTGGGTTATACAGGCTTGCAGTTTGCCCTGGAAATTTGAACGTTATCGAGTAGGTGCCTGGCTGCGTAGGAGTGTAGAATGTATAGGTTGATGATGTCGCGTCGGAATTAAGAGGACCTATGTTATCTTTGGTGCCGTCAGGTTTTGTAATTGTAATTGTGTAGCCTTGCCATCTATCGCCACCAATCCCTGCTGCAGTTGGTGGAGGCTTGTCAAGCCACATTACCTAGAATAGCGTTTTGACCGACGCCTATAGGATTAGGTGATACGGCAAGATAGGCATAGGTTGGAATAGTCCATGCGGGTGTGTGGGCATTGGCAATTGGAAGGGCTGCAGCAAACGTAGAAATTGCAAGTAGCAGAAGCAAAGCAATTGTTGAGGCAGATTTTTTTTTCAAAATTATTTTATCAAACAATCGTTTTTCTCTCCTTTTTGATGAAGTCTTTTCTACGCAGATTTGTTTTTAAGTTTTGCCTATTTGGAGGCTTGAAAAACGATAAAGTCAACAAAATTTACTAAAATGGCGACAATATGCAAAGAAGAAAAAAGTCTCTCTTTTAGGGTTTGCTGGGACTCTGGAACCCGAAATTTAGGAGAGAGAATGAAACCAACGGGCAAGTTGGTAAACATATCTCCAGAGCCCACTCAGCCCCATGTTTTCATCGATGCAAATTCTTTCACAAAAAAAGAAAGAAGGAAAATGGTTTGTTTTATCTGCGCCTTCGTAAAATGAGAGCTGCTGCGACTACTGCCATTATGACGACCGCTGAGGCTATGATAATGTAAGTCGTTGCTGGCACACCACCTGTTGGTTGTGGAGCTAAGCTTGGGGAAGGCGAAGTTGGTGTTTGAGTCGGTACGGATGTAGGCGCTGCTGTTTGTGTTGAGGTTGGTGTTGGGGTTACAACTGGCAAAACCGAAGTTGCTGTCGAAACTACGAATGAAGTTCCTGCTTTGCTAGAGTAGTAGGCATTGGAACCTTCGAAAGTAGCTGTAACCGAGTAGAGCCCAGGAACTGGCGGAGTCCACGCGAAGGCATAATTGCCTAGATCATTGCTGATTGCTTTGCCAATGTCTTGGAAGTTGCCGTTCGGGTCAATCGCTGTTAGATGCACAGGTACGCCCGTTACATTTGATGGCTTTGGCTTTTGCATATAGACATAATCCATCCATGAACTCATAGTTGCATCAGAAACTGCTGGAACACCGTCTGGAAAGCGTGCTGACTGCTCATTTTGTTTTGTCCCTGCTGCAGTATCGGTGACTTTGCCTTCAATTAGTACGCTGCTGCCTTGCACTGAGACCTTAGGCGACGCAATGACTGTGCTGGCACTAGGTCCCTTGCCAATGGTATAGATTTGGTTGTCGTAGCCATTGAAGTATGCTGCAAAGCCATCTGCCAGAACATAACTTACCGGAGAAGACGCGGGACCTGCCAGATAAGAGGTATAATCTGAAATAGTCCAAAGTTCTTTCCCGGTTTCGGCATCGAGGCAGCGCGCTAAAGCGCCCTTGTAAATTGGAGCGTCAGCAGTGTGCTCACTTGTAATGGTGTATATTTTTCCGTTACCAATCGCAGTTATGAAAGTTGGATAGTTGCCGTAAGGAGTGTAAAAGCCGCTGTTAGTACTGTTTCCTGGTCCACCATTACCGTATGTCCATAATATTTTTCCTGTCTGCAAATCATAGCAGTAGAGAACTCCTCCGAATTGACTGCTGTAGAGTTTACCGTAAGCAGCGCAACCTTGTATGTTTGCAACACCCGTGTTGCCATAGTAGTCAAAGGCGACTTGAGATGGAGTTGGCCCCCAAAGTTTCTGGCCCGTTGTCATGCTATAGCCTACCCATTGCATAGTTTCCTTAGTTGCTTCAACGAAGACACCGACAGTTGGATCAGCTCCGCCAGCGTTCATTGTGATGTTTCCTGGCAACGGGTTTACTGTATTCCACCATAGAACTGAACCGACTTGTCCCTTGGCAGGATTGAGGTTTACTGCGAAGTACGTGTAGGGATTCTGTACGTTGAAAGTGGGAAGAGAACCATTATAGCATATCAGCATATTGTCATAGAAAGCGCTAACTACTACTGGGTTTCCTGTCATGGTGTTGCGCCATGGTATGGAGATGTTCCAGTCATAGCGACAACTCGAATTGTTCGGATTTGAAACGCTTCCGTCGACTGCAGTCCCTGTTGGAACGGGACCTGCAACGATTGCCGGGCTTGATCCTGTATATGACCATAGTTTAGATGAGTTCCAGCGGCCCAAGCGCCAGTCAGGATTTGTTGTGTTGCCTGCATTTGCGATGACGTATCTCATTTGTTCACCTTGCGGACCTCTTACTGAGCTGCCTGTGGGAACACCAGTTACGTTGAATAGTGCAGTTCCCGTATCTGAATCAAAAGCGCGGGCAAAATTGCTTGTGAACAAAATTGGCGGATAAACTCCGTGTTGGTTAGGATCTTCAAGGTCATATACGTAGGCAAATGACAGCGGAGGAACATCAGACCGAGACCAAATAATCTGTCCCGTGCGCAGATCAACACAGTCAGTTGGTCCGTAAGGACCACTTCCTCCGAATGCACTGTTAGGGGCGCCAGTGAACGATAGTGGTTCTGTGTAGTAGAGTTTTCCGTTTACTACTATGGGATTGGCAAATCTTTGGTTGTATGCAGATCCTTCGAAGTATGTGTTTCCTTTGATAGCAAAATTGTCTCCTCCGACGATTCCTCCAGCTTGGAGCGGTTTTGTCCACATAACGTGAGGTGATAGTGGTCCTACAGCGTCACCTGGAAAACTGTTTTGCTTTGAACCTGGCGAGGCGAAACCACCGTAGCCGGGTGCACCTATGCCAAGCCAGTTCGATGTTATCGACCACCAGTCACTGTTTTCACCATATATTGGGCGCGTCCAATACTCGGTGGGGAGCGGATAACTAGTTATTGGTGTGGGTATTGGTTGTTGTTGTACTGTAAGCGTCGTTTGTGCGCTGCTTGCTAAGTAGGTGTCGTTTTGGTATACGAGGGCCGTTGTCCCTAAAGTGGCCCAAGTATAAACTTGCTGTGGAAAGTCAAATCTGAAAGTGTACGTACCGACTTGAGTAGGTACGTAAGCAGTGTACTGTGATGATGTTGGATCATAAACCACTGGCCAAGTCTTTACTTCGGTTGTTCCGTCTGGCTTTGTTATGGTAAGCTTGTAGTCATGAGGTCTAATATCATTGATAAGTGAAGCTGATGGCCAGACCTTATCCAGCCAAAAGAAAACGGTTATCGGCTGATTGACGCCAACGGGGTTAGGTGAGGCGTTGATATAGGCGAAAGTCGGAACATTCCAAGCTGGTGTATGTGCGTTAGCTGACGGCAAAGCAGAAAGCAACAAAGGCAAAGTGAGTATCAGAAGCAAGGCAATCACAAATGTTTTTGTTTTCTTTTTCGTTTGGTTGTTAACTAAGTTCATTCTGTCTTCTCCTTCAAATTTGTGGGTACCGAGTTGTACAATTAGTTTTAATAAGTCTCGCTCACCTATCGTGAGTACAAAATAAGAGTTGCCCCACGTAATGAAAAAAACAGAAATAGACGATGGGACAAGAGTGTAAACGTTATGTCAGAAATTGTAGAGGTAGCAGTTGAAGTTATTTCCGCAGTTTTATGTTTTATACTGGTCAAGTTCATGTTTAAACCGTATGGGCTCACAAGAGAAGGGCGCTATCTCGGTCTACCTCTCGGTTTTGCTTTTCTTGGTATATCTAGTGTCTTTCTAGCCATAGGGATACAACAGTCGATTGAGCAATTAATGTTACTTTCACTTCTGACAAGGACATTTGCGTATGTATTTCTGGCAGCAACTTATTATTTTTCAAAGGAACCATCAAAAAATAGCCGCTTCATCTGGGATGTTGCCCTTAGTTTAATAGTTGTAGCGCTAACAACTTCTGCACTCTTAATCATTAGGAGTTCAGTAATTGGTTTAGCAATACCTACGAATTTGAGCGTCGCCCTTCGAATACTTGCATTGATTTGCATTTCCTACGTCTGTCTCCATACACTTAGAAGTCATATACGGTCTCCGGAGCCTGCAACTATCTGGATTCCGTTGGGGTTCATTCTTTTGGGGATTAGTCAGTATTCGTTGATAATCTGGGCATCTGAGGGAATCTACGTCCACGGTTATGCATTTGTTGGAGGCATCGTAGCTAGATTGGCAGGCCTAAGCGTTTTCTTAGCAGTATCATACTTGACCTTTCATAAAAACCGGCGAGAAAATGAGAAAGATTCAGCGTAGAGACAAATTGAAAATCTACGGCGATCTCTTGTCTATGCTTAACGCTGAACGTAGTAGTGAAAAAATAGTTTTAACGAGAATTCAGGTCAAAGCTAATGTTCCTTTTGATCGTCTTAAAAAGTACCTTTCTGACCTGAACGATCTTGGACTAATAGAGAACGACGATTCCCCCATACTGACTGAAAAAGGAAAACAATACTTACGAGAATATGAGGAAGTGCTTGATTTCATGAAACGTATGGGCTTGACTTATCGATAGAATATTTTTCAACATTCTTACGCACTTTTCCAATTTCATTCCATGTCCACAACTAACTCTATTGCAGGATCCACATTTTGGCGATGTGCCCAAAATGTTTACTGAAATCTCTGATCATTCATTCCGGCTGGAGAAAGAAATACTAGAAAAGGCGAGGTAGAACTGAAATCATTTTTGGAAGATGTCTGAACCCGATAAGCGCACAACATAATTTTAAACAGAACTAATGAGAACTTTGCAAACGTTTCTTCAAAAAAGTGGGAAATGCAGGTGACATCTCATTTGCGGCATAGATTCGAATTCAGTCTACCCCGAATTTGGACCGAGAGTTATACACAAACAAGCTGGCATTTTGTTAGAATAAATTGGGTTTGCTGGGGCTCTGGACCCGAAATTTAGGAGAGAGAATGTTTGAGACACCAACGGGCAAGTTGGTAAACATTTGTGGTCTCGGTTGAACCTTTGCCGAAGGCGTAGCTGATTCCGGTTGTGGTTTCTGATGCTAGAAGGGTGCCATATGCCACTGCTGTCGGTGCGTAAATACCCAGTATGCTCCATACTTTCTCGCCTGTGAACGCGTCTATTGCGTGCAACTCTTGTCCCCTATAGTAGAGCGTTGGACTGTGCTCAGTGTTGGGTGCAAAAACGATGCCTCCGCCTATAACAGGTCCGGTGCTGCCGAACACCCATGTGTTATAGGGCGTTTCCATTCCAGAATTTCCCGCTGAGTACTGCCAGACTATTCTGCCATTGGTCAGATTAAAGGCATAAACTCCTGCATAGCCAAGTCCATAGTTCATTCCGTAGGCGCTACCTTGAGGCATATAAGCCCAGAATCCGCCCCACGGATACTCCGGTTGCTCACTCGTCCACAGTTTATTCCCTGTTAAAGCATCGTATCCTTCGTATCCCCGGCCCTCGTTCTCGTGTGGAAGCGCAGCATAATAAACTACGCCGTTTGCACTGCCTATAGCTGGGCCTTCGCGGTAATTCCATGTGTCAGGGTCCAATGGATCCATCAGAGGCTTGTAGTATACCACTGCTCCCGTTGTCAAGTTAATAGCTCCCAATGAATAGGACAATGCGTTTCCAGTTCCTCCACCAGCGACTGCGCCCGCAGGAAAGTCACGAACGATTAGGAGACCGCTCTGCAGCAAAGCATTTGAATTCGCAATTTGCGAGAATGGATAAGACACATTCCATACTATTCTGTCGGCAAAATTCGTTGATGAACCTGATGTTGTCCACTTAATCAAACGGCCGGTAATGTTGCCGCTGTATACGTACGGGTCTTCGAAGAAATTCATTGCACTGCCTGTCACGTTAAGAGTCATTGCGCCAGTTAGTGGGTCGTATACTATGAATCGAGAGCCAAATTGGTATAACGCTGGTGTACTGGTTGTACCAAAGATACCGGCTGTTTGTCTTGTAGCGCCAACATTGAAACTTCCTGTCACGTTCCAAAGCTTTTCCCCAGTTCGCATATCAATGCAGTAAATCTGACCTCCAGAAGTGTAGTATCCTCGTCCAGCTAAGACCGTACTAATTCTAACACCAGTAACGCTGTAGATTCCATCAATCCCTATACCATAAGGTCCCCCAACGAAACCGCCCAAACCGCTTGTTGGCGGAATTTCCCATAATATGTGGGCAGACCTCGGAGCTTCGGTGTATGGATTAAACGAGCCTTCAGATGCATTGTAGTAGCTCTGCAACCATGATCCTGCAATATTGCGCCATTCTCTGTTGAACACGCTTATCGGAAACGTCCAATATTCGGTTGGAAGCGGAGTGTCGGCAATTGGGTAAGGTATTGGGTCTTTCTGCACCATGATTGTTCGCGTCACACTGGCTGGGTTGCTGATGGTGTCTCCAGGGAACTCGAACTTGATGGTCCAGTTACCTAGCTGGTCGAGTGGATACTCAAACCAAACTGTTCCTGGGGACTCGGAATCTAATGGCCCGATTGTGAAGACTGTGTTGTCAGGTCTCGTGAACGTAAACATGTAACCCTTGTAGTATTCATGGTTGGTCATGGGTTCAGGCGAAATCCAGGCGTTGATTAACATGTTCTGGCCTAGACCTATGGCGGGGAAAGGTCTGAGTGAAAGATAAGCCCAGACGTCTCGTTTAGGTATAGCGGGTCCCACAGTAAACGTGTCTGTTCGGGTAACTGCTGCGTATGTGCTGTCTCCTGGCCAACTAAATTTAACCGTCCAGTTTCCTTGCATATTGGGCGTGTAAACCAATTTCACTTCGGGAAAGAGATTTCCGAGTGCGTCATTTCGTGTAGTTGCGGTGAATGGTCCGGTCAGAACTTCCGTTGTATTGTCTGGTCTTGTGAAAGTAATGGTGGCATTGGCCCATACTGATGTTAATCCTAAGTATGCTGGCGCTAGAAGCACGTTGGGGGTTGTAAGCCAACTAATCATTGTCGGTGTGTTGACCCCTATTATTGGATAGAACTGAGTGTTTGAAAACCTAACTGATGTCAAAGCATTCGAGGTTGGCATGTTTGTCATTAGGGCAGCAAAAGCTACTATCAGAATCATCGTTATCGTCGATAATGATTTATTTTTTTTAATTGACATTTTTTTTAGTTTCTCTCCTTATAATTCGTTCACAGTTGTACAGTCTGTTGTATTAAGTCTCGCTCACCTATCGTGAGTACCAAAAAAAAGTCGCCCACTCAACCTAAAAACAGAAACAAACGATGAAACAAGGGTGGAAATGTTGTGCCAGGAGCAAGTTGTGAGAAAAAAGGTTTGCTGGGGCTCCGGAACCCGAAATTTAGGAGAGAGAATGAAACACCAACGAGCAAGTTGGTAAACATCTCCAGAGCCCACTCAGCCCCAATTTTCACCGATATTCTTTTTCTAAACAAAAAAAGGGAAAGGTTTGGGTTTTATGCTGTTTCTATTTTCTTCGTCTTAGAACTACTGCCGCCGCAGCTATTGCGATGATTATGATTGCTGCTGAGATGGCAACGTAGATTGCTATTGGTGTTTCAGCTTTTGGTGGTGGCGCGCTTGTAGGAGAGGCAGTCACTATTGGGCTAGGTGTTGCTGTCACTGCAGGGATTGTAGTCGTTGGGGTAGCGGTTGGAACAACTGAACCTGACGCTGATGGGGTTACACCGAAGGCTGTTTCTGCAGATGATGCATAGTAGGAGTTGGAGCCTTCAAAGGTGGCCTTGAGTGTGTATTTTCCTGGGACTGGCGGTGCCCACATCAAGCTGTAAAGGCCGCTAGAGTCGCTTGTTGCAAATCCGAGATCTTGAAGGTTGTTGTTTGGGTCAAGCGCGGTCAGGTGTACTTTAACTCCTGTTGCGTTGGCTGGTTTGGGTTTTTGCATGTAGAGATATTTCATCCATGCATTCATGCTGTCGTCGGAGATTGCGGGTGTGCCGGCTGCTGGAATACCCAAGCATGTTTGGCCTGGAGATTGATCAGTGACAGTGCCCTTTATCAGCACGCTGTTGCCCATAGGGATGACGTCATTTTGTATTGAGACGGTTGTTTCTGATTGGCCTTGGTTGTAGCAGTACAGTCGGTTGTCATAGGCGTTGGGTACAACTACGTATCCGTCTGAAATTACGATGTTTCCGCGGTTTGTGATTGCAAAGGATGGTGTACTCCATACTAGTTCTCCTGAGGTTGCGTTTACGACGTACATTTGTCCTCCGTGGAACAGTGGTGGACTGTATAGGTGACCTCCCATTAGGAAGACTTTTCCGTCTGCAATTGCCAGATTATTTGCTATAGGCCAGATGCCGTAGGGTGTGTCGTATCCACTGGATCCTGTATTCCATGTCCATTTGATAGTTCCCGTTTGAACGTCAAGGCAGTACACGTAGCCGCTGAAGTCTGCTGAGTACAGGTTGCCGTAGGCTATGATTGATTGAGTAATGTAGTAGCCCCATGGATTTTCTGGTTGGCCAACTGAAACTGGTCCCCATAGTTTTTGACCACTCGCCGTGCTGTAGCCGCTGTATGATTGTGTCTCGTAGTTAAGTATGGTATAGACTCCACCACCCATCGAACTTTGCTCAATTCTGGTGAACGGCGTTTGTGTTTGATTTAGTGGTCCCCAAAGCAGTTGTCCTGTAGCTGGACTGTAAGCTTCTACAACAATGTAGCCTGGTTGGTTAAACGCGGTCTGTGGTCCAGCTATGTTAGTTACGAGTATTACTTCGCCAACTCTGGATATGGTTAGTGGGTTGCCTACTCCTGCAGATTCAGCGTACGCTTTGTTAATGTCTACGGTGGTTCCGTTGGATGCGGTCATTGTGGTTTGCATGGGTACTGACCATTGTTTTCCGTAGGACCATGGAATCGAAGAGCTTTGAGATGGGCTCCATCTCCAATTGTTTTGGTCACCTCTACCGTTTGGTCCGGCGAGTATTGCTCTTGTTGAATTCCACATGTTCATTGTCATGTTTGATGTGTCCATCCAGTATCCGAGCAACTCTCCTGCTGGTCCATAAGTCCAAGTCGGTGTTGTGGCGTTTACTATGCTCAAAATGTATTTTCCATTCATTGCGTCGTACATGCCAAAGGTGCTGCCTGTATTGGGGGCTACTGTTGTTTCAACGCTCCAAAGGTAGGCGATGCCTCCGAATTGGTTTGGAGATACGTAGTCGAATATTTGGCCCAATCTTAGCCATGCGCTGGTGTCTTTTGTCCATAGGACTTTTCCGGTGCGTAAATCTTGGGCGACCCATCCGTACGGATTTGTTGCGGCGCCTGGAATTTGGACGTAGTAGAGTACGCCGTTGATGGTTATTCCAGCGAATTTGCATTCGTACTGTGCGGTTGAATAGTAGTTGCTGTTAATTTGGTTTCCACCAAATTCGCCTCCGATTAGTCCGCCGGGGGCGTATGGCGAAGTCCAGACTATGTGGCTGGTGTTTGGTGCCTTGGTGAATGGTGCAAAGTTTGCAGTGGCATTGTATTGTCCACCTGCGTTTCCTCCTGTGCCACCTCCGAGCCAGTTTCCGGCGATGGTGTACCATGCTGTGTTTTCAGCAAAGATTGGGCGTTGCCAGTATCCATCTGGGAGTGGAGTATCTGGTAAACCTTGCACTTGATCCGAGGCTACGGTGAGTGTTTCTATTCTGCTGGTGGCTGGTGAATAGTAGTCGCCTATGCTTTGTTGATTTGTGACTTGCCCTGTGGGATTTAGGAGTCCTGCTGTCATTACTTGACCGGGGAAGAAGAATTGGAAGCTCCAGGTTCCAAGTTGGTCTGCTTTAACGGTGGTGAAAGCTCCTCCAACGTCGTCTGATTTGAACGGCCCGAGTGTGATTACTGAGGCATCGGGTTTTGTAACTTTTACCGTGAAGTTTTGCCATCTGTCGCCGTAAGCGCCGTTTGCTGTTGCTGGCACTTTGTCAATCCAGAAGTTAACGAATATGAATTGACCAAGACCGACGGGATTCGGTTGAATGCTGATGAAGGCATATGTGGGTATAGTCCATGCAGGTGTGTGCGCGTAAGTTGTTGGCAGAAGAATTGCAGAAGCAGTCATTGTTAGAATAAGAGCCAGCGCTATCGCGGTTCTTCGCGTGTTTGTTTTATCTAATAATGGTTTCATCTTTCTTATCTCCTCTAATTTGTGATGGTGATTTTCACCATAAATCTATTTAACATTATCTGAAATCAGCGTGCTTGATGCGATAAAATTACTGGGAAGGCAAAAAATTGGCGAAAACATCTTAAACGCATATTAGAAACGGGCAACACTTAGTGATGTCAAAAAGGGGTTTAATGTTGCTTGCTGAGATGAAAACATTAGAGACAATCGATGCTACAATTCTAAGAGAACTTCTCAGGGATGGAAGAAAATCTTTTGCCGATATCGCTAAGGAATGTGAAGTCTCCGAAAACTTGGTTTGGAAACGCTATCTCAAAATGAAAAATTCTGGCATTGTCGTTGGGGCGACTTCCCAAGTGTATTTTGAGAAAATTGGATATGATGGTGTTGCAACGATCCAGCTCAACATAGAATCCCAAGGAATCGAGGAGGTTTACGCGGATGTATGCAAGATTCCGGACGTTTACATGTTTCGCCAATATAATGGGCATTTTAATGCAGGATCAATTGTAAGATTGAAAAGCCTCAGGGATTTGGAACGACTCAAAGCGGCAATTTGCAGAAACAATTTGGTAAACGAGGTAAAGACACACCTCTGGACGGATGTGAGAAACATACCTGAAAACATTATTGCGGGCAGTTTTGAAACAAAAACAATTGTGCCAGAGAATATTCCCGAAAACGAGATGGGAAAAAGCGACGATATAGAAATTGACGAGCTGGATAAGAAAATAATAGACAAATTAACCAGAAACGGAAGAATTTCCTTTAGAAAACTCGGTGTTGAACTGGGAACGTCAACAGGCACAATAGCAAGAAGATATGCAGAACTTAGGAAAAATAACATTCTGAAAACCTCTATTCAAATTGACCCATCAAAATTGGGTTATCAAGCTATTCTTGACGTAAGTATCATGCTTGCCGCTCAAAACGAAATAAACGAAATTGTAGATCAACTATCAAAAATCCCCGGAGTGAGCTATATACTAAAAATAACAGGAGACTACGATCTACAGGTCATAGCTTTGGTAAAAGATAGCAAAGACATTATATCAATAAATGATAAAATAGTTAAAATCCCACATATAAAAAGAATCGCCGCCCTCCTTAGGAACTTTCGCCCGGGCTATGAAGTCTGGCCCAGTCAAGGGCAACATATATCAACATTCTAGTTTAACAAAATAATTGGTTGAAATAAAAGAGAACCAGATCTCGTTTTCAGATTTTGACAGTTTAACAAGGAAATTCATTATCCATTGGGCATGCACGCAAAACCTTAACACCAAGCGCGCGCTTGATGCAGAATCTCTTTTTTACTGTTTGGGAGCTTGAAGACCAGTGCTTGTCACAGGCGATAGTTTCCGTGTTAACATTTTTCTCAGCTCCTCTAGCAGAAGAACCGCTGGGGCTAGCAGGAGAAGGAAAAGCAGGTCCAACGGAAGCAGTTGAGCTGTGCCGAAAAACGGCTGAAGGAAAGGAAAGTATATGATAGCGCCCATTACAGCGAATTGAACAAATATCGCAGGAAAAATCCATCGATTTCTGAACGGATTTAGCCGGAATGCTGATGATGAACTCGTGCGTGCGGAAAAGAGATTCCCAAGTTGACCCATCATAATTCCCGTCATGACTATCGTTGTACCTCTTGCATATACTGCTGCATTACTCATCGTGCTTTGACCCAAAACCCATCCTCCACTCCCCCAAACGTTAAAAGCCAAATAGATCGCACCAGACGATGCGACCACGCCTAGATAAAGTCCTTTGAGTAGTGTCGAAACATTGATCAGCCGGGTGCCGGTCTTCCTTGGAGGCTTCATCATAACGTCTGGTTCTGGAGGTTCCATTATTAAGGCAAGGGAAGGAAGCACATCCATCCCCAGGTCTATCGCGAGCACCTGGATTACAAGCAGCGGAAGAGGGGTTTGAAGTAGTACAAACACGACGAACGCGACGAGTTCAGCCCAGTTGTGAGTATAGACATAGTAAACGAATTTCCTTAGGTTGTCGAAAGTTGACCGCCCCAACTTTATGCCTTCAACGATCGATGCGAAATTATTGTCCAGAAGTACAATGTCAGCGGATTCTCGTGCCACATCGGTTCCACCTGCACCCATGGCTATGCCCACATTTGCTTCAGTAAGCGCAGGAGAATCATTCACACCGTCTCCGGTCACAGCTACTACTTCACCCATAGATTTCAGGACGTGCACTATCCTCAGCTTCTGTTCGGGTGCTATCCTCGCAAACACAGGCTCGCCCTTGATAAGAATGTCTGTCAGCTCTTGGTCACTCATCTGGCTGAGTTCTTTTCCAGTGAAGACTTTCTGATCCTCTGACGTTATTATGCCCACTTCTTTTGCTATGGAATAAGCAGTAAGCTCGTGATCACCCGTCAGCATGATGACTCTTATGCCCGCATTCTTAGCTTCCTGAACAGCAGCCTTTACCTTTGGTCTAGGCGGGTCAAGTAACGCTGCCAAACCCAGAAAGGTCATGTCTTCTTCGACATTTTGAGATAGATTCTTGGGTTCGTTTGGGAGAGCTTTTGTTGCCATTGCTAGAACTCGAAATCCTTCTAAAGCAAGATCATTCATCTGTTTTGTTACAGCTTTGTTGATCTCGTCTGTAAGAGGGACATATTCGTTATCATAAAAGACGGTAGTGCATCGTCTAAGTACTTCCAAGCCAGCTCCTTTGGTGAAAGCGGTTAATTTTCCTTCCAGATTCCTGTGAACACTAGTCATCATTCGCCTCTTGGAATCAAAAGGAATCAGGTCAATTCTTTGGTTCTCCGCGAGAGCCTTACTGACGTTGAAATCTCCCTTTCCCGCGAAGACGAGAAAAGCTCCGTCAGTGTGATCTCCCAAAACTGTCCATCTCCCAATTCTGTCTGAAGGCGCATTTAGTTTGGCATTGTTGCAAAACGCACCGACCTCCAAGAGCTTGAAGACGGCTGAATTCTCATTACGTCCGAGTTCTCTGCCATTGAAGGTGATTTGGCCATCTGGACTGTATCCGTCCCCTCCAATTTCAAAAATCTTGCCTGAAGCCCAGAGTTTCTTCACCATCATCTCTCCACTCGTGATCGTGCCTGTTTTGTCTACGCACAGCACGGTCATTGATCCGGCTGTTTCAACGGAGGAAAGTCGCTTCACGACGACATTTCTCTCAGCCATCTTGCGAGCAGTAAGAGCTAGGGAAAGAGAGACGGTTAGCTGGAAGCCCTCGGGGACTAGGCATATCATTACGCCAATTGCGAAGAGTATGCTCGTTGCGAGGTTTAGTTTAACAAACAGCAGAGCTGCCGAAAAGAAGATCAGACTAACGCCAATCGCTAACAGGAAATTCAGTCTAGCAGTATGGTCTATATCTCTCTCAAGTGGGCTCAGGGGTTCATGGACTTCGCTGGACAAGGAAACAATTCTTCCGAACTCGGTATTCTTTGCGGTTGACAAAACAACGCCTCTGGCAACTCCTGAAACCAGAGTGGTTCCAGCAAAGAGAATGTTGTGCACATCATAGGGAGTGACTGTCTCCACATCTGGAGACATAGTTGCAAATCGCCTCTGAGGCTCTGACTCTCCGGTAAGAATTGAGTTGTCAACGGAAACCTCAAATGCTTTGATTAACCGCAGGTCGGCGGGTACTCTATCTCCCTCTTCGAACGCCAGAATATCTCCAAGAACTACATCGGTCACTGCAATTTCCCTCATCTGACCGTTTCTGATGGCCTTGGTCTTGGTGGGGATAAGACTTTTTATAACCTGCACAGCCTTTTCGGCCCTATACTCTTGAAAAAGGCTAAAGATTATGCTTAAGACGACTACGACAAATATTGCAAACCCCATCTGAATTGAGGTTGGATCATTTGAGATGAAGCCGCTTAGAAACGAGAGGAATGAAGCGACCAGCAGAAGAAGGTTGAACATATTCCTGAATTGTGAAGCAATCTTCCTAGCTAGGCTGACTTTTTTGCGACTGTGGAAGGACGTTAAGACCCGTTTTCAAAAGGCGATTTTTAGCCTCTTGATCGGATAGACCCTCAGGTCCAGTTTGAAGTTCCTTGAAAAGATCTTCGATCTTTGCTATAGCAGCTCTCCCATACGACATATAGTTGCCTCTTAAAACGCGTATTACTATATTGGGGGCAGACCAATGGGAGACATACGTTTAGCCTTATCAACTTCAACTTAATTTTTCTAAATTGTAGAAAGGACTTATTATTCTTTCCGAAGTATATGCGAGAAGAGGTCTATTAAGCTGCATAAGCAAAATGACTTCCAGGTTGCCATAAAACAAGCTAATTTTTACAACCTGCGCCGAGCAAATAGCTATCAATTAGAAGTTTATGTGGGCTATCTTCGTTCAAAGAGCGTCAAACCTTATGACCTTGTAATTGACCCTTTCAAACATTTGTTCATATTCAACTTGAAAAATATTTATATGAACTGCATGCTTTGAGCTGGTCATTAGATGATACCTTAATTTCTTAATGGATGCTTTTAGAAACTAGAAAGTAAGGTGATATTCCAAAATTTTCAAAAATTGGAGCATTGCCACTGATAATTTCATTCAGCAACCAACTACTATGGTTACGTTATTAATTTGAGGGTTTGCTGGGGCTCTGGAACCCTAAATCTTTGGAGAGAATGAAACCAACGGGCAAAGTTGGTAATCAGTTCTATGGGTCTCTCAGCCCATTTTACTTCCGTTTTTACCTGAACAAAAAAAGGAAGGAAATTTTTGGTTTTTGAGGGTTTATTTTCTTCGTCTAAGAACAACTGCTGTAGCGATTACTGCAATGACAATTACTGCGGCGACTACGGCGATGTAGATTGCTGTTGGAATTCCGCTTGTTGGTGCTACTGCTTGGCTTGGTGAAGGTGATGCTGTTTGAAGTGGCGAGGAAGTTGGAGACGGTAACGTTGTTTGTGTTGGCGTTGGCGTTGCAACTGGCACCGGGGACGGAGCTGGACTTACGTAAAGGTAGGTCGTGGCATAGGAGTTGCCGTAAGAATTGGAGCCCTCGAATGTGGCAGTAATATTATAGAGCCCTGGCACGGGCGGGGTCCAGTATATGCCATAACTGCCACCCTTGTCGCTTGTGGTTGTACCTATGTCTTGGAAATTGCCGTTCGGATCAAGAGCTGTCAAATGCACCGGGACGCCGGTTGCGTTTGTAGGCATTGGTTTTTGCATGTAGAGGTAGGCCATCCAGTCACTCATGCTAACGTCGGATATTGCAGGAGTGCCCGGTTTGCCTGGCGATTGGTCAGTGACCGTGCCGGTGAAAAGAACTCCTATTCCTGCGGGTACTGCGACTTGGGGCGCTGAAACAGTTGTGGCGCTTTGACCTTTGCCTAAGACATACATTGAATTGTCGTACCCGTTTACCGTAACTAGGTAGCCGTCAACAATAGCTCTCACCGTCATGTAAGCGGGCATGGACCAAATTTCTTTGCCAGTGGTAGCGTTGAGTGCGAAAAGTTGTGCTCCTCTATATAATGGTTCATTGGGTGTGTGTTCGCTGTAGCCTGTGTACACCACGCCGCCCCCAACGATTGGACCGTTAAACATTGGCCATGACCCAGTGGGGGTTTCAAGTCCGGAGTTCCCCGCATAGAAAGTCCATTCTTGTTTTCCGGTAGTGCCGTTTAGGGCAATTAGGTATCCGCTGTAGTCTCCTTGATAGCTCAAGCCGTATGCGTTGGCTCCAAAACCGCTGTATTGCCCCCAAGGCGCAACAGCTGGATCGCTTACCCATAGTTTTTGTCCTGTTGTAAAGCTGATGCCAACGCGTTGAAGTGTTGCTGCATTTAGCTGAACGTACAATCCTTCTCCAGTCGCTACCCGGTTAGTGAATGTCCCATCAAAGTCTCTGCGCGTGGGTCCCCACAAAACATTTCCAGTGAGAATATCAATGACCGTCTCGTATGAAGAACCGTTGTTTGGCGTTGCCGATGGAGTTGCCACAAGCATTATTGTATTGGTTGATGCGTCAGCCGGCATGTTATGAGGCCCAGTTTGAGACAGCGTGAATGGAGCTGTGCTTGGCGCAGTAATATTGTACTGTAATCCCAGTTTCCAGTTGTAAGTTCCTTGTCTCTGGGGTCCCTCAAATGATCCACCGCTTATGAACCCATATGAGTCAAATGCCTCTGTCGAGTTCCACATTGCAATCCAAGGTTGAGTTGAGTTTCCACCGCTGAATACTGCGTACACGTCGCCTAGTGGACCGTAGAAAATCTTGTTAGGGTTCGCCGTTGCATTTGCAAGATAGTAGAGGGGAGTTCCAGAGAAAGCATCGTAGATTACCCATGTTGTAGTGGTTGTATCGTAAAGCATTGCTACGCCGCCTTGCCCGTTGTACCCTTTTGAGTTGTATACTTGGGCGAAGTTTATGTTGCCGGTTGTGTTGCGCCAGTACTCTTGTCCGGTGCGCAGATCAACGCAGACAAATCCGGGGATTGACCCTTTTTCACCTGAAGAACTCATGAACAAGCGATAGTAGAGTCTGCCATTAACGATTATTGGGGGAGTAGCAAGCGAGGTATATTGGATTCCTGTGTAGTAGCCATCAGAGCCATATGATCCGCCGATTAATCCTCCGGTGGTTAGAGGTGTTGTCCAAACTATGTGGGGAGACATTACCGCTTGGGTGTACGGGTTAAAGCCTGTGTCGTCGGCGTATACTCTGCCGCTAGCATCGTATCCTTGAACCAGCCAGTTCCCCGAAATGCTAAACCAGCTTCGATCATCTTGAGAAATTGGGCGCGTCCAGTAGCCAGTTGGAAGAGAAGCGTCGGGCCATGAAGGAATTGCAGCTTGTTGCACAGTTAATGTGGCTGTAGCTGAACTGGCCAAGTCGATAGCGGTTGAAAATGTTTCACCTGGATACGTAAACTGGATAGTGTAGGTGCCAATCGCAGTAGGCGCGTAATAGAAAGTGACTGCTCCGTTTCCGTCAGAGGTGTATGGTCCGCCTGTGTCTTTAGTGCCGTCGGGTTTTGTAATTGTATATGTAAAGTTATGGAAAAAATCTCTGCCGGTTGGCGGGAAGGGCTGAAGGAAAATCCGAATCGAAGTAGTTTGGCCGACCCCGACGGGGTTAGGGACCACGCTTATGTAAGCCCAAGTTTGTTGAATTGGCACGGCGTTAGCATTTGGAATCGCGATCGCAACTGCTAAAGTGCTAGTCAACATCAGAATTAGCGCAATTGCTGCAATTGTTTTGTTGGTGTTCATTCGGTTTTTCGCGTTTTTCAAAAAAAAGTTGCTAATCATTTCTTTTTTCTCCTGTAGTAATGAAAAGAGGAGGGTCTTTTGAGATAATTAAATGTTTAACTTTGTGCGATAATTCAACATTTCCAGCTCACAGAGCAACTTACTCGTAAACTAGTGCAAACTTATCAGAATAAAATGGGGTTTGCTGGGGCTCCTTAATTGCTTGGACGCGATTGACTTGAAGGCAAAATCAAAATATTACAACACCTCAATGTTGTCAAGTTGATCTGCATTTGTCTTTCAAGAAAATTGCGTTCGTCAGCAACAAGTACTTTCTAATTCTATGTGCAATGGGAGCTTTTGCGATTTTAAGTTCCACCATGTCTAAAAGCCCAGTCCTGAATCCTTTCGCGGCAAGCATTGGAACCCCACGCGATTTGTTAGGCTTAGTCGCAGCCGCATCAACCATTCCAGGCATGCTCATCAGCCTCCCCGCGGCTTCCCTCTCCGACGTCATCGGCAGACGAAAAATTCTTCTATTTTCTGCTTTCGTTTTCGCCTCTGCCCCTTTTTTCTACTTGTTCGTGACTACATGGTGGCAGCTGGCTCTCGTCCGATTTTACCACGGATTCGCGACAGCCATCTTTGTTCCTGTCACTGAAGCCACGGTGGCAGAGTTGTTTCCTACTAAACGAGGAGAACGCATCTCGATTCTCAACTCAGTCACGGGCGTAGGAAGGACAGCGGCGCCTCTGCTAGGGGGAATAATTCTGGCGATCACAAATAACGGTTACCACGCACTATATCTAGCAGTTGGAGTGGCAGGAGTGACTGCTTTTGTCATGGCTTTCCTTTTGCTCACAGAAAAAGGAAAGACTCAAACTGAACCTCTTGGTGCCAGAAGAGTGACCTTGAACATTTTCCAGGGCTGGCGTAAGATTGCTCTTAGCCGAGGAGCTCTCTTGGTAAGTTTTGTTCAAGCAACCCAATACTATGTTTACGGGGCAGTTGAATTCTTCATAGTTGGCTACGCAATCAGCGTAGCGAAGCTAGACGCTTTCTATGCAGGGTTAATCTTGACGGCCCAAGTTGCAACCATAATAATTTCAAGACCAATGCTTGGAAGACTGTCAGACAAGAAAGGACGCCGTACCCCAATTATCGCAGGAGCGTTAATAGGCTCCCTAGTTTTGTTTGCCGTTCCATTTACTACTCAACTTCCACTGCTGCTACTCATAGCCGTCGGCTACAGTTTAGGGTTCGCAATGGTGATTTCGTCAACTTCTCCTCTAATGTGCGAGTTGGTTCCCGTCAGCCTAGTAGGTTCATCAATGGGTTTTCTGGCTACAACAATGGATATTGGACAAACTGTCGGACCAATCATCAGCGGATTTATACTAGCATCGGCACTGCAGTATAATGGACTCTTTGCCTCGCTGAGCATTCTTTTGTTAGCTTCAAGCATTATTTTCTCGCTATCGAAAACCCCAAGGTCAAAACCCCCCACTCAAACTACAAATAGAGAAAACAGCTCCGAAATAGAAACAGCAACTTCTTAAAGGAAAAACTGCAATCAAAAAGGCAGGAAGAAAAAGTATGTTCGTCCACACCAGCATCAGAACCAGCAACATGGATCGCTCAATAGATTTCTACACTAAACTTCTCGGTCTAAAGGTTACTCGACGAATGGAAATAGCCCAAACTAACGCCGCACTTGCTTTCCTCCAAGATCCAGAGGCAAAGGGCGCCATTCTTGAGCTGACTTCTTACCGCGACCAGAAAAAATTTGTACAAGCCGACTATGAAGACCGTCTGTTCGACCACCTTGCTTTCGAAGTTAAGGACATGAACCGAACCATTGAGACAATGCGGAACAGCGGGGTAACAATAACGGACGAGCCTTACAGGCTTAGTCCAACGGGCAACTTGCTGGCCTTCGTAGAAGACCCAGATGGAACCCTCATAGAACTCATTCAAAAAACATAGCGTTCTTTAAAAAGGGCTGAACTTAAAACGTCTGAGACAGCTGTTTTATTCTAAGATAGTTTTGGTGACAGCCACTAGGAAAGGAATGATGCCTGAAGCTCATTTAAAGAAAAAGCTCTCGCTCTTCGACGTGACCAACCTCGTGGTTGGAGCTATTATCGGCGCAGATATCTACGTGGCATCCAGCTTTGGGGCAGGTTACCTGGGACCCTTCTCGCTTGTAGTTTGGGTCCTAGCAGGCTTAATCGCAATCGTCATCGCACTATCTTTCGCCCAATGTGCATCTCTAATTCCCAAAGTGGGAGGACCATACGCCTACGCTAAGGAAGCATGGGGCCCATTTGCAGGCTTCTCGGTCGGTTGGTCTCTTTGGTTTGCAGAATGGATTTCACTTGCCGTCTTCCCATTGGCATTTACGCGTTACCTCATGTTCTTCTTTCCCAACATGGATTTCGCCACCCAAATTATCGTCAAGAGCGCATTTGTTGCTTTTCTCGCAGTTACAAACATCGTGGGCGTTAGAGCTGCTGGAAAAATCAATGATATACTCACAATCGCAAAACTTGCTCCACTTATTTTCTTCACTGTCGCCGGGATTTCGTGGATTATAATTAATCCCTCTTTGGCATCAGCAAATTTCACGCCTTTCTTGCCCTTTGGCTTTTCTAACTTTGGAACAGCACTCGTGTTGATTTTCTGGGCTTACGCCGGCTTCGAAATCTCCACAATTCCATCTGAAGAAATAAACGAACCACGCAAAACCATACCCAAAGCCATAATCATTGGAATCTCAATCGTTACAATTTTCTATTTGCTAACAAATCTCGTACTGTTTGGTGTCCGAAACTGGGGAATGCTTGCAACCGATACTGCCCCTCTAGCAACGGCAACCAACTCAATCTTGTCCGCGTACACATTTCCTAGCGCTAATAGGAGGAGCGCTCGTTGGGGTCGGCGCGTTGATTTCAGTGGCAGGATCCGATGAGTCAGGCATGATTGGAACTTCCAGACTTGGCTACGCTTTAGCAGCTGACGGCTTGTTTCCAACAGTTTTTGCCCGCATCCACAAGAAATTCAAAACCCCATACGTTTCAATCATAATCCAAAGCGTAACAGCATTGATTGCTTCAATTGTAGGCAATTTAGGACTGCTGATTTCAGTTTCAGTATTTTTCCTAGCAATCGCTTATTTGGCTACAAGCGCCTCCGTATTCGCATTCCATAAGAAGGGCTTGACACCAATTCAGGATTCAAAAAAGCATTTGATTATTCCAGCCCTGGGGATAATATTCTCCATTTACCTTATTACGCAATGCACGCCAACTCAGCTCGCTGTGGGCATGCTACTGCTTCTGATGGGAATCCCAATATACATCAGATATTCTCCAAAAAAAGAGTTATTAGAACTAAAGAAGTCTTTGGCATCAAATCAAGTTGCTTTGAAGAAAATATACGAACAAGAACACGTATTCCTGGCTCACCTCATTCATCACATAAGAAAAGCTTTCAATAAAGCAACTGGAAAGAGGGAAGATGAACCTTATGAATCTTCAGAGTAAGCTTTAATCAGGATCTGCCCGTTTTCAATTTTCACTTCGTACTTAGGCTCAGGAACAAAGGCGGGTCCGCGCACGACCTGGCCAGTTTTCACATTGAATTTTGACCCGTGGCACTCACACTGAACGATCTCTCCCTTGAGTTCACCGTTTGTCAGAGTGCATTGCATATGAGTGCATTTGTTTCCGATAGCGTAATATTTGCCTTCAAGGTTCACAAGCAAGATTGGCTTGCCGTTGGCGTTGACAGGTTTCATCTGGTTAGGTTTCAAATCAGCAGCAGCGACATTAACAAAGGACATTAGTTCAGCCTCAAAACTAACGAGTTCTAAGGAGATGATGAAGATAAAACTATTGCCATTTTATCGCGCGCATTTCAATTTGGTAGCCTCGACCTTCGGTTTACTTGCAAGGTTGCTTTGTGAAGGAACCTTTACAAACAACCCTTTGGGAGAAAACACGACTCATGAGAATTTAGTTGACTTCATGTTTTGTACAATACAGAAAAACAAATTAGGAAACTGATCTAACATTCCCAAGAGAACCTCCTCAATGAGCACCACCCATCCGCCTGTCGAATATAAGGGAAGAATTTTAGGTGTCGTGCTCCTGATAACCGCTCAAATACTTGTTGGATTTATCCATGTTATTTTCGGATTTTGGCTGCTAACCTCTCCCCGAGGAGCTCCGGAGGTGGGAGTTTTCGGTTCATTAGCGTCTTCTGATATTTACAGTATTTACACTATCATTTTCGGCGTCTTGACTCTGCTGTTTGCGTTTTTGCTTTGGTCGCAGAAACGTTGGGGTTGGATCGGCACATTTGTTGTGTTGGTTTTCGTGATCGTGGCAGACTCTTTAACTTTGCTGGATTTGCCTAGTATTCCAGGAATCCCAAAATTTGCTGGTTATGGAGAAATCACCTATAGTGTACTGGTCATATTCTATTTGCTTCAGAAACACGTGCGAACTAAATACAGATCATCATTTAAGATAAAATTCCAAAACGCGTTACTCCAGAATAATTCCACTTAAACCTGAGCATATGGTCGAGTTCGCTGGAATTACCCTAGAATAAGGATTTGCGGAGCACTTTCACATCACTAGGCGGAAAGCCAGAATAGTATTTGCTAAAATATCCAAAAATTTGGGTTCCTTTATCTCTAAGCAGCTTAAGCTTTTCCGCCCAAAGTCCAATGTCACTTGCACGGTTAACTTCAGTTTTGCCCAAGTCACCTTTGACTGCTTTTCTGTCGCCTTCCCATCTAACGAAAACATAGTCTGTAGTAGCTTCTGAAACAAGCGGCATCTTAACGGCATCAACCCAAACCAAAGCAACGTTGTGATCTCGCAGAAGAGCATAAACTTTGTCGGTTAGAAGACTATTGTTTCTGACTTCCAAAGCGTACCTGTATGTTTGTGGCAAGAAATCTAAATAATTTTTTAGATTTAGAAAATGTTGTTGCCTAAACATTGGAGGGAATTGCAGCAGAAGTATTCCCAACTTTTCATCTAACAAGCTAACATGATCTAAAAAAACCCGTGTGTCCTCTTCCGCATTTTCCAGCATTTTGATGTGAGTTATTTTTTGCGGAAACTTCAACGAGAACAAGAAGTTGTCAGAAGACTGCTTCTTCCAGTCTTTTACAGCCTGTACACTGGGGATTCTGTAGAAAGTGTTGTCAACTTCAACAGTATTAAATTGCTTTGAATAGTAAGTTAGAAATTCTTTAGACGTGCAGTCTTCTGGGTAGAATGAGCCTTTCCAAAAGTCGTAGCTCCAGCCCATTGTCCCAATGTGCAAGTTAGCTGCTACTGCGTCGGTTTTAGCATCAACCAATTTTTCTCGCCTGCTTTTTTCAATGGCACAAGTACATAGCGGCCTTTGAGCTTCTTTCCGTACAGGATCACTTCGATCATTTTTTTGTCCCAGACTTTGGTTTCATATGTTCCATTATCCCAAATTATCACTTGACCTGCACCATACTCGCCTTTTGGAATTTCCCCTGCAAATTTAGCATACTCAAGAGGGTGATCTTCAACCTCCACAGCCAAACGCTTATCTTCGCTATTCTCTGGAATTCCCTTTGGAACAGCCCAGCTTTTGAGAACTCCATCACGTTCCAACCGGAAGTCGTAGTGAAGCCTTCTGGCATGATGTTCTTGAACCACAAAGATTTGCCCCGCCCCATGGTTTGCTTCCACCTTAGGCAACGCTTTGGGTTCAGAAGTTCGCTCAAAATCGCGCTTCTCGGCGTAATTCTTAAGGCGTTCTTGACCAAGCTGGTCAAGTGTGCACTCTGAGGGCTTCTTATCTGTTCTAGGTCTTCGAAAACGAGGCATACGCAACCTTCCATCATTTGTAACTACTTGGTAAGCAACCTCACACACAAATTTGGGCTCAAGCCAAACCACTTCTTCAGCAATATCTGCTTTGAACGGAGGAGTCTCAGTCTTCACTTTTTCAAATTCCCTCAACATATCTTTCAGAGCCTCATCAGAAAAGCCTGTGCCAACTTTGCCCACGTAGACGGGTTCGTTTTTGCTATTAAAGAGCCCAAGAACTAACGCCCCAAAAGTACCCTTTCGGGCTCCAGTACCTTTAGTATAGCCAAAGATAACACAGTCACAGCTGAGGAGTTTCTTTATCTTTAGCCAACTGCTACTTCTTACACCTGGTTCATAGATACTTGTCTTCTTTTTCGCCATAACACCCTCTAACCCCCGCGTCAGAATAGCCTCATAATAGGCTTCGCCTTTCTCCTCTACAAAATCAGCTAGAATTATGTGTTCGCTCTCCTTCAAGGTCTCTTTGAGAATTCTCTTCCGTTCGGTTAAAGGCAGATCAAGAAGCGACTTTCCATCTTTTTCCAGAATGTCGAAAACGACGTAAGCAGCAGGAGACTGCTTGGTTCTGACTGTTATCTCTGTTTCCGAAGCAGCTTTCCATCTTTCAAGCATAGCTTGGAAGTTGACTTTGCCCTTTTCAAGAACTATTATTTCTCCATCCAAAACCATTGCGTGCTCCTGTTGCTTGAGCTCGCTCAACTCAGGAAAATTGTCGATGAGTTCTTTTTGGTTTCGACTACGCAGACTGAGTTCTTTATCCACGTAAGCGATTGCTCTAAAGCCGTCCCACTTAATCTCGAAAATCCACTCTTTATCAGTGAAGGCTTTCTCGGCTTCTTTGGCGAGCATTGGTTTGTATCGATGAGGACTCATTTCTTTTCCAGCTGCTTCAAAGTCTCCTGCAATGCTGCCATTAAGCCTTTAACTTCTTCTTTGGGCGCTTTCTCAACTGTTATCGTTTCACCTTTGAGCTTCTTCTTGATTAGCTCTTCCACCTTTGCCCGATAGGAATCTTTGTACGTCGCTATGTCGAATTCCCCTGACAAATCTGTAATTATCTTCCTGGCCAACTCAAGCTCGTTTTTTTCTGGGGCTTTAAGCTCCTTCAATTCCTCGAAGCCGCTCGGATCAACCACATCATAACCATACCGCATTGTAGTTAGAACCAAGGCACCCTTGTAGGCGTGAACCAGAGCGGGATATTCTTTTGTGCGTAATGTTATCCTACCTGCTCCAGCCTTTCCCATTTTCTCGAGCGACTGCAGAAGCAAACTGTAAGAGTCGCCACTCTTATCAGGCAATAACGCATAATTGCTGTAAAAGTAAACTGGATCCACGCTGAAGTAATCAACAAATTTGTCTATCCTAATTCGTTTGTCAGACTCTGGCTTTACGGCTTCAATTTCTTCTTTGCCAAAAATGACGTATTGATTCTTGGAGACTTCATAGCCTTTTACTACTTCTTCCCAGGGCACGGTTTTGTTGTCTTTTGTGCAGACCTTTTCGTAACGGAGGGGTTGGTTATCGGTTTTGTGTAGAAAATGAAACGTAACCCCTCGGTCAAAAATCATAGCGTACAGTTTGACAGGAACATTAATCAAGCCAATGGTTATGCTACCGGACCAAATTGGTCGTTTAGGCATCGGTGACTTCTTGGGTTTTTCAGCTTCCTGCATTTCTTCAGGTTTTTCAATTTCCACAACTTCTTGTTTCTTGTCTTTTCTTGCTTTCTTCTCCAAGTTATTCTGCCTCCAGTTCTTGGCGGTTTTCAAAAATGTTCTTCCAAGGTTCTCCACGAAGACTTGGGACATTGTAAATATTGAATTCCGCAGGTTTTATGCTTTTCTTAAGATCATCCCAACTAATTGGCGTTGAGACGGTTGCTTCCTCAGTCACCCTTAGGCTGTAAGGACAAACCATTGTACGGCCGTGACTGTTTTGAGTGTAATCCACAAAAACCTTTCCAGGCTTCTTAGTATCTGAAAACTCCGAAACAACAATATCAGACTCTTTCATCAGCTGCTTTCCTATAGCGTGAACGAATCCCCTCGTCTCTTGAAAAGTATATTTTCTAACAACGGGAACAAGAACGTGGATTCCTTTCTTGCCAGAAGTCTTTACATATGCTTTCAAATTTAGTTTGTCAAGTTTTCCTTTAAGCAAAAGAGCGACCTCAGAGGCTTCCTTGAACGTGCAAGGCGGTTCAGGATCCACGTCGAAAAAGGCAAAGTCAGGTTTTTCCCTCTCATCAATTCTAGAAAGCGGCATGTGAATTTCTACAGCGGCAAGGTTTGCAAACCAGATTAGGGTATCGAGATCATTACATATTATGTAGTTCACATAATGCTTGGCGCTTTCTGAATATAGCCGAACTGTCTTCACCCAGTCAGGCATTCCTTCCGGAGCATTCTTTGCAAAGAAGCCTTCCTTGTTGATTCCTTCGGGATACCTAGTTAGCACAATGGGTCTATCTTTCAGGAATGGAAGCATTTTAGGGGCGACTTTAATGTAGTACTCAATGAACTGAGCCTTTGTTATCTTCAAATTGGGGTAAAGTATTTTGTCTAAATTGCTGAAGGTGACTTTTGTGAGTTTTTCTGTCATCTTTTAGCTTCCAAAAAATAGTCTGACTACAATAGAGGACCACGTCCCAAAATTTAAACACAATGCATAAAAAATGTTAACCTTTTCACCGCAACCTGAATCCAATCTTGCGAACAGTTTAAGTCTCAATTGACAGCATGTTCTGGTACGAGGAAAACGAAGTGAAGGAACTCGTCTTTGTCGGTTTGGGCTTGAATGATGAAAAAGGCATTAGCCTTAACGGCTTGGAGGAAGCAAAAACCGCGGATAGCGTTTACTTGGAACTTTACACAAGTCTATTGCCGGATTTTTCCATGAGAAATCTTGAAGCGCTTGTTGGCAAACAAATTCATGTCCTTTCAAGACGAAACCTTGAAGAAGAAAATGGAAAAATTATCCTTGATTCTGCCGAAAAAGGCAAGACCGTTTTCCTAATTCCGGGAGACCCATTCATCGCCACAACTCATACAACATTGAGAATAGAAGCTGCCAAACTAAGTATTTCCGCTCGAATAGTTCACGGAGCAAGCATAATTTCTGCGATTATGGGTTTAAGCGGACTCCACAATTACAAGTTTGGCAAAACGGTGACGATTCCGTTCCCTGAAAACTTTTCTGAGACACCCTACAACGTCATCGCTCAAAACAAACAACTGGGATTCCACACACTGTGCTTATTGGACTTGAAAGCAGACGAAAAAAAATTCCTCACAATAAAGGAAGCGCTAGCAATGATGGTTGCAATGGAAGATAAAAAGAAAACCGGCGTGGCTTCAAGTGACTCACTCGCAGTTGGCGTAGCCAGAGCCGGAGGCAAGCACCCAACACTAAAAGCTGACTTCGTTGCTAACCTTCAAAATTTTGAATTCGGCGAACCTCCCATGAGCTTAATTTTTCCAGGAACGTTGCACTTTATGGAAGCCGAAGCATTGATCGCATTTGCCGGCGCACCATCTGCCACAAGGAGTTTAGCAAAATGAGTGCAGAATCACTGACTACAAAATACATTGGGGCAATGGAAGAGACAATTAAAGATATGAAGCAAAAAGAAGACTCCATTGTCATTAGCAAAGAATGCGTCAACCAAATTCTCAGCTATGTCAAATCTTATTTAGAAGACGCCAAGTACTTTCGCGATCAGAAAAAATTTGAAACGAGCTTGACATCAATTGCATACTGTGAAGGGCTTTTGGATGCGATGAAACTAATTGGCGCAGTCAAGATTCTGGAAAAATCGTAACGAATTTTGGTATTGTTGTTGGCTTTGCACAGTCACACAGTCTAATATACATCATAAAATCTAGTTTTAGACAACATTCTGGATGAGTTTGTCGGTAACAATTTCCAGGCTCCTCCTTACATGAAGAGAATCAAAAAGAAAAGTGTGTACGTGATTGTTTGAGTTCGAAAAAGAGACTAAGAATAGACAGTGAAGCGGAAGATACGATCGCCCAAAGTCGAGAAGAGGCATCATCAATAGTAGGCTATCTGCAGGATTTTGGTTTAACGGAAAAAGAAGCAAAGATCTTCTTTGGCCTTTCCAAAATGGGTTCAGCCACAGCTTCGGAAATTGCTGACATAATTAAATTCAGCAGACTCCAAACGTATCGCGCTATCAAGGGTTTGCTCGACAATGGGCTAGTAGAAATGTCGCTGGAAAGACCAAGAAGATACACGCCGCTGAAAATCGAGCAAGCGCTGAACCTCCTTGGACAGGAAGCTGAAAGGAAGATCCTTGACTTAGAAAAGAAAACCCCCCTACTTTTGAAAGAATGGGCCGCAATAAGTGATATTCAATCTGAAAAAACGAACTATACTTTCCGTATTATCCAAGGAGCAAAGAATGTTGCTAAATTTAGACTAATGCTCTTCCAATCTGCACAAAACGAAATTGACACAACAATGAAACCAAACGAACTTATGAGATTTGTTTTGGAAGGAGCCGATGATATTGTCGAAAGCATCTCTTCAAACAATATTGCAGTAAGGGGACTTTCGGAAGTAAACAAGCTCAACATGGACGCGACAAGACGCTTCCTCGAATTTAGCAAACTTCACCACACAACAAGACAAAACATTGTACCGTTCAGCATCATAGACAACGAAGAGGCTTTGATTTGTCTTTCAAGGGATTGCACTGAAACAACAGCTGAAAACGCAATTTGGACAAACCACCCCGAAATGGTCGGGATATTAAAAGAAATGTTCGAAATGATGTGGAAATCTTCGCAAGACGGAAACATTAGGATCAAGGAAATAGAAAAAGAACAAATTTCTTCCTAGCTATTCCGCTTTATTTTGGACTTGTCAACTCGGCATAGTTCTCTTTATTTATCCAAATAATAAATAACCAGATTTTTATTCAAGAACGAACAATTGAAAAGTTAAATGCCAAGCCAAAACAACGCACAAACAGTAGTTTTAGCTTCTGGTGTATTTGATCTTCTTCACTTGGGACATGTAAAATTCCTCGAAGAAGCAAAAAAAGCAGGCGGCGAAAACGCAAAATTATTCGTTATAATTGCCCGGGACAACACGGTAGAAAAGACAAAGGGAAGAAAACCTGTGATGCCAGAAAACCAACGCCGCACGTTAGTGGAATCACTAAAAGTGGTGGATGAGGCAGTTTTAGGCTCGGAAAATTTCGACATCGGCAATGTTATCAAAACCGTGAATCCAGATGTCATAGCCTTGGGATATGACCAAGTGGGTATGGAGCGACGCGTCAAGAATTACGTGGAAAAACACCAATTAGACGTGAAGGTTATAAGAGTAGGCAAATTTGAAGCAGATGAATTAGACAGTTCATCGAAGATCCGCAAGAGGATTGTTGAAAAGTACACATGATGACAAATGAGAGCAGCAGTCAAAAGATCCGGATAACAGCTATACTCATAGGGCTAAACGTAGCTGTCTATATTTACACTTCATTGGCTGGTGGAAGCTTCTTCGTCACCAGCAATTCAATGGTTTTGCAGTACGGGCAAGTTAATGGTTTAGTCATGTATTATGGCGCTTACTACCAGCTTTTTACGTCAATGTTCGTTCACGCATCAGTTATCCATCTTGCAGGCAACATGCTTTTTCTCTTAGTTTTCGGTTTGCGAGGCGAAGAAATGTTTTCCCTTCCAGAGTACCTCGGAATTTACGTCCTAGGCGGATTGGCGGGGAATGTACTGTCTTTGCTTATGGGACCAGACCTGATTTCTGTTGGAGCATCAGGCGCGATTTTCGCCATGTTTGGAGCATGCGCCATTTATGCTAGAAGAAGCATTGGCCAGTCAATCGTTGGGGCACTGATTTTTGCATTCTTTCTGCTAATGATAAGCGCTGGCGAGAACGTTAACTATTTAGCTCACATAGGAGGACTCGTTGCTGGTTTAGGAATTGGCTACGTTTTAGCCCTAAAAAGCAAGCCCCCAATGGGTTATCAGGCAAGTCACAACTACATGATACCATTCTAAATCTCAAGAAGGAGGAAGAACCTCAACTTTCACTTTGTTCCCATCTTTAAGATTTAGGTGTTTTCGCAGGCAAACTGGCGCCAGGATTTCAAGAACAGAAACATCATAATGCGTGCGCAAAGCAGTAATGATGGTGCCTTTGACTTTGTTTTCAATAATAACTGGGTAACATTTGACTATGCCAAAGGTTCGGTCCTCATTTTTGAAACCTTCAATCTCGATGGCTGGATAGGCTTCGAGTTCTGTCCGGGTTTTTATGTCATAGTCGGTGGTGAGCTTAAGGTTCAAGGTACCAGGATAAGGTTCAAAACCGAGTTTCTCAATAAACTGTTTCTTGTAGTGTTCTTTGGTTGTATAATACGCGCCTTCTCCTAGACCAGTGAAAACTGTTCCTTCTAAAGTAACTGTCGGGGGGTACGTGGCTTCCAATAGCGTTTTGAGGTTTGTATAGAGTTTCTGGAGTTCAGCTGTCCCGGCTGAATCAACTTTTATTAAACAGCCTTCGTGAGTGACGCTTCGTTTAATCAAGCCTTTATGTTCAAGTTCAATCAGGTAACGACTTGCTGTCTGTTGGCTGGTCCCGAGTTTCTCTGCCAAATATTCAGTTGAAATCTTTGCCGTTCTCTTATGCGCGCCCATCTCGGCAAGTTTGAGAAGTGTATACAAGTGACGCCATTCTTGAGTGTCTACCATTTTGAACCAGCTGCTTCAGCATTAGGAATTAGTGTTTACTATCTGTTGGGTCAAATTTAAATGAGTCGAACCATATTTCGCCAAGATGCGCCAACTTAAAAACGATCAGTACGTCTAAAGTTCAAAAGAGGAAATGTTTACGGCTGAAACCAAGCAGAAACTTCCTACGGCTATGCTCTTCGATGAAATAAGCAACTTCTGGGAAGAAATAGCAGAGGCTAACTCTACCGAAAAACAAACTAATTTTGTAATGAAGAACATCGAAAAAGATGGTTTATTCTTGGATTTATGCTGCGGAAGCGGAAGACATTCCATCCAACTCTGCAAGAGAGAGTATGAGATAATTGGTTTGGACATTTCAAGCCGTCTTCTGAGAATGGCCAAGCTCAAAGCAGCTGAAGCCAATGTAAAACTTCAGCTAGTTAGAGCGGACATGCGTTTCGTGCCGTTCAAGTCGGAAGTCTTCAATGCCGTTGTGAGTTTGGATGCGAGTTTTGGTTATCTATCATCTAATGTAGAAGATGCCCACAGTTTAAATGAAGTGTCGAGGACACTAAGACACAAAGGTCTATTTTTGATAGACCTCTTTAACCCCCATCGACTCAAGCAACGTTATACGAAAAGATTTACCCTTAGTTCAAGGATAAACATAATTTCCTCATTGCTCAGGTTTCCCGGGCTATTTAGATTATTCAGATGGAAAGAATACCCAAGTTTTTTTCTGCTTCAGCTGAGGCAGGTAACCACAGGAGGAGATTTAGTTGAGACGTGGTTTTTCCGAGACAGGAAAACAAAACAAATTAGTTCTTATCTACATATTGTGAGACTATACAATTTTCCACAATTTCGAACAATGTTGGAAAAAGCTTGCTTGCAGACTCTCAAGACCTACGGGCATTATGACGGGCAGGAATACAACAATAACTCTGCCAGACTTATCGTGGTTGCCCAAAAAGTCTGACAAGAGAACCCATTTTCTGTAACGGCGCCAAATCTATAGGGCACAATAGTTTTAACAAAATAGAACCTGCTTCCCGATTTTCACTGATTATTCTCTTTGATATGAGACAATCGCATGTCAATTGGGTTCAGAAGTGCTATTTACTGATTTTTCTTTTGAGCAGACGTCCTTCGCGATCCATTTCTCCTCTTCTTATTCTAGTTGTGGAGATAGGGCCACAATTTTGCGAAGGAACCATGTTAATACTTATGATCTCCAAACCAGGTAACCCTGCATTCTTGCGGCGATCATTGATTTTTTGTGCGGCAGGTTTTGTTTCTTCGCTGACAACCAATGCTTGAATATCAGGGTCTTTTATTGTTGAACCTACCGCGTCAAAAAGAGGGATGATTTCTGCACGTTGAGCTAAGCCCGATTCATTCAACCATTCTCTTAGCCCTTGTTTCCTTTCCTCAAATGAAGCGGTTAAGTGAGGCTTGCTTAATTTTGAGACGAAATCTTCAGACGACAAACCAATAACGACATGCTCACCTATTGCAAACGCTCGGGAAAGCAATGTTTTGTGTCCTCGGTGAAGTTCATCAAATGTCCCGCCGACCGCGACTTTCCTAAATCTCTTCATGAGGAGTTTACCAACCGAGCCCCTTCAAAATCAATTTTACTAACCACGATGCCCTCTTGGGGTAAAACCTGCTTAAAAGCTTCCACCACACCAACTGAATTTTCTTCAAGGACAACAGCATGAACTGCCTCCCCAACCATATTCTGCGCAGCCCCGATTGCTCCAGCCCGCTTTGCCAAATTCACAAGGTGTTTTACCCGATCGGTTGCAAAGCCCGCATCTTGAGCAAACTGCCAGCAACAGCCAAGAAAATTCTCCAGTGTCGGTTCAGCCAAAATTTCATCTAAAGTCTTCCTGCCAAAACGGTTGACTTCTCGTTTCTTCTCAGCAGATGAAAAAATCGATTCTTTAGTTACGCTCTGGAAGATGCCAGCGACTACAACGTAGTTTGGAGTTAAAGGGATTCGGTCGATGACACATGTTCCAGGTGCTCCAGGTTCAACGACTAAAACACACCCGCCACATTGAGCCAGAGAGCTAACCGTACCTAAGCCTGTTTGGCATTGAATCTCCGCGATATGCGCCACTTTTCCCAGTTGATTAAATGTTAAAGGTAGTCCCAATGATTCCTTGAGTGCGAGAGCCGCGGTTAGAGCCCCTCCTGCACTGGTACCGAAACCTGCACCTATCGGGACTTCGACCTTGTGGATAGCAACGACCTCGAATGTACCTTTAGTTTCCTCCAGCAACATTTTCAATGTAGTAAGCGTTGTTTTGGCTTCTGGTGCAGGCTTTCCATTAATGAAAACGCTAACACTGCTCTTTTTTGCCTCCTTAACAGTAACTTCGGTCAAAACGCCTTTTTGGAGTCCGAAGCCGCCTCCTCTTGCACCTACTTGCGCCAAATCCGCGACAGGTTGACCGTCGGTTGTTCGGTCACATATTTCGAAAAAACTGGAGATAGCCGCAGGGGCGAAAGATTTTGCGGATACTTCCACTTAATTCGCCTTTCCCTCGTTTCTTCGCAGTGCGTAACGCCAAAGTGGGGAAAGCTTTGTAACATGCCCTAATCACGGGGGCCCTATGAGCAGAACAAAAGGAATCTCGGTGACAAATGTCCAAACGAAAAGTGAAAGCGACAAAGGAGCCGTAAAAGGCGTTCTAACGTGCCAAGTTGGATCGTAAACGGGCGACCATATCCCCAATAAGTACTGAAGCAAAGCAGCACCCAAGCCTGACCAACCACGGATCCGACGGCGTAGCTACGCCACTGGGTCTCTCCAAACAACGACTAAAATCACCGTCAAACTAACTACGACGGTTGAAACGAAACTGCAACGACATCAGAAGTTGACAAGTCTGCCTTAACAAAACAAATTCCGCTGGCATAAGATAGTCGGCAAAGCAATCCTGGCAGCACAACAAATCCAGCAACAACTGGACCGATAACCAGTTTCTTCAGCGTCAATTTTCTTTCTTGCAATATAACCGATTAGAAGAAACTATGAAGTTGCTGGAACTCCAACCATTAGACTCAGCAAAGGATTTCCACCAAGGAGTAGGTCTCTAATGAATATGCCTACTGCGGCACCTAAACCGCCTACCCATGTTCCGAAAACAAGCAGCAAACACTGCTGGAACAACTACGGAGGCCAAAAACTGACTTGCAACTCTGAATGAGATAAACGAATACCTATGACCCAACTACCACATAAACTGCTATGTGTACACGCGATAACAGCAACATCCATTGTTTTCGTTTGGTGAAACCTCTCAATAGTTTAGTTAACATTGGAACCTCGGCTTCCAAATAAGCATTATGTATGGAATGTTTAAACATGTATAAACAAGAATTATCGATTTTCTAAAAAATAGTAAGTTAGACTTAAGTTATCACCGTCAAAAATAATTTAGAAAAGAAAAAAAGATACTTCGAATCGGAAGCAACATCTGCTGGTAATTTTAGAAGCGTCTTGGTGGTCTTCGTTTAGAGTAACATTCTCGGCAGTACACTGGCCTGCTACCGTCTGGTTTGAATGGAACTTCACATTCCTTTCCGCAGTCAGCACAGGTTGCCTTGTGACTCTCTCTGTTATACATTCTCTGTTTTCAACTCCTTCTTCTATTGTTTGTGCAAAGGTTAGTTTTGCGCGAGCTTCCTATGATATAACTGCTGTTTAAATTTATCCGTAGAAAGCTTATCAAAAACTAATTAAACAAAGGCAAGAACAGACTGAAGAAGAAAAGAATAAAAATGGTCTACTTTTTGTGCCGCTTAATTCTGTCTTGTTTCTGGGATTTCATGCGCCAGTCTTTTTTCCTTTGCGTCTGTCACCGTAAATCGGTCATGACGGCGCTCAGACATTACATCTCCCCGGTAGCGAGCGACATTTCTGTAAAAGGTTTCAGGGGTGATTTTGTTTTCTTTGAGTTCTTCAATGTTCAGGTTCAAATCATTTTTTGCTTCAGCGCTTCGGGCAGCGTCAAACAAATCCGAGTAAACCATATAGGCAGCGTGAAACTGAAAATGTGCGGGGTCATCGATTTCTAGCTTCTGAGGAGCTGGTTCAGGAGGGTTTATTGGTTGTTCAGTCATGTTAATTCAGTCTTCTTGCAACGCTAAGATTGTATAATTTCCTTCTTTATAGCTTTTCCATTAATGGAACAAACAAATAGCCAAGGCTTCACTCAGGACCGTTAATAGAACCATGTTCTAGCCTACCGTGGACTCTTCGAAACTCATCAATGTGGCTTGCCTGAGAAGAACCATAAACTTCCACGTGACGTTTCAAGTCAACTTCATTGCAGAAGCAGCATGCACAATATGGACACTTACGGAGATTGTTTGAATTGAATTCCGCAGAGGCTTTGTCTTCCATACGAATACATCATCTCGAAAACTAATTATGTTATGAAGCTGACCTAAATAAGAAGCTTGCACTAGCCTTCCGGAAACCTCGTGAAAGACTCACTATCATAGAATTACAATTTCAATTAGTACTCCATGCATTTACTCCAAACTTGTCGCAACGCACTTATGAAACAACTTCTATCGAAATCACAAAGAGTTGCGGCAATGAATAGAACCAAACTCGTCGCTAAAGGAATATTATTCGATTTAGACGGAACCATTTTTGATACTGTGCCAGCATACATAGAGGCCGCAAGAATAACATTCAAAACAATTGGATGCCAAATTCCAGAAAACGAGAAAATGCTAGAAATTCCCAAGAGAATAGAACAGAGAAAGAGCTTAAGTGACATCGTGAATGGCGATACAAAAGCGTTTTTGAATGTCTATTTGAAAACCTTCTATGACATCAGCACATCTGAAGCGAAACCTTTTCCCCATGTTTCAGACACACTTGAAACGTTGGCAAAGAAAGCTAAATTAGCTGTTGTAACCATGCGACGCGTACCCAGCGCTTCCATCCTCAGTGAACTACAGCAGTTTGACCTTGAGAAATTCTTCGACAACGTAATAACTGCACTGGATACTCACAACCCCAAGCCCAGTCCTGAAGGACTAATAAAAGCAGTAGCGGCTTTGGATCTTCAAATGCGCGATTGCATAATCGTTGGCGACTCCACCATTGATGTTAAAGCTGGCAAGGCTGCAGGCGCCAAAACTGTTTCCGTCCTAACTGGGCTTTACTCCCGCGAAGAACTCGCTAAAGCAGAACCAGACTTCATAATAAATAGCGTTAAGGAATTGCCTCAGTTAATTAATTGACATAGGAAAACCGGTTAAACTATATTTCCAATTCAGCTATATTGCCAAAAAACGCCTAACCCTGTTATATATGAAAAAGAAAATAAGGTTTAATAAAAGCCTCGAACGCATAGAATAGTGGAGAAGGCTTCGGAGCGGAAAAGGGTAAAATGAACTTTGTTGAGATAATTCTAACGGAGAAACTGAAAGATGCAGACCCAGCCTTAGATATCATGGGATCTGACCGGAAAGTGCTTCAAGTAGCCTGCCAAGACTTTACGAACTATCTGAAGTTCCAATGGGATCTAATTGGAAAAGAACTAAACAATTTTGAACTCGTCGAAAAAATGGAGCAACACTTCAAAGAAGATCCTGCCGAATTTGAGGCATTCCTAACTGTATGGATTGGCATTTGGTTGAAGAAATGGAAAGAACGTGTAAAACTCCTCATTGGCAACCAGAATCAGAACAAGTGGAACAAAGTCTCCAAAACACTTGCAAACGCAGAGCCACTGTGGAGAAACATGACCCACAAACAAGAAATAATGGAAATTGTAGAAGCCACGCTAATAAAGAATGGAGAAATCTGCGGAACCGAAATTCTAACAGAAAACCTTTTGAAAATGGAACTAGGCGAAAAGAATTGCCCCTGCCTTAGCGAACAAGAGCAAGTTCTAACCATGCTAAACAGTGCACTTCGGAAAGCTCGCGACATGTCCCAAAGCAAAGGCCCTTTAATCTTTGTAAAAATCGACAAGGGCTATTACAGTAGCGGAAACGAGTAAACTCGTCTTTTTCCCTTTTATAATTCTTATTTTCGAAAAGATTAAGATTTCTTCTGTAAAAACTGAATAACAAAAATTTCTAAAAAATGCAGATAGCTTTAGGCAATTCTTTGCCTAGCCAGAGTCTTAGTTTGCCAGTCGTAATGGCGAATTGTTGTTGTTTCGCCATAGCCGCAGGCTGCACACCGTTTGTGACGCACATGATACGCACGTCTGCCACAGCGCCTGCATTTAATGTGAACTGTTTTACCCTGGCGCTTTCCTTGAGATGGCGTTCCTTTACCCAAAATATGTCACCTTTTACCGTGGAGGTGGAGAAATTAGAACGACGTTGTCTCCGCGGACAATTATCAAGCCGAGTTTTCTTTGGCTTTCAACGTTTGTGGTGTCTTCTGTTTCTTCTAAGACTAGGTTAAGGTGCTGATCAAAGCCCTTCAATCTTCCTCGAAGGCTTTTGCCACCTTTCAGCCGAACTAGTACTATTTTGCTGATGTTCTGCTCAAGAATTTCTGTGGTCATTTCGCTCATTTTGGACCCTTCGTAATCAATATTCTCTTCTATACTTAAACTTTAAACATTTAAACCTTGTCTAAACGAGAAACCTTACTCGGCAGGAAAAAGCTATTAGAACGAATTTGTCACGTATTGAAACTAAAAAGGCGTATAGTGACCTGAAATGCTTGACCAGTTGCTTACGACGATAATTCTTGGTTTAATTCAAGGTTTAGCTGAGTGGTTCCCAATCTCTAGCACAGCTCACCTCAAATTGGCCGAGACATTTTTGGGTTTAGCTGCAACCCCTTTGTTCAATTTGGTTTTGCATCTTGGAACGTTAACGGTTGTTGTCTTCTTTTTCCGAAAAGATGTAAGAAATATTCTGGTCGCGCTTATCCACATGGATTTCAAGTCGGAAAACGGAAAGCTAATTCCACTAATTGCCGTAGCCACAATACCCACTGCCATAATTGCCATAACCTATGATGTATTTCTGCAGAATATCTTGGAAACAATTCCCGTCATCGCAATCACCTTCATCATTGGAGCAACGATTGTTTATTCTACAAAATTTGCAAAGGAAGATGTCGACGGGTTATCTTACAAAACCGTGATTCTAATGGGTTTCGCCCAGGGATTTGCCATCTTCCCAGGCTTGTCCAGAAGCGGAGTAACAATATCTGCCGCTCTTTTGCTTGGATTGAAGCGCGAAAGGGCTTTCAAATTTAGTTTTCTTTTATCGATTCCGGCGATTCTGGGAGACTTTGCGGTTGAAGCATACAGCCAAAGAGGGGTACTTTCAACGTCTACTCTGAGTATGACTGACGTTGCAGCAGGCTTAGTTGCGACAGTCATTGTTGGATACCTCGCGCTTCGGTTGGTTTCAAACGTTATTAGGGGAAAGAAGTTCCATTACTTCGCGTTTTACACTTGGGCGCTTGGCATTGCCCTACTGATTTGGTTCTTCATTTTCCGCTGATTCAACAATCTAAGAACTTTGGTTTTCTTCCCACGACTAGTTTACCTTATAAACTGCTAACAACAACTTTTGGTTATTGGTCGAACCTGTTTGGCTACGTTCATCGAACTGATACTTGTTTTACTGACTTCATTCGGGTTTGGCATGATACCATTTGCAGGACCCTCAAACCTACTTTTGGCATCCAACGCCGCGGTTCTTCTCGAAGCTTTCGACCCTGCAACCTTAATCGTGATAGGTTTCTTGGTTGCAGTTGGCTCATCACTGGCTAAGAGCACACATTATATGGTTACTTTTTTTATCAGTTCGCACCTAAGCGAAAAACGACGAGAAAAGCTTGACGCCGATGCGGCAAAAGTGAAAAGATGGGCTTTTCTTCTTCTCTACGCTGCAGCCGCAACACCCATTCCCGACGAACCCGTTGTAATACCTTTAGGATTAATGAAGTATAACCCAGTGAAGTTTTTCACAGCCTTCTTCCTAGGCAAACTCTCCATCACTATTATTGGCGCCTTCTTGGGAAGTTGGACCGGAAAAGCACTCTCCGAATGGTTAAGCGTTGACGCAATGGTTGTGCTTTCAATCGCTCTAACTGTAGTTATCACAGTCATCCTGCTGAAGGTTGATGTTGGAAAGCTTGTAGAAAAAATCGCTATTAGATTTAAGAAAATAAAGTCCACATATTGCAGTGATGATTCGCCTTCCATATTGGATAAACCTAATTAGGTTCCAACCATCAACGCATGTTGCTGGAGAAATAAAGACGTGCCTCAGAAATACCGAAGATACGCAGTAAAATCCAAGGAAGCAAAACAAATCCTCGCACAGGCGTCCGAAAAACTGAAAGTAGATTTGGATGTTCTCTTCGGGTCCAAAGTCAACGTTGAAGTCATGGAAGGGGAAGCAGACAAACTATTTCTTGTTGAAGGAAAACCGACGCTGTTTGTCGTCGGCGACGCAATTTTACCTACTCTTACTGCTGAGCAAATTATTTCGCAACTGCCGAAGGTAGTTGTCGACATGGGCGCAGTTAAGTTCGTTTGCAATGGCGCAGACGTCATGGCCCCTGGTGTAGTTCGTTACGAAGGAAACTTCAACAAAGGAGATTTAGCTGTAGTGGTTGATGTGAAACACGGCAAAACTTTGGCGTTAGGTGAAATGCTATATAGCTTAGAAGATGCGAAAAACACCAAGAAAGGGGCAGTAATGAAGAGTAGACATTTTGTAAGCGACACAATTTGGAATTTTGCTAAGTTGCTTGCAGATCAACAATAATCAGTGTTTATTTCCATTTAGTCAGTATCTCTTCTCTTTGAAAAGTGGCTTTGCTCACGTAGAATAATGCTACGTCGGCTACTGCTAATCCTGCAGAAACTATAAGAGCCAACAAGGTACTCGGAAATGCTGTATACGTTGAGGAGAATATTACCACAAGTAGCAGTGGGAGAACTACTAGGCCGCCAAGTTGCTGAGCGGCTCTTATGTCATTAACTCTTGAGGAAACTATTACATTGGTTTCGACGCTTAGGATGCAGGCAAGAGGTGCCATGATGAACATTATTATTAGCCAGTATGGGTTTGGAATCAGCAATGATCCCAATTTGGTAATGGACCAACTATCTAGAATTGCCACGAAGAATGCTGCTCCAATGTAGGTGACGCCTAAACACGGAATAAATGCGGCTAAGCTTTTTCCAAGGAGAAGTTCACCGTCTGTTGTTGGGGTCGCCAGAAGAGGTTCCAAGCTTTTTTCGATTTTTTCTCCAACAAAGCTGTAAGAAGCGATAATTGAAGGCAGTATTGCAGGTATTAAGACGAAGTACACCGAGGCGGTGTTTGTTATTTGTTTGGCGCCCTCAAGCATTTGGGCGTTCGTAAGATTTCCTGCTTGGGATTGTGATTGCAATGCAAATATGAAAATTATTGGCAAAACAATTCCTATGATTAGTGGTAATGCAACTAGAGAATACAGTATGTACTTGTTTTTCTTGAACACACTCAAATCTTTGGTGGTTACGATCCATGATTTGGAAAATCTCATTTTGGCGTTGCCTCCCTAATCAACTTCAGGTATACATCTTCAAGAGTTGACTTGAGTTCAGTTACGTATTGAATATTTCCCTTCGCTGCTACGATTGTTCTGATTAGTTCAGGATTATCTTTTTCTGGGTTATCCATATCCAAGATCAATTTGTTTTCTGAAGATCGAACACTCTTAACCGAGTTTAGTTTTTTGACTGTGGCTAAGACGTCATTGGTTATCTCTTCTAGATGAACGATAGTTTTTCGATTGTAAAGACTGCGTTCAAGATTTTTTGGTGAGTCAATAGCTATCAACTTGGTCTTGAGAATGCCAATTCTGTCGCACAATCTTTCTGCTTCGTCCAGATTGTGAGTATTCAAGAAGATTGTTCGTTTTTCCTTCTTTAGATCCAAGATAAAATCGCGAACAGTTTTGGATGCCTCAGGATCTAAGTTTGCAGTAGGTTCGTCCAAAAAGAGTACTTGGGGCTCATGAATTAGAGCACGAGCGATGGCTATTTTCTGCTTTGTGCCTTTAGAGAAAGTTCCCACTGCATCGTTTCTGCGTTCCCATATACCTAGAAGGCGCAATAATCGTTCTATGTTTTCTTGCCTTTTTTCTGGAGTGAGTTCGTACAGTTTTCCATAAAAGTCAAGGTTCGTGAAAGCACTCAAACTGTCGTATAAACCAACGTTTTCTGGAAGTAACCCAACCATCTTTCTTATTTTTAGGCAGTCTTCCTCGGTGTCGGTCGAAAATTCACCTATTTGGGCTTTGCCACTGGTTTTTGAGATTAAGCAACAAAGCATGCGAACAGTTGTGGTCTTCCCCGCTCCGTTGGGTCCCAAAAAACCGAAGACTTCGCCCTCATTAACATGTAATGTAAGGTCGTCCACTGCGGTTAGATTTCCAAATTGTCTGCTTAGGTTTTCGGTGTCAATCATACCCTGCGCTTTCCAACTTTAAACGATTAGGACCTTTCGTATTTAGAGTCTTCTATATGTTTCTTTTCGAGTTCTTCCTCTGAAAGAGGACGCTCAACAGTCTGCTCGTTTTTCTTGTCTGACGATGGATAAGTAACGGGATCTTTAACTGAGGAGTAAACATTAAACCAGCTACTTTGACCGCAAGCAGGACACTTCATGTAGTGATAAGGTCCTAAATGTATGGACATTAATGCTCCACCAAAACCTTGTTCGAAGATGTTCTGACATTTTTTACATTTCAGTCGCGACATAATTGTCACAATGGAATAATTTCCTACTCCATCCAACTTAAAAGTATTCATCTTCATTTCACAAATAGAAGCATTAGAATGGCTTTTTCCTCAAATTCTATGTTAATCATCCATTTTTCATGATTGATCTCTCGGCGATTGTTCCCTCAATAAAGAAATGCTTAACTGCTAAAACCACATATAGGTAGCAGCTAAAGAGGGAAGATTTGCCGAACCTGGGAATATTCCGCAAATCAAAGAAAGAAGAGGAACCAAAAATGGAAGAAAAACCAGCACAACCCCCTGAACAGTCGCCTCAAACAACCCAGACAACTGAAGTATCGCCAGCAGCTTCAGAAAACAAAGAAAACACTGAAAAGACTTACCTTAAAGCCATGCCTCTAAGAGACCTTGCCGATTTAGATTCAATAAAAGCAGAAGTCAAAAACGGAAATATACTCATTCTCAAAGTAACTCCTCTGGCAAACAAGAGCATTCAAGATGTATCCCGGGCTGTAAACGAGCTGTACGCTTTCGTTGAAGAAATTGGCGGAGACATCGCACGTTTGGGCGAAGAAAGAGTCGTAATTTGTCCCCCAAAAATTAGGATATGGCGAGAAAAAACGCCAGCCCAAAATGAACCTTTACCTACAGCAGCCTAAAAGTTTCCATAACCGCTGGAGCAATTGCGTTTATTCCTGCTTTGTTGTTGATGAAGTTTGCAAGGTTAAATATTTTTGATTTTTCGCCGTGGCAAAGGAAAATTCTTTCTGGCTTGGGACTCATGTTAGTCAAGTAGCTTACTAGTTGTCTTCGGTCACTGTGTCCTGAGAAGCCTTCTATTGATTCAACACGTAACTTGCTTTGAACCACTGCCATTTTGCCGTCGTTGTCCATCATGGTGACTTCGTTGATGCCTTTTTGAACTCTTCGCCCCATAGTTCCTTCAATCTGGTAAGACACGAAAATTATTGTGTTTTTGTCGTCACTCGCCCAGTTCTTAAAGTATTCAATTACTGGTCCTCCCTCGAGCATACCAGATGTCGCCAGAACTATGCATGGTTCTCCCTCTATGATACCTTGTCTTACACTTGGATGTTCAACGATGGTAAAGTAATCAGATTGGAACGGATTAACTTCTTCGTGAAGGATGCTGTGGCGAACTTCTCTGCCAAGATATTCAGGGTAAGCAGTATGAATGGCTGTCGCCTCGGAAATCATGCCTTCAATAAACACTGGGGCTTCTTTCATCATGCCTCGTTTCATGTATCCATCGATTATGAGCATAATTTCTTGTGCTCTGCCCACTGCCGGGACGGGTATGAGGACTTTACCTTTGCGTTCCAAGGTTTCGTTAATAACACGACTAATTCTTTCTTCGGCTTCTACTCTGGTGGGCATAACATCTTCCGGTCCACCGTAAGTGCTTTCAGTTATGATCGTTTCAACTCGAGGGAATTCGTTTGCAGCAGCTTCTAAAAGCATGGTTCTTGCAAATTTGTAATCCCCTGTGTAGACTATGTTATGCAAGCCTTCACCGATATGCAGATGCGCCATTGAAGCCCCCAAAATGTGTCCACTATTATGCAGTGTTAAACGAATATCTGGAGCAATGTCTGTAACGACACCGTAGCGCAGTGGAATTGTGTGAAGGACACATTCACGGACATCTTTTTGGTCATAGTAAGGTGTAACACCTTGTTTACCTGCGACATCCAAGTAGTCGAGCTGAAGCATAGTCATAAGATTTGATGTGGGAGCTGAACAGTAAACTGGACCATCGTACCCGTACTTGAATAGAAATGGTGTTAGTCCACAATGATCCAAGTGAGCGTGAGTTATGACCACCGCGTCTAAACTGTCAATTTGAAATTCTGGTGAATCAAATCTGGGGAAGGATTCAAAAGCCCTTTGCGATCCAGGGTTAATGCCACAGTCGAGCAAGACACTGCTCTCGCGGGTCTTTAAGAGAAAACATGATCGGCCTACCTCTTGAGCCGCGCCCAAAACTGTCAAGTCGAACATCCCCCACGTCGAAGGTTTTCGGTCTGAAAATACGTTCGCCTATAGTCCTCAGGATTCTTTCGCGTTCCTGACTTTCAGAATGCAGGTAGTGACGCATGTTAGTAATAATTTTGGATTTGATTGGTGGACTTCGCAAAACATGAGGGCGCCACTTAGTCTTTTTGATGATTTCTTGTAAAACGATTCCGTTTCTACCGATTACTAAACCAGGTTTCTTAGTTTCTATAATTATTTCGCCCAAAGATGGGTCGAAATAAACATCGGTTATTTCGGCCTCTTTAGGGATTAGTTCGCGAGTAATTTTTTCTGCTTCAACCTCAGGTAAACGGACGGATGGATCTGGTCTAACGACGATGCGTTTTCGAATAACTCCAACGATTTCGGCTATTACGCTGCTTTGTTCAACCAAGATTTCTGGTTTCTTTGTATAAACAGCAAGCATCGGGCCTTCGTATTCTATACGAGTAACTTCTGCTTCTTTGGGTACTTTTTGCAGAATATATTGACTTATTTCGACTTTGTCTTTTTCTTGTTGACGAGCCACTTAGTTTAACTTCCTTTAGCCAAAAGCTCCTTCTTCTGATGGTCCGTCAGTTCTCTGTAGCCTTTGGTATCTATTACAATAATATTGTAGTTGTTTCCGCTTGCAACGTCACGTTTCATCGCTGCGTTAACAGCTCTTGCGATTATTGGCAAAGCCTGTTCGATGGTCATTCCTTCGCGGAATTTATCTTCTAAAATTCCGATTGCGAGTGGTGATCCTGAACCTGTAGAGGTCATTTTCTCTTCGGTCAAGCTGCCGAACGGGTCTAAATTGTAGAGGTGCGGTCCGCTGTCATCCATTCCGCCGATTAGAATCTGAGCCATTAGGCCTCTTGCACTGAAAAGAAGATTACTTGTCATCCTAGCAGCTGAAGCGATTGGCATTCGTCTGTTAAGGTTAATTTTGTAGAGTTGGGCATTGGCAGTGATAATGTCAATAACCTTTTGTGCGTCTGCTACGCTTCCGGCGATTGTCATGCCGATGTGATCGTCGATTTTGTACACTTTCTTTCCTTGTTTGTGGGCTACGAAGTAACCCATTGTCACTCTCGTATCAGAAGCTAAGATAACGCCGTCTTTGCAGACGACTCCAATTGTAGTTGTCCCCTTTACGAGCAATTGATTAACATTATTGTTTATTGCCATGTGTTTTTTGTCTCCCTAAAACGGTTATTCTTCTTGGAATTTCGTGCGGAACGGAATTCCTACTGTAGGAAGCAGCAAGTGTAATCACTTTCATGGGATTTATTAATATTTCTCTCGTTGGTGAGATCACCTGCACATACTCTCTCTTTCTTTTGCTGTTGTCAGGGTTTTTCTTTGTTTCCGCAGTTATGTTGAGTAGCGCTTATTCATCATATCTGGATTGCCTGTTCCAAAGAACGCTGTTGTGTGAAACGCTGGAAGGTCCACTCACAACTCAAAAGTCAGCAGGGTTTCGTTCTATTTCTTGATGATACCTTTTAGGGTGGACTTGATGGTTCGAGCTACTCGAGAACGATGGTTCTCGTTGGGGATTCTTCTTGATGTTACTCCATCAAACTCTATTGATTTTTGCTGGTAAGTGTTCGCGTTAACGTACGTAAGCTTGAACCTTGGAGTGTAAATTACGACTCTTTCGCCGACTTCAAAAATCTCATTCACTATGCGGCTCAGGTTATCTGGTCGGTGAACAAGCTTTTTCCGAACAAAGTCAACGTCAGTTTCCGAATCGATTTCCTTGATGCCGTACTTTGCTATTGTCTCCTCGGGATTCTTCTCTGAAGGCGCTGAAGGCAACGTTTCCAGATTAGCCTCTTGCCCATTCTGGGCTAACATGAATAAGCTTTTCTTCTCGATCACAAGCCGTTCTTCGCCCTCAAGCTTTATGCTCGCAGCCGAATTCTGGCACTTCTGCGGATAAAATTTCTGGTTTAGCAAGATAACTTCTTCTACGTTGTTGTCGATTGAAACCGTGTAATCGCACATGCGGTAGTAATCGAGAAAATATCGGGCGCTAATCACTATGTAAGGTTCGTAGTATTTCTCCATGGAAACTAACTCGATGGGTGAGGAGTTAGATCTCAGAATCCCAAACTTAGTGAATAACTGTCGCTTTAGCCTCTCGCCGGCAACCTTTATCACGGTTGGGTCGACTAGGGTCTCATAAACCACGGTTTTCCTTGGGACTATTTTATCTGTGCAAACCGAGAGAATGTGCTCGTGAGCTATTATCGCATAATCTGCTAACGACTGTTCATTCGTGGCTTCAATCATCGTAATGGAACTCCAAGGTAAAGGCTAGCCTTGAGTACTTGTGGAAAACGCGTTTAATAATAATTATGAATCCAAAAAATGAATGATAAATAACAGTTTGAAAGTTTTTGGGCGTCTGGTTCTAACAAAACATGGCGGTGATAGTATGGCCTCCTTATTGGATGTCCTGAACGTTATGGTTTTTTCTGCAAAGAGGCTACAGAGAGGGTCTGTGCCCTAAGCGCTAACTTCTAGTCTTCTAGCCTGCTCCATAACGCTACAAAGCCAAAAGCAGCAAACGCACCCAGGCTCACAAGAATTACACCCAACATAATTAATGTCAAAAAGTTATCAGTCTTGATCGAGTTGATCAGAATCACGGCAAGAACACCGAGAATGAAAACCGAAAATGTCAACAGTCCTTGTTTCCAATTCATTTCTAGTCCCTAATCCAGTTTGGACTTTTGTTATTAATAACTTTTTGCGCGAGGCAGAGTTTTGAGGCGCGTCTCGAAGGGTGTAAACTCATTCGCCATAATTCGCAGCGGAATCGGACACCTACGCACTAAAGATGAGAAGAAAGACCGATTGCCTGTTTGCTCCAATCAGCAGCACATATTATGGACCCAAAATTTGGGTCTCTGAATTTCCCCAATCAAACGCGCTATATCGCGAGCTTAGCTCAGCGGAAATAATTGTTTGGGGTTATACGGATAATAAGTATTGCGACTTCATAAACGATAATAGCACACACAAAGTAGTTACTATGTCGAGCGTGTATTCCTTTGAAAGGAATAATGATCTGGATATTAGGATTCTTTTCTTTTCTGTCAGGAGCCGTTGTAATTAACGCCATAATTATGTGGTTTAATTTGGGACCGCAAGCTACTTTCACGCCTCACTTGCTTGGTGGCTTGATTGGGGCGATTCCGGTTTATGCTTATTTCTTGGGTTCCGTGCTTGTAACGTTGGTTTTTCTCGGAGTGACCTCTCACAAGTTAGTGAGCGAGTTGTCAAATGAGGATCAGCTGAATGCGATTAATGAAAAAGTGAATCTTCTGGAGAATGGTCAGCAGGAACAGCAGAAAGCAGTGGAGAGTGTTTACTCTAAGATGTTCCTGATTGATGAAAGCCTTGAGCATACCAGAAGGCAGTTTTCTAAGGGGCTTAATGAGCAGGGAGAAGCTATAAGACAAAGTTTTGAAGATGGCAACCAATCTCAGCTCAAGATGCTGGATAGTGTCCAAGCGCGCATGCTAGCTCTCGACCAAAGCTTAACTGATGATAAGGAGTTTTCTAAGGGGCTCAGTGAGCAGGGAGAAGCTATAAGACAAAGTTTTGAAGATGGCAACCAATCTCAGATCAAGATGCTGGATAGTGTCCAAGCGCGCATGTTCCTTCTTGACCAAAGCTTAACGGACGCTAAGAGGGAGTTTTCGAAAGGGCTTAATGAGCAGGGAGAGGCGGTAAAAGGGGTTAACGCGAATTTGGTCAATAGGTTCGACAGTCAAACTTATGATATCAAGGAAGTGGTGGCTAAGCAGCTCGTGGGAGTAGGTAATGCTTTAGCACAGCTCAAGCAGAGAGACAAGAAAACAGCGGTAGCTGTGGTTAAACAGAGAGATGAAATCGCGGAAATCAAATCGAAACTGGAAAAGTTGGAAGGTGAGTTGGTCAAGCCGAAGCGGCTGCTTACAAGCCAGAGTAATGTGGAAGACGTCAAAGGAATAGGCCCGGGCAAGGGAGCGGAACTGAGAGAAATTGGAATAACCAATGTGAGCGAACTTATTATGGCAGATCCTAAGGCTCTCGCTGAGAAGATGGGATCTTCTGATAAGACAGTCGAGAAGTTGCAGGGGCGAGCAGAACTATCGACGGTTCCGGGTGTGAAAGAAAAAGACATTTTTCTGTTGGAAGAACTCGACATAGTTAATAGAAAAAGTCTTGCTGAACAAGATCCCGTTGAACTCAGTAGGAAGATAAACGCCATCTTCAAAGTCAATCTAGCGAGTGGAAAAGTTACAGAAGCAGACAAGCCAAACTTCGAAGAGATAGAATCTTGGGTAAAATTCACTAGAGCCTAACTGATTTGAAAAGACAAGTTTGGCACAAATTGGAACTGTCTCTTACCCGCTGGAAGCTAGGACGGCTTGGAGGTTATTGATTAATGTGTTCTAAATGCCATGGTAAAGGGTATATAGTGATTAACAATCCAAAGGTGGAGACCGATCCTAATGCTTCCTATCTCGTAAAGCGGAAATGTGAGTGCAAGATGAAAAACTAGTATTGTTCTTTTTTTTAAGGTTGTAAACGACTTGACCTTGGCGTTTTCGGAAGTCAACTGTTCAAACATCTATTAAGCAATATAAGAAAACTTCTGAGGGCACCTACTCTATTTATACGGTCGTTGCATTCGCTCGAACATTCCACAAAACATTGCCGCTTTTGAATAACATGTGGATAAGTGCGTTGTTTGCGAAACTTTATTATTTCACAGTTCTTTGGGTTGGATAGAGAGGGCAATTTATTGAAGTTTGGCACGTTCACTTTAGAGGCTAAGAAGACTGAGGGCTTTGATTTTGGCCTTTTGCGCGTAAAAACTGAAATGGGTACAAGAATTCAGCCTCAAGCTGATATGTACAGCAACGTGGCCGTTTTCGGGGACAATGTGGCTATAAGAAATCATCCAGACTGGATTTCACAATCTGCTCTCGGTCCAGGTAAGATAGGAAACAACAACTACAACATATACTGGAATATAGTTTGCGCAACTCAACCGGAACACCGAGCTGAACAATTAGATTACATTGAGGATCTTGACAGGCATTCATTAGGTGTATGGCCAAACAGTCAGTACTTTGCAGATCATGGTCACTGCACATGCCCACGATGCCAAGACCTGTGGCAAAAGAGTGGGTTGAATTGGCTCGAATGGCGCAGAAAAGAAGTAACCGAGTATATTGCGAAAATTAGAGAACGCACCAAGAAAGAATTGGTTATGAGCATTCAACCAGATCCAGCAACCAGCTATGAACGCTACGGCGTCGACTTTGACGACTTTGCCAAATATTGCAACAAATTCAATGTCGTAATGTTCAGCAAAAACTACGCAACCCCATGGTACTTCGAGATGCTCACACGTGCCTTCAAAAAACTTCTAAAAAAACCGTTTTATGTTAGTCTTTACGTTTTTGGCCCCGGAGACATATTAAATGATGCACCGACCACTTCGGAGTTGTTAACGGTAAGCGCACGAATTGCAAGAGCCGGTGCAGATGGAATCCTTTTCCTGACAGAGGAATCTGATCAAATTAGAGACTTCCAGAAAGCAGCAGTTGACAACATACAACTGCGAGAGCGCCTTAGAACCTACGGCGGGCAACCGGTTCAAGAATTTCTAGATTTAGTAAGAAGCTGGGAAAAGATCGTGAACTAAGAAACAGCACAACAACGTTTTCCATTTATGTCTAATAATTTGGCAAACGAGCAATACTACTTATTTGCATTCAAGGATTTTTTGGATTCGAATTCAAAGTCCTCTCTGAAAAATTTAGACACTTGACGTTTAATTCCAACTAACCAAATAATTTGTGCGATTTGAGATAACTTGCTTTGCTTTAACTGCTCATTCTGGGGCTTATTTCAAAAAGTTTTAAACACTAGCCAACCGTGAAAGTATATACGAACGTCTAAGTGTGAACCATTTGCCTCTAAGTTATCATTACATGCAGCTTCCGCGCGAAGTCATTATTGGGAACGGCACTTTGAGTCGGATCCCAGAAGTAGTCAAACGACTAAGTCTAAAGGGACCCGCCTTGATAGTTGCAGGTCACAAAAGCTACGAAATTGCTGGAAGTATTGTAAGGGACCTTCTTGTGCAAGCAGGTATAACCGTAGATACTCTTCTGGTAGAAGCTGCCACGATTCGAGACGTTCTAAAAATTGAAGACACAATCGCTGAACTAAAACCTCAGATCCTTTTTGGTGTTGGGGGAGGAACCAAAATTGACGCAACCAAACTCAGCAGTGCACACCAGGACATTCCCTTCATAAGTGTACCAACGACTCTGAGTCATGATGGCATAGCAAGTCCACTTGCCAGCGTCAAGGGCTTTGATAAGCCTTACTCAGCTTTGTCTCAAGCCCCTCTAGCGATAATAGCAGATACTCAAATTATCGCTCAAGCACCTTGGCGATTCGTCATTAGCGGTTGCGGGGACGTTCTCTCCAAATTTACCGCAGTAAAAGATTGGCGATTAGCACACCTTGAACGTAATGAATACTATGGAGAGTACGCTGCAAGTTTAGCTCTAATGAGCGCCACTTTGGTGGAAGAAAACGCGGAACAAATTCGAAAGGGCAATCAAGAAGGAATAAGAATACTTCTTGAAGCACTAATTAGCTGTGGAGTGGCAATGAGCATTGCAGGGAGCAGTAGACCCTGCAGCGGTTCCGAACATTTATTCAGCCACGCTCTGGACATGGTTAAGATATCAAACGCAATGCATGGAGAACAATGCGGCGTTGGTGCAATAATTATGGCTTATCTATACGGAGCAAACTGGAAACGAATACGTGAAACACTTAAAAAACTTGGAGCCCCAACGACAGCAACCGATCTAGGCGTTAAAGACGAAGACATAATTAAAGCCTTAGAATTGGCAGCAACCATCAGACCTGAAAGGTACACAATTCTCCAGAAGCTAAATCTAGATCATGAAGGCTACATAAAGGTAGCCAAAGAGACAAAAATAATAAATTAGCAAAACTAATTGCCAATGGCTTGGATAGACCATTGAAGCATTATTAATGATGCTACTCAATTCTTCGTATTGAAGAAATTCAGAACCTGTCTGTTTTACTAGAACTTAAAAGCTGGAAAAGAAAAGGATTATTTGTGTTTATTTTTTTGCTTCTTCAGCAGCTGGTTTTATTTCCTCAACAACTGGTTTTGTTTCCATTTCTTCTGCTTGTGGCTTGGCTTCCTCTGCGGCAGGTTTCTCTTCGACTGGTTTTACTGAAGCTGGTTTTGGTGGTGCTTTGATAGTTTCTATGAACTTGGTTTCATCCAACTCTGGGAAGAACTTTTGTATATCGAGTGCTATGCCTCGTTTTGCAATTTGGATACCTTCAATGTAGAATGTGTCTTCTGGCATGTCAACGTTCAGGATCTTTTCTGCTATGGCGTATTTGAATTTGCCTTCTTCTACAACTGGGATTCTGCGGTGAATAAGAGCGCCTATTTTCTCCTCGTTTGTATCGAGTTTCTTGCTTACCATTATTTCATAGATGAGAGTTTTTCCTGCGAGAGGAGGATTGAAGTCGAGAAGTGCTCGTCCTGCACCCATGCTTCGGATGATGGCGTTTTTTCCTCCGAATTCGATGCGCATGCCTAAAGCGGGATTTATGCCTTTTTCTGCCAATTGTCTGAGGTGTACGCGCTTAACTTTTTCTGCGTCTCTTGGACCGAAAGCTTTCTCTGGTGGAATTTCCACGGTTGCAGGTGTGCCTATATCTACGTTAGATAAGCTATCGTCTAAAGCTTTGAGGACCCATCCTTCACCAACGACGATGAGTCTAGGCTCGTAAGTTTCGCCTTCTTTTTGAAGATGTTCTTTTCTCGCTGTTTCTTCGACTGTTGTGTCGAAGACTTCGTTTGTTTCCTTCACCTTGGCAGTGAGGTTAAGTAGTATGAAGTCACCTTTTTGAAGTGCCATAACGGTTCACGCTTGCTTGCGGTTCGAAACTAAGTTTAGACGACAAATAAATACCTTTCAGTTGTGCAAATGCCACGCACTCATTGTTGCGGGTGTTTTCGCATCAAAATCCTCGGGCAGCCGCTTAATAAATAATTTAGGTGCTGCAGTTAGAATTTAGTTTCAGTGTACAACAAACTAGAACAGCTTAAGCTCTTTGTTGGCTTATTTTTCTTGAAACTTTCTTGTTAAGAATAATAAAATAATTTCTGATTTCATGGACCGTCTTGGAAAATCTCCAATTCTTATGTTTTCATCTTGAAGTTATCGAGGCGTTCCAAGTTACGCAAACCTTTGAAGAGAAAATTTATTGTTACGCTTTTGAAACGAGCAAGCGCGAAAGAGATATACGTCCGTTGAGGCAAAAAGCTGTTAAAAGGTGCCATTGCTTTGAGCGCAATTCCAACTCCTACACCACTCCAAAGTCCTGAAAGTTTATTTGCAACGGTATTGGATAATGTGCCCTCCATAGTCTTCATCACAGTTGTTGCTATTGGAGCGATAGCAATTGAGAGATTACTCAACAAGTACCTATCGGGGTTTGCCAAGAGAGTTAGACTGCAACCTCACACTATTAACAATATTATGTTGTTCTCCAGAATCATTATACTTCTTGTCGCAATTGCAATAATTGCTAGGATAGGCGGTTTGCCTTCTGAGTGGATTTTATCACTCTCGGCCATTGGAGGTGCTGCCTTAGGTTTCGCTTCTCAAAAGACAATTGGCAACTTCATTGCAGGCTTGTTCATCATCTCGGTACACCCATTCAGAGTTGGCGATTACGTACGAATTGGAACAGTTGAAGGCTTAGTTCATGAAATCACTCTGAATTATACGAAAGTCTCCACAAACGCTAACAGCACAGTTCTAGTGAGCAACCTTCAGATTCTTAGACAGAGACATAACCAACTTTTCCGTGGAAATGGAAAAACCAGGAAAAACAGCAGGCATTTACTGCTACACCTTCGAAGTTGGCTTTGACCACTCCGTTTCAACTGAGAAAATATTGAAAATCTTTGAAGAAGTCTTTAAGAGCCATATTCCTGAATTGCCTAGAAAAATAGAACAAGCGCCTGTTAGGCTTGGTACTGAGCAAGTTTACATGATTTACTTATACGTTCGAAAGCCAGAAGACATCTTTAAGTACAGATCCCTAATTTCTGAGGAAGTTTACAGACTCTGGGATAATGAGCGTGCCTTGACGAAAACATAAGTTTTAGAGTATCTTAACCCATTTTACTTCGATGGGGAAATTCTTGGCAAAGAAAAAAACCGACATCGACTCAAAGCTTGTTGCAACGGCCCATAATCTAAGTGATTTGGTAAAGTATCAAGAAAATTCAGTTGTAAGCCGAACTTTAATAGACGAAAAATCAGGAACAGTCACCCTTTTTGCTTTCGACGAGAACCAAGGGCTCAGTGAACATACAGCGCCCTTTAACGCACTATTATATGTTTTTGAAGGGGAAGCCAACGTTACAGTTTCAGGAAAGCCATTTGCTATGAAGTCAGGTATGATTACAATGTTACCAGTTGGGGAACCACATTCCGTTAGGGCTGTTTCACGTTTTAAGATGATGTTGACTATGATTCGTTCCTAAGAAGTTTGATGACAGCTTTAGGAATCTCGACAATTGACATTGGTTTAGCTTTCAGAATATTGAGCTTTTTCGTGTAACCAAGAATGTGGCTACAGCGGATTGCCCCACTTGTTTAGATTTGCAATATTTTGTAGAGGTCTTCTTTGAGGTGGCTCCGGCGTTTCAGCAGGATATCCTACGGCGACTAAGGCCTGCGGCTCCATGTCACTTGGAAGCTTTAAGGTTTCCTTGACAGCGTCTTTGCAAAACATTGGTGAGCATAACCAGCAAGAGCCTAAACCTTTTGCACTAGCCGCCAGAAGCAGGCTCTGTATTGCGGCGGCTAAACTCTGCACTGCCAAATCGCGTTCGCTTCTTCGACGCGCCTCATCCGGAAATTGAATCATATCTCGCAGGGTTAGACAAGACAAAATGAGTACGGGAATGTGGTTGATTCGTTTCACCGATGCCTTCGTCAACTTCAATCTGTTTTTCTCTGTCACGCCATCTCTTTCAAGGTCTTTCCGCCAAGCCTCCGCCATTGCTTCAGCCAAACTGAGCTTTGCGGCTGTGTCGGTTAGGACAACAAACCGCCAAGGTTGAGCATTATGTGCTGAAGGCGCATATCTAGCCGCGTTGAGAATATCTTTGAGTGTTTCCAAAGGAACGGAACGTGATTGGAATTTTCTTATGCTACGTCTTTGCTTGAAGGTATCGATCACGTTAGACATCGTAGGTCATGTATTCAGTGGTTTGTTTATCCTTAAAATGCTTCACATACACAAGGAAAATTCATCTGCAGTATGACACATGGCATTTAATGCAATTTAGGGGTAAACGAGAAAAATCAGACTTATGTCGAACTCCGAAAAAGCACATGAAGTTTAATACCACCCTGCAAGTACTCTTCTTTTCTACTCACAAAGGAGAGAAAATTACGTTGAAAAGCCTTAAGGGCATCTTGGTTGTTGGGGAAAAGAACATTTTTGCTGAACTGTCGGAAATTGTCGTCATTGCCTAGCGAAGCAAACGCAATCATGAGAACCATGTTTAAGATGGGTTACAGCAACCCAGCATTGTTGGCGGAAAAAATTCGTGCTATCAGGACTCTGGAGAAGAAATCTGACGATATTGCGTTCAAGCTTGGCGAAGATATTACTGCTGGAGCCATCAGCCCCAACATAATTGACAATTTGATCGAATGTGAACACGTCGCCGACAATATCGTGGATCTATACTATTATCTTAGCCGGGAACTCGGTCGAATGTCCAAAGCCAATCCCTTGGATTTTACTGTTCATCAAGAAGCTGAGTGGATTTCGCTTTATGAAAACATGTTTGCCCTCGCGGACAAATCTCTCTCAAAGTTAAGGCAAGCGCTCTCAACTTCTCACGTTACTGAAATTCTACAATTGCGCAAAGAGATCGAAGATCTGGAAGAGCAGGGAGACGATATAAAAGATGCAGGCTTTGACAAACTATACTCGCTAGCACCGAAGCTGCATTTTTTGCAGTTTTATCATTACAGCGAGCTACTGCATAAGTGCGATGATATCATAGATGCTTGCGAGGACTTATCTGATTTGATTGTTTCAGTGGTCACTTCAATTCTTAAATGAGCGATTCTATGTTGTGGCTTCCTGTAGTCCTTGTTGTTCTGACATTCTTGGCTGTGATGTTGGTTTCAGGAAATAATTTGTCTGCGTGCATTGGTCCTGCTGTGGGGTCAAGAATTGTTACCAGAAGGTTTGGTACCTTATTGGGAGCTGCAGGTTTTTCTGCCGGACTTATTGTGCAGGGCTCAGGCATGACTCGATCAGTGGGGGTACTTTTACCTGACGCCACTCCTGAATTGCGAGTAATTGCGCTAGTTGTTGCCATAACAATCTTCGCTATTGCAGAAATAGCTCGGATCCCAATGTCTCTAAGCATGTGCCTTGTAGGCCTGCTTGCTGGACTGTCAATTGGAAAGGACGTACCTGCGAGTGTTTCGTTTTCCACCGAGGTTGCTGTCATGTGGTTTGTAGCTCCCCTTGTGGCAATAGTATTGTCGTTTTACCTCATCAGGGCACTTAACAGAACTTTGCCCGGCAATTTTTGGCACAGAATTCAAACCTATAAAGTGATCCTCATTTTGTTATCATTCTCTACTGCTTATGTACTTGGTGCCAACACCATTGGACTAGTAGTCGCCACGAGCGGCTTTAACCTCTCCTCAGTAATAGCGGCAGTAGTTGCCATCTTTATTGGATCCTTCTACCTTAGCAGTGGTACCGTAAGAAGAATGTCGCAGGAGTTCTTCCTCATGCGCTACACAAGTGCTACAGCAACACTCGTAACTTCGACGCTTCTGGTGGAACTGGCAACATTTTTCAATATTCCGCTTTCCAATACCCAAACAGCTGCTGCGGGTGTCCTTGGAATAGGAGTCTCATATAGAACCAAGTTCGTTTCGCTAAAACCATTCTTAACCATTGTAGCAGGTTGGATAATTGCCCCTCTTCTTAGCTTCACAATTGGCATATTGATTGTCTAATCATTCATACATTCAATCATAGGTTTGCCACAACATTCAGGGGCTTTTTCAACATTGCGCCTCTTATGACCAGTTCAACAAACATCGTAGTCTGCACGAACTACCCGACCGCATTTTTAACATAGAAAAACCGGCAAACAAATGCTCAAGAAAACAGTAGTTTGTCTATTTCTAAAATTTTGTTAGGGAAATAACTTGAAGACGTAGAAAAGTCTAAAGGAAAAAAACTAACGCAGAAGTAGGCACTCCTGCGTTATAAAACGTAAAATTTTTGGATTCTACTCGGCAATTTGGGCATCAGCGCAGACCGAGTCTAACCGGGATATCTTCACTTTTAAGTGCGTTCCGGGTTTAGCGCCCCTAACAAATATGGAATAACCTCGGATTTTGGCTATGCCTTCACCGTTGGGGCTTACATCGGTTATATCTACTTCGTATTCCTCTCCAACTTTAACGGGATAATCAATATCTCTGCCACGCTTATTCTTAGCATTTCTTGGGGCTCGTTTTTTGGGACTAATTGGACATCTTCCTCGTTTTAGTTAATCTATACCTTTTATACCATCGCACAAGGCTTAAGTGTTTTGCGTTTTAGAAAGACAGACAGTGCGAACATGTTGTAACTTATGTAGTCAGAAATTTGCTAAATCGGCTTGAACGAAGACTGGTAAAAGCAAAAAAAGCCAAAATCATAATTTGGGAAAAAAGCAAGCACCAGATCTTCTTAGCTTTTAACCCATTTTGCCAGTTTCAATTAGAACTGATTTACACACTGCTTCACCCAAGAAGCTACAAATAAGATAAGAAAAAACAAACATAAAAAATAAAAATGCTTACTTTGCTCGATACTTCTTCTTTCACATGTGATTATGGGCTTTGACGTTTCCCTGGTATTCCAGGTGTGGCTACATTCTCCTTGCTCCTCCAGTAATAAGCAAAATGCTTATTTCTTTACTTAGGAGGTGATCCGGCCGCAGGTTCCCCTACGGCCACCTTGTTACGACTTTTCCCCCCTCACGAAACTTAGATTCGACGCCGCCATGAAGACGACGCCTCACCCAAAAGTCGCTCGGGTGGAACGACGGGCGGTGTGTGCAAGGAGCAGGGACGTATTCACCGCGCGCTGATGACACGCGATTACTAGGGATTCCATGTTCACGAGGGCGGGTTACAGCCCTCGATCCCAACTACGGCAGGCTTTCGAGATTGCCTCCCCTTTTCAAGGTCGGAACCCATTGTACCTGCCATTGCAGCTCGCGTGTGGCCCGGGAGATTCGGGGCATACTGACCTGCCGTGGCCCGCTCCTTCCTCCACTTTATCAGTGGCGGTCTCCTCAGTGTGCCCAGCACAAGACTGGTTGCAACAGAGGACGCGGGTCTCGATCGTTGCCTGACTTAACAGGACACCTCACGGCACGAACTGGCGACGGCCATGCACCTCCTCTCAGCTCGTCTAGCAAGACCTTTAATCTGGCTTTCACACTGCTGTCGCTCCCGGTGAGATTTCCGGCGTTGACTCCAATTAAACCGCAAGCTTCACCCCTTGTGGTGCTCCCCCGCCAATTCCTTTAAGTTTCAATCTTGCGATCGTACTCCCCAGGCGGCAGACTTAACAGCTTCCCTGCGGCACTAGAACGGCACGTGGCCGTCCAAACACCTAGTCTGCATCGTTTACAGCTGGGACTACCCGGGTATCTAATCCGGTTCGCTCCCCCAGCTTTCATCCCTCACCGTCGGGCGCGTTTCTAGCAGACAGCCTTCGCCACTGGTGGTCTTCTCGGGATTATAGGATTTCACCCCTACCCCGGGAATACCGTCTGCCTCTCTCGTCCCCTAGCCGAGCAGTATCCCCCGCACGCCAACGATTAAATCGGTGGGTTTAACAGGGGACTTGTTCAGCCAGCTACGGATGCTTTAGGCCCAATAAACGTCCACACCACTCGGAGAGCTGGTATTACCGCGGCGGCTGACACCAGACTTGCCCTCTCCTTATTCCCCCAGCTTTCTAGACTGGGTAAAAGCCAACCTCAGCGGTCGGCACTCGGGATAACCCTGTCACACTTTCGTGTATTGCAAAGTTTTCGCGACTGCTGCGCCCCGTAGGACCTGGGCCCTTGTCTCAGTGCCCATCTCCGGGCTCCCGCTCTCACGGCCCGCACCGGTTATAGGCTTGGTGGGCCATTACCTCACCAACAACCTGATCGGTCGCGGCCCCATCCTTGGGCGACGCCAGAAGCATGATCTGACGCCCTTTGAGCAAAGACTCATTCCAGAGTTCTTCACCTATCGGGGATTAGCCCCAGTTTCCCGGGGGTGATCCCGTCCCAAGGGCAGGTTAGCCACGTGTTACTGAGCTGTATGCCGCGCTCTCAACATGGCTCGAAAGCGCTCGACTAGCATGTCTTAGTCCTATCCCGATAGCAGTGGGGTCCGGCAGGATCAACCGGAGTTACGCACGAATGCGACACTCCGTGAACTGTCGGATACTACTATTGTTTATTATATGGTACGTTCGCTATTTTGCCTCTTACTGGATATGGAGGGAGAACTATTCCACAAACGTCAAAGCCCATTTCAGACCTAACATGAGCAATTCTATCAGGTCCACATGTGTGTCCCCGCAACTGGAGGCCAACACCCTCATCCCTGCAAGGCAAACGCCGTTACGGTTGGGGTTGAGCCGCCGCCAAGTTGAAATTGCGGGGCAGCTGAAATAGCTGAATTAGCTTAGAAGCTTGTTCAGCTCATATAAACGTTGTGTTTAGCTTAGAGATAAACATTACTTTTGGCTCAGGATGGCAAAATTCACATTTACTAATTGCTTTTGGCACATTGTAACCTTCCTTAAACGTTTTACAGCACTCCTTAGATTGTTACTAGGTTTTGCTTCGAGGAGCAAAATTATTCTTACCTCTGTCAACCAGAAGAGAGAGGGGTTAGTCAAAAAATTTGGTCAGATAAAGTGAAAAGTCATCTTTCATTATTGTGTTAGTTAGTTTTTTATTGGGGCAATTCAGTATTCTTGTCATGTTCCTGAAGGAGAATTGGTTTAATGCGTAAGTTTCTCCTGATAATTTCGGTTGTCTTGTTGATTTTAGGTTTTCTGGTTTCCTCTTTCCTGTTTGTTTTCAACGGGAAAAAAGACTATCCTAGAGCAACTTACGTAGGAGTTACAGCAAACGGAGACGTCTCTCAAACTAAAACGTTGATTGACAAAGCCAAGGACATAACTAATTTAGTCGTAATTAACACTCCCGACATCATCAAGAACAAAACAACTCTGTTGGAGGTTTGTGATTACGCAAGGGATGCCGGCTTATCATTTTTCGTGTTTATGGTTCACCCAACTGTGTGGAATTTCGATTACAACCCTATTACCTGGGTCACAGAAGCAAAGGCACGTTACGGGACCCTTTTTCTGGGTTATTATTTGTGGGATGAACCAGGTGGAAACCAATTGGACAGGGGCAATTTTAGGCAATTTGACAACACAACTATGCCGACAAATTACTTAGAAGCGGCAAACACATATGTCTATTACCTTTACGTCCAAATGAGAGATTTCATGAAAACCGACAAGCTGGTTACTTCAGATTATGGATTATACTGGTTCGACTATGAAGCTGGCTATGATGCCGTGTTTGGAGAATTCGGTGCAACCCGGGGTACAAGCCAAGCGGATAACAAATCTACGAACATTGCACTCGTCAGAGGCGCCGCGGAAATGCACAACAAAACCTGGGGAATAATGATAACATGGGCTTACGAAAATCCACCATATATCGAATCAGGAACCGAACTGTATAACGACATGGTTCTCGCCTACGAATCCGGGGCGAAATACATCATAGTCTTTAATTACAACCCTCAAAACGGAACCAATGGCTTGTTAGCCCAAGAACACTTCGACGCACTTAGCAAATTCAAATCATACGTTTCAAAAACTCCACAGGAAGGTACCTCGAACACACAAAGAATAGCCTATGTTCTTCCATCAAACTACGGGTGGGGACTTCGCAACCCAAACGACAACATCTGGGGAGTATGGAACGCTGACAACCAATCTCAACAAATCTGGAACGGAGTCACCAAAATGATACAACAATACAATTCAACATTTGATATAGTTTACCAATCGCCATGGACATCACTCTTCGCTAATCAACACTACGACATGCTAATTTATTGGAACGGAACAAAACATAAGCTCAACTAAGGCAGAAGTTTTTGGAGGGAGGAGGTTGAAAACGGGGCCGATAAAACTTCAAGCCAAATATGCCGAACGGCGAAACAAGAAGCAAAGAATCTTCTAGATTATTGTTGAAATTGGTTTTAGAAGTGGGTGGAGGGTTCGGAGTGTGCGGAATATGCGTGAAGATGGCGAACCACCCAGCATTTCCCTCTGAGCCCTACCCAATAACACTGAATAAATGAAGATAATTTTAAGATTTATGAAGTCAGAATTCAGACCTCAAGAAAAGCGCATGGCAATATCTTTATACACGTTCTATTGAAAGCAGAAGCAAGCACAGGTGAAAAATAGTTGAGCATAGCCGTAAACGCAAACGGAATTTCCAAAAAATTCGGCAATATCCAGGCACTGAATGATGTTACCTTCAACATAAAACAAGGCGAAGTCTACGGCTTAATAGGACCAAACGGCGCAGGAAAAACGACTACCCTTCGAATTATCAGCACGCTAATTCTCCCCACTAACGGAACTGCCACAGTTTTTGGAATGGACGTTGTCAAACAACCTGACCAAGTCCGCAAAATCCTTAGCTACCTACCTGAAGAAGCAGGAGCGTATAGAAACCTTAGCGGTCTGGAATACCTTCAGTTCATGGCAAAATTCAGCCAAACAAACACCAAGGAAGCCATCGAGCAAGCAACAGAAATCAGTGGCCTCGGTGAACGTCTAAAAGACAAAGCGAAAACATACAGCAAAGGAATGAAAAGAAGATTACTGCTCGCCCGAGCTTTAATGACTAAACCAAAACTTGCTATACTCGACGAACCCGCGAGTGGACTGGACGTGCTTCATGCTTACCACGTTCGGAATATTATTAAATCCTATGTTAAGCAAAAGGGTGTAACTGTTCTTCTCAGCAGCCACAATATGTTAGAAGTGGAATTCCTTTGTGACAGAGTAGCACTCGTCAACAAGGGTGAAATCGTATTGGAAGGAAACCCCGCTGATCTCAAGACCCAATACGGCAGCCAGAACCTGGAAGAAGTTTTTGCAAAGGTGGTTGGCTATGCTTAGAGGTTTTGGCAATATTTTAGTAAAGGAACTCAAAGAGCTCATTCGTGATCCCAAAATTATCATTGGCATGATTGTGCTACCTCTGATAATGTTTCCAGTATTAGGATTGGTACTAGGGTATGCTCAAGAAACGGCAAAACAAGAAGCAATGAACGCCCAACTACTATTGGTGAACAACGATAATGGAAACTGGAGCCAAAACTTCATTGCATATCTAAGTTTGGGACTAAATGTAACAGTGCTCAACAATACCGCTCCCCAAAATGTAATTGATCAAGGTCTCCTCAAACTTTACAATCAAACAACATTCATAGAGATTCCCCGTAGCTTTAGCGACAACATAACAATTCATTTGAACACCAACCCTAACATAACAGCAACTGTGAACTCATTCAGCATTTACCAAGGAGGAAGCATATTCAGCGGAATTGGCTCAACCGTGGCAAGTGCTTACGTTAACAGTTACAACCGCGCAATCGCCCCAGACCTTGTCAAAACCTCAACGTCAACTGTGATCAAAAACGAAATAGAACATGGAGTTGACCCCAGTCAACTTTCGGCTCTAATGATCTCACAAACCATCGCTCTGCCAATTACAATCATGATTTTGTTGACGTACGCCATGCAAATCGCAGCTACTAGCGTTGCTATGGAAAAGGAGGAAAAAACACTGGAAACTCTGCTCACAATGCCTGTGGACCGTTTTTCAATCCTTATGGGGAAACTCAGCAGCACCATAATAGTAGCGGGAGTCGCTGCTCTAGCAGTATTATTTGGCTACAACTTCATGTTAGGAAGTATTACAAGCTCAGTTCAAGCTGGGACCCAAATTAACCTCGCTAAACTCGGCTTAGTACCTACGCCTCTGGGATATTCACTGTTGGGCATTTCGCTTTTTGTAACATTGCTTTCTGCGTTGGCATTGGCGGTCATAATGTCTGCTTTCAGCGAGGATGTACGCGGGGCACAAGCACTGGTTGGCTACATATACCCGCTTATATTCATCCCAGCACTTGCCTTAATCTACATAGACGTCAACACGTTACCAACCGCTATCAAAGCCATTTTTTATGCAATTCCATACAGCCAACCGATAATTGCAGCGAAAGCGGTGATTCTAGGAGACTACGGTACAGTCATCTTTGGAATAATTTATGTTACCATTTTCACAGTCGTCATCATGTATATTGCCTCGAGACTTTTTGCAACAGAAAAAATCTTGACGGCCAAACTGCGATTTGGGAGGAATAGAAATAAAATACCACAAGAATAGAGCAGAGGCTCTCCCTAAACGCCTAAAGAACTACACATGAAGCCAGCCGCGGCCGCCTTTCTTGGGCTGCTGCACTTCTTTCTTCTCGGGACAATAAGATGCAGCTCTCTTGTTTCTTTGAGGCTTCCGACCGGTTATTTCGGATTTTATAAACTTATTCCATCCGCCAACATGAGGGTCGGGCTGAACGAAACGATCAGGATTTTCTACTTGGTGACGTTCTAAGATTTCCTTGAAATTTAATGTCTTAAAATCTCTTGTCGCATGAATTATTGTGCCTTTTTCTACATACAAAGCACTATAGTCGGCAACAGCGATGCCTTCAGCCCTTAATTTGTCGTCAAAACGATCCTGCCAGAGTTTCTTCCAGTCTGCTTTCAATGCGTCAACTTTTTCTTTGCGTTCCGAAGACATTTCGCCACAACCTCTCCAAATGATCTTTGTATGAAGTAAATGATTCTATTTCTTCTGTTTACATACAAGATTCGTTTCAAGCGATATTTAAACGCTGAAGCAGGATATATCTATGCTCTTGTTCTAGAACAATAAGATATTCTTCCATCCTTAGGTTTTGCACATTTTTGGGTTTTTAGAAATTGTGACAATCCTCCTGTGGTTTCAAATAGTTTCAGCAGCACAATGCACCATCAGAACTTGTTATTCTGCATCATTGACTGGAATTTGCAATGTTTAAATTCTACGTAACTCTCTAATAAACTGAGTTTAACACGTTAGTTTAACTATTTCTGAGTTAGCACTTTTTTGTGCATATTCCTTAAATAATGCATTTTTTACTTACTGCCGATAATATGTGAATAGTTTAAAGTACGAAAAACATAATAACTCTCCAAAAAAGCAAGTTTGTGCTTTAGGAGTTAATTCTCGTAGGGGTAACGCTGTTCTTAATTCTAATGTTACTCGGTTGCAGCGTTTGCGAAGTCGCTTAGATAGCGATTCTGTTACTTTGAAAGTAATTTGCTCTGAGTTTATTGCGAGTCGTTCCGATGAATACGCCATTTTTGAGAGGCATTCTCCTGATGGTAAGGTTCAGCGTTGTGCGTCTTTAGTCTCTAAACGGGGAAATGTCAAATACGCTTCTAATGTTCGTAGGCGTTTTGGCGAGATTAAGAAGCCTTTTGAGTTGATGCCTGAGAATAACAATTTCGTGGCTGATGGAAAAACAACTGTTTTGTTCCTTACGTTGACGTATGATACAAAGTTGTGTGGTTTCAAGACTGCTTGGCGTAATATTGGCGTTGAGTGGAACCGTTTTATGTCACGTGTTAAGAAGGTTTACGGTGGGGCTTGGATTGTTGGTCGCTGTTCTGAGTCGTTCAAAAACGGGTACCCTCATATTCATGCTATTTTGTTCTTTCAAGAGAGTAGCTTTCATACCTTCGAGCGTTTCAGTCGCAAGTCTAAGCGTGATATTTGGCGCATAGATACCGTTGATCGTGATAAGATTCGAAGTTTTTGGCATTCCAACATCGACATTCAAGGTGTTGAAAATATGCTTGAGAGCATGCGTTACCTTGAGAAGTACATATCTAAAGCGTCTAATTTGGCGTTGAATGATCCCGATGATAAGGGGTTAAAGACGCAAGGGTTGTCTTGGGTTTTTGGTAAGCGTAGTTTCTCGGTTAGTCGCAAGTTCAAAGAGTTTGTTTTTGAGCGTTATCTGTCGTTGCCTTCTTCCGACTTGAATATATTAACAGCAATTCAAACCAAACTGAGTATTGTGTCAGGGTTCTATATCCTACTCGTTGGTGACTAAGGCATTATGACGAATTCTTGTTTTTTTTCGATGCCATGATTGCTAATGATACTGTAATTATCGCCAAAGGCAGAATTATCCATGAGGGAAACTCTGGGATTGAAGGCGAAGGAGAGAGGCTTGGGGATGGATTTTGATTTTGGGTTGAAGTTGGTGTTGGAGAAGGAGTAGGCGAAGGTGAAGGAGTAGGTGACGGGTTGATGGTTGGGGATGAACTGAGCTGGGGAATGCCAAAATTTGGAATAGAGATGGGTTTCATTAATGGATGGCTATCTTGAAGGGTGCCGGTTACAACACCGTTTGTGTATATGTTAATCTTGTATGGCGTGTTGCCTATTCCTGACGAATCTAATTCAGTAGCATTCGGATATCTTGTAAGATAGTCACTCCAATAATTTCTCTCAACTGTTTCATCATTGTTTAACTGTAACAAAATGCCTCCCAAAAGATTGTTTTCAGTTACAGTATTGCCGCTTGATAGTTCTATGGCGACAGTTCCTGTAATGGTACAATGGGTAATATTGTATCCACCCCTATTCCAGTAAAGGAGAACATCGCTCTGGGTATCTTTTGAGGTGCTACCCATGTAGTCGTTGTAGAGAGTGTTATAACTGCTTCCATGACCGTTTATGCTCCAGTTAAAGTTCAGGATACTCAAGTTTTTTATTGTTACGTTGCGAATCTCGTATAGTGAGGGATAGCTGGTGAGGTTGTTTGTTAGGTCGATCCCTGTCCCTCCATATCCTTCAAGTGTGTAGCCTGCGCCGTCAAGTATGATGTTACTTTTTTGAATCAGTATGCTACCTGAAATGTTGCCAGTTAGAACGTAGATGTCTCCGTTTCGTTGAATATTATTTGTTCCAACAATTTCCCCGTCTGCATTGATGTAAATGTTTGTAGATTGCGCCGTAACATTAGAGGTGTAAGCTACAAGCAAACCTGTTAAGACAATTAGAACAAGCAAAAACGTTACCAATATCGAACAATGGAGTCAATATTATGTTAAGTTCAATTACTGTTAAAGACGTATTGTCAAAACAGTTTGCTACCGTTAACGAAAACGATGCATTATCCAAATGCTTGGAGCTATTCAAGAAAGAAGCCCCGGCGGTCTTAGCCGTACTTGATGAAAAAGGCAAGTACGTCGGTGTTGTGGCACGAAGGCGTATAGTCAGAGCACGGCTTGACCCAGCTACCACAAAGGTCAAGTCCCTTATGCAGGCAGCTCCAAGAGCGGAATTAAACATTTCCATAAGCAAAGCCGCAAGAATGATGATTCAAAGCGGCATGCGGCAACTCCCAGTTTTCGAAAAAGAAAAACTTTTGGGATTTGTTACCGATGAAAGCATAATTCATGGAGCTGTAACCCAAGATTGGGGTAATACACCAATTGAGCAAATAATGACTAAAGCTCCATCCACAATCGAAGCATCGCGCTCTGTCGGTGCAATCTTGAGCCTATTCCGCGAACAAAACATCAGCCATGTCCCAGTTATGAATAATGGCAAGCTAGTAGGCATGGTCAGCACTCAGAACATCATCGAAAACGTATTCCAGCCAAATCAGCGCCAAACACTCGGAGACATAGTCGGAGAGAAAATCCAAGTCTTGAGCATTCCTGCCAAAGGCGTCATGACCACACCAGTTGTAACAGTTGCGCCTGAGACAACCCTTAAAGAAGCAGAAAGAAAAATGCACACCTTCAACGTCCACAGCATAGTTGTCATGGCAAAAGACCGATTGGTAGGCATTGCAACAAAACTAGACTTCCTCGAACCGATTTCACAAATGGAAAACCTTGACAGGAGATTAACCATCCAATTTGCCGTTAAAGGAGCTGAGATTGATTCAAACGCTGAAAGTTTCATGATGGGAGAATTCGACTCTTTTTCGCGCAAATACAAAGATCTACTCGAATCAGGAACTCTCTTTGTCTACATGAAACTCCACGGAACCAACCATAAAGGTCAGCCGTTAATGCATCTTCGTCTGCAACTGCGAACGGTAAAAGGAGTCAAAGGTTTCTTCTTCGCCTCGGCTGAAGGCTGGGGCATAGAGCCAACATTCCGAGTTGCTCTGGACAGACTGGAAAGGCGTATTCTCAGAAGTAAAGAACTTTCATTTGACCCAACATATGCCAGAGAATACCTGAGAAAACTAGGGTTCCCATCAGAGGAACTCTAATCTCAGCTTCTTTATTTTCTTTAAAAATAATAGAATTCCTTTAAGTAGTTTTCATTTGTTGCTCTGGATCTTATTTGACCAATGCAGGTTTCTAGTTCCCATTTGGCCCAAAATACATGCGCCCGCTCAAGGCTTGCAGCATCGAATTTCTCCCTTCGGGAACAATAAACAATTTTACATCGGAGACGGTGAAGTACTTCTTCTGAACATAATAACAAATTCTTCTGCTTGGATGTAAGATGCAACCACGCGGGCGCCCCTTTGGAAGAAGGTTAACTTGACGGAGAAATCTTATCTTGCCGCTGGCATGGATCGCAGTTTCAAGTAAACGATGGCAAAGTAATAAGGGGACTAGCCGAAAAAAGATTAAAAACTTACCCATTATATGTCAAAGATGATTCAGTGTTTATCGAGCTTTAACTGAATAATCCACTTGGAAGCTTCGGGGGGTAATTTGTCGAGTTTGTCCAACTCTAAGCTCCACATAATCGACAAATACCTTGAAATCACTTGCAAAGTCTTCTACATAGGTCAGAATTCCTCCGCAATCGTAGCAGAAAGAACCAGTAAACTCGATAGTGACTGTTTCAAGAGATACCTTCACAATTTTGGTTAATGCCTCTGGACTTTTGAGTCGATTATAGAGGTTGATAGTTTTTCGAACTAGCGCCTCAAGATCTGATTGGGAGATTGCCATTTTGTCTGCCGATTCCTTAAAGAACTATTCTGCTCCCATCGAAACCTAACCTCGAAATTCCAAGTTCATCTTTAACTTCGCTTAGCTGAGCCATTGTGAAGACCGGACCATCTCTACAAACGCGATATTTGCCTATCATACAGCTTCCACACAATCCAATTCCGCAACGCATCAAACGCTCTAAACTTGCTTCCATCGCAACCTTGTTTTTTTCGGCGAGGTCAAAGATTTTTCGAACCATTTTCTCAGGGCCACAAGCATAAATCATGTTAAATTTTCCTTTGTCAAGCATTCGTTCAAGAGGGTCAGTAGCCAAACACTGTAAACCATAGCTGCCATCTTCTGTTGTGGCGACTGCACTTTCATCGGTGCAAATCGCATCAAGCTCGTGAAGAAAAATAAGTTCGTTTTTACTCTTAGCTCCAACTACAAAGCTTAGACGATCTGCCTTAGCAGCTAAACGTTTGGCTAAAAAAAGCAAAGGTGCAGTCCCAGTACCACCTCCAACCATGAGAACTCTTCCACGAGTTTCGGTGAAGCTTTTTCCAAAGGGTCCCCGCACGCCAAGAACGCTGCCAATCTTCATAGAATGTAAATGCCGCGTGGCATCACCCACCTTCTTAACAGAAAATTGTACCTGACCGCCGCCCCCGTTTAGGATGCTTAGAGGTATTTCGTCTATCCCAGGGATCCATAACATTAAGAACTGCCCAGGGTTAGCTTTGGCGCACAAGTCGTCCTTCAAGGTGAAGGTTTTCACAGTTGGACTTTCATCTTTGACGTCGATAATAGAAGAAGTTCTTAAGGTGTTAAGCTTGGTGAGATAAGCCGACAATTTCTTTAACACTTCCGTATTTTTTCTTTTTCAAGTAGTTCGCAATTCCCTTGTTAACTGCTTGAAATACAGCTGGTTGCTCTGTAGCAATTGCTGTTCCAATCTGAACTGCCGAAGCGCCTGCAAGGAAAAACTCTGTTGCGTCAGTCCAATCCGTTATTCCTCCACACCCCATAATAGGAGTTTGGGGTAAAGCTTCGTAGATATCAAAAACGCATCGAAGAGCTATAGGTTTGATAGCTGGGCCTGATAAGCCGCCACGGATGTTATTGAGTATGGGAGATTGAGTCTCAACGTCAATTGCCATTGCGCGAACAGTGTTAATTACTGTTAATGCGTCCGCCCCTGCTTTAACTGCAGCTTTGGCAATTTCGGTTATGTCAGTGACATTTGGTGACAGTTTGACTATTACTGGTTTAGATATTTCAGCTTTTACTTTGCAGACAACATCCGTTAGAAGCCGTGGGTTTGCCCCAATTTCTGAGCCGGTATATTTCACGTGTGGACAAGATACGTTTAGTTCTATTGCGTCTGCGCCTGCTTCAACGGCTTTTTTTGCAACAAGAGCGTATTCTTCAGCAGTGTAACCGAACACACTAACGATAAGTGGAATTTGAAGAAGAGATTTTGCATAAGTTAGTTCCTCAGCGTAACCGTTTATACCCGGATTAGGCAAACCCATGGCGTTTATAAGTCCACTATCAGATTGCACTATTGTCGGATTTGGGTAACCTGTTCGAGGAGATATACCAATGGATTTAGTGACAACTGCCCCCGCGCCCTTTTCCGCAATAACTTGCAGAGAATCTCCCGAGTAGCCCAAGATGCCTGAAGCCAAAGCCGTTGGACTAGACAGTTTTATTCCTGCGAAATTAACAGCTAACAAATTGTTGTTCAAAGGTTATACAAACCTGGAACGTTCCGATTAGAGGTTACACGTTTAAAGAGATAAAGCTTCTTTTGACCGAATCCAGATGGGCATAGATGCAGTTTTCAAAAACTAAATTGCAGCGAAAATTGAGAAAGGCAAAGAATTAGCCAGATTCACTTTAGCTTATTAGCAAGACAGGACAGTCGTCGAATAGCTCTCGTCAGTTAGGCGTCAATTTACAAAATTCCTTTCATTAAGCACCATAATTATTAATAAGCCAGACGACAACCAACATACTCTCTCGCGTAGAAGTGACTTTGGATGGCTAACAATGCATCGGGTACAAAAATAGTTCTCACAGCCTCAGCTACAGAAATGAGCGAATTTGGTAACAGCCAATTCATCGCTTTCGTTGGTGGATTCGCAAGTGGTCCAGTTCCAAAATGGCTTATTAGAAAATATTTGTACCCGCCTGTAGAACGAACGACTGACGGAAGGGCTAAAGTAGCTCCTTATGGACTCAGAAAAGTTGAAGCCATTCTCCTCGAAAACGGTTTCTCTGAACAAGAAGTGGCGGTTGTTCATCCTGCAGACCTAAGTCAATTTATTGGTCCAAGCACGAAAGCTGTTGGAATTTCGTCAATGGATCCCACTGGAATGGGATACGTTAGCAAAACATACTCATCGCTTGTCGGTGGCGGAGAACCTATGAACGCAGTAGAGTTCAAAGCTCTCGCCAAGCATCCGGCCATACGACAGTTTAAACCCAAAGTTATAGTTGGCGGATTCGGCAATTGGCAACTTGAACGCAAAAGACTAACGAGAGACTTTGGCGTTGATAGTCTCGTAATAGGTCCCGGACAAGAAGGAATTGTGCAAGTCTTCAAGAAAGCCGTAGCCGGAGAACCATTGCCTCAGAGAATTCGTTCCCCTGCAAAACCAGATGAAGAATTTCCTCTCATCAAGCACGCTGCCATCCACGGCGCCATAGAGATTAGCAAAGGATGCGGAAGAAATTGCCAGTTCTGCACGCCCACAGTCCTCAAAAAAACAGATACCCCTCTTGAAGAGGTGATAAAAGAGGTTGAATTAACAGCAAAGGAATGCGAAGAAAGAGGCACTCACATCACTTTGGTCACCGAAGACCTTTTCCTATACGGTGCAAAAGACAAAACATTCGTTCCAAATGAAGAAGCAGTCATCAAACTGGTTAAAAGTGTGGCAGCCGTCCCGAACGTAAGAGCTATCCAACCAAGCCACATGTCACTCGCTCCCGTTGTATGTAAACCAGACATGATTAGACAAGTCGCCGAAGTCCTTATCGAACACAGCTGGTATAACCATAACGGCAAACCTATCGTGACTGGAGAGACAGGCATTGAAACAGGCAGCGTTCGGCTAATGCGAAAATACATGGCAGGAAAAATGTTACCATATAAACCCGAACAGTGGAAAGAAATTGTCACTCAAGCATTTGGCATATTAAACGACAACGACTGGTACCCATTGGCGACATTGATTGTTGGATTGCCAGACGAGACCGAATCTGACGTGAGAGATACCTTAGAGCTCATGGATGATTTGAGAGATTTTAACGCATTTTATGTGCCACTTTTTTTCGTGCCGCTGGAAGACTGTTTATTAATGAATAAAACTGGAGCCGAATACGATTCGCTAACAAAAATGCGTTGGGATTTCCTAACTCAATGTTGGGAATACAACGTTAGGATTTGGCGCAAAACATTCCTAGACAACCGGATAAACAACCCTGCAATTTCGAAAGCGATAAATTATGCAGCTATTCCATTTGCGGCAAAAATTGCACAAGCATATTATGGACTAACACGGGACGAACAAATCGGCGACGCAATCTGGAAATTAGCCCATGCCTAATTGAATGGCTGTCTAATTTTCTTTTACGCCAAAAGAATTCTTGGCCCACGGAGTATTGCACAGGCTTTGAACATTTGACAAACCTTAAGTAATATGGTACAACCTAACTGAGTATGTTCCAGGATTTGAAGGGTTTTGCCCAGTTTATCTCAGTAGAAAGAGGTCTAATGCTTTTCATGATCTCCATCGGGGCAACTTTTCTTATCATGCAATCGCTAGATATTATGAAAGCCCTCTATCTAGGCCTAACTGTGTTCTGTATTTGGAGTTCAGTAGACGCCATAAACAATGTATGTGATGTTGACTTAGATCAGCTCTCGGATCCGCTTCGCGCGCAGTTTACCAAGAAGCTTGGAAAGTTTGCAATGGTTATTGTAATAGGGTTCACCTCGCTGTCTTTAGCCTTAGGGGTTGTGACGATGATCCCGTATGTGATTTTGTTCGTTGGAATGGGCCTGTTCTTTGGCGTGTTATATTCAGTGCCTCCTTTCCGTCTAAGAAAGACAGCCTATAAGCCAGTCATTAATTTTACTGTGGGAGCCGTCCCAGTGCTAATTGTTGCATCTTTCTTCAATGTTTTTTCAATCAATACCGTGGCTCTCGTTCTACTCATTGGTATAACTACAGCGGTTAACAGTCTTTGGGAGGATTTGGCTGATTTCGCCTCAGACTCTGAAAGTAGATCGCGAACGGTACCGATTGTTTTTGGTTTTCGAAAAGGACTTCTGCTGACAATAATAATGGGCTACGTTATGATACCCTTGATGGCTTTAGTCGGATGGCTTTTTCAACTAGGATGGGTTTACTACGGGGCGTTAGCAGGACTATCGATTTTCATTTCGCTTCGGATAGTCCAAAAAAGAGTCACTTTATTAAAGAAGCATAATGCTGACCCGACAGAAACTGCTAAAACTTGGAGAATTGTTATCCAAAGACTTTGTTATCATAGCTATCGTTTTCACTTTTAGTTTGATGGTTAGCAGTCTGCTAAAAATCAATCCGACAATTCTCTGAAGCGCGCGCGAAGACCGAAAATGAAAGAAAAGGCTAGAAGATCTGAAGGTCGAAGCGTGAGCCTGCAATATAACCAAAAATAGGGCTTTAGGTTATTCGATGAAAATTGCGGGTTGATTAGGCAAAGCGAAAGGTGCACGTTGCTTAGGATCATAGCGTTCTTTGTCCTCTTCAATATAAACTGAGACCACGGCGCCAAATCGATCCCTCAAAAAGGGAAGAGCGCTCTGAATTATTTCTTCTTCATTCACTGTCTTTATCTTTAGGAGGTTTTGCTTTCTTTCGCTCGAGAGTTTGCTCAAAGCCTTAATTACTTTCGGCGTTAGGCTGGCGACCTCTTTCATGTGGGGCTTCAAATCTGAATTAGAAGCAAACTGCTTCATTATTTCGTTCATTTTAACTTCCCCCTGTATTGCTTTCTCCAGAACCTTTCGGTACATTTCCTGTTTCCAAGAAGATGCTACGTAGAAACAGACTCGACTTGGATTAATTTTTGTAGCCCGCAGAATATTTAGCGTGTCTTCGATAATGTCGTTGACGAGGTTTTCCTGTTCCTCAGCAGCCACATCAATCTTGTTGGAGTCAAAGGTTGGCCACCGAGCGACGCTGATGAAGCCAGTCTCGTCGGTTTGGCTCCAGAGTTCTTCGCAAACGTAAGGAGCAAAAGGCGCGAGAAGCCTCAGCCAAATCTTTACAGCTTGGTTCAGGATAACTGAATCAGCTTTTCCTTTTCTTTGAACGTAATACCGAATATCATTCCAAGTGTCAAATAGAGCTGCTTGCAAAGCTGTTCGAGTTTTTAGTTCCTCAAGTCCCTGAGTGACTTCAACTATGCGACGCTGAAGTCGGCTCAGAAGCCATCTTTCCAAGGTGGTTACTTCAGGATCCTTTGTATTTGCGAGTATGTTGCTGGCAAAACCAAGTAAACCTTCGAACTTACTTTGGAGATCGCTAACGTTCTCTGCGCGCCAATCGGGATCATCCATTCCCTCCGCGCCTAGGCAAAAGTGCGCACCGAGTAGCATCAGCTCCGTATTTGTCAACAGCACCTTTCATTGTTATGAAGTTCCCTTTTGATTTGTGCATCTGTTTACTTTCAATCATAAGCATCCCGTTTACACCCATAGCCTTTGGCCAGTGTTCAGGAGGAAACAGAGCAGCGTGGTGAAAGATGCAAAAAGACAAATGATTAGGGACAAGTTCTTTTGCTGAGTTGCGCAAATCTAAGGGATACCAATACAAGAACTCATCTCGCATTGATTTCAGCAAATCGGGACTTATAGCCGTGCTTTTGCATAGTGTTTCGATGCTGCCTTTTCCAAGGAATATGTAATCGAAGACTTCTCTTGTCAACGACTCCGGTTGAATGTTATTCTGGCGAATGTGCTTGTTAACAGTATAAAATGCCATGTAGACTGTACTATCGCTCAGAGTTTCGATTATCCAACCTTTTCCCCAGGGCAAAGGAGTCCCAAAACCGGTGGTTCGGGCACATGCCCACTCCTTAAGCCAGTCTATTACTGTGATGAACCAAGTTCTGGCGCCTTCAGGGTAAATTTTCATTTGCGCTACTACTTCCTTGGCTTTGGCTTTCCATTCTGCATCGCTATAGTTTAGAAACCATTGATCACTGAGAACTTTGACTAGGCACTGCGTCATACACCGACAAGTAACTGTTTCCGGCAGGTCGTACATGCTATCTGCTGCTCCGATTTGTTTGAAATCTCGAATAATAGTATCCTTGACTTCCCGCACAGTTCTGCTAGCGTAGGGTCCACAATTCTCCTTTAGGATTCCGCTGTGAAATTCCTTCTTGTACAAAATGTTCGTAGCCTCTTCTGCTTTTGGATCATTTTGATCTTTAATTGCCATTTCAGCAACAATTTCAACAGCAGGATAATCGCCGTAGCCTTCAACCTTAATCAGCGAAATAGGTCTAATCGCCTTCACCATTTCTGCATCCAAACCGAAATCCGCTAGAACCTCGGGCTTTTGTTGCAAGTCCCTCAATGCCAACCAATCGTATGGGGCATGTGCGGGTACACTGTAAACCACGCCTGTGGCTGTTTTTCCATCAACAAACCAGCCTGGTAATATTGGAAAACGCTTGCCCGTAATTGGGTTCTCGAAAGTCTTACCGACGAGTTCTTTGCCCTTGAATACTCTTCTTACTTCAATGCTATTTTTCTGTTCTTTGAGTTTTTCCGCCGCTTCTAGGCTGACTATCCAGGTTTCCCCGACAACATTGGCTTCAACGTAATCTATGTCAGGGTTGATCCAAATGTTGGTCACACCGTAGATGGTTTCCGGCCGGAAAGTGGCGGCGGGTAAGAAGATCTTTTCGTCTAGTTTGTACTTTATGAGCGTATATTCTTCAGGAGTAACGCCTTCGCCTACTTGCCTGTCGTGGTCGCCTGTTGGACTTTTGTCTTTGGGGCACCAAACGACGGGATGTGTTCCCTTCGTCACGTATCCTTTCTCTTTGAGGTTCGCATATTGCCATTCGATAAATTTCTGGTAAGTTGGCCAGACAGTGGTGAATTCCCGTCTCCAATCTACTGAGAAACCAATGCGTTTCGCAATTAACCGTCCTTCGTTGGTGTAGTACTGAGCCATATAGAGAGGATCCACAAATTTCTTAAGCTCTCCTTCAGGCACTCCGTCCATTTCTCGCAAAACACGAATGTAAGCTTCGTCGCCTCTTGCTACTCGTTGACTTGCACCTAGCAACGGCTGACCAGTCCAATGCCAGCCCCAAGGCCACAAAACATTGTATCCTTGCATGCGACGAAAACGCGCGTAAACGTCAACCCTACTAGCGGTAAAAGCGTGACCGACATGTAAAGGTCCGTTCATGTATGGATAAGGGAAAGTAACCAGTAACTTTTGCCTCTTGAAATCAGGGTCCGCTTCGAAAATGCCCGCCGATTCCCATCGGCTTCGCCATTTCTCCTCAATTTGCTTCTGGGAGCTCATGAAGCTGTTGAATTAACCAGTATGCTATTAAGAGTTTTGCTTTGATGAACACTATGAAATAACAAGCAACGCCTGATTGCGTGAACAAAAACATTAAGAAAGTATTCTTCGGATGCCAAGAAGGAACTACGATAATGAAAAGATTAGGCAAAGTCTTCAGCGCAAAGTTGGTACAACGAAGGTCTGGGAAAATATTATATCAGCCAGTGATCAAAAGAAACCTCATGACAAGGAGCAGCTTGGCACAGAAAGCTTTGACAATCTTGAACCAAAAAAGCGAAAGGGCACACACAATTTTGAGACAAATAATTCTTGAAGAGAAAAGTGGAATTGAAAAAACTGACAAAGCAATAGAATACTATATTTCAAGGTGGAATGACGTGAGTAGACCCGGAATGCTCGCAATTGCCTGCGACGCCGTAGCAGGAAACACTGCAGATCCAGTGCCTTTGCAGGTTGCGCTCTCATTTATTGATGTTACAATGGACCTTCATGACGACATAATAGATGAATCAGTTGCAAAGAAAAATGTAAGAACGATTTATGGAAAACTAGGCAAGGAAACAGCTTTGCTTCTTGGAGACAAATTCATGACAAAAGGATTTTACTATCTTCACAAAGCCGTTGAGAACCTTCCTAAGGACTTGCAAATGTCGATAGTGGAAGAATCTCAAGATTTTTTGACGGAAGTTGTTAGCGCTCATATTTTTGAAGCAAAATTAAAGGCAAGAAAATGGTCTGTAATGCCTGAAACGTATCTGGAGGTTCTGTGTGGAAAAGCTGCAGACATTGAAGGACGAATGAGGATAGGTGCAATTTATGGTGGAGGTTCGAGCAAAGAAATTGATGCCTTAGGCAAATATGGGAGGAACCTAGGCATTTTACTTTTGGTGAGAGCTGAATACGTAGACATCTTCGAACCTGATGAATTGACAAACCGAACGAGGAACGAGTGTTTACCTCTTCAAATTCTCTTTGCCCTGCAAAAAAAGGGATGTGTGAAAAAAATCAGGAAGCTTTTATCGAAGGAATCTTTTGACAAGAATGACTCCAATGAACTCTTAGATATTATTGAAAATACAAAAACCTTGAAAGTCCTCCGTAGTTATTTAAAGGATAGAGAAAAAGAAGCGCTACAAGCTCTTGTCAACTTAAGTAACGAACAAACTAAACAGTGCTTAGAGCTTATCGTCACGTCCACGCTGGAAGATCTATAAAACAACTAAATGGTCCAGCGTACTGGTTTCTTCCTTACGACTTTGGAAGCCTTCATCCTTCTCACCAAACTGTATATGTGTAGAACATTTACATTTAAGCTTTGTGTTCAACAAACATACACATCAAGAATTTCAACATACAAATAACAAATACTTATCCAAAATTAGAAAAAGAAGCGCTACAAGCTCTTGTCAACTTAAGTAACGAACAAACTAAACAGTGCTTAGAGCTTATCGTCACGTCCACGCTGGAAGATCTATAAAACAACTAAATGGTCCAGCGTACTGGTTTCTTCCTTACGACTTTGGAAGCCTTCATCCTTCTCACCAAACTGTATATGTGTAGAACATTTACATTTAAGCTTTGTGTTCAACAAACATACACATCAAGAATTTCAACATACAAATAACAAATACTTATCCAAAATTCATAAAGTTAGTATTGCCTACCCACTTGATTAAATTAGAAAGAGAATGTGGAAAACAAGATTTCACGCTATTCCTTCCCTATTTGTAGTAGCCAACAGCATATCTTGGTTTTCCCTTAATATGAATACAATAATGCAAATTGCAGGAACAAATTCACTAAATAGAATTTTTGCCATTTCAGGCTCTTATTTTGCTTCTTTATTGCTCTCAGCAATTATCGGAGTTACTCTAATTAGCCGAAAATTCAAGGAGAAAACCTTTCTTTCAGCCTGGATCTTTAGCGGAGTATTATCGTGCCTACTATTCTACTTCTTGAGCCCAAACGCAAATCAGACAACTCTAATTCTTCTATCGTTACTTCTAGGATTCTCAACTGGTTTAGGGATTCCAAGTTGCCTTTCTATTTTTGCAAGACAAACAAAAATAGAGAAGCGAGGTCGATTTGGAGCAGCTATGTTCTTCATAATTCAAATGTTGACGGCTGCCATTCTCTTGCCATTAAATGGATCAGAAACGAATTTTACTTTCTTGATTCTGTCAGTCTGGAGACTCTCAAGTATTGCGTTTCTTTTCTTTTACACGATGCCTCTAACAGTTCCCAAAGAGAGAAAAACCTCCCTTTTAACAATTTTTCGAGAGAGAAACTTCATTCTTTACTTTTCACCTTGGTTCTTGTTCACGTTAGTCAATTTCATCGAGGCCCCAATATTTGAAGCGAGCGTGGGACAAGTATTATTCAACGACTACTCATTGGCAACAATTGTTATATCGTGTTTTTCTGCGATTTTGGGCGGATTCCTTTGTGACAGAAAAGGGCGAAAAGTCACGGGAATATTGGGATTTGTTTTCTTGGGGTTAGGTTACGCTTTCCTAAGTTTTTTGTCGGAGGGTCCTGGAAAGCTAATTGCACAATACCTCTATGTAACCTTTGACGGAATAGCATGGGGAATACTGTATGTTACCTTTATATTCGTAATATGGGGAGACCTTTCAGAGGACAATAATAGGGAAAAGTACTACCTTCTAGGTGGAATGCCCTTTCTCTTTTCAGGTCTAATCCAAGTGCTCGTTCAGCCTTTTGTGAGCCTAATTCAAGTAACGACTTCTTTTTCTTTTGCAAGCTTCTTCCTTTTTATGGCAATATTACCGTTACTTTATGCTCCAGAATTGTTGCCTGAGAAGGTCATGAAAGACAGAGACCTTAGCAGTTATGTCAACAAAGCTCTTCAAAAAGTACAAAAAGAAAGTGAAAAAACTCTAAATAAGGAATCAGAGGAAATTGACTCAGAAAAAGAAGAGCCTTTCCAAATTTCGACCGAAGATGAAGAGGCTCAGGAATTAGCGGAAAAATACTATTAAGTGAGTCTGCAGCTTATGAGGAAAGCATGTTCTTTCACGTTATCTTGACGACTGAATGCAACTTGCAGTGCAGGTATTGTTTTGGGGAGACGATGGATGATTTTGACGAGGACTTTGGCGATTTTGAACTGGACTACTCTTTGCCCAGAAAATTAGATTACGATATGGGATACCTGAAGAGATTCTGCAACAAGGATCCCGACTGCGTCTTAACGTTTTATGGTGGCGAACCTCTGCTGAACATTGAAGCGCTTAAGCAAGTCATGGACAACGTTGAAGCAAAACACTTTATGATCCAAACCAACGGGCAATTGATAGATAAGTTGGATTCAAAGTACGTTAATCGCTTCCACACCATTCTTGTCTCAATCGACGGCGAGGAAGCTTTGACAGACTATTATCGTGGAAAAGGCATCTTTAGAAAAGTAATGGACAACGTTAAACTAATCCAGAAAAACGGTTTCAAAGGAGAATTAATAGCCCGAGTAACCGCGATGGAGCAAACTGATATCTATGAACAAATCATGTGGTTGTTGAATAATAACGAGCACTCCTTTACGAGTATTCATTGGCAGTTAAATGCAGGTTTCTGGGGTAACGATTTTGCCAGAAGAGATTTCAAGCGCTGGAGTCAAGAAAGTTACATGCCGGGACTTGAAAAGCTGGCGAAATTCTGGGTTGACCGCATGGAAAAGACCGGAATTGTTTTGAAACTTTATCCATTCTTGGGAATCGCCAATTCAATGCTGCTCGACAAAGAGCCCAGTTTAATGCGCTGCGGTGGAGGATGGATTAACTATGCTATACAAACAGATGGCTACATCATTCCTTGTCCAACCATGTGGGGAATGAAAAAATACTATTTAGGGCACCTCGCAAAAACCGATCCGTTGCACCTTGGAAAAGTCTTTGTCAAAAACACACCATGTACCGAATGTGACATTCTAGAAGTTTGCGGAGGAAGATGTCTTTACGCAAATATTACAAAACGTTGGAGCGACGGAGCATACTCGAATGTTTGCAATACAGTGAGAGTGTTAATCGATTCAGTGGAGTCTCAGATACCTAGCATAAAAGAATTGATAAAACAAGGAAAGTTGAGCACTAACGATTTTGAATTCATCAAATTCAACGGCTGCGAAATTATCCCGTGACAGCTGAAAAATATTCCGCTATTTGGTTTCCTGCAATTTATCTAGGATGTTGCGCCATCTAAGTTGAATTTGAACCCGCTGAATGCATTTCTGCTTTTCCAAGGACATGAGGCTGCGATGAACCGATGCATACTCATGCGATTTGTATTCCACGCTTTTTCCGAAGAGCAGCTCCGCAATTTCTTTTGTAGTCATTTCAGGTTTTATTGCCAACATTTCCAAAATCTTCTTTTGATTCTTGGAAATTCCACCCAAGCTAACAGACCTCACTTCGAATTAAAAACAGAAATACTGAAAAGAACTGCTGAAATAGTCTGAAAGTGAAGACCGCTGGTGGCACGTAGACGAATCTTTTTGAGGCGCTTTTTATCAATGGAAATTCTTCCGTTTTTCTGGGTAAGGTTCATCTAAATCTCTTGTCGATCATTAGTATTGGTTTGTGATTTAAAAAAAGTTTATGATTTGTCAATTCACAATTCGTCTTGCATCTTGGAAGCTGTTGCTCAGCATCGTTTCTTCATACATCAGAAGTCTTATTTTCATCGCATACTCGTTTAAGGTAAAGGTGAAAAAATGTCTTTAACATTGCGGGATGCTCAGCATCTGAGTTGGAAAACTTTCAAGAAATTTGAGGCTCTAAACGAAAAACGTTCAGCTTGCATAGGAACTGGTGATGATTTGGTGAAAAAAACAAACCAAATCGCAGAGAAGTTAAGGACGATTGAAGACTTGAAAGCCAACAAAAGTGAGGTTGAAAAGTTGCTTTCAGAACTGCTTTTATCAGCTTTTGTTCTCTCTGAGCGCAATGGAATAAATTTGGAGGAAACTTTCCTGCAGACTGTAGATGAAATAATACTCAGTTTTGTGAGTTAGAAATAGGTTATCTTGAAAGAAAGCAATTTTTCTCTATTCTTGTTGAAGTCTCTATATTGCTTAAACAGACTGAAAAGTGTTATTTCTTCTTGTAGACCACATCTCGTTCTTTGGCTTGGGCTATCACTTTTAGTCCGACTTGTCCGCCGCCTTCAGCGCTTTGAATGTTTCTATGTTCAACCTGCATGGAATCTACGGTCATTTCAAAGTCGGTTGTCGGCCCTTTGATGAGTATGTTGTCACCTACAGAAAGTTTGCCCGTTAGCTCGATTATGGCGACGTTAATCTTTGAGAAGAAATGTTTCACTGTTCCGATTTCAACTATTTCCGCTTCGGTCATGAATAGTTTCTCTCCTAAATATAACTCATAGACTTACAATAAAAAATTTGCCTAACAAATAGTTTGACCAAACTACGCTAATCAATCCCTTACCATTGCTTTTTTCCTAAGATCTTGAGGCATCAATTCGATTGCATACCTCAACGAAGTCCGCGGCATTACTTTTCTATTTTCCATAATATAGTTGAATACTTCTTTCTGGTGTAATTTACCTGCTTCCTTAAGAAGCCAACCGCAACCTTTCTGAACCAGATCATCTTTGTCGGATAGCAAAATGTCGTTTATTTCAAACACATCGAGTAAGAACCCGCCCTTACGGGCAGGGAGGATTAGAGAAACGGCAGCAGCTCTTTTCAACCATCTATTGTCGGATTTCGCCCAAGTCTTAATTTCAGCAATTGTTCCTGGATACTTTTCCAGTAGATCGCCAACTTATGATTGCAGAGTGCATCGCATGTGGCCCAGTTGCTAATGTAATTTCCGATCCAAGATTTGAAAATGTTTAAGTCACTTGGAGTGAGTTGCTCAATCATATTTGGTAGCCAAGTAGAAACTACGAAAGCCTCCTCCGTGTAACCGGAACGATAAAGCTCCTCGCAAAGCGCAAATATCTCAACCTTACTCAGAGATTTCACTTCGTGCCAATATTTTATGGCTATTTTTCCAACCAAGGGAGTTTTTACGCCATAAAATGTTAGCTTCTTCCTTGAAAAATTTCTGAGCGGATACCTGAGTTCTTTCGTCGACATTGGCCTTGAGTTCTGCTCTAATGCTTTCAACAATGCGGCTCATACTGAAATGATGCGTCTAATGGAGTAATAGGTTTTTCCAGAACAAAATTCTCAAAAAACTAAAGAGGAAAAATAGGAACTAATATTTTTCCATCTGATATAGATCGACACATAATTCAAAATTTAACGGTTTTTCTGGAGCTTTGTCTGGTTCTAATTCGTATAGTTTATGCATAATTTTTCCCAACCTACTTTTGAAAGAGTTTATTTTTGCCTGAGTTCTAATCTCCGAATTTTTATGCGAGATTGAAGGCACGCGACTAAGGCGTGCGCTACAATTTTCAAGCGGATCGTTTTCAAGGATCTTGATGTTGCGTTCAATTACTTTGCTTGTTTCTTCTATCGGACTGAGATATTTTGGTAAGCCGTCGTCAACTATGTGTTTAGTCAACGCCTTTTCTCCTCCAGACTTCAGCGCTGATCATATCTCGGATTGCAACGCGAATCGCTTCGGCTCGGTTTGGGTAGAAGCACTCGTCCACCAACTGGTCCAAAGCTTTTATATACGTTTCAGGCAGATACAGAGTGATTAATTTCATACGGGTTATTCCTCAGCAAAAGCAAACTGTATATTCTCAGCTATACTTCTATATATTATGTTACAAACATGTGCACAACATGTTCGTTACATACTATATAAGTTAACAAAAAGTTATGCTGCAGCTTTATGTATAATCCACCTTCGTTTAACCCGCAGGTTTTTATCGTATACTGCCTTTCTAATGCCGCAACGGATGGTCCCAATGCAAGTTTTCGTTCGAAGTTTCGGCTGCAGCGCAAATACGGCAGACAGCGAAGCTTTGAATGGATGCCTAGTTGAAGCGGGCTTTGAACTGGCGATCAACGAAGCAGATGCGGACGTAATAATTTACAACAGCTGTGCTGTAAAGGGTCCAACCGAGAACCGAATAATTAGTGCTTTGAAACAAATTCCCAGCGGCAAGAAAATTGTGGTGGCTGGATGCTTGCCTTTAATCAGTTTCGAAAGACTGAAACGTGAAGTTCGCTTCGACGCAATTGCTGGTCCCGCTGTGGGCAAAGAAATCGTGCAAATTGTTAAGCGCATTTTAAACGATGAAATTGTCATCAATTTACAGAGAGTCCTAACTTCAAAGCCTGAGATTGATCTTCCAAGGGTTCAAGCAAATTCACTGATTAGCATAGTTCCCGTGAATTTTGGCTGTTTGGGCTCTTGCGCTTATTGTTGTGTAGTTCACGCTCGGGGTCACCTTCGAAGTTGCAACATAGAAAAAATTGTTTCTCGGATAAAGCAAGATGTTGGCGCTGGGTTAAGGGAATTCTGGATTACTTCTCAAGACACCGCGAGCTACGGGAGAGACATTGGCACGAATCTTGCCGAGATGCTTAAAGCCATAACCGCTGTTGAAGGTGATTTCCGGGTGCGCGTGGGTATGATGACACCAAATTTAATTCTTCCTTTTCTTGATGATTTGGTGGATGCCTTTAGAAGTGAAAAAGTGTTCAAGTTTGTACATTTGCCCGTTCAAAGCGGAGATGATGAGGTTCTGCGACAAATGCGTCGTTTCTACACAGGAGCTGAATTCGAAAAAACGGTAGCTGTTTTCCGAAGGGCGTTTCCCCAGATTACCTTGAGCACGGATATAATTTGCGGTTTTCCGGGAGAGACTAACGAGGCATTTGAAAATACGCTCAGATTGATCCAAACGATTAAGCCCGACGTGGTGAATGTTTCGAAGTTTTTTGCGCGACCAAAAACTGCGGCATTACTAATGAGCGAAAAAACTGTCGCAAAACCAGAAATTAATCGGAGAAGCGCAAAAGCCGCCAGGCTTGCAAAGCAAATCGCCTTGGAAAGAAATCAACGGTGGATCGGCTGGATTGGCAACATCTTCGTTGATGAGAAGGGAAAAGTGGCAGGTTCACTGGTAGGAAGAAATTTCGCCTACAAACCTGTAACTATACCGGGTTCTGATAAACTTCTAGGAAAGACCTTGGATGTGAAGATTTTGAAGGCTTTTTCGACACATATTTCCGGATCTACAGAGTAGAGCTTTAGCTCGCGCCCAAAGAAGTAATCCGATTCACAACAAGTGTGGTATGCTTTGGATTTCATATTGATAATGAAAGAACAATTATTAAATTGTTAATGGTTCTTTCCAGAACTCATCCTTTACTTCGTCATATTCCGATTTGATTCGAGGTGAACCGCATGATTTACAAATTACTAACTGTTCTTCGTTTTCCTGCCCACAATTCTCACAGGTCCACATATTAGACACCGAGAAGATTAGCCACTATCTTCTTATTTGATACTTCTTCAGATGAAGTATTTGAAATTTGTCCAATTCCATTCAAAAAGTTTGCTGCGCGAGACCACGCAAGAAACCAGACGACTTTTCAAATACTGAATATAAGATGCAAAAAAGAAGTGCTTTGCCAAGAAAGGGACCTAAGTTGAGCTATTTGCCCTTAAATTTTCTTGCTCAGTTTCTTGTAAGCTACAATTGATCCCGCGATAAAAGCAACGCCTGCCATAGCTATTAAAACAAGAATAAGGGTCGTCGGTGAGTTTGTCGTTTTTGGTTGAGCGTACCATGTGCTAATTGCTTCTCTAACCAGTTTAACTTCCGTGGTTGATGGCAATGCGTATTGCTGCTCAGGCGATGTATATTGGGAGAAACCACTTTCGAGAAGATTGTCGGCTGCTGTTTGGTTGTAGGCGACTCGAGCAGTGACGCAGCTTCCTCCACGCAGGAAAATAGCCGTCGATGGGCTAATGGTCACGGTACCCCCATAGTTGGATGAGTCAACGACTATTGGATAATTTGGTCCGTACCAGTCACAGTATGTTGCTATGTGAAGGGTTTCGTAGTCGTTCACAAGGTTTAGTGCACACATGTAGCATTCAACATAATGGATGTTTCCGCTTCCGTCGATGACTTTGTACCGAACCTGAGACTCGGGGGTTACATCCATTCCGCAGGCTTCGCATTGCTGAATAGCTGTATTTGTGATTGTCGGGGTGGTTGTCGTTGGAGCTGGACTGCTTGACAGTTGAGGCGATAAGGTCGGTGTTGGTGTAGGTTTAGAAGTTGCCGTTGGGTTTTCAGTGTATGTTGGACTGGACGTGGCTTCTGGGGTGGTTGGAGGTTGAGAATAATATGGCGTTGCGCTGGGGTCTGGCGAGCGGGTGGGCGATGGCGAAGACGAAGCGGTGGGACTGACTGATGGCGAAGGTGACGGAGTTGGGGTCGGAGTAGTCACCCCAGCACCGTTCAAAAGGGCTGCTTGAGCTACATCCATCCTGGTCGCATTTGCAGCTACTGTGTTGTTGGTTAGCGCTGACAGCCATCTTGAAGTTCCATTGTTTGGTGGTGCAAGCAACGCATCTGCAGCTGAAGAATTGTAGACAATTCTGTTCTTAGTGCAACTGCCTGCAGCAATTATTAGTGCATCAGATGGAGTTGCAGTAACATCAGTTCCATTATTTCGGGCGTTTATGATTATCGGATAGTTTGGTCCGTAATAGTCACAGAACGCGGTAATGTTGAGATCTCTGTAGGTCCTCTGCAACCTAAGCGCACAAATGGGACAACAAGCAATGTGTAGAGTGCCGGTGCTGTCGAAAATCTTGAACCGTGCTTGACCAGTCACGTCCACCGTCATTCCGCACTGCTCGCAAGCTGAAGTTGTGCCACCTGCATATTGCAATACAGCTTGTGCAATTCCCAACCTCGTGGCGTTAGAAAGCACTGTGGCGTTAGTTAAGGGGGATAACCATCTCGATGTTCCGTTTTGGGGAGATGCGAGCAAAGAATTTGCAGCCGCGGCGTCGTAGACCATTCTGTTTTTTGGGCAACCCCCACCGAGAATAACCAGTGCAGATTGTGGATTGATGGTCAGGACGCTGCCATTTTGTTTGGCAATAATGGTTATTGGATAGCTTGGTCCATTCCAGTCGCAGAACGAAGTAATGTTAAGCTGTCCAAAAGTCTTTATCAACTTAAAAGCACAAATCGGACAACAGGCAACGTGTTGGTAACCGTTATCATCTACAATTTGGAATCGCGCTTGACCTACCGCGTCAACGCCCATTCCACATGCGTCGCATGGTACGGTAGACTGAGCAGAAACCGAAGTCATAATTAAACTGTAAAACATCGATGTTGAAATCAGCATAACTAGTAAGGCTAATTTACATTTCATATTCAAAAAAACCCCGTAATATAAAATATCCTAATGCAGCACACGTCATAACCTTGATTTGAATCTTCTTTAAGATTTGTGACTGCCTATGCACACCCACAACTCTTTCTTCCAGAAAAGTTCACAAATTCATGTCTTGGGCCAGAGTTGATTGCAAGAGAAAACTGTAATCGAACAATTAAATCATGTAAGAAAGTGCGCCCATGACGTTCGGCTGGCATTGATTCTTCACAATTTGTTCTTTCTCAAAGGAAAATTCGATTCTCAAACCGTACTGACGCCGCTATGGGCCCACGAGTTTTTTGTCATTCTGCGTAGCCTTTGAAGTTGCTGCTGAATGTTAAGGAAAATGGGCACTGCCTGACCGTATGGTTCACAGTGACCCGCGACAATGGCTTTGACAATGGATTCCACGTCGAGGTCCGATTCAACAACTGTATAACCATACCCCACTTGAGGCGCGTAATGTGCGTCGGTTCCAGCCACACGTGAAAGACCAAAGTTCTTCGCTGCCTCTTCTGCTTTTCTGCAACTTCGGCCAAATGGAAAAGCCCGCGCATTAATGGTTTCTACGGCATCGAATTTGGCTGAAACATTTTCCTTTAGGCTGCCTTTGAAAAGGGCGTATGGGTGACATGCTACAGCGATGCCCCCAGCGGCGTGGATTTTGTCCACGGTTTCGTCAGCGCTCAAACCTTTTGGAATGTTTTCGTGGAGGTCTAATCCAACGATGTGTCCATGGGCACTGGAGACCTCGGTGCCGGGAATGATGAGGATTTCAGTTGTTTCTTTTGCAATTTTTAAGGCGCCTGCAACACTGTTGTGATCAGTAATTGCTACAGCGTTTAAGCCGTGTTTCTTCGCGTAGTAAACTAAGTCCCTGGGAGTAATGTGCGAATCCGGACTGTACATGCTATGAACGTGCAAATCAGCTTTGACAGGCATTCTTGGCACGACTTAGATCAGTTTTGCCTTTTCTTCCCTAATTTTGAGGAGCATCTCGTCCAACTGGGCTTCGTCGGCATCGATCTTCTTGAATAAGGGTTCAGGTTTACCAATTTTATGCCCTTCTTCCAGCGGAGTCATAGCTTCATCCCATCGAGTCTCAGCGACATTTCCTGGAAGACCGAGTGTTTGCCAAATCTTCTCCGCAGTCGAAGGAATAAAAGGTGCTGACGTTACAGCAAGTGCCTTGACGAATTGGACTGCTACGTAGAATATCGTTGCTGCTTTCGCGGGGTCAGTTTTGAGGAGTTTCCACGGTTCCTTCTCGTTTAGATATTGATTACCCATACGGCTTAGGCTGATGAGGGTGTTCGCAGCGGACTGCAATTTGGAGGCCTCAAGCTCCTCAGAGATAGCTTCGACTCTCTCGCGAATGTTGTTTAGAACCATCTCATCGTCTGCGTCGAGATTCTTTGCGGTTGGAACTTCGCCATTGAACTTTGATTTTACGAAGGTTAGCGTGCGGTGAATGAAGTTGCCGTAGGTGTCGTTGAGGTCGGAGTTTATTTTTTCTATGAAAAAGTCCCAGCTGAAATTTGTGTCTTTTGCTTCAGGTCTTGTAGCTATTAGAAAGAAACGCCAATAGTCAACTGGAAACATTTCTAATGCTTCGTCGATCCATATTCCGATTTTTCGGCTTTTGCTTGCTTTTTCGCCTTTGAACTGCAAAAACTCAGTTGCTGAAACGTTCCAAGGAAGATTATAATCTTCTCCAGACGCCAAAAGCAATGCAGGTAAGATAATCGTATGGAAAGGTATGTTGTCTTTTCCAACGAAATAAAGTGTTTTCGCGTTTTTGTTAAACCAGAATTCTCGCCACTTTTCTGGTTGACCAATTCTCTGACATTGTTCAATTGTGGCTGAAACGTATCCTAAAACAGCGTCTATCCAAACATAGATTGATTTGCCTTCTGCTCCTGGAAATGGAGCTGGTATTCCCCATTCGATGTCGCGTGTGACTGCTCGAGGTTTTAGGCCTTCCTTGATCCAGTTTAGGCTAAAGTTTTTTGCGTTGCTTGGTATCTGGCGATTTTCTTCTAGAAATTTGCAGAGCTGATCAGTGAATTTGGATAGGTCGATATACCAGTGTTTGGTTGTTTTGGTGATTGGAGTGTCGTGACATATTATGCAGTACGGTTGTTTCAGGAGGGTCGTTTCGAGGAGTTTTCCGCATCGGTCACACTGATCTCCACGGGCATGTTCGTAGTCACAGTAAGGGCAGTGTCCTTCCACAAACCGGTCGGGCAAGAACCGCTGGTCACGTTCGCAATAAAGCATTTCGGTATCGCGGCTGAAGATGTAGCCGTTACGGTAGATTTTCATTAGATGCTGCTGGACAAATTCCTTGTGAACGGAACTTTCAGTACTTGTGTAGTTGTCAAAAGATGCACCCCATTTCCTGAAGAGCTCAGAGACTTTAGCGTGGTTGCGATCGGTGAGTTCTTTGGGCGTTATTTTTTCTTTCAGGGCTTCTACTTCTATTGGTGTACCATGGGTATCCGAGCCGCTTACCATCATTACGTCTTCACCCTGAAGTCGGTAGTAGCGTGCAGCAACATCAGCTGAAAGCACTGAACCGACAAGGTTGCCTAAGTGCGGAGTTACGTTAATGTAAGGCCAAGCCGATGTAACCAAAACTTTTTCAGGCGTAACAGAACTCTCCAGTAATTTATCTAATGTTTTAGGAGATGTGAATTCTATTACTTAATAGTGCCGATTGACGAAAATAATAAGCTGTTATGCTGCAACATACTAAATTATAGGGTTCGTGAAATTACGTAAACAAGAAATGCTGAAGAGGCTGAAACTACTGCTCTGTCAATTCGAAAATCGTATCCAAGATTATGTGCTCTTCAAGTCAAAGCATGAATTCCTGTTCAAAATTAATTGGAAAAATCTATAAAAAATACGAAGGAATCGGAAATCTTCAGTCTAATTAACAAAAAAATAGATTAGATGAGATTTTGGCAGATAGGTTTTCTTTGTTAGCATTGGCTAAGGTCTTATATAACACCCAACCTAGATTTGAGCAAGGGACATATTATCTTTGGAGAAAAATAGAGATGCACCTCCAAGAAAACAATAAATCTTTAGCTGAAAAGCTGATTATTTTGTTTCTTGCCAAATGGGGAGCATGAAATACGAAGATACTCTTGATCAACCCGCCTCAGACATTTTACCCGGGGTCAGACCTCGTATCGGGAAATATTCCTTTGGGCTTGTTATATTTGGCAGCAGTTTTGGATAAAGCCAGCTACAAAGTGGAGATTTTAGATTCATTTATGGCTAACGCCATACCCAGAACAATGGGTGATTCTATAGAAGTTGGCTTACCTTATAGCGATATAAAAGCGGAAATTCAAAGAATTCAACCTGACATTATCGGCATTGCCAACCCCTTCTCCACTCAAGTGGAACACGCTATTAGAGTTGCAGATGTCGCTAAAGAATTAAACCCCAAAATCCTAATTGCCATTGGGGGACCTCACGTAACGGTCATGCCCAAGGAGTTTTTGGAGGAGGCAAAAAACGTTGATGTATGCGTCATTGGAGAAGGCGAGTACACTATGCTTGACCTCGCCAAGTTTTGTGAGGGGAAGAAGAAGATCGGCGAAGTGGAAGGGATTGCTTATCGTCAAAATGGAGAAGTGAAGCTTACCGCACCAAGGTCTTTCATTAGGAATTTGGATGAATTACCCTATCCCGCCTATCATTTAGTGAACATGGAGCAGTACCTGAACCCGGTTAAGATTGAATACCGCAGTTTCAAACCTCGAGCGCTGGCTATGATCACAAGTCGAGGTTGTCCTCATAGTTGTTGCTTCTGCTCTGTTCACCTGCACATGGGAAAAGGGTTTAGGGCTCACTCCGCAAACTATGTCACGGACCATATACAGCACGTTGTGGAAAAGTACAAAGTGAAGAATATTTTCTTCGAAGACGACAACCTTACTTTCGACCAGAAAAGGATGGAAACCATTTGCGACCATATTGTCGAAAGAAAAATCAAGTTCCGCTGGGAAACACCAAACGGCGTACGAGCAGACCGCCTTAACGAGGGACTATTGCGTAAAATGAAGAAGTCCGGTTGTCGAAGTGTGTTCTTCGGCATTGAATCAGGAGACCAATCGGTTTCTGATAATATAATTCACAAAGATCTTGATTTAGAAAAAGTTGTTGAAATATCCAAAATTTGTAAGAAGATTCACCTAAAAAGCGGGGGATTCTACGTAATTGGTTTTCCAGGTGAAACGAAAGAAAACATACAGAAAACAGTTGACTTCGGCTTGATGCTGAAAAAGAATTATGACGTGGGGATGCATCTTCTCGTTGCGACACCGTCATTCGGCACTAAACTTTACGAGGAATGTATGAAAAAAGGATATCTAAAAGAAGAGTTGACACCTCGATCTTTGGCTGAAGTGAGACAGAACAATGGAAAACCATTGATAGAAACAGAAGACTTCACCGTTGCAGACGTAAAAGAAATTTCGTCAAAAGCTATGAAAGAGTATAAACGACTTTCTTTGATAAATTCCATAAAATATCCTGGCAAAACTGTTGGAACACTCTTTCATGAACCTGACATCGCTGTTAAATTCATCAAGAACCTATTATCACAATAGCTGTCTTGAGCCACTTGACAGAAAGTACCAGGCTTCAAAATCAAATCAAAGGAAAACGTGTCAAAGTCAGTGGAAAGAATATTCTTCTTTTTGCTTTAGTTGGGATTTTATTATTAACTTTTTGCACGCAGAATATTTTTTTCAGTTTGCCGGCTCTATTGGAACCTTCAAGCAAGAAAATCTCTGAAAGTGGCTGGCCAATGTTTCATCGTGATTTAATGCATACTGGCAGCACGGCAGATGATGTACCAATTACCAATCAGACTCTGTGGCGATTCAACACTGGAGGACCTGTGGATTCGCCCGTAGTGTTAGGGAACCTTGTTTTCGTAGGTTCGTTAGATCATAAATTTTACGCTTTGAATATTTCAAACGGACTTGTTGTCTGGAGTTTCATAACGGGAGGCAATGTCCTTTCTCCTGCCACCTTCGGTGATGGCTTGGTATACTTTGGTTCGGAAGATTACAGAGTCTATGCTTTGAATGCTTCGACCGGAGTCTATGTTTGGAGTTTTAAGACTGGCTTTTTTGTGGATTCTGCGGTAGCTTATTCAGATCGAGTAGTTTTTGTTGCTTCGGAAGACCATTACGTCTATGCGTTAAATGCTTCTAACGGCGAACTTCGATGGAGCTTTCAAACAGGAGATCAAATTATGCTTTCTTCACCCGCTATTGGTGGAGGCGCCGTTTATGTCGGCTCTCAGGACAAAAAAGTCTATGCAATTAACACAACAACTGGAGATCTACTTTGGATTCATACTACAGAGGACGCGGTTGTTTCTTCCCCTGCATATGCAAACGGAATAGTTTACATCGGATCCAACGATGGAAAATTGTATGCTCTTAACGCGTTAGATGGATCCGTTAAGTGGGTCTTTTCCACCAAAGGGTCAATTTATTCTTCGCCAAGAGTGGAAGGCAATGTTGTCTATGTTGGCTCCCAGGACGGCAAAGTTTACGCGCTGAATGCTGATAACGGCCTTTCTATTTGGAATTTTTCTACAAGGGGTGGTGTTGCAGGGGCTTTAACGCCTGCAGAAGGAAGAGTTTACTTTGGTTCAACGGATAACAACGTTTACGCTTTAGATGCAGCAACTGGAGCTTACATTTGGAGTTACGTTACTGGTAATATGGTGATTTCCACTCCTGCAGTCTCCGAGGACTCCGTCTTCATTGGGAGTTGGGATGGCAAAGCTTATGCATTGAATGCGAAAAATGGCGAACTAAGATGGATGTTCATTACGGGTGGCGCTGTGGATTCGTCTCCAACAGTTCAGGGTGGTGTTGTGTACGTTGGTTCTTATAACGGCAAGGTTTACGCGTTAAACGCTTCAACCGGTCAGGTTGCTTTGGATGAATTTAGCAGCGATGCCATTTGGAGTTATCAAACTGAAGGCATGGTGATGCTGTCTTCTCCCGCAATTGCTGATGGGGTGATTTACATAGGTTCATATGATGGGAACGTTTACGCCCTAAATGCTTCCAACGGTGAACGAATTTGGAATTACACAACGGCGTTTGCCGTGGTTTCTTCGCCTTCAGTTACGAGCGGAATTGTGTATGTTGGTTCTGAAGACAGCGTAGTGTACGCTTTGAATGCGACTTCTGGGAAGTCTATTTGGAACTTCACCACAAATGGTCAAATTCACATGTCTTCAGCATCGGTAGTAAATGGTATAGTTTTTGTCGGTTCTAATGATCACTACTTGTATGCGTTGAATGCAACTACGGGAATTCGGATTTGGAGTTATAGAACTGGTGATGTTGTTATTTCTTCTCCCACTGTTGTCAGCGGTTTGGTTTATTTTGGTTCGTATGATTGCAGGGTCTATGCTCTTGTTGCCGCATCTGGTCAGCAGAGATGGAATTTCACGACTGGAGGTCCAGTTACCAGTTCTCCCGCTGTTCTGAAGGGAACCGTGTTTGTCGGTTCGGGTGACAAGAAAGTTTACGCTTTGAATGCATCAACTGGTCATAAAATTTGGGAGTTTGAGACTGAAGGTGCTGTTGCTTCATCTCCGGCTTGTGGAGACGGAGTAGTATTTGTTGGCTCTCACGATGGAAAGTTATATGCTGTGAATTCGTCTTCAGGAGCTTTCTTATGGAGTTACAAAACCGGAGATAAGGTTGTTTCTTCCCCATCAATTGCAGATGGCGTGGTCTATGTTGGCTCTTACGACCATATCTTGTATGCTTTTGGCAATTTGTCAGATACCCAAATGTGCTCAGTAACATTCACGAGTTCAGGCTTGCCAGTAGGTAAGTCCTGGAGCGTGACAATCAACAATGAAACAAAAATTTCGAATTCGAGCACAATTGATTTTCATGTACGAAGAGGTAATTACGATTTCACCATAATTTCGCCAGGCAGTTACTTTGCTGCCCCGAAATCAGGAATGATAGTGGCAGACTCAAAAGAACTTAGTTTACAAATAACTTTTGCACAGTCAGGAGATTTTGCGCTGCTTATTTTTTCATTCGCTATTGTAGCCGTTGTTTTGGCTCTAGCATTATCATTAATTCTTGTTCGTCTGAGAAAGAAGAGAACGTGACATTTCTGTTCAGCAGCTAAATAACTTTGTTTCTGCAGGGGACAAAGGAAAAGTTTGGATATGTTTTTTTGGGGTTATTTTTCTCGGATTACTGTAGTTTCTGAGATGTAGTTGAATAGTCTCTGCTTCTTCCCGGGGTAGAAAATCCAGCCCAATATTAGGTCCAATGGTAAGATGAATGCCTTTCCAACTGATTCTAAAGCTGCTTGACCCATATTTACGTGGGTTCTGTCTAATCGTGCTACTCTTAGGTGCATGACCATTTTTCCTAAGGATTGCCCATAAACCCCGTCCATGATTAACCAATACAAGAAGTAAACTACTCCACTTCCTCCGAAGTTGAAGAATGGGAACCACCTTGGCCAACTTGACCACCATACTAAAGATGCGGAGGAAAACCAAGCAAAGATACCAAGGATACCGATCACAATTCCAAGGATAATAACGTCAATTAACCATGCGACGAAACGTTCGCCCCAAAGTGCCAAATGAATGCCGGATGCCTCTTGTGACGTTGACGCAGCTGTTGAAGGAATTGCAGTGACTGGCTCAGCGGCAACTGGTGCGCCACATCTTGGACAGTAAACAGCTTTTTCTGGGAGTTCGGCTCCGCAGTTCTTACAGTAAAGCATGCTGATTTTCCCTGTTTGCAAGTAATTGGAGCTGGATATATATCTTTAATTGTCCTGCAGTTTAAACCTAAAGGCTCAAATTTTTTTTTCAACAATTCAGCTTAAAAGGTTTTAAGATGCCTTATTGTCGCAAGTTTGTATGGAACCTGACGAAGGTACCAAGCAATTATCCTACTGTAAGCAACTCCTCTGCAATTTGGGAAAACAACCCAGCATCATAAACATAAATGAACCGCACAATGCAAGTGGATAAACTTGAAAGCTAGTCAACTCCTCCAATCATCTCCTAAATTCATCCTAAATCTTTAAGAAAAACCTCCTACTTTAGCAAAGCGAAGGTTAGGTGAATTTTTTGGGTGAAGAAAAAAAGTTTACACTTGAAGAACTCGCGAAATACGACGGCAGAAACGGAAACCCTGCTTACATAACATATAACGGAAAAGTCTACGATGTAACCGACAGCAGTTTCTGGATGGGTGGGGACCATTTGGGAGCTCATCAGGCAGGAAAAGACCTAACTATGGAGATTGACATAGCTCCTCATGGTCCAGAAAATCTGGATCGAGTTAAATTGATTGGAGTTCTGGTTTAGCAAGTCTCAGAAAATCACTTGCAAAACTTTGTCAATTTTCCGAAAGTCTGAAATCGCCTTTTCGGCGTCTCCCGCGCCGAGTTCTCCTTTTTTGATAAATTTATTCAATTTTGTTAAGGTTAGGAAAAACGAATCAAAGGCTACTCTGACATTAAGGTCATTGTCCATATTTTTGCTAAAGTTGTGGGCAAGGTCTTGGGCGAGTGTTTTTGCTTTTGGGTTGGAGTGTTTTGCTTTTGCTTTTTGTAGATCATTGACCATGTCCTTGAGAGTAGTCGAGTTTTTTGCTGGTTTCGGCGAGGTTTTGCCAGGTGAAGTTGCGTTTTTTTCGGTAAGGGGCGTAGATCAGGAAGAAGCGTATGTGTTCGTTTTTGTAGCCTTTTTCTGTTAGGTTTTCTGGATAGAGAACGTTTCCTTTGCTTTTTGACATTTTCTTGCCGTCTACGAATAGGTGTCCGCTGTGGAGCCAGTATTTCGCGAATGGTTTGCCTGAAACGGCTTCTGCGGTTGCCAAAGTGTAGTCGTGGTGTCTGACAAGGTTGTCTATTCCACCGCAGGCTACATCTATGCTGAAGCCTAAGTGCTTGGTAACCATGGCAGCGTCTTGTATGTTCCATGCTGGTCTTCCGTTTCCGATTTTAGCTTGGTAGCAGAGTTTGTCGGTTGATTTGCATCCATGCCACAGAATGAAATCGCCTTTGTTCCAAGGCACACCGGGGTATGTGTCAAGGTGAAAACGGCGTTTGGTTTTTGGCCACTTTTCCATGTTTAAGTGCGCTAGTTTGCCGAATCCCTGAAATTTGGTTGGTTCAAAATAGACGTTTTCAGCATCGCAGTAGTTGAATTTGTAGGCGATTCCTTTCTTGAGCAGGCACTCTATGAGTTTTACCGCTTGGTCTACGATTGTTGACGCACGGATTGTGTAGTCCGGGCGTTTGATGTGGAGTTTTTCGAAGTCTTCGAAAAAGATTTTTTCGTTTCGATTTGTAAGTTCTTCCACTGACAAGTTCGCCGTTTCCGCATACGCAATTGCTTTGTCTTCGATGTTAGTTAGTGTGATTAATCGTGTTACTTTGTAGCCTAAGTATTCTAAATAGCGTTGAAGAATGTCTTCGAAAAGAAAAGTGCGATAGTTTCCAATATGAGGGCGTTGATAGGTTGACGGCCCGCAGGTGTACATTTTTACATCCAAATCTTGCGCGGGTTTGAACTGCTCAATCTTTTGAGTAAGACTGTTGTAAATATTGAGCATGTCACAAAATGCTCCTTCAAGATGAAGTTGTCTGGGCAGCTTTTTCTTCTTCGTTGAGTTTTTCTAAAACTTGCCTGGCTTCTTCAACGTGTTTTTGGGGCTGATACTGCGAGTTAAAAATGTGTCGGACAACCCCTTTTTTATCAATAATATATGTAACTCGCCCCGGGATTATGCCCATGGTTGCGGGAACGCCGTATAGTTGGCGTATCTTGTTATCTTGGTCGCTGAGCAAAATGAAAGGCAAACCATGATGTGTTGCGAAAGACTTGTGTGACTCGACACTCTGCCCACTAATACCCAAAACTTCAGCGCCTAATTTCGTGAAGACATCGTAGCTATCTCGGAAGGTGCAGGCTTCCTTTGTGCAACCTTTTGTTTCGTCTTTTGGGTAGAAGTAGAGAACGACGCTCTTCTTGCCGAAGTATTCTGAGAGGGTAAGTTGGTCGCCGATTTGAGTAGTTAAAGTAAAATCTGGAGCCTTTTCTCCCACTTGAACCGTCAACAAAACACCGATAATCATGTGACCAAGAAGCCTATTATCTTTTTTCCCAAAGGTCAAATGATGAGATCTTCCGCTTAGTTTTGGGGCAAAGCTAATACGTAAATGTAACCACAAAGTTCAACATCAATCGGCGAGGGATCCGGCATGGGAAACGTAACAAATACAGAGCTTGAAGACATTACTCTAAACGTGTATTTGTACGTTGTTAGAGAGAGAAAACCTGTTGGTCCTAGAGACGTTACAAAGGGTGCAAATCTCAGCAGCCCAAGCGTTGCTTACAGGCACCTTCAGAAGCTCGAAGAACTAGGTCTGATTAGGAAGAACGACTATGGCGAATATTTGGTTAAACAAAAAGTGAATATGAGAGGCTTCATCTGGGTCGGTCGCCTTTTTGTTTCCAAGATGCTAATTTACGCCCTTATCTTTTTGGGCATATTGATCGCGGAAGTTATTATCTTGTTCTGGCATTGGGAAGTTGAAACCTACGAATTCAAGGTATTCTTCCTTTTGCTTGTTTTAATAACTAGCGTTGCGATGGTTCTTTTTACGGTTGAAGGATTGCTTCATCGTAGAAAGCTAATGAAAAGCTTTCTGAACGATCAGCCAGGTAAATAGGAGTCTTAAGTTTTTTTGTGGTGAGAAACTAGTGTTATTAGTAGGGAAGTTCTAGAATCTGTCAGGTGTCGGTTTTGACGAAAAAAATTTTGCGACCAGCTGACGTTAAATGTCGCGCATTTGTAAATCACGTCGTGGGTTCGCCAATTGTGTTTCTGCACGGTTTATCATATACGAGTGAGATTTGGCAGCGTATAGGGGTTTTTGAAGTGCTTAAGGAGAAGCAAGTGCCATTTTTGGCTCTAGATATGCCCTATGGGATTAAAAGCGAGTGTCATCCAAAGACGCGGAACGAAGCGTCCAACGTAGCTTTTGCAAGAGATGCCCTCGTAAGCAATTTTGGTGCGAAAGTGCCTATTCTCGTTGGAGCCAGCATGGGTGGACACATTGCGTTGAAGTATGCAACCCAGTTTCCGGTTAAAGGGATGTTGTTAATTGGTCCAGGGAGAGCTCTCGATGATGAACTTGGGAAGCCGTTTCCCCAGTTCAAGTTTCCTGTGCGGATAATTTGGGGTACGACAGACAACATTATTTCTGGAGAGGATATGCGGACTTTAAGTGGCAAGCTGCCTAATGCCAAATTAGTAACTTATGAGGGTGCTGGGCACGCCGCGTATGTTAGCCAGCCTGAAAGGTTTAAACATGATTTGATGGAACTTTACGCTATGGCTGAGTAGAACAAATAGCATCGTTTCTTGGTTTAGCCCCGATTATATAGTGGTATGGTCCGGCATCTTTGACATTGTTAACGAAGAAGCCCGCCATTTTCAAGAGTCCCGAGGCGTCTTGTTCACTAAATCGGATTTTGAATGGAGGACCAAACTGCATCTGCATCTTTTTCCAGTCCAGATTCCACAATGCACCCGTGGATTTGAGCATTTTCTTGGCGTTCCACAGCACCTGCGCGGGATCTTTGAAGTCGTGGAGAACCATACTATAGAAAACAATATCGGCGCATTCTCTGCAGAAAACCGTTGTTTCTGCCATTCCCACGGTTGTTTTGATGTTCTGTAGTTTTTGTTCTTTTGCTTTTGTTTCTAGTCGTTCAATTCCTTGTTCATCGGCGTCCACCGCATAAATGGTGCCTGTTTCGCCGACTATTTTTGCAGCCAGGATGGAGAAAAAACCTTCTCCGCAGCCGATATCCATGAAAACCATGCCCTTGTCTAGTCCAGCGTTTTTCAATAGGTTTTCGGGGTTGTACCAGGTTCGCCTTGTTGCTTCGTCGAGAGAAAACCCGCCGTGGCAGGCCAACGCAATTACCTACTGATGGATGATTTTCCGGATTTGTTTTTCGTGGTTTTCTCGGGTGGTTAGTGGGTAGATTTCGCGTTCCATGTTGAAGAACATGGGGTCTTCGCCAATAACTCTGGAGAGCGTTTCGTCTGAGTCGACGTTTACGATGAGCATGCTTCCTTGCTGTCCGATAAGGTGGTATGTGGATTCTAGTGTTTTTTGTTTTTCTAGTTGGTCAAAGTATTTGAATTGGAGGGGAAGCATTCTCGCCCATTTTTCCATTGGGACTTCTCGTTTGATTTTTTGGATAATCAAAAACTTCATATAAATCCCTTTAGGTGTTTTCTTCTTAACGAGTTTAAACGTTTTGCTGAAATTGACCTTAAGTCTCGAAAAAGCTAATTAAAATGGGAAAAAAGAATACAGCAAGACCAAGCTGTTACTTCTTTTCCTCGTCGTTGTTGCGTTTCATCATGTCAGGCATCTTCCAATGCATCTTTGTGATGCCTTCTTTCATGACGCCCATGAGTTCTTCATTAATTTCAACTTCAAGTGTCATCTTCAATTTGCCTTTCTTTTCTTCAGTCATTAAACCACCTCCCTAGAATTTTCAATCTTTGGGGCAATTTGTGAGCAAGAACATAGTGTGCCTGTTTTGAGGTAAATTCGGCGTCGATTTCTACCTTGTAGTGAAATTTGCCAAGTCTTTTGGTGCGGGCTCGATAGTTGCTGACTAAGCCTTGTCGCTCTAAGTCTCGCAGAGAACGCGATAGATAGTAGCTTATGGCAGTGGGAGCCAACGGCTCAAAAGCAAGTGCTACTCTAAACAAAAAGCTAATGAGTCTTGGATTCACAATCGTTGCGATGCAGTCTTCCCTCCTATCACTAGGCAATTCTAACTTGCCGTAAACAGGCGCTTGAATAGTAAGAAGACGCGATTTTCTTAAATCCTTGTGACTGTCAATACACAACCACAAGGTTGACCGTTTTGAGCAGTGTTAACATGAGATTGTTGCGCGAGCAAATCTTGATTTGTAGAAGATGTAGGCTTTGGCAAGGGGCAAAAAACGTTGTTGTCGGGGAGGGACCAGCAAATGCCAAGATTATGTTGGTTGGTCAGAATCCTGGCGAAGAAGAAGACAAGATCGGAAGACCCTTCATTGGTCGATCAGGAAAATTTCTCAACAAAGTGCTTGCCAAAAACGGTATTGGTCGAGAAGAACTATTCGTAACCAACATAGTTAAACATTTGACTCCTGAAAATCGAAAACCTTTGTCAGATGAAATCGCTGCCTGCTCACCTTATTTGGTGGAGCAGGTGAATAAAATTAAACCCAAGATTGTGGTGCTCCTGGGAACCGTTGCATGGCAAGCCCCAAGAATAGAAGGCATCAGATATATTCAGACTGTGCATCCTTCGGCTGCGATGAGGTTTACGAAGATGCGGAAACGGTTTGAGGAAGATTTCGCCAGTTTAGCAAAACTTATCGTAATCTTAGCGATGCATCAAACCCTAATACAAAAAGAAGAAAAGTTATACAAGAAAGAAAGTTAACAGTTTTACATTGGAAGTTCAAATGTAAATTTCGTTTCTTTCTTTCTCACTTTTGAATGTTAAAAGTTCCGCTAAGTGCCTCAGCTAACTTTTTCAATATAGATAAGTCAAAACTTAATTGTTCAGATTTCGTCGTTACAAAAGGTGCGAATAGTTTAGATTTAATATTTTCAGGTATTCCTTCGTCAGTTCCTCTAGCTATTTAGTGCTTTTCCGTTTTTCTCAACGGCAGTTGGTTAAATTCCTGCAAAAATTCAGAAAGAAAAGTCTAAGCCAGCGAGAAATAATTTCACAAACTTTTTAACACCCTAAATCTCACAACTTTATAGTAAAGAAGGATTCTCCAAATGTTCAATTCTAGAATTTTCCTTTCGTTGATTGCCATGTTTTTCTTTTTTGTTGCTCTAGCTACACCTGTTCTGGCAGTAGTTTACACTCCCGGTGTTTCAGTTGGACAATACGCAAAATATGGAAATTTTATGGGAATCGGACCAGGAGAAGAATCCATCAATAACACTGAATACGTAAAACAAGAAATCATAGCTGTCTCCGGTACACAAATCACTCTACTCACTACAGGACAGTTGAAAGATGGATCTCCAACACAAGGCAACGGAAGCACAACAGTATGGAATATAGAAACAGGAACATTGAATGGAGTTCCAAGCGTTCAAGGGCCCATCATCGCCGCCAACCTGAACCAAGGTGACCAAATTCCTCCGCCTGACACTTATACGGTAAACAAGACAGAAAGTCAGACTTTTCTAGGCACAAGGAGAACTGTCAATATTCTTAACCCAACAGTTACAACACCCGACTATACAACTTCATTTACCTTCGTTTACGACCGAGCCTCAGGAATACTCCTTGAAGCTACTTCAATAACAATTCAAAATCAATCCCAATCAACTCCATCAGAATATTCTTACATAATCACCCAAACAAACATATTCGGTACGTCCCCAAACACACCAACACCATCTCCAAGCGTCCCTGAATACTCCTCGATTGGATTTGTCGCCATTTCCATTTTGAGCACATTGACCGCTGTTATCTTCAGAAACAAACATAATAGTCAAAGATGACTGGGATAGCTTTGCTGCAAAAAATAGATTCTCTAAAAAGAAAAAGGAGAAATTGTGGAACTCTGCTTTGATTGAGTTTTCTTAAGGCGCGAGTTCTTGTATGAATGCGCCGTGCCAGTTATGGAACCAAACTTGCCCAGAATAGCCGTTAACGCTTAGCATTCCATAAGGCATGTTACCGCTGAGGATTTCGATTGTGTAGTACCCGTAGAACGATGTTACGTCGCCTGTGGTTGTTCCCGGCAGATAACCGGTTAGATACGTTTGCGCATTGGTTGCTGCCTGAGCTTGCGTCACAGCCAAAGTTGCTGTTGGGGTTTCAAAGATACCGCCCAAGATGCCACCGCGCATCATGCCATACTTAGTATTCCACATCATGTTCGGCCCCATCTCCGGATAAATACTACCCGTAACCTTATTGACGAGCAACTCAAACGCTCCGTTGCCCGTACTTCTCTCGTTGACCTGAACATAAAAGTTGTCAACATACTCCTCAACCTGCTTAACAACCAAATCAGGGTTGCCGATTGCTTTTACATAGTTTTGTGCAACCGTCGCCGCAGCGTTAATTGTTAACGGACCCGCTCCACTGCCAGTTGTTGGGCCAATGTAGGTGTTGAGACCTAAGCGTCCCATGCATCCGCCGCCAAACTGATAAGGATAAACTGCTTGATACGAAGGCGTTGCTGTGCCAGTTGTTCCAGTTTGAGTCGGAACCTGCGAGCCACTATACGTTCCATACCCATAGCCGTAACCACCCATCATACCACCACCAAAGCCGCCACCCATCATGCCCATCCCATAAACCGAAGTGGACAAAAGAGCAACAGCTACAACTGCTAAGATTGCAGTTGTCAATATTTTCCAAGTTTTCATTCTTTTACCTCCAATTTTACGTTACTAACACTATAGACTTCGAATGGTAAGATAGTTCGCTGAAACAGTCCATGAAACAGTTTGAAACAACCCCAAAGACCACGCATATTGGCATTCAAAGAGTTTGTTCACCGCAAATCACCTTACACATTCTAATATTCTAATGTGTATGGATTTCAGGTCTTATATGGCTTTTCACCTGGAACAAAAAATTCTTAGATCAAGTCCCGCATTTCTATAGAATTAACTGTTCTGAAACTCGCTCAACTTGCGATTCATCAAGAACTAATCGTAGTCTTTAATTCACTGAATAGACCATTCATAAACTTTGTATAAGGCAACAAGAACAAGCAAAGCTACGCTCATTCCGATCATCGGAAAAACAATCAAGAAAACAAAGTAATTACTTAGCGGATTTATGCTTACAGTAAAAATTATCCCTGCAATCGCACCAATGATTGAGGCAATAAGTATCATCGTTTCAGCTTTTTCCAAGGCAAACTCCACAGCAAGAGAATAAAGTGTGGTTCTTTTAGTTTTCTAATCGACTTCTTTTGACTCTTTTCCTTCTTAGTCGACTTGTGATTCTCTGACGAGACAACTAATGTTTTAATTCAAGTTTTAGGCTAGGGTATAATTGGGTAGGCCCAGAGCGGCGATGTTGTGAATGGCATTCCATTCTAAGCATAAGTGTGTTCGCTCTGGCACTTGCCCGTTTCAACACCGAGTTTTGGGCAACCAGTTTCTCTCATTATTTTGATTTTTGACAAAACAAAAATAAACCAGCTGGCACGAAAACAAACTGAAAGCTCTGAGCCGATCAGGTTATGCCAGTTTACCTCTTCAGGCAGGAAAAGCACCTTCTTAGCTAACCGGCGGGATGCAAAAGCTTGCGAGAGTTTTCCCCGCCAGACGCAAAAAATACTTAAGCCCAACCAACCACACAATATTCAGGAGAATTTTGAATTGGCTAATCATCTCAGAATTGCGGGCATAGTCGGTTTGATTGGTCCTTTCTTTTGTTTTGTATGTATACTTTTGGCAATTTACTCTTGGCCAAGATTCAATTGGACCAATAATGCCCTAAGTGACTTGGGAGTTCAAAGTGGAATCACCGCAATTACTTTCAACAGCGGACTTGTGGTTAGCGGAATTCTCTTAATAATCTTCGCCACAGGTCTCTTTGCTTTGCTCTGCAAGTATGTGGTGGGCAGAGTTGGTGCTTCGGTTTTCATTCTGTCATGCATTAGTCTTATCGGAATTGGAATTTTCAACGAAAGCTTTAGCCCAATGCATTACATTTTATCCGTCGCTTTCTTCGTGCTTTTCCCTGTTTCAATGTTAATTCTTGTCGGCGCTTTCTTGATAAATGGCAGTCGTAGATTGAGCGTGTTTACTTTTGCAGTGGCTTTGGCGGCTGCAATTGTTTGGGGACTTCAATTGATAGTTCAGTATGTTTCTAATGTTGCCATACCAGAATTTATTTCTGGTTTATTTGGGTCAATGTGGGTCGTAATTTTGGGCTACGTAATGCTGAAAAAGTCCGAGGAATCTTCATCATTACCACACAAGCTTTAGTTTGGGAGAGCTTTCTTCAAGCTCTAAGATTTTTCTGCGAGAATATCCTTGTAGATTTGGGCACAACAAAACGAAGAAAATCCGGCATCGTACCCGTGGGATTCCGCATACTTGACTGCATCTTCATTGGGAAAAGCAATACCGTCAACTCCCGCCTTAAGTGCCAAGACGTCGGTTTCAGTCCGATGCTTGCCTTTTGGACGCATGCAACCTAAAACAAGAGGCGTCTTGGGAAAAATTACACGAGCTGAGGCAGTAACGCGTGAAATTTCAGTTGGAGAAGGAGGAATTATTTTCGCCATAGCTGTTTCTCGAATAGGCATGAACGAAATTATTACCACGGCAGAAGGTTTGTAACGAGCTATCATTTTTAAAGCATTGAGTTCGCCTTTTAATTTTCCATTGTGTAAACCTGTAATTACATGAGGTATGAAGTCTACACCTGCTTTGCTCAGTGCTTTGAGTGAATCCTCGTAGCGTTTGACGGTGGTTTCAAGGTTGTAGATTTCTCGTATTGTCTCGTCAGAACCTATAATGTCGACTAGTACAGCATCTACACCAGAATCTTTCAGCTGACTTGCCGTTTGCTCGTCTACTATCCCTGAATGAACAAGAACAGTCAAACCTAATTCCTTCTTAACAAGACCTAAAACAGGCGAAAATTTTTGAAGCGGAACCGAACCATCGGGCAAGCATCCACCGCTGATCAAACAACCTGCAGCACCTTCTTTTTTTAGCTTCGTACATAAGGCGAAAAGTTTCCCAGGAGTATCGGCGGGATGCATGGTATCGAGAACTCTACCTCCGCAGTGTTTGCAATTTAAGGAACATCCGTTCCCAGTGATTGAAATTGTTGGAAAGAATGTGGGTGAACTGCAGAAGAGACTTGTTTTATAGTAGGTGAAACTAGGTGCGTAAAAATAGACTTTTTTGGGAAATGAAATAAGCGTCTCCGAGCTTAGTAGCCTCAGAAGCTCCCGGTCATTCATATTCCAGATTGTATCTGGTGAAGGATGCACCATAACTCATCTATTGAAGAAAGCTGTAGCAGATTTCTTTAACTGTTTTGGTATAATAACCATTACCATTTCCGTTTACTAAAAGGAGCTTGGGTCTTTTCGTTACACAACAATTGGCAGGTTATAGAGATGTCTAAATTCTCAGTGGGTTTGGAGTTTTTCGAGGCGCTTAGTGATAGCAAGGGTTTTTGAAATTGCAGCGCCTCTTTGCGTTAAACTGTAGAGAGCTCTATTATCCTGGGCAATCGCTATTTCCACCAAATTATGAGTCATCAAAAACTCAAGCCGTCTTTGCAGTGTAACACAGCTAGTACTGCACCGGAAAGCGATGCTATCGATGGTTAACGCATTCTTTTCTAGTGCGTAAATGATTTCCTCGTATACCTCAAGTTTGGACTTTCGCATTGCACATCCATGAACCTTGATTAACGATTTTTTAATAAAGCATTTACGGATTCCAAATCACTAAGAAAAATACATGTGTCACACTTCAAGGAAAACAAAGTATTCGCCACTTCTCCCTTTTTGATTTACAAACCAAATTTAAAAAAATCCTGAGTTGAAGTTAGCAAGGCTTAAATAAAATCCACTCATAGGATGCTGGTTAGAACCAATCTTAACGGGGCTAGAAATCTTCTGCAGGCGACAAGCATATGGTAAGTCCAAACGGTAACAACAAAATCGCGTATTTCTCCATGGAAATCGCAGTCAGAAACGATATTCCAACTTATAGCGGTGGTTTGGGAGTTTTAGCGGGTGACGTAATTCGCTCCAGCGCTGACTTGTCTGTACCCATGGTCGCTGTAACTTTAGTTAGCAGAAAGGGGTACCTAAGACAAAAGCTCAGCCAATCCGGAGAACAAATAGAATCCGTCGACGAATGGGATCCCAAGGGCATACTGGATTTAGCCCCTAAAACCATTGAACTCAACATCGAAAAAAGGCTCGTCAAAGTACAAGCTTGGATTTATGAGCACAAGAGTCCAATCGGAAGAACGGTACCCATAATTTTCCTCGACACAGACATCCAAGGAAACGCAGCCACAGATCGAAGAATAACCGACAGCCTATATGGCGGCGATGAGAGCTACCGACTGAAGCAAGAGCTTGTATTAGGAGTGGGAGGAACAAGAATGTTAGAAGCTCTAGATTATCGGCTGAGCAAATATCACATGAACGAAGGACATTCTGCCCTTCTCACAATGGAACTCCTTCAAAGATATGATATGAACATCGACAATGTTCGACGCCACTGTATATTCACAACCCACACGCCAGTAGACGCAGCCTTTGACAGATTCTCCTACGAACTAGTCGAACAAGTGATTGGAAAAGAATTCTCTTTACAAATCATGAAAGAAGTCGGCGGAGAAGACAAACTCAACATGACTCTCCTAGCACTCAACCTAAGCGGATACCAAAATGGCGTAACAAAAGCCCATACAAAATACTCAATGAAGATCTTTCCACATTACTCAATACGCGCCATAACAAACGGCGTTCACTCAAACACATGGACATCACAAAGCTTTCATCAACTCTTCGACAAATACATACCAGGATGGGCAAACGAACCAGAACTCCTAGTAAGAATTGACAAAGCACCCAACTGCGAGGTATGGGCAGCACACGAAGAAAACAAAAAAAACCTACTGGAATTTATAGAAGCAAAAACGGGCGAAGAACTCGACCAAGAAGCATTAACTTTAGGTTTCGCACGAAGGGCTACAGGATACAAACGAGCAAAACTCATCTTCTCAGACCTAAAACGACTCAAAGAAGTAAACAGAGACTATCCCTTGCAACTCATTTTTGCAGGCAAAGCGCACCCACGAGACACTCACGGTAAAGAACTAATCAAAGAAATATTCGATTTCAAAAAAGAACTGAAGGACGAAGTCAAAATAGTCTATCTCGAAAACTATGATATGCAAATAGCAGCCAAATTAACATCAGGAGTAGACGTTTGGCTAAACACTCCTCTTCCTCCGTTGGAAGCATCAGGAACAAGCGGAATGAAAGCTGCTCACAATGGTGTCATAAACTTTAGCGTCCTCGACGGGTGGTGGATTGAGGGCTGCATTGAAGGAGTAACGGGCTGGGCAATAGGACCAACACCAGAAGCAATAATAACCGAAGAAGAAAGAAGAAGAAACGAAATAGACGACCTATTCAACAAACTCAAGTACCTTATTGCTCCAAAGTTCTACGACGAACGAGATGACTGGATAGAAACCATGAAAAACAGCATAGGAAAAGTTGCTTATTACTTCAACACAGACCGTATGATGCGCAGATACATAACCGATGCCTACTTAGTGTAAAATCATATACATCACAGATCGCTGAAAAAATCAAACAGGAATTTGCACAGTCTTAAAGTGCCGTCTTATCGCGTCTTTTGTGCCCGCGTTCAAAATTTCCTCATCCTCATCAAAATTCTTGGTTTCATGAACCTCCGATTCCTGGTTTAACCTGCTCTCTTCGGAATAGAGTTCAGTTTCTGTAGATGTCACTTTATTTTTCCATTGCGCCATTTCGGCTTCTAAACGCATGTACTTTTCAAGACTTTGCCAATTGGACCTAACACGAACCTTATCATCAACCCTTCGAAGTTCATCTAATAGCTCCTTAAACGCTCTTTTTGTATCATCATTTTCAAGCATTAGATAGTTCTGCAAATGAAGATATGACGAAAACACTGAAAAATTACTCCATCCGCAATCCTCAGAATAATCGCGAACGCAAGCATTTCTAAGGCCATGAGCTCGACACCAATCCATCAAAGCTGTCTTCGCTGCTTCATTTTTACTGGTAATAACATTTATACAGAAATCATAACACAACTCAGACACAACCTTCACCCCGGAATAAGCAAGCGCCTACTCTACTTTATAATAGGTGGAGGTTTATTTTTAAAATTTGCGGAATCACTTGAGAAGCATAGAACACTCATGTTCTTGAAATTCCACTGGAAAAATTGGCTTGAATTTTGGAATCTCAGAGCTTGGCAGACAGAAAGAGACATTTTCCTTTGCGTCCTCTTCTTAGATTTTAGCGACAATGCTAAAAAGACCTAACTTCTAAATCAGTTAAGAGCAATATTCGCAGAAAAAAGAAATAGTGAAAATTGAGTGGAGGATATCCTTTTTCGCCTAAAATTGTTTTAATAAGAGACCAATCAACTATATTTTCCCGGCTTGAAATAGAGGCAAAACGCCAAGATGCTGATAACCGAAGTTATACTGGAAAATTTCATGAGTTATGAGTACGCTAGAGTAGCCTTCAAGCCCGGAGTCAACCTCATCGTTGGACCAAACGGTGCAGGCAAATCTTCACTGTTACTTGCCATATCAGTTGCCTTGGGACAAACGTACACGGAACGCAGCAAGAAACTCAGCAACTTAATTCGTTGGGGCAAAGACCAAGCGAGGGTAACAATTATTCTTGATAACAGTAAACAAAATAGCAGACGTCCTGTTTCAAAATACTCTAAAGATCAAATTTTTCTCACCCGAACCCTTCGCAGGGATGGACAATATTGGTTCGAACTGGAAAACCGAGCCGCTAACAAGCAAGACGTCGAACGACTACTGGGAAAGTTCGGCGTAGATCCAAACAATATGCTTATAATAATGCATCAAAACATGGTTGAACAATTCTCGGTTTTGAGCAACATAGAAAAGTTACGCATAGTTGAAGCGGCTGTCGGTTTAGAACCCTTCCGAGAAAACGTAGTCCAAGCACAGCAGAAACTGACCCGCATACTTAGCCAATCAGAATCTGTAACCAAACTTCTTGAAAACGCTGAACAAACACTCAGATACTGGCGAGAACAATACGAAAAATACCAAGAAAAGAAACACCTTCAAACCAAAAGACGATTCTTGGAACGAGAGCTCTTCTGGGCGGATATAGAGCGCAAAGAAAACGCGATCAAAGAGTTAGAAGCTGAGAAACAAAAAGCCCAAGAGAACCTAAGCCGCATCGAAAAAGAAAATCGAACCAATGCAGAAGAATTGGAAAAACAATTTGACAAGCAACAAAAAGTCAAGAGCGAAACAAAAAGAACAATGGATGAACGAGTCGATGCAGAACACGAAATTGCTGCCAACGAATCCACTGTAAAACTACTAGAACAGTTTCTCAAAGAAGCAACTGCACTGGAAAATGCAATTCGAGACACCAAAATTGCAGATCAACTTAAACTGCTCCAACCAAGAAACATCAAAGAAATAATTGAAGCATCCCACAAACAACTCACAAAAATACACGAAAGAATCAGAGAAATCCAAACAAGAACCAATGGTTTAGATGAAGAAAACGAAAAGACTATCGACCAAGTTGTGGAAAACAAAATTCGTCTCGCCCTGCTTGATTATCGCAAGGAAAATTCAACCAAAGAACTTGGCAAAATTGAAGCCTCAATTAAGAACGCGAAGACGAACTTAGAAGCGTCAATGGGAAAAGCGACATTGTTAGGAGCAAGACTTGCAGTCACCAAAGCCGCTGTGGAAATCCAAGACGAGATCCGAGTAACCGACGGACACCTTGCAGCTCTTGCAAGCGTCTCTGAAGACATCGAGCACCAATACGAATCTTATAGCAAACTCTACTTGGAACTGAAAGAGAAAGCACAAACAGTCGCTGAAAATCGACAAAAAGCCCTTGAAGAAGTGACCACAAGAATGGAAGCATGGCGCAATGTCATGCAAGCCCTACTAGATCGTGTTAACCTCGAATATCAAAGAATCATGGCCCAAACCCGTGCAACCGGAGAAGTCAGATTAGCAAACACGCAAGAGATTGAAACTGCAGGCCTGGAAGTCCTTGTAGGGTTCAAAGGAGGAAAGCCCGTGGCCCTAGATGCCCACACCCAATCCGGCGGAGAACGAACAACAGCGACCATGAGTTTCTTACTTGCACTACAACAGCATGTGCGTTCACCGTTTCGCGCCGTTGATGAATACGACATTCATATGGACCCAAGAAATCGCGAAATGATTGCGAAAATCCTTATCTCCACTATCAAAGACGCAAATTCGCAATACGTTGTTATTACGCCGAGTCAAGTGACCTTTGCACAAGAAAACGCCAACATCATCACCGTTCAAAATGTGGAAGGCAAATCCGCAGTTAGAGAGGTCAAATGACAATGCAAACCCAGAAAGCTCAAAAACATAAAGAGCAAAAAAAGCTGGGCAAAGATAAACTTGAACGCATAATAGACATGATGAAAGGCATAGAATCACACACTATAGATCCGTTTCTCTTGAACGTTGATGAAATTATTAGGATCGTCCAAGAATATTTTCCCAACTGGGACCAACCAGAAGAACTGAACCTCGATGCAGAAGCAATTCATCATTTAGCTTCAGTCATTAAACTTCAAAGCGAGTGGGTAAAACAGCGCAGCACATCCCTTTACACAGATCCTTTCTTACTTGAAGCACAAATTACACAAAAAAACAAACGAGAGATAACTGAAGCCTTCGTGCAGGCTTGGCATCCAATAGTTGAATTCGAACAAATTACACTCCAAAGTTTAGCCGATGCATTAAGGTATTGGAACGCACTCATACCTATCCGAGAAAGATGGGAACAGCTAGCCATCCAAGAGGTAGAAACGGGATTTGCCAGCCGTGAAGAAATGATCGAACAGAATATCTTAAGGGACGAAGCTTTCTCAACAGAACTAGACCGTTATTGGCAAGAACTAAAGGAAAAATCACAATCAAAAGGCGTTGAGGGAAAATTGCTCTACATGGATTGGGTAGGTGCTGAAACATACGATGAAACCGTTAACCGCGCTTACCTGACGAGTTTTCTAATTACCTACGGTTACGCGACAATAGAAATTAACCAGCTCGAAGAAGAAATACACATTTGTCCAATTGAAAAGCTTTCATCGAAAATGAACAACCAGGCAGTGTCAGTTCCCATAACTCTCACACATGAAAGCTGGCAAAAATGGAAAAGAGGCGAAAAACAATGAGCGGCAAAAGAAAAGCGACTTACGCAGCCAAAGTGAAATTGGCAACTCACATGCTCTTCTACCGCAGGCATCAAAAACCTGGCGTGAAAGGGTGGGAACTCCACAAAGCATTGGGCTCCGATTACCCCAAGGTGATTGACATTTTAGATGATTTTCTGAAGCCTCTAGATTTGCAAGTAAAAACTATCTTCGAAGAAGAAAAAATCCCAGAGAAAACCTCTTTAGATGACTTAGACAAAGCCAGGTTTTACGTCACTCTACGGGGAAACCTGCAAATCAAAGAAGCAAAAATGATTGGATGGCGTATAGACGACTTAGCAGGATTGGCGACAACCATAGGATTCATCATAAGCAAGAAGGGACAAGCATCCAGAAAAGATGTAGAAGAACTCTTAGCCGAAAAAATTCCTGGCTGGAAAGTGGGCTTGAACATTGACAGATTCATCAGATACGGTTACTCTACAGCAAGATGAAAACGCGCAGTTATACTTGGACTGGAGAACACGAGCAGAGGTGGACCAGAAAACCCTAATTCAAATGCTTCTAAACAATCAAGAAAGAAAAACGAACGAATTAAACGCGGAAGATTCAGAAACTGAAAAAAACGCTCAGTCCGCACTACGTTAGATTCTCTTATTGACAAAATAAATTAGGCATAACTTAGACTGTTCAAATGTCTCGAAGAACACCGAGGCGACGTTTCATCGCTTAGTCTCAGTTTGAACTGGACGACTAAGTGATGCTTACGTTTTGAATATCAAAATATCGTTTTGCCAGAAAGCGCAAACGCTCGGCGTTCTTGCCGTTTTTTCCAATTGCGACGCCTTTATCTTTTGGATTTATTGTTACGACGGCCATTTTTTTGCCATCAGTTTTCTCTGTAATGCGGACTTCTCTAACTGCAGCTGGTTTCAGGGCGTTCTTTATGAATTGTGCGGGATCTTCGGAATATTCGATGATTTCGTGCTTTTTGCCAGTCATCCGTTCAAGCGTGTGTATGTTTCGTCCGCCTTTTCCAATTGCAACTCCAACTTGGCCCGGATTAACGACGAAGATTGCGCGTGCTTCTACTTCGTCAACGATGCAGTCCTTCACGCTGGCACCGCTAATACTTTCGAACAAAGCGATGTAACGCATTTCATCGCAGGTAATTTTTATTCCGGTTGTCATTCAGTTCCTCCAACAGTGTCTGGATTTTCGTAATATTCCATTTCAACAGATTTGAGAATCTCTGAATCCCCTGGTTCTCTGATGCTAAGCGCCGAAATAATAAACATTTTGCTGCAAACGTTTGCCAAGTCCATTGATGCTCCTTTATAGTTCATAACTGGGACTTTTGAGAGTTTACCATAGTATTCTATTTCGGTTTTTATGTTTTTTGGACAGTTAGCTGCCAAAACGATCATTTTGGCCTTGCCTGTCTTGGCGTTCAGCAGCGCCGCGTTGGCTCCGAAAGAAACTTTGCCTGTTTTCACGGCTGATGCGATCGCTTTGTCTATATCTATCATGTTTCTGTCTTTCCTCCAGTTTTACTTTGCTTTTCAAACGTTGACATATACAACTCTACCAATCCTGTGCCAATCGGTATGGATTGACCGACTATTACGTTTTCGGTCACACCTGCTAACGGGTCACTTTCGCCTTTTACTGCTGCCTCTACGATGTTGGGCACGGTAATTTCGAATGCTGCTCGGGCCAGAACACTGGCTTTTTTGCCGCTAATGCCATGTCTACCGATCTGTTGAACTTCGCCTGTTGACGCCATCATGTCCGCAACAAGCATTACGTGACGGACGTCGACGTCTAAGCCTTGCTCTTCCAACACGCCTTTGGCTTCGTTAATCAATGCATTTCTTGCCGCTTCGATACCCAATGTTTTAGCTATTTCGTGCACGTTGTTGGTTGTGGTGCGCGAAGTGTCAACACCTGGAATCTCCAAAACCTTGGATAAGTTGGAGCCGTCTGTTCGGATTACCCATTCGCCATTGTCTTCTTGCGTGACTAGAACACGTTTTATGTCTGGAACACCTTTAACATGGAAGCCGGAGACTTTTTCAAGCAAACGTTTGATTGTATCGACTTTCTTAGGCTTTATTGTTAATGTTTCGCCTTTCGCTTTCGTGGTGGCGTTTTGAAGTTGCACCCGCTCCTCAAGTTCCTCCATAGTTATTGCGCGATCATCCATCATGGTTTTGTTTAGCTCGACTACGATCTCTTCCTTAATCGGGTCTTCGTAGATTTCGGATGCCAAATTCTCCAGTGAAGTGTAGATAATATGGCGTGCAATTTCCACGGCACCTTCCTTGCTCTTCTTGTGTTCTCCAGTTAGGTATATGGTCATGATTGGAGTTGACGGGATTCTCCGGGCGTCCACGATTTCGATTAATCGTGGCAAGCCTAGAGTGACGTTCTGTTCCTTGACTCCTGCATAGTGGAAAGTTCTTAAAGTCATCTGTGTTCCTGGCTCACCAATTGATTGAGCTGCAACGATCCCCACTGCTTCTCCTGGTTCCATTAGAGCGCGTTTGTATCTGTCGGCTGTGGTGGTAATTGCTTTATCAACACCTTTCTTGGTGACTTTACCTTTAGCAAGGTGCTGTTTGAGCTGATCCATAAGTATTGGAGTAAGTTGACCTTCTATTTCCTTCATTTGTTTCTTGACGTATTCAACTGTAGCCGGTGTGCCTTTTTCTTCCCCAATGGCTATTTGGTCCATGAGCCGACTAACGTTGACGGCTTTTCCGTGGTCACTCTTAGCTGGGTCAACACCGTCTTCACCATATTGGAACTGGATGATGTCCCCTGCTGAGTCGCGAACTGTTCCGTCGTATTCTAGCCGTATGTGTTCTAGAGCATTGATGAGTCTTCGCTGCATGTAACCACTTTGCTGAGTACGAACTGCGGTGTCAACGAGACCTTCTCTGCCACCCATAGCGTGGAAGAAAAATTCAATTGCGTCTAAGCCAGTTTGATAGGAGTTATAAACGAATCCTCTTGCTCTTGGACTTGGGTCGCCGTTGACAAAATGAGGCAGCGCGCGTCCTGCGTATCCTCGCAGGATTCTTTTGCCTCGGACTGACTGTTGCCCAACGCAAGCCGCCATTTGACCTATGTTTAGGCTTGACCCTCTTGCTCCTGTTCGGGTCATAACAATGCCTGCATTTTCTAGTGTAAAGTCGTCGTCTGCTATTTTGCCTGCTTCATCTCTGGCTGTAGCGAGCTCATGCATAACATAAATTTCAAAGGATTCTTCGAGTGTCTGACCTGGCAAACGAGGGAGTGTGCCATTCTTGTAGTTCTCGATGTGTTCATCGATTTTCTTTTGGATTCGTTCCATTGTTTTGGCGATTCTGTTTCTTGCCTTCGGCGATAGAACAAGTTGGTCGTACGTATAGCTGAATCCTCGCATAGAGATGAAGAGCTTAAGTAACCGAGTGATTTTGTTAAGGAATTCTCGTCCTGCTTGAGTGCCATAATCTTTAATTATCCTGTGAAGCAAACTTTCCGATTGTTCGGAGCCAATACTACGGCGGTCAATAATGCCGGATACTAGTTCACCGTTCCTCACCACAACATAAGCGTCATGTTGGCAGTCTTCCTCTTGACATTTTGTGCAGCCTTGGCAGATATTCGCTTTTAGCACGTAATTCAAGGTTTTCGGCAAAAATAGGCTAAAGATTTGTTTTCCTGACCATAGCTCTTGAGGGTCGGTTTTGGCGGGTTGAGGAATTGGGCCCAAGTACCCAGTTGCAGTTAAGAGTCGGTTAACTTGATTTCTTGTTAGGAAGTTACTTCTCCTTGTGAAGTAATACGCACTTGTGATGAAGTCTCTAATGGCGCCGATGATTGGTCCTCCAAACCTGGGTGAAAGTATCTGGTCCTGGACTTGCATGAGTAGCAAAGCTTCGGTACGTGCTTCTTCGCTTTGTGGAACGTGGAGGTTCATTTCGTCGCCGTCAAAGTCTGCATTGTAGGGTGGACAAACGCACAAGTGTAAACGGAAGGTCTTGTAAGGTAGTACACGAACGTAATGAGCCATAATAGACATGCGGTGGAGTGATGGCTGTCTGTTGAATATTGCTATGTCGCCATTCTTTAGGTGGCGTTCAACGATGAATCCAAGTTCAACTGCTTCAGCGATTTTTGTTCGGTCCACAACGAATTCGAGGCGGATTCGTTTTCCATCTGGGCGGATAATGTAGAGAGCACCTGGGTAGTTCTCGGGACCGTTTATTACGAACTTTTTCATGTCTTCGATGTTCCAGGCGGTCACTTTCTCCGGTACTGACAGCCTCATAGCGACGTCTCGAGGTACTCCGACTTCGTTGATGTCAAGGTTCGGGTCTGGTGAAATTACCGTTCGTGCTGAGAAGTCTACACGTTTGCCTGAAAGGTTGCTTCTGAATCTGCCTTCTTTTCCCTTCAACCGTTGTGATAGAGTCTTGAGTGCTCTTCCTGATCGGTGGCGTGCCGGTGGAATGCCTGAAGCTTCATTGTTAAAGTAAGTTGTAACGTGGTACTGCAATAGTTCGCTTAGGTCTTGGATAATTAGGGTGGGTGCGCCTGCTTCCATGTTTTCTTTGAGACGTTGGTTGATTCTGATTATGTCCACTAGTTTGTGGGTTAGGTCATCTTCTGAGCGTATACCTGATTCTAAGGTAATTGAAGGACGAACGTAGACTGGGGGAACTGGCAAAACCTGAAGAACCATCCATTCTGGACGTGCAACTTTGGGGTTGAATCCCAGAATTTCCAAATCTTCGTCGCTTATGCGTTCTAAACGTTCGCGGATCATGCTTGGAGTGAGAGGTTCAGAGCCTGCTTCAGTCTGTTCAATGAATTTTGTTGGCTTCTCAAAAGTTATCTTAAACTGGCCAGACGCGCAATGTGGACATTGTTTGGTCTTGATTTCTTGAATGATTTCTTTGTAGATCTCGTCAGGGATGACGCCTAATAATTCCATGTATCGCTCTATCCTGCCTCTTGTTTTCTTTGCAGCTTCATCTGATAATAGAACGCGACCACACGTGCGACAGGTTGCTCTGAGAAGGTCAAAAATTATTTTGGTGAATTCAATGTGCACTATTGGCACGGCAAGTTCGATGTGTCCGAAGTGCCCGGGGCAGCGTATGGCTGTGTTTCCGCAGGTTTTGCAGCGTTGCCTAGGCTCTAGTGTGCCTAGTCGTCCATCCATGAGCCCAGCAGTGATTGGAGCGCCGTCTTCGTCGTAGGTATCGGGAGTCTGGATTTCTACAACTGACTGTTTGCGAAGATCTTTAGGTGAAATTAAGCCGAATGAGATTTCGTCAACTACTTTGTGAATTAATTCCTCTGCCACTTTATGCCCTCTCCTTTAGTCTTAACTTGGGTGTAATGCATAAGCTCTGAAGTTCTTGTAACAAGAGCTTAAATGCGTACGACACGATAACCGGTGCAACTTTAGCTTTTTCATCGCATATCTTGCAAACGTACTTACGTTGTTTCATGTCATAGAAGGCGATTTGACCGCAGTTCTCACATATGTAGAGTGTGTATTTGTCGGACTCCTCTAGGAGTCTGTCTCTGAGTAGCATAGCCGCGCCGTGTCCAATTAGGCAGTCTCGCTCCATTTCTCCGAATCGAAGACCACCACCCCGAGCTCTACCTTCAGTTGGCTGCCTTGTAAGCATTTGAACTTGTCCACGAGCTCTGGCGTGGATTTTATCGGCCACCATATGGTGCAATTTCTGATAGTAAACCATACCAACGAAGACATCAGCAACAAATTTCTCCCCAGATGAGCCACTGTAGAAAACTTCGCTTCCAGTGTGACTAAATCCTAGCTTTATTAGGTTTTTGCGGATTTCGTCAGGACCCTCGTTGGTGAAAGGTGTACCATCCACTGGTTTGCCTCTTGCAGCAGCGCATTTGCCTGCTAATGATTCGATGAACTGGCCGATAGTCATTCTTGAGGGGATTGCGTGAGGATTAATTATTAGGTCTGGAACCATGCCGTCTTCTGTGAAAGGCAAATCTTCTTGCGGAACGATTAGGCCTATGACTCCTTTCTGTCCGTGTCGTGAAGCAAATTTGTCGCCTAATTCTGGAATTCTTTGATCGCGAACTCGAACTTTGACGAGTTTGCTTCCCTCGCCTGATTCAGTTATGAATATGGCATCGACAACACCGTTTTCGGATGGGCGCATATCAGCAGAAGTATCGCGCATTGACGGTCCTTTGACTTCAAATTCCTTATATTCTTCGAGGAATCTTGGAGGACTAATTCTGCCAATAAGCACATCTCCACCAGCGACAGTTGATTCGAGACCAATGATGCCATCTGGTTCTAGAAGTCTATAGTATTGTTCTCCACGGTATCCACGGGTTCCTGGTTCGGGAACTGTAAATTTGTCTTTTAGACCACCTAAGTATTGTCGACATTCTGCTTCGTAAATTCTAAAGAAAGTTGATCTGGCTAAGCCACGTTCTATTGAAGCTTTGTTGAATATGATTGCGTCTTCCATGTTGTAGCCTTCAAAGCTTAGCACTGCAACAACACAGTTTTGACCAGTTGGGCGTTGCTTGTAACCCATTACTTCCATAAGTTCAGTTTCTACTAGTGGTGCTTGAGGATAATGCAAAATGTGTGAGCGCGAGTCCACGCGGTTTTGGAAGTTTGTTCCATAAACACCCAAGGCTTGTTTGGCCATTGCGGATTGGTATGAATTTCGAGGTGACTGGTTATGCTCGGGGTAAGGTATGGTTGAGGCACAGATTCCCAGTATGGTGAAAGTGGCTATCTCAGAATGCGTATGTTCTGGACCGACTTTGTCAAGGGATATTGTAATGTACGCATTTTCTTCTTCTGAAGCGTCCAGGTATTCGATTAAGCCGTTCTTGACAAGGTCTTCCCAAGTCCATTCGCCCAAAGCTATTTTTTCCAGATGTTTTGGCTGTAGTTTTGGAACACCATTTTCAACGATTATTAGTGGCCTTCGAACTCTGCCTTCGTCGCAATTGGCATGAACTTCTTCGCTTTCGGTTTGAGCCTTGGAGAAATGTGTGATGTTAACTTCAGTTGAAATTTCTCCCGATCTGCGTTTCTCTCTAAAGGAGTCAACCATATCTTGTGGGTTGTTGCAGAAGCCAATTATGTTTCCGTCGACAAAGACCTTGGCGCCTTCTATTTTCATGGATACATTTGACTCATAAGCTGGAACTGTTCCCATCTCATAGAGCAGTTGTTTGATTTTTTCAGGGTTGACTCCGACTGAAATCGATGAGGAAAGTGCAAGGTTCTTTACGAGACCGCAGTTTGACCCTTCAGGGGTTTCGTTCGGGCATAATCTTCCCCAGTGGGTTGGGTGTAAGTCTCGAGCTTCGAAGTTAGGCTGACTTCGGCTTAGTGGAGACTGCAACCTGCGAAGATGGCTTAAGGTTGAAATGTAGTTTGTTCTGTCGAGAAGTTGAGTTATGCCGACTCTGCCTCTGCCCCAGTTGCCCGTTGCTAACGCATGTTGGAATCTTTCTGTGATTATACCTGGGCGAACTGCTGCAGATACTGTAATTATTGGTCCTTTAACGCCTATGCGTTCAAGTTGGTACTTTATGTCCCTTGTTAGATTTCTGAAAGCAACTCGGAATAGGTCCGCTAATAATGGACCTGCAAGTCGGAGACGTTTGTTCTTGAAGTGGTCTTTGTCATCTTGTTGTCTTCGACCTAATTTTAGTTGTATGACTCTGCTAGCCATTTCACCCAGGAAAATTGCTTTGTCTTTTCTCTGTTTTTCGGTTCGTCCAAGGTGTGGCAGAAAGTTCTTGTCAAGAGCTGTTTCAGCCTTTTGTAAGCGGTATTCTTCAACCTGTCCATGAGCTACGCGGTTTCCAATGAACAGGATTGCATCCGCCGGGGTATCTACTCCGATGGCTTTTTCGAATGAAGCACCCATTTCCTTTTGAATATCTTTGTCAAGAGAAACGGCCTCAGCAATATCTTTGTCCTTCTCCAAGCTAAGAGCACGCATTATTACCACAAACGGGATTTCTGTTGGCACTCCCGGCATAGAAACATAAATTGCATCGTCTGCTTTGAGCTTCAACTCAATTCTAGCCCTGAAACCTACTGTAGTGGAGAAAATTTTAGCTTGATAAACTGGTGAAGTCCCTTTTTCATCCAAATCTATGATAACTCGGTTTGGAGCTAAGTCTTCCATTGCAACGATCACTCGTTCTGAACCGTTGACAACGAAGTAGCCACCTGTGTCGTCGGGGTCTTCTCCGGCGGCAATTAATTCTTCTCGTGATAATTGTGAAAGGAAACAGAGTTTTGATTTTAACATCACAGGTATATTACCAATGTAAACAAGTTCTGTATCTTGTTCTCTCCCATCGATAACAGGGGTCATTTCCAATGCAACAGGAGCTGAATAAGCCAAGTTTCTTAGTCGACCTTCCATGGGGTAGATTTCATGTTTGGTTCCGTCGACTTCTGTGGCATAAGGACCTGTGATTCTTGATTGTGGGTCGATGACCCAGATTTGACCAAGTTTTACCTTGTAAGGGCTTTCAGGCACTTCAATAGGGATTTCTGCGACTTCATCCACCACTTCCTGCAAACCATGGTCGATAAACTCGTTATAACTGTCTAAATGTTGCCTAACTAATCCTTTCTCGCTGAAGAAAGACTTCAATAATATGTGGGTATCTTCTTTCGAAAGTTCAGTCAATTTTAATTCTCTCCCGCAATTTTCATTTCACTCATATCCTGGCGTAAATTTTTCATGCGGGTTTCTTTCAAACTTGCAAGTTCCTCCGAGCTTGGATAGTCCAACTCGAAAAAGGGGTCTCCAATATTTTTTAAGAGCACAAACACAAGCTAAGGAGCACGCTAATAAACCTTTTCGTCGCTTGTTTCGTGTTTTCCTCTATAAAATGGGAAGCCACAATAATAATTTGAGGCGCAAAACAAACAAAAAAACTGCGAAATGAAAATCAGCTCTTTTGTAATAATTGTCGAAAAGGTTTTTTTAGAGTATTTCTCCAATAATAGATACAGGTTTTTGAACGAGCAAGGCGAATTCATCGTATTTTTCCGGGTCCATAGTTACCAAAACAACAGTTGCGGGTCCAGCGGACTTCTCCAAATCAATTAATGGTTTTTCAGCAAGTTTTAGTTTTCGTCCAACTGCAAAAGCCATTGCGTTAGCCTCGTACGCGATGCCGAAGGTTCCAACGGGATTGATGTCATGAACAAAACTTTTTTGGCTTAGCCAAGTTACGTTCTTGAGACTAGCAATTTCACTCTTAGCCTCAGCAAGAATCACCTCATCTCCAACTTTAGGTTTCCCAACGGCGACCATCAAGTCTCCAGGTCTAGTTTTTCCCAATCGAAGTTCTTCCTCGTTAGCAAAGCCGATTACAGTTAGACCAACCCCAGTTTGAATTGTCTCAAAGTTGTCCTCAGTGTTCTCCATAATTACCTGGTTAGGCTCAAGCCCAAGACCGGATGCTTCGCGTCTTATTCCTTCGAGAATTTCTCGTCCTGTCGGATCCTTTTCTACTCCTAATGTAACGGATAACAAAAGTGGAAATGCTCCGGTAGCTACCACATCCATCAAAGCTACCCTAGCCAAAAATTTACCTAATGTGCGACCTTCTGCTTTGACTTTGTCCATAGACTTGGGACCTACTGCTCCCGACGAAGTTGAGCCTACCACGATTGCGTGCCCCGTTGGCACTTTGAGAATTAACACATCGCCTCTTCGCATGTATGTGATTTGGGCAGGTTTTACTTGAAATGAAATGGGCTTAAGCATTGTTCCGACGTTTTCGACGAGGTGAAGGTAGACTGTCAGTGCTTGGCGGATGACTTCAGATCTGTTAAGCCCGTGTTTTTTTGCAAGTTTGTCAGCATCTGATAGGATTTTTTCCGATAAACGAACATTCGTGACTTTCAAAGTAGAACACACTACGATTGTAACACAGGTGAAAACACTTTTATGGTTTACGCCCGTCTTTTGGATTCTAAGAAGCGACGGATGAGAAAATGCAGGACATTATACTATTTCATAACGAAATAAAAGGAAATAAGTTCCTTAAGAGAATAGAGGGGAAAAGTCCCCTATTTGCATGCACTCTTGGCACTACCGAGACAGCCAAGATTCCCGGTATTTCTGCCGCTGGCGAAATGCCGGAAATTACCGATTACACTCCGCCTGCAGATATTGAGTTGCTTCTTCTCGGAAAATGCAAATGCATCAACGGCGTCCCCATCACACCAGATGGCATCCCCACACCCGCATTAGTAACAATGTCAGGTTTGAACCTAGCAAACATTCCCGCGCTGCCCGTAAATGCTGGATTGCGAATATTGCCACAAGTTCCATTCCTCGAGCTAGGAGCAAAACCCGGAAGAGACATCAGAACAGGCAAAGCGGTAGACAATGCAGAAGAAGTCTTACAATTAGCAAAACTTGCAGGAAAAATCTTGTCCAAAACAGTTGATTTTTTAGTTATTGGAGAAAGCATCCCGGGTGGAACCACAACGGCATTAGGAGTTTTGCTCGCAATGGGAATAAACGCTAAAGGAAAAGTCAGCAGCAGCATGCCAGGAAACCCGCACGACCTAAAAACTAGAACAGCCGAAGAAGGCCTAAGCGCAATAGGCTTAGAGTTTGGCGCTTTCGCAAATGATCCAATTAAGGCAATTTCTTGTGTAGGAGACCCCGTGATGCCAGCTTTTGCAGGACTAGTCTTAGGTGCTGCAGAAAACGTTCCAGTTCTGATGGCTGGAGGAACCCAAATGGCAGCCATCTTGGCTGTAGTCAACTCTTTGAATCCGCGTATTATCGATAATTTGGCAATTGGAACAACCAGATGGATAATAGCAGACAAAACTTCGGACCTAAAAGGAATTGTGGCACAAATTGCAGACGTCCCAATTCTTGCGGCAAACCTCCATTTTGGGGATTCCAGATTTGAAGGCTTAAAGGCGTACGAGCGAGGCGTCGTTAAAGAAGGCGTTGGAGTTGGAGGAGTTGCAATAGCTGCCATGACAAAGTCCAAAGGCTTGATAACGAAGGAAACTTTGCTGAGAGAAGTTGAAACCAACTATGAGCAATTAGTGAACTCGAAATAATCTGATAGATGAAGGCTATCTTCATGAACTTAAGCTCAAAACAAGTTTCAATTATAGCAATATCTGCTGCTATCTACACAATATTCTTCTTCCTATCAGGCTTGGTCACTGTACCAAATTTTACAATTCTTTACCTGCCAATAGTCTTGCTTGGGGTTTTTCCGATTTGGTTTGGACTGAGTGGATTAGTGGGCAGCATGATCGGGGCTTTTGTTGGCGGTGCATTTGTAGAAGGTTTAGGGTTTCTAGGGATATTTGAAGCTGTTACAGCGCTTATCATATACAGTCTTGTTTGGCTTCTAATGCCACAAAATGTAACAGAAATAAAATCTAAGAGAAATATAATTGCCTTAATTGGCGTTTATGCTATCAGCCTTTTTGCCGGGACGGGCTATTTGCTTTGGCAATATACAGTGCTACCCATCATATTCACTGCAGAGTCTGCGACAGCCATTCTTGTACCTACATTTGCCTTGAATCTGGCAATTGAAATAATCGTCTGCCCAGTTCTGTTCAGAACAGTATCTCCCAGACTAAAAGCATGGGGAGTCTATTCGGGCACCTTCACGAAGTGGCGAACCAGACGGGTCAAAGCCTAAGCCAATGATCTCAGCCTCAAATTTCTGACCACTTCTATTTATCATATCAAATTCTTTTTGTAAAACTGCAATTTTTCTATAGTGAGTAGGCACAGTGTTTCAACTCTTAGTCATTCGTTTCTATTGATAGTTGCTGAATGCCAACGAAAACACGCAATGCCCTTAACGACGAATTTATTAGTTCGCTTGAAAGGAATTGATGATGATTACATATGAAATCCGCTTTGAGCTTGGCTAAGGATGTCTTTAGGTATCTGAAACCTTGTGTCCATGGCGCTGACACTTTTGAGGCCGCTGACAAAACGGGTTTTAGGCGCGAAGACATTTTGGATTTTAGCTCTAGCGTTAATCCTTTGGGCGCTTCCGAAAAGGCGCTTGAAGCAATAAGAAATAGCCTTGACCTAATTCCAAGCTATCCAGATTCAATCTCAACCAATTTGCGCACCGCCATTGCAAGCCACTACGGGGGAATTACAAAGGATAATGTTGTAATAGGCAATGGCTCGACTGAACTCATTTATCTTTTTGCGGACGTATTCATGCAGAAAGGAGACGTTGCAATTATTCCCGCGCCCTCATTTGGCGAATATGAGAATGCCGTCAGAAAAACAGGGGCAAAAGTTGAATACGCAAAGCTGAACAAGAAATTTCGAACTAATCCAGCAAGTTTTATTAGGAAAATGAACAAAAAAGTGAAGGTAATCTATTTTTGCAACCCCAATAACCCAACAAGCATACTGACTTCAATTGAAAAACTTAAAGAAATAATGCAAGAAGCGCTTGAAAGAAACATTTTGGTTTTTCTTGACGAGGATTTCCTCGAATTTGTGGAGAATGGAGAAGAATTTTCCATGATCCGCAACATCAAGGATTTTCCAAACTTGTTCGTCTTGAGGTCGTTCACAAAGATTTTTGGGCTAACTGGCCTAAGAGTCGGCTATGGAATTGCGTCGGAAGAGATTACCAGTATCATATTAAGCGCGAAAATACCTTGGAATGTTAATTGCCTGGGGCAGGCAGCTGCAGTTGCGGCTTTAGAAGATGAGGATCATCTAGAAAAGACGCTTGATCTCGTAATGAAAGAGAAATCATTCATGTTAAATGGGTTAAAGCAGTTTAAGGTCTTCAAGATTTATCCACCAGACGCCAACTTCTTTTTCATCAATACAAGAAAGTCTGGTCTTACAGCTGCAAAGCTTAAGGAAAAAATGTTGAAGCGAGGCGTCTTGATTCGAGATTGTAGCTCGTTTGCGGGTCTTGATGAGTATTTTGTTCGAATAGCTGTTAAAACTCGATTGGAGAACGAAAAGCTGCTTGATGCGTTAAGGAAGTCTATTGGTTAGTTGGATTTGAGAGTACATAATGTTTCCGTTTGATGTTTCTTTTTTTGTTGATTCGTTGTTGATCTTCGTTTTGGCATTTCTAATTGATATTGTATTTGGGGAAATTCCTGACCACTTGCATCCTACCGTTTGGATGGGAAGTATAGTTGCCTTTATCAAGCCTAGGATGAAGAACTCTAATCCAAAAGTTGAAAGATTTAATGGGGTACTTTTATGCGTCGGTCTCATTGCGCTCTTTGCATTCCCCGTTTTCTTTCTTCTGTGGATTATCCGGTTGGTTCCAGTTTGGGGATGGTTCTTTTACATCATTGTTGGGGCTATCTTGTTGAAAACAACTTTTGCCCTGAAATGCATGAGGCGTTACACTTTTCCGATTGAGAAGGCGCTGAAAAACAAGGACCTTGGGAAAGCAAGAGAGTGGTTACACTTCATTGTTCGACGTGATCCAAACAAGCTGGACGAAAGGCATATAATATCCGCGGCGGTCGAATCAATCGCGGAAAGCACCACTGATGGAGTGACGTCACCGTTTTTCTTCTTCGCGTTGTTTGGTGTTACAGGTGCCTTTGCCTTTAGGGTAATAAATACTTTGGATTCTATGGTGGGCTACAAAGACCTAATGAACATAAACATTGGCTGGTTCTCAGCCAAAATGGACACAATAACCAACTATATTCCTTCAAGGCTAACAGCAGTCTTCATGGTTGTTGCTGCAGGACTTCTCCGCGCCGACTGGAAGAACTCGTGGAAAATTCTAAAGCGGGATAAAAGAAAAACCTCCAGCCCAAACGCCGGGTGGACGATTTCGGCGATGGCCGGTGCTTTAGAGACTCAATTGGAGAAGGAAGGATATTACGCGTTAGGAGACGGCGAAATTATCCACGCTCAGGACATAACGAGGGCTTGGAGAATTATGGGCATTACCGTCACTTTGTTTGGTGTTGCAGTTGTCTTGCCAATTTTGGTCCTTGAAGCATTAGCGATTTAGCAAAGGTGCCTTCGTTAGTCGAATCAAGAATCAGGGTTAAATGAACCAACCACGTTAAATAAGACTCTCTGATAGTTAATTCAGGATTTCAGGGAACTTATTTGAGACACCGAATAGGCTTAATCTATGTTCCTGGGGCACTGCCTTGTTTTGAAACATTTGGCAAATTGCCAACCGATCTAATCCGCGAAGATGGATTATTAGACGGAAAGCCTGCTTCGGAAATTCTAGATATGATAATAATTCCAGGTGGCAGTCTCGTAGAATCCCAGAGCATAACGGTTTCTCTCGAGCGAAATATCATAAAAATGGCTGAATCTGGAAAAATTGTGGTTGGCGTCTGCTCAGGTTTTCAAATAATTTCCAAGGGAACTGACATTGGTCGATTGTCACCCACACCAATTTGGAGGAAAGGCCTTGGTTTAATCGATGTCGAATTCAGGCCCTTGATATGCACAGACCAAGTTAAAGCAACAATTGCAGGAGAGAGCGATCTAACTAGCGCTGTTGGTGCTGAAATTTCGGGATTTCACTGCCACACCTACGGCGACATTAAGTTGAACAAAGACGCCAAACCCATTCTGATTTCGCACGTTAAACGTTTGAATTACGGCCGACAGAAGCAAGATCTGGTTTCTGGAGTATCAAATTCTAAAGGCAATGTCATTGGAGTATTGCCACATGCCATAATGGACCGGAACTCTATCATCATTGAAGGAATTGCTAATTCTCTCAAAATAAACCCGCAGGAAATGCAGGAAATCAAGAAGGCAAATAAAAAACTACAACCAGAATTGAAGGCTGAAATTGGAATTTCAGCCAATGTTCACCCAAAAGGCAAAATCGACTACTACGGGAAAAAACCGCGCTCCCTGTTAATTACAGCATTGGAAAGTGGTGGAGGTAAAACATTTATCGTAACAGGTTTGGCAGGCGCTTTGAAGAGGAAAGGTTGGAATGTCGGAGTAATCAAAATTGGAGGAGACATCCGAGACATAGTGCCTGCCCTATACCTAACAAAAGAACCTATGCAAGATTACTCTTCAATTATGGTTGCTGATACAGGGTGGAAAAGCCCCTCTGAATCCGCAGAGGCTGCAAGCGAGGATTACGACTTTATCCTTGTTGAGGGCGCCATGAACACTTTTACGGGACTTCTGTTCAACGGAACCAAGCGCCCCAACTCCACAGCTGAAGTGGCAGCTGCCTTAGGGATTCCGACGGTAATAGTTTCAGGGTGTGACAAAGAAGGGATAGAAGGGGGAATAGTTAGTTCGCTCAACTATGCTCATTTTCTAAGAAAGATAGGGATAAAGACTGTAGGAATTATCTTGAACAAGGTCTACTTAGATTATATGAGCTTAGAAACAAGCTCCGTTGTGAAAAAAGCGTTCGCCAACGCTGGCGCCGAACTACTCGGCATTGTACCTGTCACGGATGTGGAGGGACGGGGGGCTATTCCGGAAGTTGAAATCAAATATGAAGAGTTCGGGGCAAAAGCCCTAGAAGTGGTCGAGAATACTTTGAACCTGGAGAGGATTGTTGAATTGGCGACTCCTCTTTCAGCCTCCGATTTTGATTACAACGCGTTTGTTGAGAAATTTAAGAAGAAAATAATGGCTGATTTTTGAAGGTTTTAATCCAAGAAATTTTCTGGATGATCAATTGTCTCTCCTTTAAATAGTGTTCGCGCTAGATGCAAAAGTATTACTTCTACCTCTTTTATTTAGGAAAAACATGGATATTGCTTCGATACTGATGATCGCCACCGGATTTGCATTGGGCTTGGTTCACTCTTTTGATCCGGATCATATAGTCGCAGTATCTGCTCTTCTTTGCAGCTCAAATAGTTTGAGAAAATCTATAGTTTCTGCTACAGCATGGGGAGCCGGGCATTCAGCAGTGCTTTTTCTAGTGGGTGGGCTGTTTTTGGCTCTAAAGGTTGAACTCCCAGATAGCCTTGTTAGTATGTTTGAGTTTGGTGCAGGTTTAATGTTGGTAATTTTGGGAGTTGCTGTTGTGAAGCCAATCCTGGTGAAAACGTACAAAAATCGAAAAGGAAACAATCTCATTGCAACTTACAATCAATTTGGAAATAATGAAAAAGCCCTAACTCACAGTCACGTTCACGATTCTAACTATGTTCATAGGTCTGTTCTAACGGGTGTCCTTCAAGGACTGGCAGGTAGCGCGGCTCTAATGCTTGCGACTTTGACTACGGTCAGCTCATTTGAGATAGGGCTATTCTTCATTCTGCTGTTTGCCGCCGGAGTTATTATGGGCATGGTTTGCATTTCATGTTTGATCGGATCTTTGCTGAAGTTTACCGCTTCCCATTTAGAAAAAATTCATGAAAAAATCAGATTAATCACTGGCTTGGTAAGTGTTGTCTTTGGAATCTACATTGTTATGCAAGTGGCTTTAACACATCATTTCTAAGCCCCGAATAAAATTTCGGTTTTTCTGCTGTAGGAAATCAAAATGCATTGTTGCCATGTGTGCTAAGCCTCAAAAACGGTCTTTAAGGGAGAACAGAAAACAAAATAGGTTAAGATGAAGCGGGCCCGACGGGAGTTGAACCCGCGACCCCCGGATTAAAAGTCCGGTGCTCTATCCTGACTGAGCTACGGGCCCACGCTCTAACTGTTGCTGATAGCAAATCGGAGAAGGGGTTTTTTAGCGTTTCTATTGTTTTTAAGAAATGATAAAAGGAGGCAGACATTTACGAGTTCTTTCTTGGATTTTCTAGTTATTTTATAAATGTAAGCTGCAAAAACAAAATAGAGGTTGCAAAAAATAATAAAAAGAAAAGAGGTTTACTAGATAGCTGTTTTATTCTTTGTTATCGGTATATGCTTCGTGCGAGGTCTCTTTTGCGGAGTGAATTGGGATTGGCTGCGTTTCGGCGGAGACCTCTGTTGTGTCTGCGGTTTCTTCGGGCGCCACTATTGGCGCCTCGGGGAAAGGGTTTTCTGCAATCTCCTCTACGGCCTGTAGAAGTTCTTTCTGTACGACATCGGGGGCGGCAACGTCAAACTCGCCAAGGGAAACTTTCTCAGTTTTTGCTTCCTCGATGAATGCAACTGGCTCTGCTACTGCAACTTCTTCAGCTATTGGAGTTTCGACGACTGCTGTTTCTTCAACAACTATGGTTGGCTGCTCAGCTGGAGCTTCTGTAACTGACGCTTCAACAATCACCTGTTCTGGAGCTGGAGCTGCAACCTCTGTGGCTTCAGCTTCTGGTTGTCCGACAACTGGTTGCTCGATAATTGGTTGTTCGACAATTGTTGGAGCTTGTTCAACTTGAGCCTCTGCGATTGCAACTGGTTCTGCGATCGGAGCTTCAACAACTGACACTGGCTGCTCGATAACTGACGCTGCTTCAGCGACTGCAGTTGCAACAGTTTCTTGCGTGATTGGCTCTGGAGCTACCACCACCTCTGCCTTTGCAGTATCCGCGGGACAAGCTGCCACTGCAACTTCCGCGGTCTCTTGAATTTGAGCAGGAACTGCCTCCATAACTGGCGCTTCGACAACTGGCTCTGCAATAGGCGTTGGGGCCGAAATTGCGGGTGAGCATAGTTGCGATACAGCGTCATTTATAGTTTGCAGTTCATGTTTGGCAGTATCTAATCCGCTGGAAAGCAAGTTTATTTCGAGAGTGTAGGTGTTCTCATCAATTTCACCGGCTACGTACTGAATTTCGTAGTTTGCAAGGAGCATCTCAAGGGTTTTAATTTGTCCTTGCAGTTCGGAGGTTTTGGCGTTCATTTTCTGCAGAAGGTCTTGCTGTTGTTTTTCAATTTCTGCAATCGCTGCGGCTATTTCGGTATTGAAAGAGTCGTGGGTAGATTGAGAAATTCGGCCTTTCTGGTACAAGCCATCTAACGCTTGCTGCTTTTTTCTTGCTATCTCATATTCTTCGTTTAATCGATTAAAGGAATGTTTCCACGAAATCACGTTTAGGCACCAATCACTCCTACGGATAAAATAAGAGTTAACGTTTGTTAACATGTACATATATCGCTATGTAATAGAAACCACAACTGATTTCTCGAAAATGTAAAATATGCATACAAAAATACGGTGCAGTTGCGCTCTTTATATCACAAAAAAGGTAAAAAATATTGGCACATTTACCAACAAGCAGCAAATACTCAGAAGTAAAACAGTTAGCATGTTTGGAATATTATTCCAATGTCGATTGTAGAAGTTTTATGGCTGACCAAGCTGCGAGGGCGCTTGTGTGGGGGTTTTCTGGGTGTGGCTCGTTTGAGAACCGGAGGGTCATGTCGCCAAATCGCCATATCAGCTGTATTTCATGGGTGTTTCGTTTAGTGTCTGGGTCAGAAATCACTCTTACATTGACTTTGGTTGGCTTAACGGTTAAGGCTAAAGTGGCAGCCACGTTCATCTCTCGCGGGAAACGTTTAGCCGCTTCTTCAGCAATACCTTCGTAAACGGTTTCGGCTTTTGTGTTGTTGCGTCCAAAAGCCTTGGGGTTTTTACGAGATGTCAAAGTGACTTGTTCGATTCCAGCCATGGCCGCGCTAGTGATAGCGTCCAGTCCGCCGATAGCTCCGGAGGGGATATGTATTTTTCTTAAGTCAACCGGCAAATCAAGCAACGCGCCGGTGCTCATGACGATTAGTTCGATTTTCTTTTCTATGATTTTTCCTACGTAATCTTTAGCTGCCTGTTGAGATGCCGCTTCTACAATAACTGAGGGTTTTCGTTTGAGTAGATCTTCGAAATTTTGGACAATTGTAACTGGGAAATTGAGGGATTTCTTAAGCGTCTCTGCTTTTGATGCATCTACGTCGAATACTATGAGTTCATCGCATGTCACAAGTCTTCGCTCAATTGCTTCTGCGAGGACTGTGCCGATGGCGCCGCAGCCGATGAGACCAACAGATTTCATTTTTTTTCTCCTTCTATGGCGCTGTGGTTGTTTGATATTCGCCAGTAAAGTGGATAGTTGGGAATTGAACTACTTCTCTGCCGTTTCCTTCTTCAGCCAAAACCTCAAGCTGTTCAACCTTTAGAGCCCCGCAGATATCTCGTTTGCCGTCGTTGATTGCTTCAGCACCTGATTGATCTGTCGCGTAAACTGTCAATTTTTTCATAGGAGTGTTAAGTGACATGCGTTTCTCGGCTTTTTCTCGCCTGACTTCGCTAATTAGTTCTACTACCATGTCGCCTCGTTTCTCTGCGCGTTCATCCACCGCGGCTTCGTTGAACTGAGGCCATGGAGATAACTGCAGACTCTTGTAGCCTTTAATCTCGGCGTACATTGTTTGATAGATTTCTTCTGTCAAGTGAGGAACCACTGGAGACAACATTTGTAAAACTCTAAAGAGAACTTCGTAAAGGGTGTTTTGAGCCGCCACTTTTGGGGCTTGTCCATGAACTTCTGGTCTGTATAATCTGTCCTTAACTGCTTCAACGTATGAATCGCAAAAGACGTGCCAGGTAAAGTTTCGAATTTCTTCAACGGCGGTGTTGAACTGGCACTTCTCGAAAGCTTCTGTCACCTTCTTTGTTGTCTCTTCAGTTTTGCTCAATATCCATTTGTCCAGTGGTTGAAGCTCCAATTTGGTTGATTCTGAGCAGGGAGAATAGCCAGACAAAAGTTTGCCGGTGAAGCCTGAGACGTTCCACAGTTTTACCAAGAACCGTCTTCCATATTCTACGTCTTGAACGCGATACGGAATATCGGATCCAGTGGCGCCACCGCCTGCTGCCCATTGCCGGATTGCGTCTGAGCCGTATTTGTTTAGGGCCTCGGGTGCAGCCGCATAGTTTTTCAATGACTTGCTCATTTTTCTGCCGTCTTGGCCCAGAACCATGCCGTTGATTAAGACGCTATGGTAAGCGGTTTCGTTGAACAAAGCTAGGTGCCTCACCATGAGGTAATAAGCCCAGGTTCGGATAATGTCGGTTCCAGAAGGGTGAACGCTGGCTGGGAATAGCTTGTGCCAATCTGCTCGATCGGGCCATCCAGCGTGAACAGCGCACGTTATTGAGCTGTCCATCCAGGTGTCGAAGACATCGTTTTCACATGTGAATTCTTTTCCGCCGCATTTGGGGCATTTTTCGATGCGTGGGCTTTCAAGTTTTGGATCTATTGGAACCCAGTTTTCTTGTGCGAGGATGAGTTCGTTGCAGTTTTTGCAGTACCATACCGGTATTGGTGTGGCGAAAAGTCGCTGACGGCTAATGACCCAATCCCAATCGAGGGATTTTGCCCAGTCAATAAGGCGCGCTTTCATATATTCTGGGTACCAGATCACTTCATTCGCGTTTTTCTCAACTGCACCAGTTAACTCTCTGGTTTTCATAAACCATTGTTTTCTTTCGAGGATTTCCACGTGAGCTTTGCAGCGGTCACACACTCCTATCTCTTGCGTAATCTTCTCAGTTTTCTCCAACAGTCCAGTCGTGGCCAGGTCTTGGACTATGGCTGTTCGCGCTTGATTTGTGGTTAGGCCTTGGTATTTGCCGCCGTTTTCGTTGAGCCTACCATTTTCTGACAAGAGCATGATAACTGGGAGTTTGTGTTTCATCACGGTTTTTACGTCTTCTTTGTCGCCGTAGGTGCAAATCATCACAACGCCGGTGCCAAATGCGGGGTCTACGCATTCGTCCGCTATAACGGGCACTGAACGGCCCACGAGGGGTACTAACATGGTTTTGCCGATGTATTTGCAGTATCGTGTATCCTGGGGATTTACTTCTATTGCTACGCATGCTGGGATGAATTCGGGTCGAGTAGTGGCAATCGTCGCGTATTCGTGGGTGCTTTCGAGTTGGAAGCGGATGTAGTGGAGGATTCCGTCGCGTTTGACGTAGTCGACTTCAGCGTCTGCGATGGCTGTTTCGTCGTGTGGGCACCAGTTCACTGGGTGTGTTCCCTGGTACATGTAGCCTTTCTTGTGAAGGAGAATGAAGCTCAGTTGGGTTCTGCGCCAATAATCTGGGTCCATGGTGCGGTATTCGGTTGTCCAGTCGATGCTGCAGCCTAGTTTTAGGATGCCTTCTTTCATCATGGCGATGTATTTTTCTACGAGTTCCATGCACATTTTTCGGAACTGGTCGGGCGGTATGTCGCGTTTGCGTATGTTGTTTGTTTTTTCGACTTGGATTTCTATGCCTAAGCCGTGGCAGTCCCAGCCTTGGGGAAACAGTACGTTGAATCCGCGCATGCGTTTGTATCTGGCGACCATGTCGAAGTAGGTCCAGTTTAGTACGTTGCCCATGTGTAATTCGCCTGATGGGTAAGGCGGCGGAGTGTCGATGCTGAAAGGCTTACGTTTGTTGTCGTTCCAGTCGTATTTGTAAATGCCCATTTCTTCCCATTTTCTCTGCCATTTGTGTTCTATCTCAGCGAAGTTGTACTCTTTTGGCAATGCCTGCAAGACTAAATGTTCCCCTTAAGCTGTTTTTTAAAGTGGTTAAAGACTCATGCATGTTTAAGTCTTACGCATTAAGCCACGTGTTAGAAATCAATAATGATCAATTGTTAAGTGGTGCATAATATGGGCTGATTTGAGGCCATATTTTTGCATCAGACCTCTTGTGGTGTGCAAAAGGTCAGATTCACTCTGTCTACTGATAAAACTAACCGAAGTTGATGTTTGAGGAAACGGTTAACAAAGCCAAAAAAAGTTCTTAAAGAGGACAAATTAGTATCCAAAGCATCGGACACGGGGCTTTTTGGAAGCCTGGGAACCCGCAATCCGTTTCCCTCAGACACTAACCCTGCGAAAAGCTTGCATTAATTGCTAGTTAAGCATACGCAGGTGATGAGGTTTTGGCAGGTAATGCATTCTTCGGGTGTTTTTTTGGGTCTTGGTTTCTGCGTATAGTAATCGAGATTTTTTGGACAACCGTTTGAAGATTGATACAGGGATGTGACTGCTGCTGGTTTAGATCTGGGTTCTTGTTTTTGTGTGTTGATTATCGCTGTTTGCTGTTGAGTTTCTTCAATTTGAATGAAGTGAGGGATTTGATTTTGGATGACAAATGCTGTGGGCAGCATTTGTATTCTTTTGGTTTGTAACCCAAAAGGCGATTGTGTTATGTGAATGTTTTTGTTAATTTGGGGAGTAGCAAATTTTATTGCTTTAGAAAATGTATTTCGGACGAAAGGAACGGCGAAAACCATTACGCCAGCTGAAATTGCTTCTCCGCAGATATTAATAGCGTTTATTTGGTGTTTTACGAATATCCAGAAGGAATACCATGTGAGCGCCCACATGAATATGATATAGTAGGTTTGTCTGCAAAAAAGTAGATCCTTGAGTTTTGCTAATAAGTTATTAGAGTCCAGTTTAACTGCACTCCGTGGTTGAGTCGGTGTAGGTCCAACTTGCGAGTTTCTCGCACCTTCGTTTTAGGTCTAAGATTTCTGAGTTCAGTGCTTCAACTTTTCGCTTTCTTTTTTCCACGGTTTCTTTGGCTTTGGATTGCAGCTGCTTGAGCAGAGTTGTAAGTTGTTCTTTTTGTTCGGACAGATGTGTTTCGTCTTCTTCTAGACTTTGGATGGAATCAAAAATTTCTTCGTCGGTTGAGTCGCTTTGGCCTGTTGAATATACCCCTTGTGTGTAGGATGTTTTTCTCTCTTCTTTTTGAGAGTTACATTTGCCATGAAGTTCGCCTAGTGACTGTTAATTTCTGCAGAAACTTTTAAAATAACTTGTGAACTGCAAGTATGAACTCTGGCGCTGTATTGTCAATCACCTCTTTGAGTTCTCATTCGGATATTTGCCCAAAGTCTTTGCGAGCAAAAAGTTTGTTGGAGTCTATTGTGCTTTGTTTTTTCTCTCTGTGCGTGTTCAGTCCTATCAACTCAACAAATTAGTCGTATTTGTCGCATTCTCTTTCGCCTCAAAATTGCTATCACTGCTGTCGTTGTTGCGGTTGCTGAAGATAAACAAATGGCCGCGATTACATCTATGGGGAATAAAGAGGCGCCTTCGGCTTCTTGAGATATCGTTTGGGTTGGAGTTGGAACTGAGGCAGGGGGTCCACGCTCGTAAAATGCACAAATGCTCATCATGTTTGAGCTAGAGTAAGTGAATGAACCTGAAAAAGCGCTTTGAATCGAGCTTCCTATAGAACTTCCTGAAATGTGATTTGTGTCTACATTGTAGAAGTTTCGTGTGAAGCTGTCCGAGAAATAGCCAAACCAATAAGTCGTGTTACCATAGGGGGCAAAATTCATAGTGAAATTGTACCATTCTCCGTTGGTTGACGTAACGTTCAAAGTTTCCTCGCTGCGCGCTAATGCTTGATCGCTCATCGGCAGCTGCGAGTCGGGGTTATTTGCGTATATGACTGCTGTGACGTTTGATCCTTCTGGAGTACCCGTCAAGAAGATGCCGATCTGGATAATTTTAGCGGCGTCCAGTGGGGTGGTGAAATTGCATAGCGTTACGGAGTTGGGAGAACGTAACGCAGAGTGCTCCTTGCCAACAGTGGGATTCGCGAAGACAGCTATATCCACTGAAGCAGGGGTTGGAGTTTGGGTGGAAGTTGGTTTTGGAGTGGGGGTTGGAGTGAGTGCTGGGGATGCTGTTGATGGAGCAGGGGTGAGTTTCGGTGTTGGTGAAGAAGGTGGTTCTGGAGTAGATGAGGCAGAAGAGGTTGGGATTGGAGGGGATGTATTAGAGGGGGTTAAAGTTGGGTCTGGAGCAGGTGAAGGTGTAGGGGTGTCTGTTGGGGAAGGCATTGGAGTTGGCGCTTCTGTCGGAGAAGGAGTTGGGCCAGACGTGGAGTCAGGAGTTGCCATGGGAGCTAAAGTGGGTTCTGGAGTTGGGGGAGGAGCTGGTTCAGGTGTCAGTACAGGGGTCGCCGTGGGAGTGGAAGAAGGCGTTGGATTTGGGGTGGGAGTAGGTGTTTCCGTCGGAGAAGGCATTGGCGTAGGAGTAGGAGTTGGCGTGGGAGAAATGGATGGAGTAGGAGTGGGGGTTGGAGTTGGGGTGGAAGTTGGTGTGGGTTCAGGAGTTGGTGTTGGTTCGGGCGTTGGTGAGGGCGTCGGCGTCAGAGTTGGAGTAGGTGTTTCTGTCGGAGATGGAGTTGGAATCTGAGTAGGGGAGGGAATAGGAGTGGGTGTCGGAGTTAGGGTTGGCGTCGGTTCAGGAGTTGCCGTGGGAGTCGGAGAAGGAGTTTGAGTGGGTTCTGGAGTTGGAGTGGCAAGAGGCGTATAGACTATGTCGAGTTTAGGATCGTAAGTTGTTCCCGCTGCATTTCTACTATCAAACAATACTTCGGCAACATAAGATGTCTCGGCTGTTTTTATCACAAGGCTGAGTAGCTTGTCTGTTGTCCCGAGTTCGCTCTTTGCGTAAGATGTGATGTCCCAGCGATACCAACCGCTGCCTTCGGTTGTGGCAGTTGACAGTTGAGATCCAAAGGCAGGCATGTTGTTCCAAGTTATTGAGCCAGTTCCACTTTCTACCCAAGAATCAGCTGAAACAGCATAAACAGGAGAAATAGTGGTGCCACCGGAGTTTTTGTGCAGACGTAAGTAAGCTTGAGTGACAACCGAGCCTGTGGGCAAACTACTAAGGTCAAACTTGAGGTAGGCTCTTTCTTTGTAGGAAAGACCAAAAATTGAGAAGTATTCTACCTTCAAAGTGGAAGCTGTACCAAAGTTGCCTCCGTCATCGCCATTGTTGTAGTAAACGTATGAGTCTGCGGCAGGGTATATTGTGGATGTATCCGCTTTAACAGGCACTAGTGAGAAGTGTGAAACAACACCGAGCAACAATAGAATAACAAGCGCGAACATTATTTTTGCTGATTTTTTCATTTTGTTTTTTCTCCTTTCTCTTTTCTTGCGTTCGGCGTAGGAGTTGGATTCGGTTGTGGCCCATATGCGAAATTTGAGGCTGTGAGATCTGAGATCTGAACGTCCTTCTCTGGTGTTGTCAGCAACAAGCCGCCTGCAAAAACTGTACTCGGGTGGAGCGGATTGAAGATTATCCTTTTCCTTTTCGTCGCTAATTGCATCCTTTCTTATTCTTCCAAACCTTTTTGCTGGCGAATCGTAATCTTGAAGAGCTACTGCTTGGGTTTTGTTTGTTCATATAAGTATGTTTTATGAACTGGAAATCCTAATTCTAAAGCCACGCCAAATTTTGTGAAGGAGAGAGGTTTTCATGGTGCATTTTTTTGTTTTGTCTTGGTGAAATTTGTCGTTTTTTGCGAATTGTGATGTTGTTTTTCAAAATTAGGGGGGGTGTTTCCTTGCGGTAAACGTTGTTTTTTGGCGGGATGGTGGAAATAGGTTGTTTTTGGGGTTTTTGGCTTACCTGATTTTGTGATTTTTGGACGTGTTTTGACTTGTTTTTACGTAATTTATTGGGTTTGAGCGTTTTTGAACGTGTTTTTGTCTGTTCGGTTTTCCCGAAAAGGCGCTGATCAACTTCAAAAAGTGAAGGAAATGCTGCATGATTGGTTGTTTTGTTCGCTGATGTGGATCGGCTTCAATTTGCTGTGTTGGGGAGGTAAATTTTTGAAAAAGGAAATTTTGGACTAGAGTTGAAGTTGCAGCATAAATATAAGGCGGTTTCAAAAGTATTCTGTTAAGGGTTATCTTGGCTGCTGTGTCTTACTCCGCTCAAGCTTCCACGCATAAATTGGCAATAATCGATTCAGAGGAGATTGGTCGCAACGATGAACGATTCAAGTTATGAGGGAAACGAGCAAACTCAGCTTCCACCGCGGATTGGCAGACTCTTCGAGCTAGCTAACAACCTTTGGTGGAGTTGGCACGAAGAGGGGCGACAAGTTTTCCGCTCCTTGGACTATGGCCTTTGGCGAACCAGTGGACACAACCCGGTAAAGCAGCTGCGTGAAATCAGCAAAGAAAAATTAGAAGCCGCGGCAAGAGATCCATCATTTTTAGAACTCTATGATTCAGTGATGCCGAAATTCGACGCTGAAATATCGAAGGGCCACGAATGGTGCGGCGGAACAAACATCGCCAATCCTGCTGGGCCAATTGCCTATTTCTCAGCTGAATACGCCATCCACAATTCCCTCCCCATATATGCGGGAGGCTTGGGAGTCTTAGCTGGCGACATATGCAAGGAGAGCTCAGATCGAGGACTCCCGTTGGTCGCAGTTGGATTCATGTATCCCCAAGGGTACTTCCACCAGCACATCTCCTCTGAAGGCGACCAGGAAGAAAGCTACGTACAGCTAAACTTTGACGAGGCACCCATAACCCCTTGCGCTTGGCCCTTTGGTTGTGGTCCCCTCATCCCTATTCAACTTGGCGATCGCGAATTATATGTCAAAGTGTGGCAAGTGCACGTTGGACGCGTAAGCCTGTATTTGCTTGACACTAATGTCGAAGAAAACAGTCCCCAAGACAGAATGCTCTCAGCTCGCCTGTACACTTCCGATCAGGAAGAACGACTGCGCCAGCTAATCGTTTTAGGCGTGGGTGGGGTGCGCACACTGCGAGAACTTCACATAAGCCCTGTGGTGTGGCATGCGAATGAGGATCATACTGCTTTCATGATGTTGGAGCGACTTCGACTTGAAAGAGTCAGCGGCGCCTCCTTGGAAGAGGCAATCGAAAACGTTCGCAGATGCACAATTTTTACCACTCATACTCCGGTGCCTGCCGGTCATCATGTTTTTATTACTCAATTAATGGACCGGTACTTTCGAAACTTCTGGCAACCTTTGGGAATCGACAGAGATACCTTCCTGAAGCTTGGGCAGTATGAAGGCTTAGAAATGGGAAAATTTAACCTCACGGCGTTCGCTCTGCGTCTAGCTGGGCAATCTAATGCTGTTTCGAAACTGCACGGCAAGGTGACTCGAGACATGTGGCATGTTCTGTGGCCGGATAAGCCAGAAGATCAGATACCCATTTTGTCCATAACTAATGGTGTCCATCTGCCGAGTTGGCAGGCGCCAGAAATTTCGCAGCTTTGCGAGAAGCATTTGGGTCCAGAATGGCTGCAGAAGCAGGATGAGCAAGGATTCTGGAGCTGTTTAGACGAGGTAGTCGACCAAGAGTTCTGGCAAGCACGTCAGACGTTGAAGACGAGAATGATAAACAGTATTCAGGATAGGGCTCAGCTAAGATATACCCAAGATGGAGTCACAACCCAACAGGTGATTGCTATGGGTTCATTGTTGGATCCTTATGCCTTGACCATAGCGTTTACCCGCAGGTTCACTGAGTATAAACGACCTTATTTAATTCTGTCTGATCCTGAACGACTCAAGCGCATAATCACGAACCCACTTAGGCCAATCCAGATAATATTTGCGGGTAAATCTCACCCTGCTGATTACCAGTCTAAGCAGCTTATGAAGAAAGTGTATCAAGCTGCCTTGGATCGTGGCTTCCAGGGTCGTATTGCCTTCGTTGAAGACTATGACCTAAACATATCTCGCGAAATAGTTCGAGGTGCTGACGTCTGGCTTAACACGCCAAGAAGACTGCAGGAAGCTTGCGGAACCAGCGGGATGAAGGCGTCAATGAACGGTGTACTCAACTTAAGCGTTCGCGACGGATGGTGGGATGAAGCCTACAATGGCAAAAACGGGTGGGCAATCGGCGACTTGAAGGCAGATAGCCCTGCTGAAGAAGACAGAAAAGACGCTGAATCTCTGTATAGCTTGCTGGAAAACGAAATCGCCCCACTCTTCTACGACCGCGACAGAATAGGCGTGCCGCATCAGTGGATAAAAGTCGTTAAAGAAGCCATAAAAACAATCAGCCCCGCCTTCAGCGCCTGCAGAATGATGAAAGAATACACTCAACAAATGTACTTGCCTGCTGCCAAACAGCAAGAGGAAAAAATAGTGTTAGTTGAGGGAGAAGAAATTGGAAACGCAAAGTAGTTTAGCCCAACTGTATTTTGATCAGGCAGACGCCTTTATGATCGCGATCAACAGCGACGAGGTCGTCACCGACATAAACAAAAAAGGCTGCGAAATTCTCGGATATCCAAAAAGCAAGATCATAGGCAAGAACTGGTTCGACAACTTCCTCCCAAAAGAACAAAGAGAAACCGTTAGAAGGCTCTTTCACGAAATGCTAAATGGATCTCTGCGTCACATGCACTACAAGCATTCAGTTATTTTCAAACATGAAACGGAACGAACCTTTGATTGGCACAATATAATGGCCAGCGATCAAAAGGGCAAAACAATTGGAATGCTAAGTTCTGGAGCAGACATCACAGAGCGCAGAGCAGCAGAAAAAACGGCGAAAAAACTTGAGAACCGCCTCCAGATCTCACTGGACAACATGATAGAAGGCTACCAAATAATCGATTACGACTACCGCTACGTATACATTAATGAGTCTGCAGCTAAACAGGGCCGCCAATCCAAAGAAGAACTGTTAGGTTGTACCATGATGCAATCTTACCCAAGCATAGAACGAACAGAAATGTTTAGCCACTTGCGAAACTGCATGACAAACCGCGTTCCACACAAAATGGAGAATGAATTCACTTTCCCAGACGAATCAAAAGGCTGGTTTGAACTCCATATAGAACCAGTTCCCGAGGGAGTACTAGTTCTCTCGTTAGACATCACAAAGAACAAAGAGAATGAAGCAGAGCTAAACAAATACAGACACAGGCTTGAGCAGGTAATAGCAGAACGCACCGCCGAGTTCATCAAAGCAAACGAAAAACTAACCAGGGAAATCCATGAACATCGGAGGACAGTGGAAGGACTCAAGTTAAGGGCAATGATCTTGGACAATGCAAGGGAAGCCATATTTTTGGTAAATACAAAAGGCGACTTCGTATATGCCAATGATGCAGCAAGCAAAACCTACGGATACACCCTTGACGAATTCCTTGGCCTGAACCTTAGGCAATTACTGAGTCCTGATGAAGCTCCCATTGTCGAATCCCGTCTGAAAGAAGTGACTGAAAAAGGTCAATTGCAGTTTGAAACTGTTCATATGCGAAAAGACAAATCCCCAATGAATGTGCAGGTTCGCCACAGCCCCATAAAGACATTGCACGGTCAGTTCATTGTCAGCGTAGTCCGCGACATCACATAGACTAGTCGCCAAAAGATGCAACATTTCCCAAGGTGAGTTCTGGCGGATTTCTGCTAACGATCAGAACTAGCAGGTTCCAAGCTGAGCAACGATGAGACTAAACGTGTGCTCAAAAGCCTAAAATATAGCCGATCGATCTTGTTTTCTTAAAGGTCTCGGGGAGCTGGGGAATGACCCGGCTGAGAGGACGACTATTGGTCGTCGACCCAATGAACCTGAACCAGGTAATACTGGCGGAGGGAAAAATAGTGAACGAAATCAAACATAAAACTGCACCTCAAAAATCTAGTACTTTTTTCCAAACCAAAATACTAACGGAGATAATTGTTTTTTCAGCACTCTCGGCGGTTCTCTACACGATCAGACCTTTCACGCTACCTTATGGTGGCGCGGTTACTCTAGGGAGCATGGTTCCAGTTATGTGGCTCTCTCTCAGAAGAGGTATTCGTATCGGTATCTTGGCTGGAATAGTTTTTGGTTTGTTGGCTTTATTCATTGATATCCTCCTTTTGGGAGCGGCTGCAATAATTGCAACTCCTGTGCAGGCAATCCTTGAATACCCAGTTGCTTCTGGCTTACTAGGACTCACCGGAATATTCCAGAGAAAAACTGTTGTCTTCGCAGTTTCAGGTGCGGCTCTAAGCGTCTTCTTCAAATTTCTCGTACATTACTTCGTCGGCGCTTTTGTTTGGTACTATGTTTACGCTTTTCCAGCAGGTTACGGACAATGGGTTTGGCCAGCAATATACAACGGCAGTTTCCTCATCGCAGAATTCGTAATTAGTGCAATTCTTTTGGCGATCCTTGTTAGAAGAGGCACACTTGACTACCGCCGATAGTAAGAGGAGAAAATAATGGGAAAACTCAACAGCGAAGAACTACAAAAGTTGCTCAGTTGCATCAAAAAGGACCCACGAGTCATCCTCCCACCCGCAGTCGGATTATGACGCAGGAGTACATCTAATGGGCGATAAGTACGTAGTGGTAGCAACAGACCCATGCATCGGAGTCCCAGAGAACTGGTTCGGGTGGCTACTAATCAACTATGCAGCTTCTGACATGGCACTTTTCGGAGCAAAACCAGAATTCTGCACAATCACCCTAATGGGACCCCCGAAAACTAAGTCAACAGAGTTTCAAAACGTAATGAAGCAGATATGCAACGCCGCTGCCGAATTGAACATAGCGATCGTGAGAGGACACACAGGCACCTACGACGGCGTCACGGAGCTTATTGGCGTCTGCACCGCTTACGGAACGGTTAAGCAAGAAAAACTCAGAACACCGGGAAACGCCAAGCCACACGACTTGATTCTTTGTACAAAACCCATAGGGTTAGAAACCATCGTTAACTTTGCGTTAACACATGAGGCTTTGGCGCAGAGACTCTTCGGAGCTAGCCGAGCAGAAGAACTTACTAAGCAAGTTGTGCTGCAAAGCTGCGTCAAGGAAGCGTTGCAGCTCGCGGAGATAAGTGGGGTCCACGCCATGCATGACGCTACGGAGGGGGGATTTGTGGCGGCACTTAACGAGATGGCAGAGGCTTCGCAACTTGGATTTATGGTTCATTTTGAAAAGATTCAAATCGGTTCTGAAGCACGAACCCTGCAAAAAACTTTCAGGCTTTCTGATGAGCAAGTTTTGGCGATGTCTTCCACGGGCACAATTTTGGCTGCCGTAGACCCAGAAGCAAAAGAAGAAGTTCAAGAATTGTTGAGTAAAAATGGTCTGAAAGCCTATTTCGTTGGCACATTTACCTCAGGCAAGAAACGAATTTTCATTAGAGAGGGAAAGGAAACTTTGTTTCCGAAAGATGTGGAAGATCCCTATGCGAGAATTCTCTCAGGAAAACCCAGCCCCAAAGAAGCTAGAGTTATTTCTTGAGTTCTGATAGGATAAACTTCACTATCTGTTCTGCGATGTTAACTTTCGTTACAACCTGCAGACCTTTCCAGCCGGGTTGGCTGTTCACGTCGCAAATTCTTGGACCCTGAGGGCCTTCAAGGATGTCTACGCCCGAGACTTTGCAGCCTACAGCGTTGGAAGCCTTAACCGCTAATTCCTCAAACTCCTTGCTGAGTGTTATGGGAGCTGGTCTTGCGCCTTGGCTGTAGTTTGTCTTCCAGCCATCAGCTACTCTTCGCATTGCGGCTATTACGTGACCGTCAACGACGAATGCGCGTATGTCTGATGTTCCGTGGGGGACGAATTCTTGGAGATATATTACTCCGTGCTGGAATGTTATGGCTTTGAAAACGGTCAACGCGATTTCGGCATCATTTACTCGTGTTGCGCCTATTCCTCTGCTTCCGAATATAGGTTTTACGACGACGTCTCCGCCGAGTTCTGCGAAGGCTTTGACAGCTTCATTCGCGCTTTCGGTGGCAAACGTGCGTGGTACTGGCACGCCATTATCTTCTAGAATTGAAAGTATGTCGTATTTGTCTACGCAGTGTTCGATTGCTTCTGCGGGGTTTATGACGTAAAATCCTTCTCTTTCAAGTTTGTAGAGCATATCCATGCGGAAAACGAGTTCTTCTAGGCTGCCTCGTCCGATGGGACGTATTATTAGTGCGTCTACATCTTCAAGTAAGTTGACTTCTTTCTGGTTTACGTCTTTAACTCTGAAGTAAGGTTTGCGTCCAAGTTGGGCGATGAGTTTTGGAAATGTGAAACAAACATATGGGATGCCGTGTTTGGTGAGAGCTTCTCTCACTTGTGTGGAACTCCAAGCTTCCATGTTTCTGGTTGCGATTGCGATTTTCAAGGAAGATTCGTCCTTGCCGTTTTAGTCTGCCAAAGATGCTGCCTGCTTGTGCTCTTAAAGTTTCCGCGGAAAACCCGTCTTAAAACTTGTGTATATAAGGGACAAGTTGGGTTGCATTCTCAAATTTTTCTGCCAAAGGCAAATTGAGGTATGCACCGTAAACGTTGAAGTACGGCGGTCCTTTTCGGGAAAATAAAGTTAAGATTTTGCCGCCGTGGTTAATCTTGAAACCATCATTTGCTGGTTCGTGCCCCCTTATCAAAATTTTGACGTTCAGTGCGGCAAGGATTTCTTCGGTAACTGTTATGCCGAAAAGATTTCCTGCGCCTCTTGGTGAAGAACAAACTCCACGTACATCCTCGTCAGGGTCGTTCCAGAGCAATTCTTCAAGAATGTTCTTTTTCGCGTTCAGTTCGTCTGCTTGAGCTATTTCTCTGAGATTGCGAGTTTTTGAAGGCAAACCCCCATGAACCATCAAGTACCTTTCTTCAACATAGACCGCGTTGTAAAGGTGGTTGAAGAGTTCTCGAATCTTTTGGTAAGCAGGCACCCATTTTTCCTTGAACTTTACGTTGAAGTTGTTGTGGCAAATCGTGCGGAGAAGCCATTAAGTCGGTCGGTGCCTCATGGTTTCCACGTAACAAAATTACTTGCTCAGGGAAGGCTAACTTCAGGGTTAATAATGAATAGTAGACTTCGGGTGATTTTTCCCCGCGGTCACCATAATCTCCAAGAAATATCATCGTTGATGTTTTGTTTGATGACATTTTGTTGATGAATTTGCTATTCTCCAAAATGATGCTGATACTTTTTAGATCGCCGTGCAAGTCGCCAATTATAAGTGCCTCGCCTTCGGGCTTAAGGTACACTAATTTATCCGTAATTGTTATGTTCTCTGAGTATTTTGGTGACTTGTCGTAAGGTTTCTATGGTTTTTTGGGTAAGATGGATGAAGTCTTCGGCTGAAACAGTTTCAGAATCCTCTGTGATTTTTGAAAAATTCATAGTGGGAAAGCTCCTTTGAGCTATTGGACTTGAATATGTTTGCCCATGAAACTTTGCACATTTGCTTCGATTGCTTTTTTGAGATTGTGCATTTTTTCCAAAAGGTCTTGATGTTGGTTTTGCTTGATGCGTTCGTCGGTTTCAATGTTTCCCTTTCGGGCTTTGAGAATTTCTGTCTGTTCATTTGACGCGGAAAGACAACGTTTTGCTTCTTCCATTTCAGGTGAAGCCAGAAGTTGTTTTTTGCACATGTATACGTTGACAGATTTGTTGCGCAACTGCGCCAGTGAATCAGTTTTGAGTATTTCTTCTACAGTTTCTTCGGCTTTTCTTTGTTTATCAGGTTTGAGTTTTAGTTTGTCTTCTTTCAGGAAACTGGAAAGTTTTTCGAGGATTTGCCTGAGTAAAGGGCAACCGGGTGTCTCAGCATTAATGGCTTCAAAAGGATTTTCCATGTACAGTCCAATCATTTTCAATTCATCGGGAGTAATGCCTCCTCCGCCTCCAAATGTGGCTAGTGCTTGCATTTTCAAAAATGGTTTTTGAAGGTGACGGAGGGCTTGTTTCAGTTCATTATTTAGCGTTTCTTGTTCCCTTTCAAATAGCGTAAGTTGTTCGAGGGTGGCTGCGCCTTTAGCTTGGGAAGCTTGTCGTTCAAGATCTACGATTTCTTTTTCGAGTACGAGTCGCTCGCCCTGGAGCTTTGCCTTTTGCTCTTCGATGTTTCTAAGTTGTTGCTCGAGTGTTTGTAGATCAGTTATTATTTCGTAGGTTTTTTCTAATGTTTTTGATTTTACATATTCTTTGCTCACGAACTCGTTCAGTGAGTTTACTGTTGATTTGGTTTTGTCGAAAACTGGCAAGAACTTTCTTCTATCCATTATGAAAAAGGGGCTGATTCTTGGAAACCAATTTTTTACGTCAACTTCAATTACAATAAGCGTTTTGTGAGCCTCATTCGCAAAAACACTGAGGGAGTCATACGACACTTGTTCTGGAACTTTGAGTTTTCTTATTCTCTCAATGAAAAGTGTGGCTAATTTGTTTAGTGCCCGGGCTCGATTGTATACTTTCATGTTTCTTTTTTCGATTTCTTTTTGACTGGAGTCAAGAAGCATTTTACTTGCTTCGGTTAGATTGTGTAGGGCGTTGCGGGTTTCTTCGCGTTGTTTTTGTGCTTGGGCTTGAACTGGTGTAAGAATAGAGCCTGTTTCTTTTTCGAGCCAGTTCTTTAGTTCGTTGGAGGAGAGCTTGTTTTGTGACAACGCGTTTCACTCTGAATTGATTATGGTTTTCCCTTATTTATCGACTTTCCCATTTTAGCACTCCATTTTCTACGCATTTTAGAGTAGCTACTCTTAAATAATTAACTGTGCAATTACGGATTACAAGATGCAGCCAAAATGAACACAAAAAAACTCACTCTCACTATTGTCTTCGCTGCCCTAACAGTGGCGCTGAACCCCGCCTTCACCAACATAGCTCTCTATGCGCCATTTGCAACTGGTCTCATCTACCAGATCTGGGAAATACCCATAGTCATATCCTTCCTCATAATTAGTCCATTAGCAGGAGTAGCAATATCTTTACTAAACACTGCAGTCTTGTTCGCCGTTTACCCAGGCATACTGCCAACAGGACCTTTCTACAACCTAGCAGCCACATTATCCATGCAGGTGGGAATTTTCATAGCCTACTCGATTGCCAAAAGAATTACGCAGCAAAAAACCCAAAACCCGATGACACAATTTGAGCCCAGATGGGTTGCATTTTCAACATTGATGGGAATTATTTTCAGAGTAGCTTTCATGTCAGTCCTGCTCTACTTTGCCTTGCCTCAACCACCCCCAATAGGCTTTGCAAATTTCGGATTCGACCAGGCAGCAACAATCCTATATCTACCAGCAGCGGCATTCTTCAACGCCACACTAGCACTTTACACCATACCGATTGCTTACTTCGTAGCAAGAACAGTCAAGAAGAACTTGAGACTAAACCTGGTTTAGCTATCTCACAATTTTTTAAATGATTTCGCGCGAAATATATTATGACATAGCCCATGAATACCAAAGTTGCGCGCCCAAATCACACAAACAAAAAAGAGAGAGATGTGATGATCACCCTGTGAATTTTTCGTAAGTGGAAAAATTCTTAAATGAAACTAAATAAATAGGGAGCGAGGAAAAAATGACAGACTCAATAACTGGCTCAAAAAAAACCTCGGAGATTCAGTTTTTAGGTTTAGGCAAATTGGGATTAGTTCTTTCTGTTATTTCTGTAATATTAATAATAGGTGTCGCTTATTTCACCCCAGAAATTGAAAAATTTTTGGGCGCTCAATTACTTGTAGAAGGAAATACCTACGCCAATATTGCCATAAGACTCTATGCTGGCTTTCTAGTTTCATCTGTTATGACCCTGACTGCCCAATTTATCATTTGGCTCTTAGAAAAAGGCGGGATTCTGGGAAATATAGATGGCCCTGCTCTTTCAGAGGAAATAAAAACCGTTCGCAATTTTAGCGTTTACGCACTCTTAATATTAGCTGCTTTCCTCTTCCTAGTAGCGGGAAAAACTATAGTGAGGGTGTAAAAATGTCAATATATGAGGTCAGTTGCTGGAAGAGCCGAAAGACTTCGGTGAAAAAAGGTGATTCAGTCCAAGTTATAGGAAAACAAAGCGTACTTATCGAGACAAATGTTAAGGCTGACACGATAATCAATCTAACCCAAAATGGACCCTCCTGCGCTTGTGGAGAACCGGACGGACCTTTCGACACGAAACTTTGGACAAGAACATTTGACAAAAAAGGAACAGTAATATCGGTAACTGAAACAAAAGACGGATTTCATTTTAAAATGAAATCAGTTTAACTTCGCATTTTAAATGGGTCAATATCATCATTTAAAGAGCAAGAAAAGATAACGATGTTCAAACTTCCTCTTGATTAGGATCTGCATCGAATTTGTTGCCACCAAATATAATGTCATTTCTGAACCCATGACGCAGATGCATCAATTCTGAATCAGAAAAACTAAAATCAAAAGCTTTCCAGAAAGCAGCTTCTCCGTAAGATTTCTTCGAAGAATAATACCTCTTAGGAAGATTCATCCAAGACACTGAGCCGCATCCGCATTTTTCACTTACCATTTTGGAATTTGTACTGACCCTGTCACAAGGGTGGGTAAGGTTGAAACAGTGCCCAAGTTCATGGACGTATACATAGAGAAGCATCTTTTTTTCCTCTGTGGTCGAGTCCCCTATTGCTTCATGAAAAACAGCACATCCTCGTCTTGACCCTTCTTTATGGTCGATCATAATTCCTTTCAAATCAGAAATTTCATATTTTAGAGCTGATAATAGCCAGACCCTCCATTCAGGCTTGTTTTTTGCTGCTCCAAAATGTTTGGTCATTGCAGAATGAAGATCATCGTCTGTCCAAACTGAACCCTGCCATGGAATTCTTTTTGGGTGAGCCACAGGCTTTTGCGGTTTTTTTGAGATAATTAAATTGATTCCAGCTTTCGCGTAAGCCTCCTTGACTCCCAGAGGGTTCTTTCGATTTGGAAATTGGGAAAACAACTCTTTTGTGTCAAACGATTTGAAGGGCACTACGCCTTCCTCAAAATCGTTTTGAAGCTTAACACTTCTGAGATATTTGGACTTCCGTTTACAAACTCGTGCAGATTCAGTTCTCAAACCACCAATGCACTCAACCACAGCCATAAGGGGAGTCGAACGCAATGATATTACAATTTTAATTTGTTCAAAACTTGCTTCGCTAGGATCAAACTTGCCGTTTGTTCCAATCACCGTGATTTCATTTTCTTTGCTATTTTCTTGCCTAACCCTTTCGAACCTGAAAGAACTCAGATACTTGTGAGCTCCCCCTGAATTTGAATAGAAATCCCCGCTTATCATGAACAATGGGTGCGCGCCATCTATGTCAACACGCAATTCGAGGTCTGTTCCGTTAGTTTTTCTTTCCAAGGATGACGAAAAAACTCCTTTGTAACAGCCACTTAATTTTAAAGTCATTCTTTCATCTTCATTATTTTTGTAGCGCGCCCTCTCAACGCCGCAGTTAGCCAGGCATTTACAACGAATAATTCTTGTTAGCTAATCCATGAATAATCGCAACAGTTGATTCAATTGGGTCGTAAAACGCGTCTTTCTTGTTGCAACGTTCAACTAGAGTTTTGCCGAATTCTTCTCTCCAACGATTGTCGTATGATTTAAGGTCTTTTCCCTGAATCGCTTGAGAGGCCAACTTGCCACCCCAAAGAGCATACAAGATTCCGCCGCCGGATATTGGATCAACATGCCCCGCTGCGTCTCCTATCAAAATCCAGTTTTTGCCAGCGCAGGGAAGGGAAAAGAAATCAAGGTTTTTGGCAGAAGGAATCATGGCTGCATATTTTGAAGTGATTCTGAGGTTAGGATAGTGAGAATTAATGAAATTATCTAGGAGTTTCTTAAGCATATTCCCGTATTTGAGTTCCCCCCCTATGCCGATGTTAGAATGTTCTCTTCCAGGGAATACCCAAATGTAGCCGGGGATCTCAGCCAAGAATTTGATTGCAGCACATTCCTTTTCGACCGGGGTTGCAAAGTAACCAAAAGTCAAAGCCAAATTCTCTTTGGAAATTGCTCCAATGGTGTTCTGCCGCACCACGCTGCGAACTCCGTCAGCACCAACCATGATTTTTGCTGAAATCAGTCGCTTGTTGGTTTTTATTTTCCAGTGGTTACCTTTCATTTTAACGTCTATGACTTTTTCCTTTAATAATTTCGCTCCAGATTCCGTGGCCATGTTCAGAATTTCCTCATCAAAATAACGCCTTGATATGCTGAATCCGTTTTCAAGACCTTTTGTAAGAACTTGAATGTCTGTGCAGGATATAATTTTAAAGTCACCAAAAGTGAAGCCCTTTGAACGAAAATTTTCTACAAACGGAAATTTTTGTATAACCGGAGGCGAAATTCCGCCTCCACAGGGTTTTTCTCTCGGATGCGAAGGATCAAAAATTGTTGCATATATGCCCATTTTCGCCAGCTCAAAAGCGCAATAAGCCCCTGCGGGTCCACCGCCGACAATTGCAACGTCTTCGGCATGTTTCATGGGTTCTATTTGCGTTTAGGTGTATAAATAATCATACATTTCGCATTCATGAGTAAAGCAACCGAAGTTTTTTTATCCTAGAAATTTCTAGGCTGTCGGTGTTAACAACAAAAATCTTGTAATCTTATTAGTGGTTATTTTGGAACAGAAAAGTCATGGTCGCAGATAATTGGCAAAAGTATTAAGATCTATCTTAAGAATAATATTGGGGCAAAATACTATTTCAGAAAATAAAAACTCTGACTACAGCGAATTTAGCGCATTCATCGAGGAAAGGAGCCGGGGCATTCTAGAGAAATTCGGGAAGGTGGCAACTGCAAATGTCACAGATTCAAGGTTGCTAGCCATCTTGGAAGATGTAAAAAAATATTGGAAAGATTCCTTTAGGCCTGCTCTCACATCTCTTTCCTGTGAAGCTGTAGGAGGAGAACCCGAAATGGCTAGCGAAACTGGTCTCATGTTTACTCTTGCGTCATCGGGATTCGGGGTGCATGATGACATTCTTGACAGATCAGCGAATAAACATTTGAGAAATACCATTTTTGGGCTTTATGGGGTTGACAGCGCTCTTTTGGTTGGAGATCTTCTGATAGTAAAAGCCTGGTCTGTTATTCACGAAATAATTGGAAAATCAGGCAATCCGAAAAAAATTGCTGAAATTGTCGAAGCCTATGGAAAACTTTCTGTGGAGGTTTGCCAGGCTGAGTTTATGGAAACCTTTTGTAGACGAAAACTCGAGACTGACTTGGAGAATTACAAGAATATTCTGTGGAAAGCGATGGCAGAAATCGAGGCTTGCTCCAAGATTGGAGCCATTATTGGCGGGGGAAAAGCGAACGAAATTGATGCTTTGTCAGAATTTGGCAGAAGGCTTGGCTTTATTTCCCGTCTGGCAGACGACGTGGAGGATTGTCTCAACCTAAGGGGGGATCTACCTCATAGAATAGAGTTTGAAAGCGTACCTTTACCGCTTCTTTATGCAGCTAAATCCTCATCAGAGAACTATTTGAAAATAAAAAAAATTGTTGCAAAACCACACCTTAATCCTTCGGATACAAGGGTGCTTCTGAAAATTTGCTTTGAAACTGAAGCGTTTGACTACGTGCAAAATATAGCAAAGGAAAATGAGAAAGAAGCTTCCATCAATCTGCGTTCCCTGAGACCTACTAATGCTCGGAACGCGCTTTCGTCAATGGTTAAATTGTCGTACGTACGCGTCGCTAATCAATGCATTTAACTCTAGAGTTTTGACGCTACCAGCCAGGACTCGGATTGGCGCACCAGACTTTTTCTGGGTTGAAATGCTGCAGATAATTCCAGAGCCAATTGATTTGAAGGGCTGTAAAATCATCGTTTCCTGCTTCGCCAATGTTTTTCTCATCGATTCCAAAGGCTGCATAGAATCCTAGTTTGCGATTAGTTTTATCAGAGATATTTATTGCATTCACTATTTTTGGGAAATATTCTTTGCTGAAAAGACGACTCATAATAAATGCCCTATCCATGGCCAATGCTCGTTCTCTTACTTCCAAATCTGTTTCTGTTTTCACTAACTCCTTCCTCCAATACTAACTACGAAAATTGTATGTTGGGACTGTATTAATTAGATTTGCGGTTAGTTTGAGAGTCTAATTGCTGGAGGATCAGAAAGTTCATTTACTAATTATTGAGGCTTCTGAATCATCGCAAGCCTCGCTTCATTTTGAATAGTAAAAAATAATATACGTGGTCTGCACTAAATGAATTGGGCGTGTCTGCTTGAAAATGGGGTTTTTCACAAAGGATTTTAGTGTTTCTCCAAGAAAATTTGCGGCGGCCACGCTTCTGACTTCGGGCACCCTTTCATGGTTTTTTTTGCTCAATTTCTACTTGACTGACATATTCAAAAGCTTAACACCGAATAACTCGCTCTGGATTCATTATAATATTGGGCAAATTCTTTTCTATGGTTTCGCTGTCTTTTGGGCGATTATAGGGAGTTTGATTGGCGGAAAAATTAACAGTCGAAAATTCCTTGGGCTATGGATCTTTTTAGGCGTTTTCGCCACTGTTCTATTGGCAGTGTTTCAGGGAACAGGCTTTTCCATTTTGTCAAGCATCCTTTTAGGATTGTCTTTGGGACTTGGGCTGCCGTACAGTATGGCTTTTGTCGCCGAATGTGCTTCCGTTGGGGAGAGGGCTCGAGTTTCGGGAATAATAATCCTGAGCACATTTGTTGTCGCAATTATCACAATGGCTGTTGCGCGGGCTTTGGGTCTTGGAGTATTGGAAGCAGTTTTCTTGTTGGCTATTGTTAGATCCATCAGTTTTCTAGCTTTGGCTCTTGACAAATTCGATAGACGAATTGAAGAAACAAAATCTCGGTTGCCTAGTAACGCTTACAGAGAATTCGGTTTCTATCTTTTTCCGTGGGTGATGTTCTGCATAGCTTCTGGCCTTGCGTGGAATTTAATTCCAGAAAACCCAGATTTCGCTTTGGCAGTCAGCATAGGAACGATTTTGCGCTACGTTTGCATTGCAGTTTTTGGTCTTGTTGCAGGTGTTGTGGCTGACCGATTCGGACGTAAACAGCCAATCATTATTGGACTTATTGTGTTAGGTGTAAGTTTTGCCATTCTTGGCTTTTTTGGCTTGAGCGCTACGAGCGTGCTCATTTATTTGACGGCTTCAGGTGTCGCTTGGGGTTCGTTTTTTGTTGTTTTTCTGGCTGTCCCTGGTGATCTGTCAAATTCTGCCTCGAGAAAGAAGTTTTATGCAATAGGAACAATCTTTCCTTTGGTTATTTTATTTACTTTGTCTACGATTCCAGGATCGGCTATTTTTGCCAATCTTTCTGCGGGTTCGTTTTCTCAAATTTGTTGGATTATTCTTTTTCTGTCCATTATCCCTGTGCTTCGCGCAAAAGAAACTTTACCTGAAAGCAAAATACGCGAAAGAAAAATGAAAGAACACGTGGAAAAAGTAGGTGAGCTCGTTCAAGAATCGAGAAAAGCTAAGTAGGCCTTTAAAGCAAGAGGGGAACCATATAAGTTTTCCAGAAGACCTTCACAAGACGAAAATGTAAACGTAGAAAGAATAATATTCTGTTATTAGCCATATCAATTAATTGGCTGCCCTATGTTGAATCAACAAGAAATATCTAATTCAAGAACTATCGCCCTTCACTCCTATAAAGGGGGGACTGGAAAAACCACTCTGATCGCAAATCTTGCGGCTTCTTACGCTGCTTCCGGAATGAAGGTTTGCTTAATGGATTTTGATTTGTATGCACCTAGTCTCACCACGTATTTTCGGAAGACGCCGAATTTGTTCCTGAATGATCTCCTGAAAGGGGAGGCAGAACTTTCAGATATTTTGGTCGATTTAAGCTCCGAACTAAAATTAAAAGGAAAACTTCTTTTAGGATTCTCGAGCCCAAAAAAAGAAGACATCAATGAAATCGAGATCAAACATGAAACAAAGTGGCAGCTTAGCGCATTGAGAAGGTTTCTTTCAGCCAAAAATGAGCTCTTTGAGAAATTCAAGATTGATTACCTCTTCCTCGATACAAGCCCCGGCATCAGGTACTGGTCCATAAACACTTTGGCAGCTGCCGACACGCTTTTTCTGTTGATGAAAATGAGCGACATGGACATCGAAGGAACAAAAAAAATGATTAAAGAAATTTACGACTCGCTTGTTAAATTCGGATCCAAGTACTACATTGTGCTAAACAAGGTTCAGGGGGCATCGCCAAATGACGAGCGTGAGTGGCAAGAAAATGAAGAAACGTGGAAGACTGAACTTGAAGCCCAATTTGGAGCTCGAGTAGTAGCTTCTATACCTTGTTTTTGCGACATTCAGTTTAGCAGACACGAATTTTTGTTTGCGATTAACCAACCGGATCACCCTTTCTCAAAGAAGCTATCTGAACTTGCAGAGAGAATCAAAACCTTGCCTTAGGAAAACCCACGAAAAAAATCGACGAAATTTAACTGCCTTTTCAGATAAACACCTCGTGCTATTCAGGGAAAAACTTTCAGCAATACTGTTAAATGCGATTTGAGTTATTTTAAGCGTGGAGAAAACGATGCCCTCTGAAGCCCTAAGAACCAATGATGTTTTTCCAGGTTCATCAAAACTGATTGAAGGAACGGTCCCTTGCGCTTCGCTGCTCTTGATGGGCCCAACAGGAATAGGAAAAACCATTTTCTGCAAGCAATTCATTTTCAGCGGTCTGGTGAAAGGCGAATTGGGAATTTATGTTTCCACCGATGAATCGCCTGAAGACGTCATTAGATCAATGAAAGAATTCGGATTTGATGTTGACCCGTTTTTGGCTAACAACACCTTCAGAATCATAGATTGTTACTCATGGAAACTTGGCAGCTCTTCTTCGAGCATATATTTTGTCAACAACCCCACCGACCTTCTTTCAGTGATGAAGGCGGTTGATGATGCCAAAGGTGGACAAAGAAATGTAAGGTTGGTTTTGGATTCGATTACCGGTTTGACTTCCATTTGCAGCCACGACCTGCTTGAAGTTGTTCGTTTCCTACAGATAATGGTGGCTAAAATTCGAACCGCAGGATGCAGCGCAATTTTTGCAGCCGCACCTGAGGCACATGATCCTCAATTTGTCAGCCATTTTCGGCTGATTTTTGACGGCATGTTGGAAATGAAGGAAGATGAGTCAGGCAGGCAAATTAAGAGGCTATTCAGGGTTTTCTCCCTTAAGGGAGCTCAACATAAAACAACTTGGACTCCATTTGAAATAACCAGCAACGGAATCGTTCTGCGAAGCGAGAACCAACTCAGATGTGAAATGTGCTCAAGGCCAATCGAATGGGAACCAATTACGGAATTAATCGAAGGCAGAAAACACGTTTTTGACAAAACAGAATGCGCAAACACCTACAAGAAACTGAAAGGACTCTACGGAGAAAACTTCGAGTAAGCATCATTGAACCCAGTTTTGGTTCTGAAAAGTCTAAGTAAAAAAACAAAAAAAGAAAACTAGAAGCCCAGAGATTCTTTGAGAACCTTTGGATTGATTTCTCCCGCTTTGAACACGTTGCCTGTTTTTGCGTTGTTGACTATAATTACGGCTGGAGCAAAGAGGTTGTGGTCAATTTTGTAGAAGTCGCGTCCTGCTTCTCGGAAGATTTGCAGGAAAGGCTTTCCGTAGTCTTTGGATGTCTTTGAGGGTGCTTGATCGACAATTTTTTTCAGGGCGGCTTCGTCTTCAGATTCTACGGTGCAATACACGGTTCCGCCGTAGAGGATTGAATCGTTTGTTCTTGCCATTGCCACTTCGAAGTCTTTTCCTTGAGGTGGAATTGGCGCATAGCCAGAAGCGTATTTTATAGTCTTAGGGTCTAACCCCAGGGTTCTAAGCTTATGAATGCCTACCTCAACTACTCTACCCGCTACTTGGGTTAACCCAGCAATACTTGCCGTTGGCGCAACTACTGCAATCAAATTTTCAGCTTTGATATTGCAGGCGGTTGTGACTTTTTCGATCAGCATATCGGAGGGCAGGTTGTTGCTTTCCAGCGTTAGAACTGCTTTGTCAGATGAGTCTTTGTAGCCTATTTGCTCGTAAACGTCTTTTGGCTTCAACGCCAAAGCTCGTGCGGGTCCTGAGCCGATCGCTATGTTGTCGCCCTCTTTTATTCGCCATCCTGCAAATTGCGAGCCCAATGTGGCGATTGCAGGGTGATCTGTGGAAATAGTAATTGACGGAAATGTTATTTCACCGTACGTTTTGAAGCCTATCTGGGCTTTTCCTGCGCCACCCAAACAAAGTTCGGTTAGCATTTTGCCTGCTTGGAATCCGCCCGGAACATTGACTCCAGCATCTATGACGATCGCGCCCGCGGTCGATTTCGATGAGTGAACACCGTAAAATGCCTGGTTATCCAGAAGTTTTTCTGCAAGTTTCCAAGCCAATTGATTTACGCTTAAAACCAAATGCATATCTCTACACCTTACAGGTATTTTTCGTAGCTTTTTAGAGCTGGATTCGCGGCTTTTGACACGAAGAGTTTGCCTGTTCCGTTCTCGGCTAGGTCGCCTAAGAATACGTAGAATGGACCTTGGGCGCTTTCGGTTTCGTCTATTTTGACTTTGGGTTTTGTAGTGTCGATAGTGAAGGTTGGCAGTATTGCTTCAACAGAACCCGACACGACGATTTTTCCGCCAACCATGTTAGCGCCAATTCGGGGACCAACGTTCTTTTCCACATGAATTGTTCCATCACTCATGTGAAAGCCCAAAAACGGTCCAGCGTTACCTTTGATTTTGATGAGTCCTCCTCGAACGTAGCAGCCAGAGTCGCTCCCAACGTTGCCGTCAACAACTATTTTGCCGCCTTTCATGCCTTCGCTGACTCCCCTGTATGGAGACGCGAGGTAATCGCCTGCGTTTCCGTGAATTTCAATTAATCCCTTTTTCATGGCGCTTCCTGCCCATTGACCTGCATCGCCATTGACTGTTATTTTGCCGCCGCCCATTTTCTCGCCAAGATGCATGCCCACTTTGCCGTTGATGACGATTTCGCCGGTTTTCATGCTCGTACCTATGCGACGAACTTCAGCTACGTCGCCATTTATGGTTATATTTGGGGTCTCTGCTGGTGTTTCTTCAATTTTGAAAAGGTCGCTCAGTTTCTTCTGTTTGTTGCCTTCGAAAACTTGCAGGTTCGCTATTTCTGCAGTGTCTTTCCCCTGGAAATTATCTGTGGTTATGCATTCAGCGTTAACCGGATAACTAAACTGTCTGAGGGGAGTCAAGACTATCATTTTAGACGCCTGCCTTGATAGCTATGGCTTCCGGAACCTTGAGGTAATGATCATACACTGGATAGTTGTCGAATTCCACCGTCCAGTATTGCTTAAATCGGCTCTTCATGTCATCGTCAACTTTGACTTTCTCTTCAGTTTCGACGTCAACCCACATGGTTCTTCCGGAAACATTCTGCACAACTTGGCCATCCTTAACTACGATTTTGCCGTCCTTTATCGTGTAGGCAGCATCACGGAAGGCACGTCTCACGAGTTTGTACTTCTTGGCTATGTCAGTTGTTTCAGGGTTCACGTTGTATATGGCTACGTCTGCATCTGCGCCCACGCCCAAGTGACCTTTGTTCTTGAGGCCAAGGGCTTTGGCTTGACCCGCTCGAGTAACTATCGCTAATTCGTAAAGGCTCAATTCTCGTTTTAATGTTGGGAGAAGGCTTCTTATCTGGGCTTTCTTGTGGCATCTCTTTAGTGTCGCCATACGGGCTTTGTTGCTGATTAGCCAAGCGATAATTTTTGGATAAGAGGCAAATGGTCCACCGTTAGGGTGATCAGTTGTCATGAACATTTTCCAAGGATCATCAATCATCAATGCAAGTTCTAAGTCCGATTGACCATTGGGTGGCGTTAACTGCATTGTTGCGTTTATAGTGGAAAGGTATGATTCCCCCACTTGTCTCAGTTTCGACATCGCCGTTAACCCATTTGTGGCCGCTTAAGCTGATAGAGAGTATATTCAAACGGCCCGTCAGCAGTCATTGTGGTGGTGTCTGTGAAGATTACTTGGCCCATGTCAAAAGTCATGTGGCTGTGATTATTGATGTATTTGGAGATTTCTGGGGCGGCAGATTTCATGGATCCCCAGCCCTCGCCGCCGAAACTAGCGAATTGCAGGTGGGTTATGTGACCAACGGGCTTGTCGTCAGTAGCCACGCTTTCCAGAGCCTCCATAGTTTCAAGCGTGGTAATGTAATTCCCTGGTATTCCGAGATTGTTCGTGTGAAGGTGAATAGTATGAGGCATGTTTAGCATTTTGTTGACTTTGGCAAGACCACACATTATTTCTCGAGGAGTAATGCAGAAGTTTGGAACTTCATCGTCGATACTGTGAACGTTCTTTCCGAAACCCCAAGATTCTAAGCCGCCCGGGTTTACGATCTTTATGGCGTATCCTTTTGTTGTGTCCATCATCCAAGCAACGTGTCTTGCGCATGCTTCCAAGTCGTGTTTCTTCAAATATTCAAGGACAAACCACCAGTCACCTATGAGGGGGTAACTTGCCTTGTCCAAAAGGGGAATGTCGTTTAATTCTTCATGAGTGTGTTTTGCTTCCAATGGAGCCATTGAGGGATTCATGACGGTGGTGTAACCCATACGCGAGTAACGATAACCGGTAACAAAGGTTGAGGGAATCGAGTAGCCTGTACCTGAACGTGTTATGGCAGTTTTGCTGACGGCGTCTTTGATGTGGTCCTCAGGTCTGACCATTCTGCCGGTATTTACTTCCCCGCCTGCTATGTGGGTGTGAATGTCTACTCCACCAGGCATTACGGTTAAGCCTGTTGCGTCTATTTTCTTAGCTTTGTGTTCATTAACGCTTGCGACGATTTTGCCGTTTCTGATGGCAATATCCATTTTTTCGCCGTTGATCTGGTTTATGGGATCAAAGACGAACCCGTTTCTGATGATTAGTTCGGTCACTTAGGCAGCCTCTTTTTCCTGTTTTTCTTTTTTTGCTTTTATAATTTGAACTTCCTCAAGTATCTTCTTGAGAATCTCTTCGTCAGAAAAAACGCCCTCTGGAGGTTCAACTACTTTCTTTAAAGGCAGGGGCACGTGATCCATTCGATATGCAGTGCCTTCGACTTCTATACCAACGAATGCTGTTGGAAACACAATGTCTCCTAGCATGGCAGTTGCGTTCATATGCGGGTCAATTACAATGAGCGGGTGCTTCACCATGTTTTCAACTGCTCGCTTGGGGAAGTTTGCACCTGGATCTGCAGCAATGACCAATGATGCATCGAGTTCGTTGCGTAACAGAATATCTGTGCATGTTGTTTCACCAGGGTTATAGCGTGGGTAGCCCAGTGAAAAGTCAACGCCGTAGGGATAGCCGCTTTGCCAAGCAGATACGACGTCAGCTCCAGTTACGTTAAAGTGTCCTCTCATGGGCATGATCATGAATTTCGTTCGGCTGTTTAAGTCACGAACCAGTTGTATGGCAACTTCTATGTTTCGGAATTTGCCTGCCGACTGAGTTAATCCCATTCCGAAAAAGATCACGCCGAATTCACAGCTAACTAATGCGTCAGCGACTTGTTCTAAGTATTCAACTGGAACTCCTGCGACCTGGTCAACGTCAAGTTCCTGGTCCTTGACAAGCGCTCTTAATGCCTGCATGAGTTCGTAGTCTTTGTTTGGTTCGACTTGGATGAAGTAGTCGGCCATTTCTGCTGACATGGTTTTTCGAACGTCAACCACTATGAGTTTTCGACCGCCTTTAGACATTTCTGGGGGAACTCCGCCTATGTAGCAGCTTTGAGGCTTTGGCGGTTGAGCCTTAACGAACCCGCTTCGAGAAGCGCTTTCAAGTTTCTTCTTCCCGGCTGACGCCTTGAGTTTTTGCATGTAAGCTTTCCATTCACTCTTTTCGAATCGTCCTTCTGTGAAACTAGTGTATCGTTCAAGATGTCTTGGGTGAGCGCTCCAAGGGTCGCATCCCCAGTAGATAATGAGGTCTGCTCGGTGTCTAATCTGCCCTAAGGTGCAAGTGGGTATGCCTACTTCTTGGACACCTAAGATTGATGGACCATGGCACACTACCGCTGTATTGTCCATTACTCCGCCTACTTCTTCAGCTAGTTCAACACCTATGCGCTGAGCTTCAGTGCTTGTTGAACTCCAACCGTAAAGAATTGGATACGTTGCATTAGCAAGAACATCAGCGGCCGCATGGACAGCCTCGTCCATTGAAACTGGAACAAGCTTTCCATCTTTGCGAATCAGTGGTGTATGAATTCGGTGTTCTCCTTTGTAGCCCAAGAACTTGGCTTCGCAGACTGCACATCCATTCTTGACCTTTGTGACTTCATTATTTTCAACTGTTACTTCTATATCGTCACAGAGGCAACCGCATATTGGGCAGGTTACAGAATTGATAACTGTCATTCTTGTTATCTCCCAAATTCACTCATTAAGAGTTCTTCAATTGTGAGGACTTTCTTGTCTGGAGCTACTTCGACCTCGGCGGGGGTTCCTTTGAATGAGGGCATTCCGATGCTTGTTGTGGCGTCGCTGCAAATTGCGTTGGCCCAAGGACCATAGGGAATGTAAATCAAGCCCGTTGTTGACCCTCGCGGGTACTTAACGGCTTTCAAAACAACAGACCCGATCGGTGTGGTCACAAGTATATTCGTGTTGTTTTTAACGCCAAGTTTCTTCATGTCTTCTGCGTCCATATAGCACATTGAACATGCGTCAAAATATTCTTGCGAGGCTTTCCCGTACTCTTTACCTACGCCTTGCTCAATCGTTCGGCCTGTAAGCAGAGTCACCCGCAACTTTTGCTGCTCCATGATGTCCCGACCTTACCTTAGAGAATTTATCAGGTTATATTTAAGAGTAAGTTTGAAAAATCTGCAAAGTCTAGAACTAAAACACAGACTTTCTGCGCATTGTAAAACTTTTCAGAATTTTTGTTTCTTGTTTGAGCGCTCAAATATCCATCAGTTTCAAGAGAATTTTCCCGTCTTGAATTTTGCATTCATAGGTCATCAAAGTGATCGCTTTATTTTCACGATGTTGACCGCTTCTAATGTCAAAGTTCCAACCATGACATGGACAAGTCACAGTGAATTCCTTTAGTGTGCCATTTGCAAGAGAGCACCCCATATGGGGACATCTGTTTGAAACACCATAAACTTGACCGTTGTGCCTTGCAAGCAAAATGGGTCTACCCACGACATTAACGAGTTTCATTGAATCTTCAGGAACATTTGATTCTTCTGTTGCTAAAACAAAATCGTCTTCACTCATAACAAATTCCTTTGACGTACAGATCAATTTCAAGAATTGTTATTAAGGTGGCAGAGATTGAAAAACCTAACTGTAATTTTAAATTATCTCGGAAATATGCCTAATAATTATTCGTGTTTTTGGGCACTCAACCATTAAGAATTTTGACGGAAAACTTTCGGATAATTATTTCCATATCGCGCTTAAGTGGACTGGAGGAATCTGAACCCGCGTGAGTGGAAATCAAGATATGCTAAGTGATGTTCACATGCGGGATTTTGAAAACAAGCGAAACTTTGTCAATAATGGTATCTTCTTTACAGCCGCTACCACGGGCATACCCATAGAAAGTTGTTCCTTAAAAAGAGCTTTTAATGATTCATCTCTGTTTAGCTCCGATACGAAAAGGGTCCATACTCTCCTCATATTCTCTCCATAAAATCGACTCTGCGTTTTTCTACCATAGCTCAATTCTTCGCCAAAGATTTCTTTCCAACCTCTTTGATAGGCGGAAAGCCCTCTTAACGAGAAGTCAGCTTTATCATAGTTTTTTTCAAAAACCTCAAAAGCTATGTCGGCTGATCTGAAGGCAAAAAAGATCCCTTCCCAATTAGTTTGGTCTACAAGTCCTGCGGCATCACCCACCAAGAGGTACCGATTTCCATAAGTGACTCTAAGAGGGCTGTTTGGGATCATCGCAGAATGAAAATCACTTCCATCAAACAAGCGTGGAACGCTAGTTTGGAGCTCCCTGGATGCTTGCGGATGGTTTCTAATAAAATTCAGAATAGTATCTTTTTTCCGTTTTTCAAGTGAGCCTGTCACAAAGCCAACTGAAACCCCCTCCTTTTTCGGAAAAACCCAAACATACCCTCGATTTGAGTACACTGGATCATAATAAAACTCGCATCTATCTCCAATTAATTGATCTATTTGAGTTTGAGACATAGAAAGCTCAAACTGCACCCCCATCAAAAACTCCGGCATCTTGATTTGAAGTTCCCGAAACATGGCCGGTGCCATTCCAAAGGCACCAACCAGTAGCCTGGAACGAAGGATCTTACCATCGGTCAGCTCAATCTCAACGCAATCTTGCAAAAAGCGAATTTTTTTGGCGCCTACACCAAAGGTTACTTCAGAACCAGCATCTATAGCCCGTTCAATCAGCCAGTTATCAAACGACGTTCGATAAACTGTAACACCAACCGGTTCCTCAAAATCCATTTCAGCTTTTTCCCCAGTAGGAGATATCAACTGAAAACTTGTGATCTTCCGTTCCACCAATTTCGGAGGCATTTCATAAGTTGTTAAGAATCGTTTTGAGATTCCGCCAGCACAACATTTGTACCGACCTTTTAACTTTGATTCAATAAGGGAAACAGAATATCCTTTCTTCGAAGCCTGATATGCGAAATGAGCTCCAGAAGGTCCTCCTCCTATCACTATCGCATCCTGCATAAATTTCACCTATGCCGATAGTGCCAAAATTCGTTGATTAACGGCGAACTATGAATTATAAGAGCAGTGTCTTGATAATATATGTTGATCCAGAGTGAAATTAGCAGCTGCAAAATACCAGAATAATTACTATATTGAGCGTGCGCTCTAAAGTGAATTGTTGAAGAATCTCCTTTTAACGAAAATTGCAGCGAAAACAGAACCAATCGCAGTTGCGCACGCCAAAATAATGAGCGGAGTAGGTGTTGAATCGGAAGTTGAAGCTACTATTGCAGGCGAGGGCGTAGGTGACGTGGTGAGAATCGAATAAGGCAAATTCTGATCAAAGCTTGGCGTAGGCATGGGACTGTTTGTTGGAGTTTGAGTTGGGAGATTTGTCGGTGTAGGTATGGGGTTTGGGGCAGTTGTTGGATTTAGGGTCGCTGTATTAGGAATTGGAGTTGGGGAAGATATTAGAACCGAGGTTTGATCTGAAGGTGTCGAAGTTGGCGAAAGAGCTGCGGTTGGCATTTGCGTTGGTATTGGCGACTGAGGGGGGCTTAGGCTGGGTGTAGGGGTCAATGTTGGAGAGGACACTGGTGAATTTGAGGATCCAGGGGTCGGAGTCGGAGTTTGCGAATGTTGCGTTGCTGTCGGTGGGGTTGTTGGGAAAGGCGATGGCTGTACGTAATTCTGTTGTTCCGCGACGAAGTTGGCTGGTTCAATCAGAGGAGGCAAAGGGGTTTGGTCAAAGTCAAACGAGTTCATCATGTTATTTGCCATTAGGTCTCTGGCGCCCAGGGTCGTCAATTTGAAGTTGTCTTCGGCGAGTCTTAGTAGAGAGCCAAATTCATACACGGTGTGATCTATGTAGTGGTTTTTTGCCCATGGCGAGATCACTAGAGTTGGCACGCGGAAACCATCTCCGTAGGCATCAATCTGAGGGGGCGCCACGTGATCATAAAAGCCGCCATAGTCATCCCAAGTTATTACGATGGCTGTCGATTGCCATAAGGGACTCTGCATAATCTGATTCACCAGATAAGCAACATAGTCCATCCCCACATCGGACCTTGCGGGCGGATGTTCACTAACTGAGCTTTGAATTGTTTGCTGATCCCTGAAAACGGCTGGAAGAGTAGGCGGTTGCCAGCTTCCGGGTATTATCCATGAAACTGATGGGAGTTGGTTGCTGGCTACGTCGGAGGCAAAGTTTGATGTGCTTTTTACGTGTGTCGTAAGCTCATTCGGGTGGCTTTGGAAGTACTCGAAGAGCGGTAAAGGGTTCCAGTAAGTGGCAGCTCGTGGATCGGTGTTACCGTCGTACCACGCCCATGTCCTGTTTGCGTTTGAGAGTTCTTGCGCCAATGTGGCCCAGTTCAGGCTAGTTTGCCAGTTTATGACTGGGGCATCCCCTGATTGCGGTCCTGATTGCGGCCAACCAAATGATGTTGGATTGTTAATTATGGTGCCATTAATGACCCAAGGTCCACTTAAGCCGCTTCCTTCAAATCCGCTTCTTCCAGAAGCAATGTACAGATGGGTTGGGAAGCTTGGACCAAAGGTTGAAGAAAAGAAATTATCATCCAGAACATAGTGATCTGCGTAGTCCCAGTAATACGGAATGTCTCGCCGATCGTAGTACCCCATGCAAAGCGAACTTTGGTCTGCTTTGATGAAGCCGTCCATTTTGCCGTTATTGTAGCTTTCTTGGGCGACTTCCCATGAGTGGCCAAGGTCCATTCCTATGGACGAAGAACCTTGAGCGTTGTCAATTGCGTCGTCGCGATCAGCTACTCCGGTATTCACAGCGACGGTCGCGCTCAAATGGAACGGCGAAACCGAGCCCGCAGAAGGATAATCAGGATTTATGGGTATTGCACGATTCCCAGGTCCATTCGCACCTGGATACGTCCCAAAATAGTTGTCGAAAGAATGATTCTCCTGAACGATAAAAACGATGTGCTGAATCTTCGTCTGTGTTTCTGCCACAGATGGTTTGAGAGAACCATAGGCTCCAAGCAACAAGGCAAACACCAAAATTATGGTAAGTGCTGCTATTTTTCTTTTCAACCTTGCCGCCAACTAGCCGAAAGTGTGTAGATAGATAAATTCTTTTTGAATTTTTCTTGAAGACATTAAAGAAAAGGATGTGAGCGTTTCTTTTTAGCTTTACGCTTTCGGGGCGCTTTTCCTTTACTTGTAAGTTTCTCGAAAGAGTTGTCTTTTTTACAGAATTATTCTGTCTGGTTTCGTGTAGATATTCATTCGTTTTCCGCGCACAAACCCGACCAGAGTCAGATTTGAAGTTTTCGCCATATCGATTCCTGAGGAGAGAGCAGCTGCTAAAGAAGCCACTATTGGCAAGCCAACCTTTGCAGCTTTGAAAGCTACATCCCCCGACATGCGCCCACTCAGGGCTAGGAAGCATCCCTCAAAATCGACAGCTCCTAGAGCGGCCATGCCTATAGCTTTGTCAACGGCGTTATGCCTGCCGACATCCTCGGCTAGTGTAACCAAAGACCCATCAGCGCGATAAATTGCAGCTACATGAAGTCCACCCGTTTGTCTAAAGCCTTCGGCCTTGAAGTTGAGCTGGTTAACGCAATCAAATATGATTTGGGCTTTGACCGTTAGATCTGACTCAACTTGAGGAGTCTTCCCCATGTATTGATAAGGTGAGCCGCTTCCACAGGCAGAAGTAATCACACGTTGGTGAAGCTTTGAAAGTCTTACTCGATCTCCAGTATTGACTTCTGATTTCAGCCTGACATAGCCGCTTCCTTTAGCTTCTTTTAGTGTTACTTCGTCGATTTCACTCGTGGATTTCAGAATACCTTCTGACAACAAGTGCCCAACTGCGAGCTCTTTAAGGTTGGTTGGCGTGCATTGTATAGTTGCCCAGTAATTCATGTTAATAAAAAGGTGAAACGGAACTTCCTCTGCCACGTAATCAAGCATCTTCTGCGCTTTTCCTGAGGTAAGATCAATCTTGATTATTTCTATTTGCTGTACCATTTTAGCCACATGCCACAATTACTTGAAGCTGAATAGTTCATTGTCTAATTGACGATATTAACTCTTATAAAACCTCGACCGAAGTTTTCATGCTCATTTCGATTTTGTGATAGAATAAGTTGTTTCTTAAAAAGAAAAGCCAAATAATAATAGCATTAGTTAATCTTGATTAGAATTCAATAGTCTTTGAGAAAAGGTTTTAGAATGGCGAGAAAAGCCGCGATCATTCTTGCTGGTGGAAGAGGTGAAAGATTTCAGAGCGAACAAGAGCCATGGCAAGACAAGGTTCTCGCTCCGCTTTTTGGAAAGCCTCTCTTAGTTCATGCGGTGGAAAATGTTTGTGAAGTAGTCGATGAAATTGTGGTTTGCGTCAATGAAGAAGACAGAAAACTGCATTACGACAAGGTTCTGAAAGAATACGGAATAAACAATGTTAAGTTGCTTGTTGATCAGAAATTTGACCATTTAGGTGGTCCTCTGGTTGCGATTCTTACCGGACTTAAATCCGTCGACGCGGAATATTGCTTTGCCTTACCTGGTGACATGCCTTTTGTTCAACCCAAAGTTGTGGACTACATGTTTGACCAGGCGAAGAACTCACGCGTTGTTGTACCGATGTGGCCTAACGGAAGACTGGAAACGCTGGTAATGGCTCTCGAAAAAACGAGCTCTTTAGAAGTTGCTGAAACGCTTTGTCAATTAAGACGTCCCAGATCAGACGATCTGATAAGAGGAGCCTTAAACGTCATTTTTGTCTCAAACTCAGGCGAAATAAGCGCTCTAGATCCAGAACTGAAAAGCTTTGTCAACATAAACTCTCCCGAAGATTTAGTGCGACTCCAACCTCGAAAAGCAACTGGAGCCATATCTGAAAATCTTCACGTGAACAGAGGACCTTTGCCCATTTATGAATTAAAACAGCTTCAGGAAGCCGCACGAATGATGCATGAAAATAGAGCCTTTGAAGCCGCAAAAATTTTTTCAGCTTGCTCAAACCGCTTAGAAAAAGCAAGTTCATTATTTTGGAGCGCGGTAAGTCAAGAAAACAAGGGCAAAAGTCACATTAAGTTGTCAAATCAACATACCAAACCGCAACTGTGCAGTAAGAGAAAGATCGAGGGCTGCCGAGGCCTTATTGAAAGCATCAACTACTTATGAGTTGGAAGCTCAAATGCATGAGAATTCCCAATGCTTTTTCCTAGCCGACAGGGCTAGGAGTGATAAGTCGTGGTGTGAATCACGAGCAAACAAAATGCTCTGACTATAGCATAGTTTTATTGTTTCTCAAGGTTTATACCCGCTGAGAGTACAAAGAGCTAAGGTTGCGGCTATGATGTCTGCAGTAGTTCCAGGATTGTAGCTGTTTCCCGATTCGCGTAATCTTTTGTCGAAAAGAAATATGCTTTCCCGACCTTTCTCTGTGTCTGAACCGCCTAATTGTAGGACGTTTGCTGCTTCGTTTGGATACTTCCTTTGATTTTCTTATTCCGACTTTTCTTGAAATGAAAGTGTCTGGTCGTTCTGAGAGCACTTTTAGAAATGTGTTGATGATTGCTGCGTTTAGAGATTTTGTCTCAAGTTGTTTCTTAAGGTAGGGGTAAGCCGTTTCAAATGTTATTGGGAAGTTGTTTACCCATTCGTAGCATATGTCGTCGTAACCGGACGCTATTTCAAAGACTTTGAAAAGGGATACATTTTCTTTCAGCAACCGTTTCTTTGACTCTGTTGATTTGACGTCGAGGTCAGGGGCTTCGTTTAGTCCGCTTGGCTTGGCTATGTCGATGGCCTCGTACATGTTGACTGCATCAATTGCGGTGGTTGCTTCGACAATCAATTTAATGTTTTGTCTGAGTAGTGTGAGGTCAAACTCTTTTTTCTCATTCATCGGGGTCATGCCTGCTGCGACTGCTATTGGGATAAACAGCATAATTGTTCCCAGCAGAGTGTTGCCGCCTTTTTGCCACGCGTCGATATCTGCAATGCATTCCTTTGTGAGTCGACCCATTTCGGCTTCTTGCATAGGCAGTTTGCCGGTTGAAATGGCTTCACCATTTTTGGCAGCCTCTTCAAAGGATGCCGATGCCGCGACTGCAGAAGCCAAGAAATGTTCAACTTTGGTTCCTTCGAACCCAACCGCCAAGTTCACGTTACCGGGCTTATTTGACGTCACTTCGAAAAGAATAGCCATTTCTAAACATTTGGAGATGTACTTTGCCTTGTCAAGATTAGGCATAGTTAAATGCACTAGGTTAAGTGAATCTGAAAAAAAGGTTTATTAACGTTATGTAAAAAAGTACAAACAATTGAAAATAACTTACATCTCGAACTTTCAAGGAGAACCTGAAGTGCTTGCCCGAGAAGGCGATTTAATCAGAACAGCAGACAACGTAATATTTGACGTAAAAGGCTTGGTTCACCCTCCAGACAAAGTCATAGCGTTCCCAAGGTACATTCCGTCAACTGAAGGCACCCGCGGGCACCCTGGAGAAATGTACAACAAAGTCTACAACCTCGCCGAGCGCTTTCTTTATCTTCAAAAGAAAACGCCTTGGCTGCTCGTTGGGGATCCAGTTTTTGGCGAGAAGCTCTGCGAAGTTCCAATTGAAGCCATAAAGAAGCACTACGATCCGGTTAAGAAACTTCAAGCGTTGAGGTCAGCAAGGAAGCAGCAACCTCTTGAAAGAAAAGCCGTGATGTTAGCGGAGGAACTGAAAGAAGCTGCGAACATTCCTTGGAGCGGGATAGGAATTTCAGGTTCAATAATGGCTGGACTTTTCACGCTGCAATCTGACATCGACCCGCTTGTGTATGGAGTTGAAAACAGCAGAAAAGCTTACGCTGCACTTCAAGACCTGCTGAAAACGCAAAACTCACGATTCAAAGCGTATAGTCGAGAGGAATTGAAGACGTTATTCGAATTCCGTTCGAAAGATACTGCAATGAGTTTTGAAGACTTCGAGCGAGTTGAATCTCGAAAGGCCTTCCAAGGAAAATATGATGGAACAGACTACTTTGTTCGCTTCGTAAAGGACTGGAAAGATACTGAAGAGAGATATGGCGATTTTGTTTACGAAAACGCTGGGTACGCCAAAATAACAGCTACGGTGACCGATGATTCCGAAGCTCTGTTCACGCCATGCGTTTACAAATTGGAGAAAAGCCAAGGTTATTGAAGGACCAAAATTGGATAGCCCAATAACGGAAATTGCGTCGTTTCGGGGAAGATTTTGCGAGCAGGCTAAAATAGGAGAAGTCGTAACCGCCAAGGGAAAAGTGGAACGCGTAACCGACAAAAAACTAAAACGAAATTATTATCGAATCATAATAGGAAATAAGCCAGCCGATTTCATGTCATTGTCATAGCTTTAGGTCTGCTACCTTCAACATTTGCTCATAATAACGTGGGCAATAAGTCAATGTGATCTGATAGAAATTTCCTTTCGGTGTAACTACCTCTTCAAGGCCTCCTTCGACCACCACAACTTCGTCTTTCTTGGCTTGTAACCTGAATTCTTCCATGAAAGAAACTACTCGTATTGCTTCTAATCCAATCTTTGGCCCAATCAAGACTTCCAGGGGCTCAACGCCATATATTGAAGGAATAAATGGTGCATCGGCATCGGCAAGAACTCGAGCTTTCAGACGCACCCAACCTTTTCGCACGATCTTGGTTTCAGAATCGTATTCGCTGAAGATTTCGCACCAATCTTTGACTGGTTCAAATTCTGCCTTAATTGTTCTCCCGCTTTCCCGATCGTCGTATAGTCCGTATATTAGTTTGCGTTTTTGGTGCCACATGAATTCCTTTACGTTGAAATTTTTGAATCTCCACTTTTTGCCGGACATAGCCGAGGAATGTTCGAATTCATTGCGGAATCCGGAAAGCCCGTCACGGTAAAGTTCTCCCAGGACTTCTCGCATTTTGGATATTGGTTTTCCGCCGTAGACTAGTAGGTCGATGTCTGAGAAGTCTGGGTGATGGAAGCCATGCAGCATACTGCCGAAGACGCCGAAATTTTCGGTTTCTAAACCCGAATGTTTCTTGGCAATGTTTAGAACATCAATGGTGGCTGCGACTAGTTTATCTGTAGGTTCCGCTGAAGCCAAAGCGTTTAATCTTTTTTGTGGCTGACGGGTTTCAGCAATGTCCGTTTTCCTTGTGCCTATAACTTTTGCTCCGAGCATCTTATGTAAAATTGTGTATTGCGGATAATTTTTAAAGATGAATTTCCAGCCTTCGTCGTCGTAGAATTTGTAGAAAATTTTGCCGCTTCCAGCTCCATTTCTTAAAGCGCGCGGGTCTTTTGACTGAAAAATGTTTGCAGAAGCATATTCGGCATCGCATATGTAAGCGCTTCGCGGATGGCTGTATCCGAAAACGCGGAATATTATTCCTTCTTTGGTGACTATGCCGTCTCGGTCTCTTAGTTTTAAAGTGGCCATATTTGTTCCTCTTCACTTGTGGCTGTTCCGACGACGACTTGGTAGGAAACTGCGCCAGTTGTTACAGATTCGATTCGCTCTAGTACACCTGCGACTTTGATTTGATCGCCACTGCGAGCTACGTTTCGATAGCATCCGATGTTGCTGAGAATGCGATTGGGAATTTGTTCTTGTGGGAGTTCTGACTTTGCGTCTGTGGGTTTGTAGTCAGTTATTCTGTAAATTGCGGGACGGAAAATTGCTTCGCTGTCATCGCCAACTTTGCATTGGAACTTGAGAGGACCTACTGGAACGAAGCGAGATTCGCCATATTTTTCCGTCACTTCTTCGGGCAAACGGGCGGCGGTAAACATCCAGATTTTATCTTGATATTTGCCTTTGAACTTCCTCGCCTTATCCAACTTATTGCCAAAAATGTACCGAAGAGTTCCAGAATTTACTAATCGTTCGATTGTTTCTTCCACGACACGGAAATTCCCTGAGCCATAGACAACAAAATCTATGTCGCTTTCCTCACTGTGCATGTTCAAGGCGATGGACCCGTGCATTCCAAAGTGATTTAACTCTACGCCTGATTCCTTGCTGAGCATTTTGATTAAATCAAGAGCCATTTTTTGGATCCGGTCGTGCTTTTCAAGTTTCATGAATGGTTTGTAAACAGTCTTTGGGGACGAAGACTTTGTCAATGGAGCTAATCGGGGCGCTGATCAGCTCTTTGTTTCGAAATGGACAAAAGTACAAGTAATCAGGAAAATTCTTTTTGAAAGTTTCGATAAACGATTGATAATTCGCAGCAGTATAGAGTTTTTCTGCGCGGAAAAGCTTTTTTTCACCGAATTTCCAAGTTCGCTCAAGCATTTCAACGTGGAAAAGCTCTTGGAACTCACTTGGAATATATTTTAGGAATGCAAAAACGCGTTGTTCTGGATGCTCATATCCAAGTGTGTTGAATATGAAGCCTTCTTTGGTTACGAAGGTGTCTCCGTCGCTTGGAACCCAATTTTCAGTTGAAGCCGTTTTTGATTGCACCGCGTTATGAAAGCATATAGAAGACTAAAAAAGCTATTGCAAGATATCCTACATACATTATCGCTTCAAAAAAATGAAACAATTTTACCCTTAACGTAGGGTTGCTGTTGCGTTAAAGAACAGGAAACCCATAATTCTTAAACACTTACATAGCCATAAGGAAGAGATTGTTGGAAGGCATGAATAACAAATTTCGTTTGCTCAAAGGTCATTTTAAGAGCCAATTTTTGGCTGAACTAGACCTTTCAATAGCTAATTATGAAGCGATCCTGAAAAAAGACCCAAGAGACAAGGAGACTTGGATGAACCTTGGTCGTGCATACCACAAGAAATTTCAGTTCGAAAAAGCCATAGAAAGCAAGCTGAAAGCCAGAGAAATAAGCCCGTCTGACCCTGAAGTGAATTTCAGTTTGGGGTGCAGTTTTTGTGCCAAAGGTGATTCTTTGGCGGCAATAGAAAGTTACCTCGAGGCGTTAAAATACAAGCCGGATTATGCCGACGCTTGTGATGCGCTCGCGGAACAGTACCAAATTATTGGCGCGTTTGGAAAAGCAGATAAGTGGTTTGGTAAGGCTGCGGAGATTAGATTTAGGCAAGCTGAAACAAAATCATAAGTTGGATTCTTGTTCAAGTTTCTCAACCTGATCGCTGTGCAAACACTGTGCAGGTTTGAGTTTGTTCTAACAACCAAGAGAAATCCGGATTGCTTAACGAAAAATGTTTGGTAGCCACTAAGAAACTTAGGCGAGTAGATGAAAAAAGAGGTAGATTTGGAAGACTACTTCAGGGTTTTTACTCGAATCTCGCGTCGATAGTGATTAGAGATTCTGTGTTTGCAACGCCTTTGATGCTGTGAAGTCGAGCAATTACCCAAGCCAACTTGTTGGTTTGAGCGTGAACAACTACGTCGTAGCGACCGGCAACTGCTTTAGCGAATAAAACTCCTTCAATTTTCTTTGCTTCATCAGCTACTTTCCAAAGCTCTCCCAGTTTTGCGGTTACAAGAATTATAGCTTCAAGAGGATATCCTTCTTCAGTCATATTCATACCACATTTAAAGTCGTGATAGCTAATTACATTCGCTAGCTTTTTAAATTTTTTGCAGATTGCAAAACCCAGAATTGCGGTTTTGTTAACTTCTGTCAGTGAAGGAGAATAACAAAGCATAAAAAGAAAACTGACCAAGTAATCCTCGACTAAAAATTGAAGAAAAGTGTTTGACACTTAGTGATGATAATGAGAGCCTACGTGAATATCGCAACCAGACCTGGCACGGCGATAAATGTTGTTCGACGCTTAAGGGAAAATGAAGAGGAGATTCTCTCAGCAGACGCCGTATATGGAAGATTCGACGCAATTGCCGTTGTCCAAGCCCCCGTCCTTGAGGATCTCGATCAAATAGTCTTTGATACCATCCAGTCAGATCCAAACGTGATGCGAACCGAGACGTCAATCGTGCTGGGTGTGAAAGAACTAAAGTAGTATGAAAATGAACTTCCGAGCGTGTAGAAGAAATGCCTCTACCGCTTAATTCAGGCCACTTTGTAAATTCTTAGACGAATGTTTGTGGTTGGAACGTTTTTTAGCATAACCCAAAGGAGCGATGTTCTCAACGGTTGATGATCAAAACAAGAGGCGATAGTGGGCTTAAAATTATAAGCAAAGAGAACGAATAGACATTGGGATTAATTTGCGAAGAGAACAACTGATGATTTACTTGCCCCTAACAGGGCTGATATTATTTGTCATTATATTGTATTCTCCGGAGCTCACTTCCTCCACCATTCCAGTTCTCTCAGAACTAAAGTTCGACCAGAAAACAAATCTTACGTTAACATTTTCAATCGCCATCTTTGCTGCTATCGAAGGCTATTCAACCTTCAAGCGCGCCAAAATGGAGGAAAACAGACATTTGGTGGCTGACGCTCGAAATGAACTTGAAAAAGCCTACGGTCCACTCTACACTATTCTCAACAGGGCTGCTCCGGCTGGGGGAGAAAAGGATAGCTTTTGGTTGGAGTTTGAAGAGAGAAAGAAAATCGACGAGATAATGGCGACGTACCCGTTCATGTTTTCGTCGGAAATATACTCTTTTTGGCAGGAAAAGATCCGAAATCCGAAATCAATCGTTAAGACTTCCAATCTTGGACCTTATGGCGGCGGACTTGACTTGCGAGTTTACGTGGAACTGGGGGCTTTGATAAATGAAGAATACAATCAAAGAGTCAAGAAATATCATGAACTCATCGAAAAGAACGCTTAAAAAGTTGGGCTGCAAGTCCATTATTTCTTTTACAGAAAAACTTATCCTCTTCTACCGTTCCTAATTGGCTAATCAAAAACAGTCGATGATATTGTTGTCCACGCATAGATTTAGTTTGAATAAATCTGCCTCGAAATTGGTGAACGAGCTCATCGAAGATGCTAACAAATTTAGAGTCAGTGTTGAAACGGCGGAATGTGGCGCAACCATAATCGACGCGGGACTCAACGGCAACGGCGGATTCCGCGCAGGAGAAATTGTCACTGAAATCTGCCTTGCAGGGTGCGGAAGGGCAAGCATAACGCCTATCCAATATGGAGAATTGGTTTTGCTCTCAGTGTTTGTTACCACCGACTATCCGGCGCTGTCGATTTTGGGTTCTCAGTTCGCCGGTTGGAAGATAAATTGGGAAAATTTCTCGGCGGATGCTTCTGGTCCAGCCAGGGCTCTTGCGATGGAACCACTGGACTTGTTTCAAAAACTCCAGTACAAAGAGGAATCTGACGTCGCCGTTCTTGTATTGGAAACGGAAAAGAAGCCATCTGAAGCTCTAATCAGGCAGATTGCTGAGAAATGCAGAGTATCCCCAGAAAACTTGGGTTTAATAATGTTTTCTTCGAACAGCATGACAGGCGCGATCCAGGCGTGTGGGCGAGTTGCAGAAGCTGGATTGCGCAAGCTTGTTCAAGTTGGTCTTGATCCCTTATGTGTGAAGCATGCGCTGGGTTATGCGCCGATCGCTTCACTTCATCCAAACCCTGTTGAAGACAAGGAGAGGACGAATAATGCCATCAGTTCTTGCGGAGTCGCCAACTATGTTGTGGATTGTGACGATGATCAACATCTTCGAATGCTTGTGAGCAAGGCGCATGCTTCTGCTTTGAAAATGTTTCAGGAAGCGAAAAAGCTTGCCGATCAGAATCCGCTATACAAAGATCTTCTCAAAGAGACCGGAATGGATATGTATAAAGTCGACGCGGACACAGTTGCGCCTGCCTTGGTAACGATTAGCAGCTTGAAAACGGGTTTTAGTTTTAGCGCAGGAAAATTTGACCACGAATCTTTGAAGAGATCCCTTGGAACCCTTTAGGTCTCCTCATCAGTTCTCGCGGGACTTAAGTGGTTTTTTCATCGGATATTGGAAAGGCTTTTCAATGAATCGCATGTAAATATAGCCATTATGTCAACCTCGAAAGGATCCTACTACCTAATAGTTGGTCTAATAGTGGCGTTAATTGCTTTTCTCTCAATTGGTGCATATTCGGGGCTTTTTGCGTCTCTTCTACATTTGTCGACTCCTGAAATCACCCTTCTTTTTGGTGTTATTAACGGCATGGCAACCATTGCCTTAGCCGCTGTTGCTGCCGTGAATATGCGGGAGGGAAAGATGGTGCGAGGTGAGATGGTGAGACCTCATCTTGCTTTGGAGCCTGCTTATTACGAATTTGATATGAAAACGGGCGAGATCACTGGGTTTACTTGTTTGAATTTAGTGAACGGAGGAGCTGGTGCTAGAGATGTTGAAATAGACTTCTGTTCCAGCGAGAAGTGTAGTGCGCTCTACGCCAGTTCTGTGGGAACAAATGACAGAGTGCAACTTTGGAATGGGCGATTCGCTGAACTAGGTAACAACGTTACGGTTAAGGTTAGGTACAAGAACATGTTTGGCAAATCCTTGGATGAAACCTTTACGATAAACATTGATTCGATTAAGAAGGGTAAAAGGAAGTTCGTGCCAGTCCTTAACTCGGCGACCTCCAAGTAACTTCTCTGAGGAAAACATGTAACTGCAAATCAATTCGACTTGAAGCAGACATTGTGTCAGCGGGGTTTGCGCAAGTTATAAATATTAACCGAAGACATGTTCTCCAAAGGTGAAATGTGTTGGTAGGCAGCGTTCCAACGGGAATTGAAGGGCTCGATGAAATGATCAGCGGTGGCTTCCCTCAGGGAAGAGTTATTTTGGTGTTAGGTGGACCCGGTAGCGGAAAAACCATTCTTGCATCCCAATTTCTCTACAAAGGAATTTCAGAGCGCAACGAAAACGCTGTGTACGTCAGTCTAGACGAGAGCAAGGATCATTATTTCGAAGAAATGCTAAAGTTCGGTTGGGACTTTAAGAAAGCTGAGGAAGAAGGCAAATTCTGCTTTGTAGACGCAACCAGACTTTCCCGGTTGGCTATAATAAAGGAAAAGATGCTCAAGGAAGAGACAAGCAGTCTGCGGGGAAAGCAGCTTCAGGTTGACAAGCTTGTTGAGGAATTGCAGACCAAGATTAAACAAGTTAACGCAAAGAGAGTAGCTTTGGACACGCTTGCAGCGTTGTTTTACCGCTTTATAGACCCTATCGAACGCAGGACTGCCGGGGTCGACTTGATTGAGGCGTTGTCGGATTTGGGGACAACAACTATTGTGACTACAGAGCTGAGCAAACTAACTCTTGAACGGGATTTATCTGACGAGGAGTTTCTCGTGCATGGGGTCATAATGATGCAGACGCTGTTTTTCGGCGGAACCACCACGCGGGCGCTTCAAGTTGAGAAGATGAGAGGCGTCGCAACTAACACGAACCTGGTGCCCTACACTATTGACAGAAACGGCATTGAGATCTTCCCGACCATGTCGGTGTTCCGAGAAAAATAGTCCAGCCCGTGCTAGCCGCGCTCACACTCTACGGAAGTTGTCCTTCCAGTTTTTCCCTTGTCAGGGTCGTTTCAGTGTCCAAATACCTGTTGATTGTACAGTTTTCTGACCCTAAGAGTTTTCTCTAAGCCCCAGTCCGTTTCCCTCTCAGAAACCCTAATCTCCCCTTCGAACAAACCAATAATAGCCTGAACCTCTTCGGGCAGATGCATTTCCTGATTAATCACCGCCAAAGTGGTGAACCCCTTAGATTTCAAGTCCGCAAGAAGCCCGCTGAGCCATTTTTTAGTAATCACGGCATGATGCTGCAAAAGGACATCCGACACGATTGCGATACAAGCTCTTCGAACTCCACTCTGACCAGCATGCAAAGCGCGAAAAGACTTGATCAAGGCAATATCAATGTCAGTTAGATTCTCAACTCCCTTGAGTTTAAACACATTAGGCAAATCCTTGACCATTGCATCGGCGCGAGGATTGCAGAGGAAAAGCGAAAAAACCGTCGGAAACTCCTCAACCAAGTCAGCGACGTTGCCAACTTCAGAAGTAATAAAATACGTTGTCTGCCCCCTTCTTGACCCCAGCTTCAAGGAACTTTTTGATGAGCAGTTCTCTTTCGTCGCTTGAAGGAGATTCCAATATAACCGCGTAGTTTTCAGGGATTCCGCCAAACAATAACTTATCGAGGTCTGCAAACCCCGTTGAAACGCGACCGGGAAGCGCAACTCCCACAACGTTGAACGTCACCGGTTCAGGACTGTAAATCAGCTGGTTCCCAGCATAATCAACACACACGATTCTGGGCTTAATCTCCACTAAACCCATGACAAACGATCTTAAAGCAATCTTTATCGCATCAGTCTTAAGTGGATCAAGCCTCTTTCCCGTCATACTAAGTTGCGAGCCTTCGAACCGGCAGAATTCAGGCTTTTCTATCAGTTGAAAACCCGCGGGAACAATGTTTTCGAGTCTGATTAGCGAAATAGGTTCCTTGCCGACGTTAATAATTTGAATTTCAAGAGTGACAGGATTGCCAATCTTGATTTCAACTTCGGTCTGAATCAGTCTGGCTTGAATGTCGGCGTGCTCAAATCTCTCCAAACCTACTGCGGTTTCATCTGTGGCAGCAATAGTTGAGAAACTTGCTGTAGACGACGTTATAGTCAGGTGCATGGAAGATTTCACCCAGTGATACTGGCAAATTTTCTTTCCTCTCGAACTTTCTGAAGCATTTTTTGCGCTTGGGCAGCTTTATCTGGATATTTAGCTTTTTCAAAGTACTCAACTGCGTTTTGAATCACTTCTTCCGCCTTTGAGTATTGTTTTGATTGCTTTTCTGGATCTCTTTCTCGTTTGGCGCTTTCCATGTAGACATACGCGTCGAAGAGACGCTGTGTCGCCTTTGAATAGTCTGAGGTGGTTTTGAATCCTGCTTTGAGGTAGTAGTTTGCGGCTGCATCCATGTATCTTGTGGCTTGCTCGTAAGTTGCCATGGTTTGGGTGGTTTCAAATTCTGTTCCGGCTTCCAATGCTTTGCAGAAACTACTGTGTCCTAGCGCCATTAGGCCTGCGGATTCTTTGGATGAGTATTCATTCGCTTGAATGAATAGTTCTGCTGCTTCTTCGTACATTGCTGGGCTGCTTCTTGCTTCGGCCATCATCATTTTTTGCCATGCTTGACAGAGATAAAATAGGGGCTTTGCTTCTTTTGCGGCTTCTCCAGCTTCCACCAGTTGATATTTTCTGGAAAATTCCGGCTGCTCTGTTGTATTTCTCAGAGCTTGCCGATGTGGTCACCTTGCTTGTCTAAAACTTTGGCTTCTTCAATGGCAATTCTTCCGTGACTGTATTCGGTTCTTGTATCTGGTTATTTCGATTAGTCTTTCAACTTGGTCCCGTTCATCTTTCTTGTCGATTCCTTCCAGTTTGAGGCTGAGAAGTCGTTTTGATTCTTGAAGGAATTTTATTGCTTTTTGGAAGGTTTCAGCTGATGCTTTGGCTGTTTTCTTTTCTGCTCAGGTCTTCAGCCTGTTCCAGGAGTGCCCATGCGTAGAAGTTTTGCGAGAGGTACATCCAAGATTTCGACTGCCTAAGCAACTGAGACACTTTTTCGTAATGCTGCATGGCAACATCGTATTTCTCCTCGTCATGCGCTCTCTTAGCTGATTCGATTTCGCTCCAAGCCTTCATATAAGAAGCATAATCAAGATAAAAATCACCAAACTGCACTATTCGTTGAGCTGCAGCTTTGTAAGATGCAAAAGCATTCTCAAAGTTCCTGGCAGACAAGTCGTAATCGCCAACGCGATCAAGGTTCTTGGCGATTCTCCAGTAAGACTCTGCAACGCGGCTGGGTAGGTCAACCTTCTTGAAGTCTTCGGCGGCATCCTTGTAGACTTCGTTGGCTCGTGTTAGATTATCTTTTTCAGCTGTCAGCAAAAAGCCCTCGTCGAGTGCTCCTCCTAAGGCGTCCTCGTATCCAGCTATGCTCGTTATGAACTGAGGCACGGGCTGTGAGGCAATCCAGTTCTTGCTCAGTTCCACACCGTGTTCCATGTCGTTGATGGCTTCTTTGACGAGGACTATTTTTCTGTTTTCGTCTTCTTGTAGTCTGGAAAGGTCAGTTTCTATTTGAGCTGCGTAGACTAATCCTACGCCTAAGACCCAATAATTGAAAGGAAAAGAATCCTTTACGACTCTAATGTAGTCCTTTCGGGCGCGTAGTGCTTCATTCAGGCACTCTGGCTTGTATTCCTCCCGCCGTTCAAGATTCGCATGGTAATAGTATGCCTTGCTCAAAGCGTGCAAAGTGGTCATCATAGCTTCTGGGGAGCCAGAGCGGAATGCATGTTCGAGACCTTTCTTTCCAGTGGCGATTGCTTTTTTTGAGTAAACGAGTTTCTCTGAGAGGTCAACGGCAAAATCAGTCGCCAAAGCAGAGTACGTCTGCGCAGGCAACAGGTACGTCTCGGAAATTAATGCATCCTGAGAGACCAAGCTGAGGAACCGGATGCCTTCTTCGGAGTATCTGATCACGTCGTCATAGAGTTGTTTTCTAAGGTCTGGGTTGCCTTCACCTGGAACCTTCATGTCAGTGACGTCGGCAATCATGTATGAGGCTACACCTCGGAGGTAGTTGTCTCGGACTGTTGTTGCTTGTTTTAGCATTTCCTTGGCGTATTTCAGGGCAACTTCGATGTCGTCGCTGAAGAAGAGGTTTGACCAAACGGCGCTCCATCGCGACATGGCTTTGGAATAAATATTGCTTACTTCGTTTGAAAGTGTCAGGGCGTTGTTAGCGTAGCTCACAGATTTGCTTGAGGCATTCTTACGGTCTTCCTCGCTTTCAGCTCTTATGGCAATGTCCCATGCTTGAATGCTCGCACGAGCATACGCCAACAGAAGTTCTTCTTTAGCATCAAGTTTTGAAAGAACCAAGATAGCCTCGTTCGCGGCTTCCATGCCCTCTTTAGCAATTTCGTTTTTTTCTTCGCCATCGGATGTGGCATATAGGCGTTCGAAGAGACACTCGGAAAGGAGAGTGGCAGTTTGACCGTAATACAGGTCGTTTCCAGTTGTCTTGAATAGTTGCATGGCTTTTTTCGCGAAGGCTCGGCTTTTGTCGAGTGCTTCAACCTTTTCCGATGAGTTAGATGCAAGCCAGGAACGTACGCACTCCGCTTGGGCAAAACATTGGGCACTTTTACCTTCATTTGGTTCTCTACTGAAGAGGCTTCCTGCTTTTTCTAAGGCGTCGACCGACCGTCGCCTGAGACTCTTAAAATCGTCAATTGTTGACGCCTGGCGAGAAGCTAGGTCGTAGCAGTGTCCTATTCTCTGCCAGTAGTTTGCGGCTGAGAAGCAGGTGGCTGATAGTTCGGACTGTAGGACTTGCTCGTAGGATTTCGCGGCTTCCAACCATCGATATTGAGTTTCCTCTTCACTAGTAGGCATACCTATTCCTTGTAACTGGGATTTTGAGGCGGGCGTTGACTATATGTTTGGAGGCAGAATAAAATGTTATTCAAAAATCAAGAAATAGCGAGGAACGCAAATAGTTGAAAGAAGAGGAAGATTTTGTTCGTCATTTGTTGGTTGGTGTAGAGAAGGCTTTTTCTCTGAGGAAGAAGATTTGCTGAGAAGGAAAGTTTGTATAAATCCAACATTAAGTTCACGGATCAGATTTTGAGTCGCGAGAAGGAAGCCTTTGCAGTGCAGTTGAGGCTGCAGCAGGAGGCGCGAGCTCATAAAGAGCGCGTGCTTGCCGCTTATTTTAGTTGTTTGGAAAACAAGTATTTGCTGAAAGACCTTTTTGGCTCTGGCAGAATGCTCAAGTTTTTGTTGTAAAAATGAAAGGATAGTAAAAGGCTACCTTATTGGCCTGTCATAGCGGACGTTTCCCCATGTGAAGCCTGGACCCGAAGCTTGAAATGTGTCATCGTTCCTCAGTGTTCCAGTCACCCAGGATGTCGAGTACATCAATCCTTTTTCATCCAGAGGCAACTGCGGGAAGGCTCTAGGTAGGAAGACGATTATCACGTAATCCTTAGTCGGCAGGATGAAGAAGGGTTTAACAACGTAGTCTACGCCGTCGACAGCGCCAGTGACCGTACATACGATCGAACGCAGTTTTACGTCAAAGCCGCTGAAATCCGTCACGTCACGCGTGTTGATAACCCAAACAAGCCCTTTTGTTTTTGCAGGGATAGTCAAAGTTGGGTACACTTGTTCTTGAGCTGCTACAACGCCAATAGAAGTTAACATCACTGCTAATAGGAGAACTCCTACTAACTGGTATAGTTTTTTCATTTTCATTTTTCACCTCCCATTCTCATGGTCCCGATTTAGCTATGCTTTTCATGTGCTTGTGCTATTTCTTTGCGACGCCTAAATCAACTTTTGCCGTTTCAGTCAGTTTAATGCTCACCGTTTTAGAAACAACCGCCCCAGTGTATCCCGTTGGCACTGTAATCTTCACAGTATACGTCCCAGGCAAAATGAATCGGAACACATAGTACCCTCCGTCGTTGGTTGCGGTAGTAGTCGTCTGGATTTTGCCCAATGGTCCATTGAGCTGCACCGTTACGCCTGCAACAGGATTACCCAAGTTGTCCCTAACTAAACCTTGAATTGCGCAGTTAATCGGTAGTACTGTAAGATCAACCGGCACGTATGTATTTGCCGCGACGTTAATTCCAGTCTTTACCCAGACAGGCACACCAAAGCTGTCGTAGAGCAGAATGCTGTACGGACCTCCAGCTGACACCCCGACAAAATAGTAACCATCTCCGTATACGATGGAACTCCACTTCAGAGTAGTACCTTTGTACACTTTCACTTGCAGACCACCCTGTGGAGAACTGCGCGAGTCAGCTACTAAGCCACCGATCGCAGTTACCTTCTTGCCAACCGCGTTAACAGACGGAGCATTAATCGAAGCACCATTCACCGTCGTGGCGAAAGAGTACACCTTAGAATACGTTGTCGACGAGTACCCTGTCGTTCCCTTGAGCTTATAATCCAAATGCACTCTCAAAGTGAACGTTTGACCGGAAGCAACGTTCGGAACAGCCACCGTGAGCACACCGCCTGCGAAAGTATAGCTGACAGAGTCAAAGTCTACCTGTACAGGCGTCGCTCCAGCCAACACGAAGTCAACGGGTATCTTGATACTTACAGGAACAGAAGACAGCGCCGGTCCATTGTTCCTATAGTCAAGAGTGTAATAGTACGTTGATGGGTTAGTAGCAGTCAGAGTGAGCGTCGTTACCTTTGAAGAAGTCTGCTTAAACAGCACATCAAACGAACTTATGGTTTTAAAGTTACTGTCAGTGAAGTACGCGTTCAAAGTTGGAGGCTGTGCAGGCCCAACGAACGGTATGTCTTCTCTGTTAATCGTTGCGCGCACTATAGGTGCCGATGGATTAGTCACGTCTATTATTTGTATATGATCTGTTCCCCCGGGTAACACACTGGAGAAGGCAAAAGATGCCGAGTCAGAAGGCAGATTCCCATCGAGACTGGGATCGAACGTTTTGCCCAGGCAAGACGCCGAGGACGTATTCCATGTTGAACGAAGCGGCAAAGTTGGTTACAGCTAGGATATTGTTGCTTTTATCTATGAAACTAAGCAAGTAGTTGCCGGGCATGTCAGCATCAGGAGTTCCCTGAGCCGTTTGGTACCAAGAGTCAAGCTTTACTGTGCCATCTTTGGTTATGGAGCCGCTTGCAAACAAGATTTCTGGGTCAGCAATAGCCTTCGTTGCGTTCTTAAACAAGTACGTGTAAGTCAAAGAGCTGCCAATCCAGTTGCCATCAGCTGGCCCCATATAATCCATGATATCCCAGCCTGATCTCCATTGACCCTTCTCAGCCCAAACCCCCGTCACGGTTTTCCCCTTCAACGTGGGGCTTGCGTAGTACTCCTTAGCGTAGAAAACGCTGTAGAGAACATGGGCAACCTCATGAGCAGCAGCAGTATACCAACTCTGCGACACAATGGCTGCCTTCACGCTCGGAGTAACCATGGCGCCCACAACGCCAGCTGGATATCCATGGTAAGTGAAGTAGTTGTCAGGTACTATAGCTACGCCAATTGCATCTGTGCCTAAACCCGAAGCAGGCAATTTAGCCACATTAGCCAAGTTCTTCATATCATTTTTCGCGCCGCCCGTACTCGAAGCATAAGCATTACCGGCAAGAGCGTTGTAGTTTGTATTCACAAGGACTTGCTTCACGGGGTAAGTTGCGCTTATGATTGTCTTGATGTTTTGAGCAACCGCGGCGAAGTCTGTCGGGTTTACCACCGCGTAGTTCCCCGATGTTTTAGGAGTGAAGTAGGCAAAGTACAGTTTCAGCACAGTCGTGTCCCTCACAGTGACATCTGTACTAGTGAGTTGAACTGTAGGTCCGCCTATTGTGTAGCTGCCCTTAATAGTGAAGGTTCCCAGTTTGCTGGGCACAATCGGGTAGACAGCAATCAAGCGTGAATTGGCCGATCCCGTTGATGTAACGTCAGTGTACTGCACTCCATCGAATTCAACGGTCACAGTTAGCGGAGTAGATTGCCCAATAGCAGGGTCGGCTACATTGACAAGTACCGCCATGACCTTGTTCACTACAAGATCCAGCTTGCCATCCGGGATTGTGTTCTTGTCAATGGGCCAAGCAGATTGCACGGGTATGAGCTTGTTTGCTGGAAACGGGAAGGTAAAGTCAGCTGGAATAACTCCATTCAAATCTCCATAGGTGTAGCCAGGTCCAGGGGAATAAACAAGATTGTTGTTGAAGGTAACAGTTGCCCAGCCTCCAGCGGCTAAGTTCACTATGACAATTGGCTGTACTTGGTCGATTTGGTACCCGCTGGAAGGATTAGTTTGCACCAATTCAGTTGTGTCATAGCCGTATTTCGGGATGGCCGCTATTGTAATCTGACCAGAGGAATATACCGAACCCGAGAATGTCTTTGTGTCTCCGCCGGCTGCTGCGAGGCTAAAGGAAGTTGCGGTTCCTGTGTTGTCTGTTATTTGGTAGATCCAGTCACCTGCTACAGACCCGCTCAGAAGTGTATTTTTGACTGCTATTCCAGCGGGCGCACTTGCTACAAAGTGAGCTGTTACAGTGCCAGGCCCGTTTATGGTGGCTGTGGTGTGTGCTGATGTAGGAGACGCGATGACTATTTGGCCTGTGTCTGCGGTCCATGATGAGAAAGTGTAGCCTGTTTGGGCTGATGCATCGAGATTAACAACCCACCCATTATCGACGAAGGAGGAGCCAGATGGATTGATTGTTCCGCCTAAGGTTGTAACCCATGACACCTGGTATTGGTGACTTAACACTATATGTATGCCCGTTTGCGCCTGACTGAGGTAACGTATCCATTTGCTCCGCCAAACCATTGTTCCGTTCCGTGTGTAATTAGGGAATTAGCATACCAAAAAGTTTCCTCGTCCATCCAAAGATTTTGAGTGGTGGTAGTCAAAGTGAAATCAGTTGCTGAGCCCAGAGAAACTCCATGAAGGATAACGCTTGAAGTCGGCGTGGTTCCGTCTGAGGTGGAGTAGTAGGCCGGCATTTGGTATTGGGTCACATAATTGCCCGTGATTGTGATGGGAGCGAGTACTGCTTGGGGCGATGTTGGAATTGTGCTGGTTAGGGCGTATTGTGTGCCGGTGCTACGTGGAACCGTCGCTTGGTATGAGTATGTTATTTGTTTGTCGCTGTCAACTAAAACAGAAAAGGGCAGGACTTGTACTTGATTTGGCCCTCCGTTAATGCTGTAGGTGACTTGAGTAGGTACTGCTGAACCAGACTGGGTGAAGGTGACTTCGTACTGGAGCTTGTAGTTCGCAGTTATTGTTGTGGGGAAGTCTGGGATGGTGATTCCATGAGAAATTGCTCCAATGTCGCTCCAGCTGGTCCAAGCGTACCAGATTCCCGATCCATGTTCCTCCGGAGAGCCAGCTTCAATTGTGTGCATTGAACCGACAACCCAGTTGCGGGTTTGAGGGTAACTTAGCCAACCAGAGCCATCTATTTTGACATAGCCTGAAATGGACGGATTCGAATCAATAGTGATAGTGACAGTTGCAGCGTTAACAAGTATATCGGCAGAATTAGAAAATACGCCCTGACCAGTGCTGTCAGTAACGAGCACATAAACGCCATGAGTTCCCGCAGATGACGCGACGTAGGTGTAAGTGAAATCTGCTGTTGCACCACCTACAGGATTGGCATTCTCGTACCACTGGTACGTGTACGGAGGGGTCCCGCCTGAAGCGCTTGCCGTGAATAGTTGAGAATCACCAAAATTCAAGGTGACAGAAGACGGCAAGATGCTTGCGCTAGGGATGGAGTTTACCAGAACGGAAACCTGATTGGAAAACACAATTCCGCCAACCCCATCTGTAACCCTAAGCTCGAATTGCCAAGTGCCCAAAGCCGTAGAACCATCAGTAACAAAGACATAGCTTGAATAGATCGCATTAGAAATCTGCGAGAAAACGGAAGCCCCAGGAGCCTTACCAAACCACTGATACAAATACGGCATTCCGGAGCCCCCAGACACACCAGAAGAAGTCAAAGTACTCGCCTGGTTCCGATCCAAAGTACTCACATCAGCGGAAATAGACGGAGTTGCCAGCGCGGGATTCACCGTAACAGATACAGGACTAGCCCATGCCAAAGCCCCAGTTGCGTCCGTAACCCGTAAATCAATACTGTGTGAGCCCACATCCGCAGTTGTAGCTGGGTTGAAAAAATATAAGTACGCAGTAGTACCGCGCGGTATAGAGTCTACATACCACTGGTAAGTACATGTGCCAATGCCATTCGAAACGCCCGCAAAGAAAATTTGAGACTGCCCAACATCCATAGTAACAGGACCCGCCGGCAAAATGGCGGCACTCATATCCCCATAAACTGTTACAGACGCAGTATTAGACGTTGCAATGGCGCTAACCCCGTCAGTTGCCACTACGTTGACGTTATGGATACCCGAAGAAGGAGTATACGTCCACGTGGCACTCGTTGCATCAGAAACTGGATAGCTGTCCAAGTACCACTGGTAAGAATACAGAGGAGTACCACCCGAAACGGTCGCAGTGAAAAGCTGAGACGTCCCACCATGCATACTAACAGACGATGGCGAAATACTGACGCTAAGCGCTGGATTAACAGCGAAGCTTGCCCCGCCTATGGATAAGCTATTGTACATAATCGCGACGGAATAGGAGCCAGATCCCGAGGTGGGCGTGTAAGTCGCACTGAAGACCCCACCGACGTTGGTTGTTGGCGTTGCAACTGGAGAAGAAACATAGGGACTCGTTTGTTGTATTGCCAAAGCATAGATACCTGGCGGTACAACTTGCCCACTAATCGTAACTCCCTGACCTAAATCGATTGGGTTAGGTGAAACGCTTAAGGCATTTATCGTTACGAAGTTAGCATACACCTGTTTATTCCCTGACATAGTGATTGTTTCAGGGTTATTGGTGCCAGAAAGGTCACCGCTCCAGCCTATGAATGTCCATCCTACATCTGGATGAGCAGTGATAGAAACGACATCGCCATATGCGTAACCACTCACCGTTCCCTCAAAAGGAGTCAGGTAACTGCTTCCAGCTGGATTGGCATTAGTGATTGTAAGCGAAAAGCTATCGACCACGGTAACGTCAACTGTGCTGGAATAACATTCTGCGTAAAAAACGCCATTGAAAGTCGCATAGAGTTTAAACATTCTGAAGTGATACGTGCCCACACTCGTCGGCGTGTACGTGGTAGGTATCATTTGTCCAGTCGCATCGGACATAAACGGACCAATAGTGCTAAGAAAGCCATCAGGTTTCGTGACATTCACATATATGTAGCTGTAGACGTACGGTGAAGGTGGCGCTGGCGAAATCAGTCCACTGATCGTTAATGGATAGTTCACAGTTGAGGGATTGGGCACAACGCTGAGAGAGGCTGAAGTCAATTGTGTGGGGTTAACAGTAACTAGTTGCGTTGATGCAGCACTACCGGAATAAGTATCTGCGCCAATAGTATTGCCAGTATAATTGAAATTGAAAAGATAGGTGCCAAGTTTCGTCGGAACGAATGTGAAGTAAGCATAACCAGAGCCAACCTGAGAAGAGTATGGACCCATGACTGTCCAGAGTCCATCAGGGTCTCTAATTCCAGCAAAATAGCTGTTAAGGAAGCGGCTACCAGCCGGCGGGTTGGGAGATACCGTCATTGAAACAGTAAGTGGCTGATCTACTCCACCAGGGCTAGGTCCAACGTTTAAAGTCGCAGTTGTTGGTATATTCTCCGCATGCACGGGCAATATTGCTATTGATGATGAAACAAAAACAATCACGATCAAAACAGCTAAAGCTCTATGAATTAGGTTCTTCATTTTCCTTTCCCCCATCTATACTCAAGGCTGCATGGACACAAACCCATGGAAGAAAACAAACTTGCGCTTGCAATCAATAGTAAGAAACTTGGTGCTTGAGCAACAAGTGTTGCTACAAGTATACAAACTACAGAAAAATGCTTAACTTTATTCAGTTTATTCATTTTGCCTTCTCCCTATATGTACATGATCGTTTGCTAGAATGTTGTTCTGTTTTGGATGGTTTTGTTAATAGCTTCTAGTCAGTCGGAAAGTCGACTACCTATTTTGGGTCCTGATCGGCATAAGAGCCTAAACCGTGTGAGCTAACAAAATGCACATGAATTCTTGAAGCGATTCATTTTCTGTTTGCAAGGGTCTAAAGAACATTCGCTAAGATACAGAAAGGGTCATTTGAACATCAAACAAGATCCTCAGGAAAAAGATTGTGCGAGTTATGTCTCCTTTGGAAATAGATAACCCGAATCAGATAAGCAATGCTTTCCAAAAAGGGTAGTCGGTTTTCGGACTGACCAGTAGTTATATTCTTAAACGTTTATATCGGAACTCGTAATAAGCGCGCGTCAAAAAGGAAATTAGCGGGGTAATTTATTGAGCTTAGAACGTGTGTTCAAAATCCTTGAAGATATCGGGTTTTCTCAGGCAGATGCCAAGGTGTACATTTACCTTGCCAAGACCCGCCCCCAAAAAAGTGAAGACCTGGCAATTGGATTGAAGATGACCCAGCGGCAGCTGCACCCTGTTCTTAAGAGCCTGCAAGAAAAGGGCGTGGTGACAAATAGTCCTGAGCACCCAGGTTTGTTTTCGGCTTTGGCTTTCGAAGAACTAATAGAACTGTATGTGAAAGTTAGCGTGGAACAGGCACAGACCATCAGAGAAACCAAAGAAGAACTACTCGCCAGCTGGAGAAAAATGACCGCGAAAAACAACTCCTGAACCAAACAATCATCATTAGTTGCAGTTTTCTTTAAAGACTTCTTGTATTCCAGAAAGTGTTAATTAGACAAATCTTCCTATTATGATTTAAGTTTGCAAAGATTTAATGAGCGTGACGTTCATTCTGAGGTTGGGACTAATTGACTCAAGAAAAGGTGCTCAGGACTCTTCAAAATTTAGGGCTCACGCAAGGTGACGCTCAAGTCTATATTTTCCTGGGCAAGATAGGCCCCCAAAAAGCACAAGACATCGCCAAAGCTCTAAGGATGCCCAAGCAGCAGGTATACGCGATCATCAAGAACCTGGAGGGCAAAGGCATCGTGAACAGCACACTTGAGCGCCCCGCACGATTCTCAGCCATACGATTTGAAAAAGCGCTGGACTTGTTCATTAAGGAGAAGATGGAAGAAGCTCAACGGATAAAGCAAAACAAAACTGAAATTCTTTCCGATTGGCAATCAATCGCCATAGGCGAAACCGGTCCCCAATCTGCAAAGTTCACGGTGTTCCAAGGCAGAAACTACATCTACTCCAAACTCGAGCAAATGATAGAGGAAACCAAAAACCAACTGTCATTAATCTCGACCATTACAGGATTGTCGCTTGCGGACCAATTCGGTCTTCTGGAGGCAGCCTTTAGCCACGGTTCAAGATCCAAGGCTCAATTCAGGTTCCTAACTGAACTGTCTAATCAAAACGTAGAAGCAATGAAGAAATTTCTCGAAAAAAAACCTAAAGCAGGATTCAGGTTCGAAGGCAGAACCCCGATCTTGGCCTAAAGTTTTTTAGCAGAATGGTCATCAGGGACGATGAGGAAGCCGCATTCTTCATCAACCCAGAAACACCTGCCGAACAAGATGAGTTATGCCTTTGGACAAACTGCAAATCACTAGTCGACTCATTCGCCGCCGTTTTTGAGGAACTTTGGCGCAACTCAACAGACATAGAAAAGAAAATTGCTGAAATTGAAACTGGCAAACAGATGCCGAAAACGCACGTCATTAGCGATGCAGAAACCGCCTACGGAAAGTACCATGAGGCAATGCACTTAGCTAAAAAGGAGATAATGATGTTTACATCTTCAGAAGGACTCGTTGCATGCTGGCAAGGCATGAGTCTTATGAGGGAATTGGCTCAAAGAGGCGTCTCCGTCAGAATTATGGCGCCCGTAACAAGCGATAACTGGGAAGCTGCTCACCAACTTCTGAACTGCTGCGAAGTCAGGCACGGTCCCGCAGGATACTTGGGAACGACTATTATCGATGGACAACAACTTTTCCAGTTCAAAAACCCGCCACCCGAAATTGAAGTGCCACGGTCGATGCCATATTTTGAGAACACCTTCTACACCAACGATTTAGAACACGTGGAAAAATCGAAAAAAATGTTAGAAGACATTTGGAAGAATGCATCCGTCCCATCCACTGTTACAGTTGAATCTGTTCTTATTCCCTCTGCCTCCAACACAGCCGCTCTAGAAGCAGTCTTGCGAGTAAAAGATTTAAATCTTACGCAAAAATTGATCACGTCATTGTTTCTGACGACAAAAAGTTGAACCCGCTGGAAGAACAAGACGTTCTCGACAAAATAATTGATGCCCAGAAGAATCCGTACAAATATAGGTCACGAGACAGACCATCAATGCTCGGCAGCAGCGGGACTGCGCTAATTCATTTCCCGGACCACTTGAAACTGCCAGATATGCTGCTCAATGTTATCAGAAGTGAGAAAGCCTCTTACTTTGGAGCTGAGGATGTGATAGTTGCACATTTGTGGCTCGAAACGCCTCAAGGGCAGGCCTATGTGCCAGTTGCAGTATACAGTGATAACCCTGAAGCCCTTAGCTACTGGAAAAAATACTACGAGGGAACTCCGGCATCCCATAACATACAGCTAGTGAAGAAAGACAACCTGCAAGTTTGTTTGCACGGTAACACTCTCTTCGCTAGCTGGACAGAGCAAATACCTCTGCTTTCGCCATTCACACTGCCTCCCATGAGCTTAATGCTGGAAGCACATGGAGAGTTGAAAACAGGCACATTTAGCCAAACCGTTCCTTCAGGCATAAAGAGCACGTTTGAATTCAACGGTTACCCAGCGTTAGCAACTTTCATGCTTACTGCGACAAATTACCAAGGGGCCGGAACCGAAGGGTGGTTAAACCGAGATGTCTTTTGCGAGTCAGTCCTACCGTAAACTCTGCTGCGTTTAGGAGAGGGAGTTTCAACTATGCTTGCAGTTTTTCCCTCGAAAGAGCTATTTCACTTTCCAAATAACGTTGATTATACAACTTCCTAACCCTAAGGATCTTTTCCAAACCCCTCTCCGTTTCCCTCTCAGAGACCCTAATCTCCCCTTCAAACAGACCTAAGATAGCCTGGACTTCTTCAGGAGGATGCATATCCTGATTAACCACCGCCAAAGCAGTGAACCCCTTTGATTTCAAGTCTGCAAGAAGCCCACTCAGCCACCTTCTAGTTATTATGGCATGGTGCTGAAGCAAAACATCCGAAACTATCGTAATACATACTCTTCGAGCCCCACTTTGCGGCGAGGCCAAAGTGCGAAAAGACTTAATCAAAGCGATGTCGATGTCGGTTAGGCTCTCGATTCCCTTGAGTTTAAACACGTTAGGCAAAGCCTTGACCATCGCATCAGCACGAGGATTGCAAAGGAAAAGCGAAAAAACCGCTGGAAACTCCTCAACCATATTCGCCACCCCGCCGACTTCAGAAGTAATGAAATAGGTTGTCTCCCCTTTCTTGACTCCAGCGTCGAGGAACTTCTTGATCAGTTGCTCTCTCTCATCGCTTGAAGGTGACTCTAAAATTACCGCGAATTTCTCCGGGATTCCGCCAAACAGAAGATTATCAAGGTCCGCATACCCAGTTGGAACACGACCCGGCAGAACAGAAATTGAAACGTTGAAAACTACAGGAGCCGGATAATAAGTCACCTGGTGACCATACAAATCTAAGCAAACAATACAGGGCTTAATCTCAATCGTACCCATTGTGAATGATCTTAGGGTTATTTTCAATTCTTCAGTCTTGAGTGGATCAAGTCTTTTTCCCTTCATAGTTAGCTGAGAACCCTCAAACTGACAGTAATCGGGTTTGCTTACAAGCTGAAAACCCAGAGGAACAAGGTTTTCGATTCTAATGAGTGAGACGGGTTCCTTACCTACGTTTAAGATTTGAATTTCAAGGGTTAACATGTTGCCAACCCTGACTTCCGTCTCCTGTGGAACAAGCTTTGCCTGAATGTCTGCGTGCTCAAATCTCTCCAATCCCACTGCGGTTTCATCTTTCGCAGCAACTGTTGAGAAACTCGCTGCAGACGAGGTAACATTAGGTGCATGGAAGATTTCACTCAACGACATGGCGAATTTTCTTTCTTCTCGAACTTTCTGCAGCGCTTTTTGAGCTTCTGCAGCCCTATCTAGATACTTAGCTTTTCCAAAGTACTCAACCGCATTTTGTATTGCCTCTTCCGCTTTTGAGTACTGTTTTGTTTGCTTTTCAGCGTCTCTTTCACGTTTAGCATTTTCCATGAAGACATAGGCGTCGAAAAGCCTCCGGATGGCCTTAGTATAGTCTGAGCTCGTTTCGAAACCAGCCTTGAGATAGTAGCCTGCTGCAGCTTCTAGATATTTAATCGCTTCCTCGTACACCGCCATGGTTCTTGTGATTTCATATTCGGTGCCTGCCTCTAAAGCTTCACAGAAACTTACGTGACCAAGCGCCAAGAGACCTACAGATTCCTTCACCGCATACTCGTTGGCCAACTTGAAGAGCTCCGCTGCTTCCTCGTACATAATTGGAGAAGCCCTTGCTTCCGCCGTAGTCATTCTCTGTCGGGCTTGACACAAATAAGCCAATGATTTCGCTTCTCTTCCAATTTGCCCCGAATCGTCAATTGAAATTTTTTGGAAAACTGCCGCTGCACCAGTATATTTATCGGAGCTTGCAAGATAGTCTCCTTTCTTGTCGAGTGCTTTGGCTTCTTCCACGGCGATTCTCCCGTAACTAAATTCAACTCGAACCTGTGAGACTTGAATGAGCCTATTTATGAGGTCTCTTTCATCGGATTTGTCGATCTCCTCCAGTCTCAAGGTAAGAATCCGTTTGGATTCCTGTTGAAGTTTTATTGCTTTTTCGAAAGCTTCGATTGCATCTTTGGAATTGTCTTTCCTGCTTGCGTCTTCAGCTTGTTCTATGAGTGCCCATGCATTGAAGTTTTGAGAGAGGTAAACCCAGGATTTCGATTGCCTGAGCAACTGAGACGCTTTTTCGTAATGCTGCGCGGCGACATCGTATTTCTCCTCTTCATGCGCTCTCCTCGCCAACTCGATTTCGCTCCAAGCCTTCATATAAGAAGCGTAGTCAAGATAGAAATCACTAAACGGCGGTATTTTTTGAGCTGCTCCTTTGAAAGCTGCAAAAGCATCCTCGAAGTTTTTGGAAGACAAGTCATAGTCGCTGAGCTGATCAAAGTTTCTTGCAATTTTCCAGTAAGACTCTCCAACTCGACTGGGCAAATCAACCTTCTTAAAGTCTTCAGCAGCATCTAAGTAAACTTCGTTAGCGCGAGTCAAATTTGACTTCTCTGCAGTGAGCGCGAAGCTTTCGTCGAGAATTCCCCCTAGAGAGGCTTCATTTCCCGCAACTCCCGCGACAGACAAAGGGATAGGATGAGAGGCAGCCCAGTTTTTACTGAAGAGAACACCTTTTTCCATATCAGCAATTGCCTCTTGCAAGAGAGCAATTCTTCTCTTTTCATCTTTTTCCAATTTGGACAGATCGGCCTCTGCCTTACCCGCATAAAACATTCCTGCGCCTAGAGCCCAACAATTTGAGGGAAAAGCTTCCTTAACGATTTTTACAAGTTCCCTGCTGTAGCACAATGCCTCATCCAGCAACTGTGGCTTGTAATCCGTTCTTGGCTCAATATTCGAAAGATAGTAGCATGATTTACTTAAGCCAAGGAGAACGGCGAGCAAGGCTTCCGGAGAACCAGAGCGAACGGCAGTCTCATAACCTTTCTTGCCGATGTCAACAGCTTTTTTGCAATAGACAAGCTTCTCAGAAAGGGTTGCAGCAAAATCAGAAGCTAAAACGTAGTAGGTTTGCGCAGGCAGCAAATAAGTTTCCGCGATTAAGGAATCCTGAAAAACCAAACTGAGAAAGCGTATGCCGTCCTCTGAATACTTCATTATCTCATTGTTCAGTTGCTTCCGTTTGTCGGGGTTCGCCTCGCCAAGGGCCTTCCTGTCAATCACGCTTGCAATTAGGTACGAGGCTGCGCCCATGAGGTAGTTGTCCTGCACCTTGCGTGCCTGCTCCAGCATTTCCTTTGCGTATTTTAGTGAAACCTCAATATCGGCTGTGAAAGAAAGATTCGACCAGACGGCGGACCATCGAGACATCGCCTTAGAATAGGGGTTGCCAACCTCATTCGAAAGCGCTACTGCACTGTTGGCATAGCTTACAGAACGATCTGCCAAATCTTTCCTGTTTTCCCCACTTTCACCATTTATCGCGAGGTACCACGCCTGAATACTGGCTTGAGAAAACGCCAAAAGCAACTCTTCTTTGCAGTCAATTTTTGATAGGGCGGAAACTGCGTCGACCGCGCACTTCATCCCTTCTTGGGCAATCTCATTTTTCTCCTTACTCAAAGCCGTGATATACAGGCGTTCGAATAGACATTCGGATAGGAGATTGGCAGTTTGACAATAGCTCAAGTCATTTCCGGCATTTTTCAAGAGTTGAAGCGCTTTCTTCGCGAAGACCCGACATTTATCGAGTGCTATGACTTTTTCCGAAGAGTCAGAAGCCAACCAAGAACTCGTGTACTCTGCTTGGGCAAAACATTGAGAGCTTCTTCCCTCATTCTCTTCTTGACTGAAAAGATCTCCCGCTTTCCTGAATGCCTCAACAGATTGTCTTCGCAGACTCCTAAAATCATCAATAGATGTCGCCTGTCGGGAAGCTAAGTCGTAGCAAACCCCTATTCTTTGCCAGTCTTCCGCCGCAGAGGCACCAGCGGTCTGTAAACTAGACTCAAGGGCTTTCTCGTAAGACTTCGCAGCTTCCAGCCACTTGTATTCTGCTTCTTCAGGAACGATGTTCATTAGTAAACTCTAATCCCCGGCGCTGAACGTTTTATTGGAGTATATCTGAAAGCGGAATGTTAAAATAACTTTTGCAACGACGTACCAACCCACAAAACTTGCATCTAATAGTACTGACCGTGTTAAAGCGCATTATACGTTTCATCAAACATATTTGAAACTGAAGAGGCAAAGAAAAGAATCCCATTTTGACACTTTCAAATTTTGGCTTTGACATTTGCATAAATTATTAATACGTCTTGTTTTGAAGAGAGCAATGTTGCAAGGGGAAAGGAGCAAAAGTGATTTTTGAAGATTAGATTAATTGACCATTTTTCTTTAACAAAAAAGCGTAAGCACCAAAAGCTGAGGTCTGCGAGTCAGTGGGCTTTATCTTGGCGAAGGTTTAGAAAAAACAAAGCAGGCATTGTCGGTCTGGCAATTGTTCTTTTCATCGTATTTCTTGGAATCTTCGGAGATTTTCTTGCGCCCTATCCTGCATACCCAAATCCAGGAGCCTTGGCACCATTCTACAAAGGCGATGTCCGCGTTCCTCCCAACGCCAAATATCCATTCGGCACATCAGCCATCGGCACAGACATCCTCAGCGACACTTTGCATGGAGCAAAATATGCTTTGTATGTAGGCGTAATAGTAACCGCTATCACAATGTCGATTGCGATTCTGGTCGGATCATGCGCAGGCTATTTTGGCGGAATTACGGACAATATTCTAATGCGAATAACCGAAGTCTTTCTGGTATTTCCAGCAACCCTATTCATCCTCATGTTCGTTAGAGTATTTACTCTGACAAACAAAGCAACAACATTTACTATACCCATCATTAACCTCAGCCTCCCAATAGGTTTAACCATAGTAGTTATAGTCTTGGCAATTTTCAACTGGGCAGGCGACGCAAGAATGGTTCGAGCCGAATTCCTAAGAGTCCGAGAAATGGAGTTCGTAGAAGCAGAAAAAGCCTTAGGTGCAAGCAGCAAGCGAATAATCTTCAGACACTTGCTTCCAAACATCCTTTCACCGGTCATCGTTGTATCCACTTTAACCATTGCCGGCGCAATCCTTGCTGAAGCTATGATCAGCTTTCTAGGCTTTGGTGATACAAACGTCGTAACTTGGGGGCAGATCCTTCAACAGAATTTCTCCGACATGCGAATTGTTTGGTGGGGAGAAGTTTTTCCTGGACTATTCATTCTGCTAACAGTCTTCGGCTTCAATTTGATGGGAGACGGCTTATCTGATGCATTGAATCCGAGACTCAAGGATTGAGAAAGGACAAAAACCATCTTTTAGGAAACGCGTTCTTTCTTCCCGATATCTTTTTTTGTCTTCCGAAAGTGATGTTAGGCTTTCTTGCCAACTTTGCGCGCCCATTTTCTAGCAGCATCAAGTTCTACACTATCAGGATGACCAACTCGGTGATCACCCAGACATTCAAAGGAGCTTTCGAGCAGCTTTCTCCCTTTTCTCTCCAAAAGCTGGTCTATTTTAAAGAAGATATCCTTATCGCCTGTCCTAAGCTTAAGCCAAGTCATGAAAAGGGCGAATTGCTGATTGCCTAATTCTGCTGACTGAAGAAAACGCATCATGTCTTCGTTTGGGTGATCCCGATAAATCCCTGTTCCAATTAACACCAAGTCAAATTCTTTTAGGTTAATCGTGGAAGAATCAAAATCCTTTGTAACTTCTTTAATCGGGCAGTTCAATTCGCTAGCAATTTCTTCTGCGACTTTTCTTGTGTTTCCTCCTTTAGTTGAATAAAGAACAACAGGTTTTTCCCCAAAAGTCTTTAATTCAGTCGGCAAAGGCGCAGGAACCGGCACTGGAGGAGAGGGAACGACTGCCACCGGCTTGGGTTGTCTTTTTTGAACTTCCCATTTGAAAGGAATCAGTGTTTCTGTAGTTATCACATACGGCAGCTTTCTCATGTTAAGTATTCTTCGGTCTATGTCGTAAGTGTTTCCGGAGAGGATAACTACGAAGTCGAACGAGCCGTGAACGAAGACCATATCTTCAACTTTAGAATTAAGTATCAACTCTTCTGATCCTGTTTCAAAAACGAAATCTTGCTCTTTCCCAGGTTGAATTGTAACTAACACAAAGATACGGTTACTTCCGTTGCTCATACGAATCCTCACGATCCTTCAATGTCAAACCCTTCATTACACAAAGATCAAGTAATTGATTTATTGGATTGAGATTCCTCAACTGTCGAGGAAACGTCATCCCAACTGAGCATTTCAAATGGGATAAGCGTATCCGTCTTTCGAACGTAAGGGAGCTTTCTCATTTCCATTATTATACGATCCATGTCACTTGTCTTTCCTGAAAGCAAAACTATAAAATCGAAAGCACCGTGGACGAAGTCTAACCTAACAACCTTGGAATTAAAAATTAGACCCTTAGACATAATCTCGTTGGCGAACTCCTGTTCCTTCCCCGGCTGAATTGTGACAAGCACATAAACGCGACTTGTTTCATCGATCATAAATATCGCTTCAATATTTTGTTGTCATGTTGACTAATATTTTTTCCGATGGAAACACAAGCGCGCGAATTTGTGGAAACATGTTGATTTGATGGAAAAAGCCAACAAAAGCCTAACAATCTCCGAAAATGAAAAACAGGGAAAGTTCAATCCAGACCCCTGATGCGCGCGCAATCATAGGTTTTCACGCAGGTTCTCCAACAGCGCGTACTCGTTAGTGAATTAAGGCGATTGTCATGAACGATGAGGCAAAAAGGATAGCCATTGAACCGATAAGGTTCATCAGGAAATCCAATGAGGGACCGGCGGCGTCTTTGAAAGGATCGCCAACAGTGTCGCCGACAACGGTGGCTTCGTGTGTTTTGGTTCCAATTCCGCCCAAGTTGCCCTTCTCAACATACTTCTTAGCGTTGTCCCAAGCGGCGCCTCCTTGAATCATCATAAGACCCAAAGGAATGGTTGTAACCAGATTGCCGACAATTAGACCCCCAACGGCTTCAACACCCATCGTGTAGCCCACTACCAGAGGAACGATAAGTGCAAATATGGCCGGGACAAACATGCCCTTGAGCGCCCCTCTAGTGCTAATGTCGACGCACTTGGCATAGTCAGCCTTTGCCGTACCCTCTCTCAAGCCAGGTATCTCGGCAAATTGGCGACGTACCTCTTCCACCATTTTGAAAGCCGAATTTCCAATCGCCCGAAATATCTGCGAAACAAACATGAAGGACAACATACCGCCCAACAAAAGGCCGGCGGTCACCATTGGATTTGCGACATTAATAGCTGTCAGGTTTGCAGCCTGGACAAAGGCGGAAAAAATTGCTACTTGGGCGAAGGCTGAGGTGCCAAGGGCGTATATCTTGCACACTGCTTTAGTGGTGTTTCCTACGGAATCCAACTCGTCAATAGACTTTAAAGCCGCTTCGTGGGGCTCTGAGAGTTCTATTATCCCCTTGGCGTTGTCAACTATCGGTCCATAGGCAGACATGGCAATTAGCGTGGCTGTTACTGAAAGAAAACCAACTGCCACCATCGATATTCCGTATAAACCGCTGAATTGATACGCAAGAACTATGGCTGAGGTGAAAACAAGTATAGAAAAAATTGTGCTTTCAAAACCCCTCGCGAAACCAAAAATAATATTCATGGCGGGTCCTGCAACCGACGCCTTAGCTATCCCCTGAACGGGTTTCCTGTTTACAGACGTATAGTATAGTGTTATCCATGCTAACAGAACCACTGCAATTATGCCCACGACCGTCGCATAGAATTCCTTTAAGCCACCAAAAAGGAAGAAAGCTATCGGGGCGCTAATTGCACTGACTAGAATAATCGCCAGATACATGCTTCGATAGATCGCCGCTTGGGCGTTCGAGTTCTTTGAACGAATCCAAAACGATGCGATTAGCGAGGAAACAATTCCGGCAGCTGCAACTGCAAGAGGATATATTACGCCATAAAACCCGTAAACCGATATTCCAAGAATCATTGCTGCTACGAGAGCCATGATATATGATTGCAACACATCAGAGCCAGTTCCGGCAATGTCTCCCACGTTGTCGCCTACTTGGTCAGCTATGACTGCTGCGTTTCGTGGGTCATCTTCAGGTATGCCTTCTTCAACCTTGCCGACGAGATCAGCTCCAATGTCGGCTGCTTTGGTGTATATTCCTCCGCCAACTCGCGCGAACAGGCCAATTAGGGAAGCCCCGAACCCCAGTCCCAAGAGTAAAAACGGGTCACCCACAATTGCGTACATTAAACCAACACCTAAAAGACCTAATCCAGTTAGCGACAAACCAACTGCGGTCCCGCTTTTAGTGGCCACTTCCAAAGATTCATTCAAACTGTTGCGGGCTGCGTTCGCCGTTCGAGCATTCATGTAGATGGCAACCCTCATGCCTATGTAGGCTGACAACCCAGATAGGATAGCACCCAAAGAAAATGCAAAGGCAACAGAGTAACCAAGAACATAACCTAAAGAGACTGTAATACCCGTGACAAATAGTCCCGCCACAAAAAACTGTCGAGCAATATAAGCATGGGCACCCGCTTTTACCGCGTCGGAGATTTCGATCATCTTCGCCGTTCCTTCACTCTTTCTCAGCAAGCCACGCATCAGGTAAATGGCGAAGGCAATTGAAAGAAGCCCCACAAAAGGCGCGAACACTAAGTAAAGGTTCAAATCAACTTCCCCGTTGAGGCAAGACTCTTAGCGATAGCTCGAGTAAGTTGCTGAACAAGTCGGTGAAGCATGAACATAGATCTGTTCTAGTGGTTGTACAATTGTTTTAAATATAGACTTTTCTGGAAAACAGGCGTTGACGTCCACAAATGGCAGAGACGCACTTCCAGCGCGCGATTCGAACACAACGTTTTTGACTTACAATAAGTAAACACTCTTTTTGTTTATTTCCCAAAACAAACTAGATAATTGGAAGGCACCGATAAACTTATGAACAAACCGCACCAAATGAGACTCGATCAAAAATGAAGGCTTATATGGCGTTATCATGCAAAGTTGGTGCTTTCGGCACTGTTTTGAATGAACTCAAACAAATGAGTCTATGCGCACGCACATTGAACGAACGCGAACCAGACATCTCGCTTCTATTCGGTCCATTCGACATCCTCGTACAATTCAACGAACTGAAGGATTTGGACGAATTCATCAGCAAATGGTTCACTCCAATTAGAATGATAACTGAAAAAGAACCAATGATCGAAAAAACCCAAACTTGGCTAGTCATATCCGAAGGGAAATCAAGCACTGAAGAACCCTTCGCGTTTCTATTCCTGAACACTCAGCCAAGAAACCTCGAGAAGGTGCAAAATGAACTCCAAGCTATTCCAGAGGTTCTATCGGTAGACACAGTGTTTGGACCATACGACGTGATTTGCGCAATCAAAGCATCAGACAAAGCCGATCTGTCAAACGTAATCTCCAAGATTCAAACAGAAGTCCCCTACATTCAAGGCACGCTGACTCTGATTGTGGCCCCATCTGCCAAACCGAAATGATTTTCTCAAAAAGAGACGCTTGCAGAATCCGCAATAAAAAACGTTGACGATCTCAAAGCGTAAGCTTAGCCAAAGACACTTGAATTCTTAGCGTAAATCTCGCTTTGAGGTTGTCGTCGCCCTGCGCCGCTTTGCCAGAAGAATCAACGAAGTTGCAGACACAACTGCCACTAAGACTATTGATGTACTTGGAAATTCAGGCATCGGATCTTCACTGATGAGAAGTGTATATGCCCTTGGAGTCGTAGCTGCATGATTTGCGCCGCCTCCACTACTTCCCCCGCCCTCAGAATCCCAAACTACTAAGAAAGCGTAGGCGTTTCCTTCCCCCCAGTTGATATCCTTTCCTGCAACATCTCCAGAGTTGAGAGGTTTCTTCAATTCGACGGTGACAAAATTGGATCCATTTACATTTATTGCTCCTATTCCATTTTGAACTTTATCTGGAGCAATACCGACCACGCCTCCAGTGAAACTAATGTCTTGATATTCACTTGGACCATAGTTGTCGTCTCCAAACAAAGCTCCGTCAACGGTTGTGGACATACAGAAGCTGTGTCCTAATTGAAACGCAACCCAGGGGTTATTGGAATCCGCTACAAACTTTAGCCCCATGTATAAAAAAGATCCATCTTGTTTAGTCCAAAAATGCGCGATTCCATAAGGAGCAATTGACACGTTCGCATATGATCCAGCATCATTCCACTCGCCTCCGATGGTACCATCAATTTGATCATCAGATATCGTAGCGCCACGACACGCAACAAAGTCCGCCTGTTGAGCAAATACCAAGTTTGCTGGAACAACAATTAAGACAATTAAGCAAATTGCCAATATTACGAAAAGAGCAGTCTTCACAGAATCATTCTCCCAATTGTGCAATTAGCAGTGATCCGTATTTGTCATTTTGGATTTATTTGTTTTTTGCATGATTAGTAATCACTTGAATGTCAACGCAAAATTTTGTCGATTTACGGGAATAAGTTAGGCCGGATTCAATTCTGAGTCTTTGGTAGCAGGTAGATACATTTGATTGGCGTACTCTTTCATCATTCTACAAGCATTGAAAACAGGACTTACAGATAGCATCGCTTCCTTCATCATTTTTATCCATTGACGAGGTATGCCGGCTCGATCACGCTCATAGTACAAGGGCACAACTTCTTTTTCAAGAAGATCATAGAGCGATCTCGCGTCACTTTCACTCCCATCCCCCATGCGGCCACCATCAAAGGCGCCGATAGCCCAGCCATTCTTTCCATTATACGCTTCATTCCACCAGCCGTCTAGAATGCTCAGATTAATTACTCCATTCATGGAGGCCTTCATTCCACTTGTACCGCACGCTTCCTGAAGCCTTCTCGGGTTGTTTAGCCAGACATCAACGCCCCGTGTTAGCGCGTGGGCAATATTGAGGTCGTAATCCTCGACAAATGCTATCCGACCTTGAAAACCCCTATCCATAGCCACCTGATACACTCTTTTTATCAGCTGTTTCGATTGGTAGTCTGCCGGGTGAGACTTTCCAGCAAACACTATTTGCACAGGTCTAAGCGAATTTGTAACTATCTTTCTAAGCCTTTCAATATCAGTGAGAATCAGGCAGGGGCGCTTATATTCCGTAAACCTGCGGGTGAAAGCAATAGTCAAGGCATATGGATCAAGCAGTGAGCCCATCGCAACTAATTGCTGCGGATTAATAAAATCCTCAGACAAACGTTGCCGCGCCTTATTCGTTATAGTATTAATTAACCTACTTTTCAGTTGATGATGAACCTGCCAAATTTCTTCATCAGGAACCTGGGCAACGCAATTCCAGACTTCGGTCTTATCCTGCTCTCGAAGACAATCCGCACCTCCACACTTTTCATAAAGCTTTCCAAATTCAGGTGCCTGCCAACTAGGCAAATGAACTCCATTGGTAATTGATCCGATTGGACCGTGCTCTCTCGATTTTTTTCCCCAAAGACCTTCCCACATTGATCGGGTTACTTCGCCGTGAAGTTTTGAAACCGCGTTTGAATGCCTGGAAAGATTCAGAGCAAAAGCTGTCAAATTAAAATGCTCACGATCCAAACCTTCATACTGCCCTAAACTCAGGAAAACTTCCCTGTCAACTCCCAACGCTTCCCAAAAATTCTTTGAGTAACGATCCATCAGCTGAACCGGAAAAACGTGATGCCCAGCTGGAACAGGAGTGTGTGTAGTAAACACTGTACACCGGCGTACGTTCTCCATTGCTGTCTGCAAAGAGACGCCCCTTGCTCTCTCTATTCGGAGCCGCTCAAGCATCATGAACGCAGTGTGATCCTCATTCGCATGCCAAACAACCGGAGCTATGCCCAGATGTTGTAAGGCACGAACGCCGCCAACCCCAAGAACGACAAGTTGCCGCAATCGTTCTTCTTGGTCAGAAGTGTACAAGCGAGCTGAAAGAGCACGTTCTTGGGGGCTGTTCGCTTCAACATTAGTGTCGAGAAGATAAATGCTAACGCGACCGACCCGTACCTGCCAAACCTTGACGCAAATTTCCCGATCAGCCAGCGGAATGCGAATGAGAGAACTGCCGCCAGCAGGTGACTCGCAAAGAGAAATAGGCGATTCACTGAAATCTAGATATGTATAAACTTCCTGTTGCTCGCCTTCAGAAGAGATGTGCTGATGGAAGTATCCTTGAGGATACATAAACCCAACCGCCACCAGTGGCAATCCTTGATCAGAACTTTCCTTGCAAACATCTCCAGCCAAAGCCCCCAAGCCTCCCGCATATATCGGAATCGAATTGTGAACAGCGAACTCGGCGGAAAAATAGGCTATTCTCCCCAGGTGCCTTTGGGAATTTGCCTGTTCGCCCCAATCGCAACCCTTTGACATGTCAGCATCAAACTTCATCATCACAGAGTCATAAAGTTCAAGAAACGCTAAATCTTGCGCTGCCAACTCCAGTTTCTCAATTTCAATATCGCGCAACTGTTTTACCGGGTTATGTCCGCTGGTTCGCCAAAGGCCATAGTCCAAGGAGCGAAAGACTTGACGCCCCTCTTCGTGCCAACTCCACCACAGATTATAAGCAAGCTCACCCAATCTCTCAATTCGCTTAGGAAGCGTACAAAGGGCAAATCTCCTTGACAGGTTTTTGAACAAAAGACTTCTGCAAGATTGCCAGGTAAACTAGTTGTTTTATTCAATATGATTTGGACTCCAAGTAACTTGTTAGTGTTTTAGCTGTGGCTGCAAAAGAGAACCTGGTAAAGGCACGCAGTTTCTGTTTAGCCCTAACTGTTTTGGCGTTAAACCGAATGCCAAACCAATAAGTTGCGTGAAATAAAGCACAGGCAAGCCAATGCGCGCATTGGAATACGACTCTATGTCCGGCTGCCTCGCGTCCAAATTGAAGTGACACATCGGGCATGCAGTAACGATGCAATTAGCTCCTGCATTTTTAGCATTGAGCAAAATGTCACTTGACATTTTAAGCATAACCTTTTCATCCGTTATGCCTAAAGAAGCCCCACAGCATCTGGTTTTACCATAATAATCAACTTTGGATGCACCTAAGGCTTCGACAAGCCCCTCTAGTCGACCAGGATGTTCAGGATTATCAAAATTGCACAGGTCCGGAGGCCGCACCATGAAACAACCGTAATAAGACGCTACCTTGAGCGCAGCTAAAGGAACCTTAACTTTCTCCTTTACCTTTTGGAGACCCACATCCGACAAAACAACATCAGCGAAATGCCTCACCTTCACGTTGCCCTTATAATCAAGCCCAACACTTTTCAACGCCTCATCAACTTTGCTTTTCGCAGCAGAATCTTCTCTGAGAATTTTATTTGCTCTAGCAAGCGTGAAGTAACAAGCGCTACACAGTGTTATAACATCCAATTGTGTTTTTTCAGCTAAAGCCAAGTTTCTAGCTGCAAGAGCAATCGAGAAAAGCGGCTTAAAAGAGTAAACAGCGTCGACAGATCCACAGCAATTCCAACCGGGTATTTCAACCAGCTCAATATCTAACATTTTGCTAATTGCCTTGCCAGATTCTTCATACTCTTTGGCAGTAGACTCTAAAGAACAGCCTGGATAGAAGGCATATTTCATTTGGATCCCTCCTCACTGGTTTTTTCAACCATATCTTTCATCCAGGGAACTTGCTCCGTTTTCGGTGCTCTCATCTGAAGTTTGTGTCTTTTGAGCATGCGCATTCCCAGAGTAGCGTTCCCCCGGAGACCTCTTAAATCGCTTTTGTTCAAAAGATTGATCATAAGCTCGGGCTCATGCAGCTTGCCATACTTGTAGATGATATCGAAGAAGGATTTGTGAAACTTCGTATTTGCGACTTTTTTAACTGTATTTTCTCGAATGGCTTCGTTTTTAAGAGACATCATCAATGAAGAGAAGTTGATGTCTCTTGGGCATCGAGTGGCACAGGTATGGCAAGTTGAACAATACCAGATAGTTGTGCTGGATAAGACCTCTTTTTTCATTCCTAGATTTATCATTTTTATTATCTGCATCGGCGAATAAGTCCATAACAAACCTGGTTGGGCATCCACCTGCGCATGAACCGCATTGAATGCATTCAAGTATGTTTTCGCCTCCAGTCATTTTCATAACTTCTTTTATGAATATCTTTCTTGATAACTCAGCCGCTGGCTGGCTATTCTTTAATTCAGCGGCCGGTTCACGCAGCTTTTCTGACATCTGACTTGCCCTCCAAGTATTTCTTAATCTCTTCTCGTTTTTGTTGCGTTATGGGGCTCATTTTCTTGATCCTCTCAACAAAATCATCAAAAAGCGCAAAAATTTTTTCGTACTGAGGAAGAGTCGTGGTAGTTGATTGCAGCCTAAGAGGCGGTATTCCGAATTTGCCTAAATCCTTCTTAAACTTAATGACCAGGTCACGTACCTTATCCTCTTTGAGGAAGCTATCATCTCCCTCAACAAAGAGGATGCCATCCGCTCCTGCAGCGAAGGCGTGGAGAATGTGTTTTAATCCTAGGCGACTTACGCTTGGGATTCTTATTATTCTAATGTTGGGAGAATAGTTTCGCCGGCTTTGCCCTCCCAGATCTGCTGAGCCATACGCCGTCATTTTCTCTGTGAACGCGATTATTTTTGGACCAGAATCTTCTCCCTCGACGATTCCTTCAATCTGCGCAATCAGCTGTTCCTCAGTTGTGTTTTTGAGTCCAATGGCCTCTTTGGGACAGATTGGAACACACGCGCCGCATCCGATGCAAGATACTGATGCTATCGTGACATCGTTTTTGCCTTTAGATATTGCTTTTGTGGGACATGCGTCGATGCAAACTCCGCAAAGGTCACACATCTCAGGAATGAGGTAGGCTACTTCAGGAGAGACAGTTACTTCTCCCTTCCCAAGAAACGTAGAAGCTTTGGAGGCTGCAGCCATGGACTCCATTGTGGTTTCGCGTATGTCTTTAGGACCTTGAGCAGTTCCCGCGATGTAAACACCTTCTCTCTTAGTCTCAACGCCTCTGAGTTTGTGGTGAGCTTCCATTAGGAAACCGTCCGGTCCCAAGTCGAGACCCAACACGTTTGCTAATTCGTTTAAGCCTCTTGAGGGAATCAAAGCAGGACTCAGCACAACCAAATCAAAAGACTCTTCAATATGCTTGCCAAGCAAAGTATCTTCTGCACTAACAATTAGCTTGTCGCCGTTAGGCACCACTTCCGCTGCTCGACCTCTCACAAAAACCGTGAAGTGCTCTCTGGCTTTAGCGTAAAATTCCTCATAGCCTTTCCCATGAGCCCGAACATCGGTGTAAAAAACCCAAGGCTCTGCTTCAGGTACAGTCTTATCAAGCAACAAAGCTTGCTTAATCGCGGTCATGCAGCCTATTTTGCAGCAGTATGCACACCCATCAGCAGCTGTCTTGCGGCTTCCAACGCAAAGTATGAAGGCAACTTTTTTTGGTACTTGACCGTTTGAAGGCTTATGCAGTCCTTGAAGCATTAGCCGCTCAAACTGAAGGTTTGTCACAATGTCTGGGTGCAAACCAAAACTATACTGACTGATCATCTTAGGGTCAATAATACTGAATCCAGTACTTACAATTATCGCGCCAACTTTAAGATCCAATACTTCTTCTTCTTGTTTGAAGTCTATGGCTTCACTTTTGCAGAACTGTTGGCAGATCCCGCAAACCCCTTTTGTAAAATGAAGGCAGTAGTCTTTGTCAATGACCGAAGCATTCGGGATAGCTTGTTTGAACGGCCTATAGATGGCTTTTTCCTGAACCAGATTCTCCTCAAAGCTACTTGGCTTCTTAACAGGACATTTGAGAGTACATTCCCCACAAGCAATGCATTTCTTGGGATCCACATACCTGGGCTTTACCCTGATTTTTGCTTCGTAGTTACCTGCAGAACCACCGAGAGCTATCAGTTCCGCGTTGGTTAGAATTTTCACATTAGGATGCTGGGCAACGGACACCATTCTAGGAGTTAAGATGCAGGCTGAACAGTCAAAAGTCGGAAACGTTTTGCTGAGTTGGGACATATGTCCGCCTATGCTGGGGTTTCTCTCAACTATGTACACCTCATAGCCTTTATCAGCCAATTCGAGAGCAGAATTAATCCCCGCTATTCCACCCCCCACTACTAACACTTTTTCAGTAACTTTCAACCTGCTCGGAGTCAGAGGCTCCAAGAATTGAGAACGCTTAACCGCAGCATGTACAAGAGCAACCGCTTTGTCGGTCGCTTTTGCCTTGTCGTCATGAACCCAGCTGCACTGCTCTCGAATGTTGACCATTTCCAAAAAATACGGGTTCATCCCGACGGATTTTACAGCTTGCCTGAAAGTGTCTAAGTGCATTCGGGGAGAGCATGAAGCCACCACTACTCTTTCCAAACCCCGTTCCTTGATAGCATTCTTGATCTTTTCTTGTCCTGGGTTGCTGCAAACGTATTCGAATGTCTCTGCAACTTCCACTTTGTCTATAGAACTAGCAGCGTCCCTCACCCGGGCCACATCTACAGTATCGCTAATGTTCCCGCCACAATGGCAAATAAAAACACCGACCGAAGGCTTCTTTGACAAGAGCCACCAAACCCCTCGGAACTACTTTGTTAGGGGGTTGTATTTAAGATTTAATTTGTATCTAACAATTCAAGAATTTCCTGTTTCAAAAGAAAAAGAAAGCAAAATCTGAAGTACAGCAGAATAAAATTTAGTCCCAAACCTAACTTCTATTTTATTCTACGAACAGCCTCTTCCAAATGCCCTTGGTTCCCTTCCTGACTTCGAAGGCAACAAATAAAACCAGCAGAAACAGAAATGCTAACGGAATAATCACAGAAGCTAAAGCCCAATCATTCATGAAAACAAAGCCATCATAAGAGCTGTAAGTGATTGGATAAAACAACGGATTATACCTGTGATGCAGAGAATCAATCAGAACATGTGAAAGACTGCCCGCAAGACAAATCGCAACCACGCTCCAAGAAAAGCGACATCTGCCTTTGATGGTTTTGTAATCTATCTTGAAAAGATAAGATACCACCGTGGGATACGCCAAAACGACGAGAACCACAGACACCACCATTGAAAGTGTGATTGCACCCAAGATACTGTGCATCACTAGTCTGGGATATTGTCCAGATGTGGCGACATAGAGGAACGGGATTTCTAAGTCGGGAGCCATTGTGCTTACAAGCAAAGCTGGGAGACTTAGCTGGGGTCTGAATTGTCTTGCCAGATAGGCTACGCCGCAATGTATTGGTGTGTATGGCATTCAATTCTCAGAACACTAGATAGCTAAATCACTATAAATTCTTGGTTAGTTACTCGAAAATCAATCCCCAAACGCAGAGCAGTCAAATTATTCCAGTTCTAATCTTCCAGCTTTCCTACACTTACACTCTGCAATACAACATAACCACTTGTGCTGCGCATTGTGCAAACAAAAAGTGCACGCTAAGAGTAAAACATCTTCAGAGAGTTTAAAGGGTCTGTTGCTAGCCTAACTTTTCGGGAAATTACCACGCTCTTCCAGCTCGATTTGTTGATAGTCGCTTTTTGGCTTTCAGAATTCGCACCCGGCAAATCAAGGTCATAAACTAACGCCCTATCCTGAGGGCTTTCAACCTGAAGCATTTGCTCGAGCGTTAGATGCTCGAAAACTCGCCTTAAGGGTCGAATTGAATTACTGTGACACGAAATAGCGACATTTCCTTCATTACCAACTAGCCACTCCGTAAGTTGTTCGAGAAAAGAGAGTACCCGTTTTTCAACCATCTGTAAACTTTCTCCTTCAGGTGGAGCAAACTCATAGCCGCGATGAATTTGCGCGTACCATTCAGGATTTTGGGTCGCGATTTTTCTTTTGCTCTTGCCCTGAAGTAAACCGTAGCAACGTTCGATGAGTCTATCGTCAGTGGAGACTGGAATTGGAGAATGATTTTCAAGAACAATTTCAAGAGTCTTATAGGCACGTGGTAGATGTGAAGTGAAAGCATAGTCAATTCGGAATTGCTTGAGTTGCTCCTTAATCTCCTGTGCCTGCGAAAGGCCCTTTTAATGTTAGTTCAGAATTTCGCCAACCAGAAAATACCTCACGACGATTATCCTTCGTCTCCGAATGCCTAAAAACAAACAGCTTGCAAACCATGGATATTCCCTACAGCATTATGCTCATTTCAGCGTTTTGGTGCGCTGATCACCGCCGGTACATACGCAACAATCAACAGCAGCAAAACAAAAGCTAATTGCGTCGAACTTGAACCATTAAGAATCCCTTGAACCGCGTAGCCGGCGATCAAACCGAAACCGGCGATGCTATGCGCTCGTATCATATACAAGTTCGCTGGCGCAAGCAGAATCGGGTTCTCATAGTTTACCCGCAGTATTGCGATCGACCTGTAAACAAGCGGCAGCGAAATCAAAGCCAAAAGCGCGAAAACTGGCACAATGCGAAGCGCCACGGAACCAATTATAATTGCATATGTGCATAGCCAGCTTGTGATGTAGATTTTGATTCCTGCTTTTCTTCCGTATCTCGCTATCAGAGTGAGTTTTCCAGCAGAACGATCTTCTTCAATGTCGGGAATTTCGTTGATAACAACCATCGAAAAAGCCATTATCCCCACGGGTAACGTCACAAGAAACGCCTCCAAAGTGAGCATCTGCGACTGAATGAAGTAAGCGCCCAACCCGATGGTGCTTCCGAAATTCACGAGCACTGCTAACTCCCCAAATCCATGGTGGCTAAAGCTAACAGGGGGCGCAGTGTAGAATACGGCGCAGAACAAGCCGAATAACCCAAAAAGTAACACGGGTAGCCCTCTGAAAGCTGTTAAGTATAATCCGGCTGAGATGGTAACCAGGAAGCAAAGCGAGAAAGATAGAAACATTTTCCTCGGCTCGATAGAACCGCTGCTGAGGGTACCGCTTCCGCCAGAATAAGGGTTCTTCTCACCGGGTTTCAGTTTATCAACCGCTTGTTTGAAGTCGAAATAGTCATCTGCCATGTTCAATCCAATGTGGTTGACGATTATGACTATCAAAACCAAAAGAAAGAGCCAAGGGTAGAACACGCCGTTTGCCCAACTGACCATCCCGCCTAGAACAGCTGGGAAGATGCTTGGGAGAACGAAGTGGTAGCGTATGGCTTGCCACCACACTTTGACTCTTAGAGTCTGCCTGCTCATTAAGTTCAGCCATCTTAACGGGTATTTACGATTTGGTGTAAACTGAATTTATCTTTTTGCAAGAAAACTCTTCTCGCCTAAGCCCCCTTAACTCCTTCTCTTTTTCACAACTATAATATCTCAGGCTCATGGTATTGAGAATAATGCTTAACATACATGAAAATCTTTGAACTACATCCACTGTTAATTCCTTTTGACTAAAATCTAATATACATCTAGGTTGCAATGTGGGAAAGGGGTAATGGATGGTAAATCTTGTTGCGGTGCATTCAATGTTGGTTGAATTGCACGGCGGTATGCTTACACTAGCAGCAATCTGCATATTTTTAACAGTTATCGCCAGGATTCACCTGCGAATGCGAAAAACAAATGCCAGCTATGGTGTTTTCTGGCCTGCTGATTCTTTTGTCGGAAAAATGGTCCAATACACCGAACCCACTGCATACTTAGCAGCAATCGGCGGCGTCACTGGACTAATAGCTTCAGCAATCGTCGGCTTCTACGTTTGGCCCATCGACTTCATCACATCAAGTTCTTTGGCATTAAGCAAAGTGGTATTTTCAGTCTTTGCTCTGGAGCTATTTGTAGTCTTTGTTCTTCTAAGATCAAGATATGGGCAAAACCTTTGGAAAAATGGCGGAACAGCAGCAGTATATGCGTGTCTTGGTTTAATCGGTTTCCTTCTTATGGTAGTGGCGGGAAGTCTAGGTGGCCACATGGCGCTCAAAGGAAGCGTACTCGACCCCGTCTATTCGTTAGTTGGAATTAATCCGGAAAATCTCGGAATTAACCTGTCCAACCTTCCAATAATAACTATCGGCGTCAGCATTGTCCTACTGGTCGTTCCAATATTGGTTTTCTTGTATTTTCAGAGACGGACACCGAAAGTTGAGACAAAAACCTGAACCTGGACTCGTAGCCCATTTGCTCTGAATCAACGCCTCAGTCCGAGTCTATCCCCTTGGGTTGAGAATTATTTCTTCTGGAATTTCCTCCCAGAGCACGATTAAATTTAAATTATTTAGATTACAAATGTAACGAAGGGATTACCTTTGGCAGTAGAATTACATCCTTACGTAGTATTTCTTCCAGCAGAAGAGAAAAACAAGGTTCTCAGCGCCATCTTTGGCTCCAAAGCAGCCGTTGACCTCCTAAAGTTCTCGCTCGAACAAGGCGTAGCCAAAAGCATTTATCAAAAAGACCTTGTCAAAAGACTAAACTTCTCAAACAAAACAATCATTGAAAACCTCAAAACGCTAACCAAGCTTGGCGTCTTAGACGAAGCCATGGAGAAAAACGAGAAAGAAGGCAGAATCATATGGATCAAAGCCTACAAACTAACAGACTTGGGCAGATGGTTTGCTTTGCTCATGGCAAACGAAGAAGAACTATCCGAACAAGAAAAAGTAGAGATTATGCAAAATCTCTTCCGAATATATGTTAAGATGGTGAAGGGTCTGGCAGAAAAACTTCACGTCAACAAGAAAATGTTTGAGGACATCTTCAAAGAAGAAATGAAAGCATGAAACAGAAAGTCATCTCAATTGTGGGCGGGAAGAAAGTGGGCAAAACAACCACTACCGAAAACTTAATTGTAGAACTCACTAAGAGAGGCTACAGCGTAACTGCAATAAAACACATATCAGAAGAAAACTGGACAATCGACACGGCGGGAAAAGATACTTGGAGATACGCCCAGAAAGGAGCAAGAAAGATAGTTGTGCTTTCACCAAACGAAATTGTCACGATAGAAAAAGGCAACACAGAAAAAATCAACATCAAAGAACTACTGAAAAGAGCCAAAGGCAACGACATCGTCCTCACAGAAGGACTAAAAAAAACAGTATCCAAGAAAACAAGCATCCCAAAAATAGCAGTCGTAACGAGTCAACTTGAAGCCGAAAAAGCGCTAAAAAATTACAGACCTATTTTGGCATTCAGCGGACCCTTCAACACGCAGAGTATAATCAAAACCGTTCCATACGCAAATGGGTTAACGGAGCCAGAGAAACTAGCAGACATTGTTGAAGCAATTCTCAAAAACTAAGAGATTGTTGTTGGGTTGTGGGGTTTGGAGATATTTGGAGGGAGAGAAGGGAGAGCGAGAAAAATATGAAGTTCTCCAAACCATTCCACCCAACCTAACTTATTTTGCTTTTTTTGTTTTTCCCTCCACGCTCTTAGAGTGCTTTGAAGGCGTCGAACCATTTCCCGTAGTGCGTCAGCATGTCCAATGAAACACTTGGTTTTCGTGTATCGAATATCTGCCTGAAATCAACCATCGTCAAAGCTCGGGGCTTAGCCTCTTTGTCTTGAGCCTTGCCAGATTCGAAGAACTCCCCGATCAGCGATAGCTGAGCTGATTGGCAAACATCACGGATATCGCTTCCAGAGAAGCCTTCGCTTAGTCGGGCTAGCTCGTGCAAGTCAACATCTTCGGTTATCTGCAGGTTGCCAGTGTAATACTTCAGCATGTTCAACCGAGTGTTATGATCCGGAAGAGGAACCAGGATACGTTTTTGGAATCTTCGGATAAATGCCCAATCCAAGTCCCACGGTTTGTTTGTTGCGCCTATAACGTAAACGTGTAGGGCTTTGCCTTTGTCCATGATGCCGTCCATTTCTTTAAGGAACTGGTTCTTAACCCGGATTTCTCCACCAACTTCGTTAGAGTGCGTCCCCATTAGGGAGTCTAACTCATCTACGAACACTATGGCTGGTTTGCCATCGCCTGCTGACTTGCGAGCAGAAGTAAACAGTTTTGCTACGTTCTGTTCTGCTTCACCTAGCCATTTGCTCATAACTGAAGCAGCGTCGATGCTGTAGAAGTTACCGTCAATTTCAGTGGCAACCGCCGCAGCGAGCAAAGTTTTTCCGCAACCAGGAGGACCAAACAGCAATATTCCTCTGGGCCAACCTAGGGGAAACAAGTCTGGTCTTTGCACTGGGTAAACAATGGCTTCTTTGACGGCTTTCTTGGCTGTTTCTAAGCCGACGACTTCGTTCCATTTGACCTGCGGTTTCTCTGTAACTATTAGTTCCTGGCCGTCTTCTTTACCTTCAGGTGTGGCTTTCTCTACTCCGCTCTCCTCGGCTTCCCGCTCCATTTCGTGGCGTACGTCCTGAGGTGATACGGAGCCCTGCAGGGCTTTGATTCGTTCTTGGTAGGCTATGGCTCTTTGCACGTAAACTTTATTTAAACCGTATTCTGGGTAGAGTTGGACAAGCTGCAGCAGACTCTCAATGGCTTTCTGGTACAGAGTAATTGCTCTGCCTTTGTTGCCTTGCTTGTCAAATTTCACGGCGTCAAGTGCATAGGCCGTTGCTCCTTTCTCTAGTTCTTGTGATGCGCTCATTGTTTTCCCCTCTCTTCTTTAATTCTTATTCTGGCGATTTCAGTTCTATTTTTATTCGACCCTTGCTTCCTAAGCTTTCAAGGGCCTTCTCTATTTCTTTGTTTGATGTTTTCAGTTCATTTGAACATCGTGTAAGGTCTATTTCACCATTACTCTTTCGGATGTATTCTAGAAGCATATCATCAATTGAGGGCTTCTGCATGGTTAGGGAGATTTCTTTGATCTCTTGCTTCTTGTACGAAATTACAGTTTGAGCCGGTTCATGTTTGCCTTCTTCCGTTGATCGGCGGGTAACTGTCTGCGAGCTGTTTGATGCCGACAGCGCTACAAGTTCCCGGACAGGAGATTTCTGCTTTTGCTTAACATCAGCCTTGGGCTCTGTCAGCGGGGGTTCAGGCAGGGTTTCGGCGATTCTCTGCTCAAGAAAAGACGAGACTTCCTTGAGAATCTCTTCGCCGCCTGCAGTTTTGTTACCAACGGATATCGTTGCATCGGGATCCGACGTCACTTTCGTGGCGTACAATGTTTCGCTTATTGTAGTTTGAACCGTATTAAGTTCCGCGGAAACATCAGGAAGAACTTGAAAAAGCTCCTGGGATACTCCTTGAAGCAGTTTCAACGCAGGCTTAAGGTCAAGAACAATTTCACTTAGTTCTCGAATGGTTTCAAGTCTAAGAACCACTCGTTCTATAGCTAATTGGACATGGTAAAGAAATTTCAGAAGTTTTCTAACCTCAGCAATTTCGTTAGCACAAACTGCTGCACGTTCTTTATTATTTTTTCTGAGCGCGCCTAGACAAGTTTCGTAGAGAATTTTGTCGCGTTCTTTCAGGCGATAACTAGCTTGCTCAAGTTTGTTTTGCTGGGCTTTGAGAGTAAAAATTGATTTTGTTGCTAGTTCTTTAACAGGTGGGGGGGCTGGGTTGCTGATTAAGCCTCTAATTTTCTTTCCCTCCGCCCTGCTACCTTAATCTATCTGGTTAAATTCCAGCCTTTCCGACTTCTTTTACATACACTACAACAGGGGGTTCTGGGAGTTCAGTGGCTACCGGAGCTGTCTCGACGTATACTCGGCTCTTCTGTTCAGGCAACTTTGGCTCAGCAATTTTTGGGGCATCACCTAACATAACATTTGCGAGTTTACTCTTGACGGCTTCGAAATCTGCTTTTTCGGTGCTTGCGCGTTTGATGGTTTCTTGCAGTGCGCTAAATGAGGCTCTGTATTGATCGTCGCTAATTTTGCCTATTTCATGTTGAAGTTCAAGGTGAAGAACGCTGTAGCTTAGTTCCCTTAGTTCTTCTTCGCACCGTGTTATTCCTTGCAACACGTCATCCTGCAGAATTTGCGCATCTTTGCGTAATTGCGTCAATACTGCGGCGAAGTTGCTGTGGAGTTCTTGATAGAGTTCTGGCGCAATTTTCTTCTTGTCAGTGAGGTCTTTTAGGGCTTGGTCTTTGCGCCATATGAAGGGAATTTGGTCGCAGAAAACTGCTGCCTTAGATTTGATTCTAGAGATAAGTGTGATTTCAGCTCCATTGAATGTGAGGCTTTCGATGGGCTGTTTGGTGAATCTTCCTTCGCTTGTTTCGATATAGGCGTTTTCGAATTTGCCCGTTGCGTTTGTTCCGAAGGAGATTATTCTGCCAATAGGTCGTCCATATTCGTCTTTCACTGGTTTACCAATAGAAAGAAAAAGATTGGAGAGGGGTTGAGACATTTTCTACACTCCTCTTTAGTATCCCTGAGTTGATTTCTCTGTTTGGGTTGATGGTGTTGTTGGCATGCCTGGGGGAAGATCTGGGAACTTGTCTTTGATCTTCTGTTCGGCAACTGTTGCAGCTTCATTTAGGATGAGTGAGGCATCTTCGTTTACTGTGTCGAAATTCAGTGTCATTCCTGATCCTTGGCCTGCTTCGATCATGATTCCGCTTAGCATGTTGCCGATTTCACCGAGTTCATTTTCCGCTTCTGGAAATACGCTTGTCAATCCTGCTCTGACGGATCGTAGAACGCCCACTGCTGGACCCAGAGTGGATACTACGTCGCCCAATTCGGAAACAGTTCGTAATCTTAATGTTATTTGTTCAAGAGCAAGCTTAGCGTTAATGATCAACTTGGACATTTTGCGGACTTCTGCTAACTCGTTGGCAAATACGTTTGCGCGCGCGGTGTCGTGTTTAGAGTATGCGTCAACAATTCTTGCAAAGATTGCTTTGTCTCTTTGGCCAAATCTGTCTGTGGCTTGGTCGAGCTTCTGTACCTGAAGCTCAATTCTTCTGACGGCGAAGTCTAATCTTGGTTTAAGTGGACCTGGCGGCTTCACTGCGTCTTTTATGCGATTGCTGAACGGTGCTTCTTCTTTTCTACTTTCCCATTTTTTGGCGAACCTTTCGGACAATTATATTCCTCCGAAACAACTGGAGTGCGCAAAATAATCTTATACGTTGCTAATATGGTGGAAATATGCTCGTATATATGTACGAATATACGTGATCAAAAAAAGGGTTTTTAGCTTTAATTTTTAAGTTCAAGGTGCAGAGGATGCCTCTGAGGTATTAGACATAAATGTGTAAGTTAGACTAAAGAGGCTCATAGCTTAATTGCTTTACAAAGGTGAAAAACTAATGGGTGACAGATTTAGAGTATTTGGCATCATTGCGCTCTTAGGTTTCATGGCAGGCGTAATCGCGCAGCTAGCAGCAACTTACTTCATCCCATGGATGATATCTATCTTGCCGATGCTGGGCGGTCTTACAAGCTTTATGATCTCAGGATTTGCTGGAGCATGCCTAACCATAGCGCTTGTTGGCGCTTGGGCGTACATGACTGGCAATCGAGACCGTTAAAAAAAGAAAGCCCAATACCCCCTTTCTTTTATTTAACGAATCCCCAGTTTACTATTTTCCCGTTTTGGTTTTTTCTGATTAAATGTATTCTGATGTTTTAAGTTGGACTCAGTAGACGAAAAAGATACCATCCGCAGGCTAAGCGTCTCCGTACCTCATAAATTACCGATATGCTGAAGAGACTAAATTTACCTCAAAAACCCAGTCGTGAATTTCTTCCAGATTAAAATTTAATCTTTCTCTTTGCAGTCCTATTCTACTATTACTCAACTAACTAATTCGCCTACTCCCTTACTGTACTACTAACCCTTAAGCACACCCACACCCTCAACACAGCACCAAGCGACACAACGCGGAACGACACAGCAACACAAAGCAACACAATTTCATAATGTCTGTCCTGTCACTCTGTCCGTTTCTGTCAATCTCACTCTCCAGAGTGAACATGTAAAAAATACCTGAGCGTGACGCCACATGCGCTGAGCAAATCTTATATGCTTTTCGCTTGCAAATAGAAATTGTTAGAGGGCTGCACTGTTTTGAATTCTTTGGCTTTAACCAAGATTCAATCGGTCGCGTTAGTCACCATAATTGTTGTGGCGGCGGTTGCTGGAAGCGCTGCGTATTTTCTCTGGAGTAGACCGGTGCAGTCTGCGGAAGACATCAGAATAGGCGTCTGCGCCGACATAGACATGCTTAACGGGAAAGCTACTTTGCGTGGCGCCACGCTGGCGGTCGAACAAATCAACGCCCAAGGCGGCATCCTGGGAAGAAACATCACCATAATCGCCGAAGACGACGACAGCGAGACACCGCCTGGAGACATAGCAGTAGCAACAAACGCCCTAACAAAACTGATAACCGTTGACAAAGCAGAATACATCTTATCACCCCAGGCCATATACGAACAAACCTATCAGGATATCTGTGCTGAACACAAAAAAATCTTCATATCAACAAGTTCTGTCAGTGATAGCGACACGCAAAGGGTGCTGGACAACTATAACAAATACAAGTACTTCTTCAGAGTTTGGGCAACAAATGTGTCCTCGGCTATTGATGGTCAATCTGACTCTACCCGAACCCTGAGAAACTATACCGGATTCACCAAGGTTGCCTTTTTAGTTGAGAATTTTCCCTTTGCCGGTCAGTTCGCAGAAGGTGTCAAACAGAGACTGCTCGATTACGGTTTTGACGTGGTTTACTACCAAACGTTTCCACCAATGACAACAGATTTCACGAGCTACTTTGCCGATATAGAAGCCTCAGGGGCACAAATACTGAGTCCATTCGCGTGGACGCAATCATGCTTTTCTTTGGTCAAGGAGTACTCTGAACGTCAGTCGCCCTTTGTTCTTTGGGGTCCAATTGGTCTGGCTTTGGAGAGTAACTTTTGGGAGTTAACTGATGGCAGGTGTGATGGGGTATCGTTTGTGGGGTTACCTATCGTCTCTGGCTATCCATTTACGAATAAGACTGTGCCTACCCGAGAAGCATACATACAACGGTGGGGAGATATACCTGATACCGCCGCAACTGCCACTTATGATGCTGTGCGGTTCATTCTATCCGCTGCTATCAAGGCGGCTGGGACAACCGAAACCGAAGCCGTCATAAAAGCTTTGGAGAAGACAGATATCGAAACCTCGATGGCACGACGCTTCGTGTTCACCTCTTCACACGACGTCATGATAGGACTTGCTGGACCAAACATACCAAGCGAAGACTACATGCTAGTTTGCTTGTTCCAGTGGCAAAATGGAACCCAAATGCCCGTGTATCCCAAGCAATTGATGGACGAGGCAGGAGCAGCCTACAAGTACCCATCTTGGACTGGACCGTGGAGTAACAAGTAGACTTCTTAGCAACGTGCCTTTAGGTGAAGACAAACCTTTTCTGTGCTCTTCCATATACTTAGAATGCCGCAATTCAAAGTCAGCACGGGTATCCCTGAGAATATGGTTGGAGAGGATAGATTGAAATCTGCTGTTCTAGCCGAGCCGGTTCTGGTCGGCAGAAAACGCGAACTCGAAGGGTTAGAGTCATACCTGAATTCTGCGGTTGAAGGAAAAGGAAAAACCGTTTTCATCTCAGGCGAGGCTGGAAGCGGAAAAACAAGACTCAGCCGTGAATTCCTTAACGCTGCCAAGAAGAAGGGTGTAGCCGTAATGGCTGGATGGTGCCTGAGTGATGAAGCAATCCCTTACTTCCCCTTCATTGAAGCCTTCAACGGATACTTTGCCTCCTTCGAGGAAGAAGAACAGCAGACTACAAGCATTCAGCAACCAGGTGCCCCGAATGGTCTTGGAGTTGCGGTCGAAATAGGAGGCGCAGAGCGCGGTATAGCGGAGTGGCTAACTGGACCTAGGTCTATTGAAAGGCTAGGGAAGTCTGAAGAACCTTCTCCTCAAGTTTGGAAGGACAAAGCTTTCGCTTCAGTTGCTAAATCATTGAATGCAATCTCCGCTCAAGTACCTATCATTTTGTTCATTGAAGACATTCACTGGGCAGATTCAGCCTCGCTCGCGCTGCTTCATTACATCGCTCGTGCTGCAAGTTTTGAGAAGATTCTTATCTTAGCGACGTTCCGAAGCGAAGAACTTACCGCTGACGCTGAAGGGCATCCGCATCCTTTGGCTGAAGCCATGCGCATGATGAGAAGAGAAGACCTTTTCACTGAGATTAAACTCTCCAGCCTAGACCAAGCCAGCATCTCAAAGATTGCGGAGAACATGATTGGCGGTAGCCTGCAGCCGATGTTGGCTGAAAAATTAACGTATGAAAGTAGGGGCAACCCTCTTTTCATTGTGGAGTCTTTGCGAATGCTGTATGAACGTGGGAGCTTCATTCAAGAAGACAACCAATGGCGCCTCGCAGTGGACGAACTTGGAATACCCACCAAAATCAAAGACATCATCTTGCGCAGATTAGCCATACTGAATTATGCCCAGCGAAGAGTTCTCGACGCTGCTTCGGTAATTGGCGAGAAGTTCGATGTAGAACTCCTTAGCACCGTCCTCGGACTTGACAACTTGGAGGTCCTTGAAACGTTGAACGTGATTGCACATTCCACGTCTCTTGTTTCTGTCGAAGAGAACTGTTACAGGTTTGACCATGCGCGGTCTCGAGAAACACTCTACGATGAGCTTTCTCCACCGCTAAAACGTGGATACCATGGTAGAATTGCAGAGAGACTGGAAAGTGCCAAAGGCGCTACAATGCCCCTTAGCGATTTAGCTTATCACTATGACCGAGCTGGAAATAAAGAGAAATCCCTGAAATACGCCTTGGCCGCGGCGAAAGATGAGCTGGCAAGGTTCAGTAACTCCCAAGCGATAAAGCACTTTGAATATGCTCTCCAGAATATGCCCGAGGGACCTGAGCACGCTTCAGAGACTAGAATCGCATTGGAGGGGTTGGGAGATGCCTATGCCACCAGCTCCATGTATGCGGAGGCAATAAAGGTGTTTGACGTGCTTGCTGCCGCTGAAACTGGAGCCGTGCGGCTTCGTGCTTTAAGAAAAGCGATGGACGCTGCTTTTCTCAAGGGTGACAAACCCGAAATTTTGCTTGAATATGCAAAGAAAGCTGAAGAGTTGGCTGTTTATGACCGTTTGGAGATGGCTAGGGTTCTCAATAACAGGGGGAGAGCCTTCGGTTTTGCAGGGCATGGAAACATGGAAGTGGACTTGGCAGATTATGACGCGGCTCTTCAGGTTTTTGAAGAGGAGACCTCTCTTCCCGACGCAGCGGACGCATTGTGGAGAAGCGGGGTCGTCTGCACCTTGTTAAAGGGTTTGAATGAAAGAGGAATAGGTGAACTTTTGCGTTCAGTTGCGATTTTTAGGGAACTGGGCGATGTCCGCAGAGAAATAGAAGCCAAACTGCACGCAGGGATTGGTTTTTCGATGGTTGGACTTTATCCAGAAGCTACACGTGAAAATGCTGATGTCCTCAGGATGGGCGAGAAACTAGATGTTTTTAGCGAAATGGCTCAAGCAAGTATGTTTCTCGGCTATTTTCATGAGAGTGAAGGTAAACTTGCAGAGGCAATCTCTTTGACCTTAAAAGCGTTTGAATATTCTAAGAAGACGGATGTCGGTTGGCTACCAGGCTTGGTCTATGCCTATCTCACCAGGCAACACAGTAAACTTGGGGATTTGAAAAAAGCTGACGAATACTTTGACGCCACTGCAAAACTTTCCCCGGATGTTCTCTCACATGCGATGACTGCTCCTGAAATCAACATCGCCAAAGGGGTCTATCTCGCTGCCAAAAACCAATGGGAAGCATCAAATCAAATCTTCGAAGGATCCCTGGAATATTTAAAGAAAAACTATGCACCGACTTACTCTGAGATAGCTGTCAGGGCAAACTACGCCTGGGTTCTTGAAAAGCAGGGAAGAGCTGCGGAAGCAAGAGTCCAGCTGATAAGAATTCAGGAATTGTTCGACCAAGCTGAGGAGAAGTTCGGGCACGCTAATGTGCGAGTGAACTTGATGGTTAAGAGAAAAGTCCAAGTCGGAGATGAGTTTGAAATGCGTCTTGACATAGTTAACGTTTCCAGAAAATCAAGCTTATTGGTCGAAGTTAATGGTTTGGTGCTTCCTGAATCTCGAGTAACGTCTCCACCGGCGAACTTCAGCTTAGAAAATGGCTCGGTTGAGATGAAAAACAGAAGCATTGGTCCGTTTCACGTTGAAACCCTCAAGCTTAGACTAAAGGCCTCTAGAACCTGGAGCTTTCACCTTGAACCCACAAGTTACATACTTAGATGAAATGGGCGAAACCAGAACCTGCACTACAAACCCAATCACCATAACCGTTCAACCAACACAACCAAAATACGAAGTGTTACCAGGACGAATTCCGACAGGCTCAGAAGAACTCGATGCGCTACTCTTCGGAGGCATACCACAAAACTACGCAGTATTGCTCTCTTCGCCGTCAACAGATGAAAGAGAACAACTCATAAGAGGCTTCCTTGAAGCAGGAGTCATCGACGGGCGAAGCAACCTTCCAAATCACAACCGAAGTCGGGAACCTCAAAGGCTCTAGCTGAAAAGTACCCTATCCAACTTTTACTTGTTTGTCTGCAATCCTCAGGCAGACGCAATCGTTCAAGACCAACCAAATGTCTCTAAGCTCAAAGGTATCGAAAACCTAACAGAAATAGACATTTCCTTAACCAAAGCTTTCCGTAAACTAGACCCATCAGAAAAAAGCCCAAAGAGAATCTGCATAGAAATCTTATCAGATGTCCTGCTGCAGCACCACGCCATCAATACCCGAAGATGGCTAAGCGCACTCCTCCCAACGTTGAAGTCAAAGGGCTTCACGATCCTTGCTGTGGTTGACCCATCTATGCATCCAGTTGAAGAGATGCAGGCTGTTCTAGGAGTTTTCGACGGAGAAATACGGGTCACCGAGAAAGAGACAACCGAAGGCATCAAGCAAACATTGAGAGTCCGAAAACTAGTCAACCAGAAATACCAAGAAAACGAAATACTCCTGAGCAAGGAAAAACTAGAAGAATAAGACGCGTCTAATCCTTAAACTAAATTTGTAAACATCTAATTAGTTAAAATTAAATCTTTATCATTCGTTGCGTAATTACATTCAATAGCTTTTTAACTGCTTACAAGGCATCCTTTTTGTGGGATAGACACGTTTACCAGAACAATGCACTCGCTCGTTTGGGGTTTAGCTGGGCTGCAAGTTTGATACTGTGTATGTGGCTTGTCATAGCACCTTAGGCTATCGTGGTCAGTAAAGACTACTTTCCCAAAAGTGACCCCTGTCTAGGTTACTACCTGCCCAAAAATGCCGAAGCTTGGTTTTTCCTTATTCTCGGTTTAGCCTTAATTGCCGTGGCTCTTCTCTTCTTGGTGTTTTTTTCGACAAGATAGAAGAGAAAAACTCCAAAATGGGTTATGAATAGGGGACTCGAATAAGACTCCTGCGAGCATAATAATACTGAATTTTTCCCAGTACATCTGAAAATGACCCATTTTCGTTTAATTTTTTTGATTACATTTTAATGCCGAAGGTCAGTCGACAATTACAATTTCACATTCGGAAGTGCCGTATTCAAGAGAAACCTTAATTGTAATAATTCCCAGATTCCACCAAGGTGTAGTTGGAGTTCTTCTGATTCCAAACCAGGAAAATACGAATATTTGGAATGAGCTGGATATGTAGGCAAAGGAATTGGTAGAGAAATTAGAGTAATCCAACTACAAACTTCTTGTCCTGTCGAATTGAAAACCTTACAAGATATTGATGTCGTGCCAGTTAGCAGGCTCGTTTTTTCCGTTAGTCACACTTATCGTTATAGACACATCTTCTCCTTTCGTGTATGACGATTTATCGGTTACTACTTGAACCGTCAGGGCATTGTTGTATAAGAAGTGATCTCAAAACTCAAGGTCTTAAAACGCAAAAAAGCTACCACAAACACGACAATCAAGCCCGTGCAACTACGGCAAACCCATAATAGAATTTCCGATGCCGATTGTTTGGTTCAATTGCTAAATCGTTCATTTAATCACAAATGCTTTAATTGGACTCAGTAGCGGAAAAAGCATTCATCAGCCTCCAGCTTAATTAATCCCCGCCTTCGACTTCTGCGTACCTCGATATCTTCATAGTCCAAACTATGAAGGACATCGACCGACTTATTTATGCTTCCTAATAAACTGGACACCTTCAATCACCAACAGGGCACAAAACCAGTCTGCCAAAATTCCACAACAAAAATACCTCGCTTAGGACCCTTCATACTGCCTATGATGCGATTTCGAAATTTTGTTCCATCTCTCTGAAACCTAGAAGCCATTTTGCAGCTAACGTGATTGGAAAACACGTGATTTCTCCAACAAAATCGAAGTCACCTTCCGCCGCCCAAAAATAACGAACACGATTCCGCAGCTAGTGGAACGTAGAAATGAAGGTGAAAGGTACTAAAGCGTGGTCTAGCGCAGCATCTCAAAGGAAAAGATCTGCAACGTCTGAGGTCAAACTATCGGTTGCGAAAACCTTGGCTCTTCTATCATTAACAAGGTTAATGTTGATTGGACATCTTTTATCTGACGAATTTTGTGAGTTACGACGTCTTTTAGCTCTTGCATGCTGCCTGCTTTGACTTTTACGATGAGGTCGTACACGCCGTAAGAAACATGTGCTTCTGAAACGCCATCAATGCTCCTGACTTGCTTCAGCACGTTATCTTCCATGCCGCCCTCAACGTTAACCAGAATATATGCATTAGTCATCGGAATTTCTCCAAATTAGTTAGCACTTCTGCACTTGCTAAAATCTGTTTTGCAATAGATAACGAAAAAGGGACATCATTCAGCCCTTTAATGCGCTTACCTGAATTGTTTGAGTCTATTAAAGTGCCATCAACTATGCTGTGCTACCTAATGTTTGTCAGACTCTTCCTGTCCAACAATACGTACATAAGTCTTCTTTTTTCAAGTTCTTGTTATTTGGCGCTTCAATTACTGCCGTAACCATTTGCTCTAACGTAAGAAAACGCAAAGTGGTAAAACCTATTCGATTTCTTATGTCCTCCACCATCATTCCATAGTCGGGGATTGCTCGAATCTACGTACTGCGCAAAATTTTCTTCTCTTCCAATGTTTTCAAGGCTTTTGTGAGTTGCAAGGTCACTATTCTTGGTTGATAAATCAAAAACGCAAGGATATAACTGCGGAGGAGACGCTATTCTTCCATGTATCTCTTTGGGTTTAAACGGCCAAATTTTTTCTCGCAGAAGGTTTTGCAGCTGTGTTCCTCTCCGAATTGAGTCATCCACCAGAATTATCCTCTTGTCCTTTATTATTTGGGGATTGGGCACTTGTTTGTACTTCGCAACAAGTTCTCGTCTGCGTTGGACAGGCGGAATGTAGCTTCTCCCCCAACCAGGCGTATACTTGATTAAGGGGCGCCTGAGTGGAGCAACCAAATCCATAACCTGAGTCATGCTTGTTTCGAGTTCTTTTGAGTCAATTTTGCCCTGGCTAAATTCGGAAAGCAGTTCTTGGACTTTTTCCTTTGCTATTTCTATTTTTCTTTTGACGTACCCAACAGAGTGAGGAGTCCCCGAATCGGCAACACCTAGCACCAAATCTGCCTTTACGCCGTCGTTTTCAGCCAAAAACCCACCGCACCGTTCTCTAACGATTTCGGAGTTTATGCCGTAGAAGTCTGACGCGGGAAAACCTGAGTAAATGTGAAGAAAAGGGCAGAACCTCTTCTTGCCCTGAGTGGGTTCCCTCGTCCTTAAGCCGTCTTCTCCAAAGGAGACTATCTCACGATAATCAAGGAACTTTGTTACCTCATATCCCAAGTTTGGAAAACCCGTAGTTTCGGAAGCAACTGCCCAGCTTTCTTTCTTCCAACCCACCACCAACGGAAAAGTATCTCCAGCTGCATATATCGAGCTGTCTTTTTCCGAGAGCAAAAGCAGAGATATTGAACCGGAAATCTTCTCGTACATCTTTTCTATGCCATCAGCGATGCTATTTCCTCTACATATTAACTCGCCAACAATCTCGGTCTGGTTGAGATTACTTATGCCAGCTCTTTGTCTCGATTTTTTGAAGGTCGCTCCTTCTTCAACCAATTCCGCATACAATTCTCTGGAATTCTTTAACAAGCCAACTGTGCAAAGGGCAAAATTCCCTATTTTCGTCTCGAATTTGATTGGCTGCTCCTCTTTTATGTCGCTGATAACGCCTATGCCCAACCTGCCCTTCAGTTTTCCATAGTGTTCGCTGAATTTTGACTTAAATTGACTGTTGCTTATGTCGTGAGAAAAAACTTCGATATCTCCGTCAAGCAGAGCCAAGCCTCCAACTTCGGTTCCGAGGTGGGTATTGTAGTCGGTTCCGAAAAACAGGTCTTTTGCGCAATTGTCTTTTGAGGCTACTCCAAATAGACCGCCTAACATGCACCATGCTTCCGTGTTGTCTTGGTTTCGGTTTTAACCTAAAAGATTTTCCTTAATCCATGTTCTGCGTACCAATTTCAAACGGAGAAAGGTCGTGGTCGTGACATCGCCACTTGAACCTTCAAGAAAAGAATTGGATTTGAGATTCTGAAAAAGCTTAAAAATACTAAATTTCTCCCATAACTTGACTTATTAAGACCAGTAAATAACTACTGGTTATTCTTGGCTGAAGCTAAAAGCAAATAAGCAATAACTAAGCAGAATTACATTTGGGAATATTCATGACAATGTGGTTTTACGTTAAAACAAGCGATTCAGCAAAAATAGTAGGAGAAACGGTCTGCGCCTTTAACATTTTTGAAGACGCTCATCCTAAAGGCAAATACAGTTGGATTATGGAAAAGGGTCTAGGTCAAGAGGAATATTGGGAGATCAAAGGTAAGTATGAAGAACTCAAAGAACTAACCAATGTGGCTCTTGTTTACAGAACAGGCGACACGGTTGTTCTGGGGGAAGTAAAGGATGATTTTGTCCCGAGCTTCATGGATCCACTTCTGGAAAAGTATGGATTCGACAATGTAAAATGCTTGGTAGCCACCCCCAAGCGTTAAAGAAAGAAGGAGAATATGGCTGAGTCATTTTCATTGCAACTATTTTCTTCTCTTTCTATCCGATGGTTTTTTATCTGAATTTTAAATCGCTCATGAGCTGTACGCCTTATAGGTAAAGCATAAAACAGGCTTTACCCGTAGTTTCTGTTGAAAAAAGCAATGATTAATGAGAAGTCAAGATCCGTTTTTGAGCTACTTCGCCAAACCAGTGCAAACCGCACTCTTTGAAGCGGGATTCAAAGAGCCGACACTGCCACAAACTATGGCGTTTCCTCCAATTCTTTCAGGCAAAAATGTGCTCTTAATCTCTCCAACTGGCTCGGGCAAGACTGAAGCTGTTATCTTACCAGTTTTCTCCAGGCTTCTAAATCAAAAAACCAAGGAGCACACAGGAATCCAAGTAATCTACATAACTCCGTTGCGCGCATTGAACCGCGACATGCTCAAGCGACTAACTTTTTGGAGCCAACGCCTAGGCATTTCAGTAGAAGTTCGACACGGTGACACCGAGATGAAAGTACGCAGAAAACAAGCACTTAAGCCGCCTCAAATGCTCGTAACTACACCTGAGACTCTTCAAGCAATTCTCCCTGGCTCCCAGATGCGCAAGCACCTTGCAAGCGTAGAATACGTCATTGTTGATGAAGTGCACGATTTAGCGGATAGCAAACGGGGCGTCCAGCTCGCCATAGCACTCGAACGGCTATTTGAGGTCACTGAAAAAGAATTCCAAAGAATTGGACTATCAGCAACTGTAGGCAACCCGAACCAAGTCGCCAAATTCATCGCTGGAACAAAAAGAGAAATCAGCATCGTTCAAGCAGTTCTCGCCAAAAACTACTGATACAGCGTGGAATTTCCAGTGCCAACCGAAACGGATTACGAATTAGCAGCGAAAAATTGAGACCAGCCCCGAAGCAGCCGCCAGAATACGCCGACTAATCGAACTCGTAGATACCCACAAATCCACACTGATTTTCGTGAACAGTCGGACCATCGCCGAAATGCTTGGACACAAATTTGGGCAACTTAACCGCGCAGACGTCGCCGTGCATCATGGTTCGCTTTCAAAAGAGGAACGAATCAGCATCGAAGATCAATTCAAAGCAGGTGAACTCAAAGCGATCATATGCACTAGCACGCTTGAGCTAGGCATAGACATTGGTAACGTAGACCTCACAATTCAGTACATGTCACCAAGGCAGGTCAGCAGCCTAATCCAGCGTGTGGGCAGAAGTGGACACAGTCTCGAGAGATTTTCCGAAGGCATCATAATCACCGTGTATCCTGATGACACCTTGGAATCTATTGCCGCAGTCAAAAATGCAATCAACAACAAGATTGAGCCCGTTTTGTTCCACGAGAATGCGCTGGACGTGTTATCCCACCAGATCGCAGGAGTTCTCATGGAAAAAGAAAAAATAACTATTGACGAATTCGAAAAATTTGTACGCAGAGCCTACCCGTACCGCAAACTTCAGAAAAAGTCTCTTCTAGACGTGATACGCTTTTTAGATAGCCTCAACAAAATACGCTTTGACGAAGAAGGAAAGGTTTTGAGAAAAACAGGCAAAACCCGCGAATATTACTACGGAAATCTCTCTATGATTCCTGACGAAAGACGCTACCCCGTCATCAACGTTCTTAGCGACAGGAAAATCGGCACTTTAGGCGACGAATTTATGGCGTTGCACGCCAGAATTGGATTACATTTTATCATGCGTGGGAAAGTTTGGCGCATAGTTCAGATTGAGGAGGAAACAGGCAGGGTACATGTTGTTCCAGCTGAGGATCCTTTTGCCGCAATTCCAGGGTGGGACGGAGAAATCTTGCCTGTGCCATTTGATTTGGCGCAGCAGACTGGTATGGCACGAGAGAAAATTGGGGCCATGCTTAAGGAAAACTTGAGCGCTGAAGATGTGGCGAAAAAGCTATCAGAAGAACTGAAAACCGACAAAGCAACGCTCCTCGATAGCGTTCGTGAAATTGATGAACAACTTAAGCAAGGGGCTCCTTTGCCGACTCAGAACCGCATAGTTTTCGAAGGCTTTGACAAGTATCTTGTGATTCACGCTTCTTTTGGAGAAATTGTGAACCGGACCTTGGGAGGCATTTTTGATTCTTTGCTATCAGAAAGAGAAATTATTACTGGTTGGTGGGCTGACGGCTACCGCATCCTCATTGAAACTCCGCGTAAACTAACATTACAGCAAGTTGATGGCATGCCTGAAATGCTGCTTAATTTAGCTGAGGAGGCAGTAGATGGAGCTTTTCAGAAATATGTAAAGGCAAAGTTTCCTTTCGCTTCCAAGATGAAGGCTGTAGCCGAACGCTTCGGTGCGATTCCACGCGGGAAGACAATGGGTCATGAGCGGATGGCTAGTTTGAAAGTTGCATTTGAGAACACGCCAATTTATGATGAAACACTGCGTGAGGGGTTATTGGAGAAGGTTGACCTTGAGAAAGTCAAACAGATTATGCGTGAAGTAAAAGAAGGAAAGATTCAGGTAAGCACTATCGTTCGATTAGAGAAACCTACGCCTCTGGCCTACCACATCTTGGCTCAATACGCTGATATTTCAGAGTTGATGGCACCAGAACGGGTCATTCTTAGCAATATTGACAAAATGAAGAATTCCATCGAGGCAAGAACTGCGACTCTTTTGTGCATGAACTGCGGGGAATGGACTAGTCAAGTTAGAATTAAAGATTTGCTGGACGAGCCAAAATGTGAAAACTGCAACTCACGATTGTTAACTCTGCTTTGCCCGAGTCAAGATTCAATTCAGTTGAAAGGGGACTTGAAGAGACGGCGAGAAGGCAAAGAACTCAATCCAGATGAACTCAAAGAGCTAACGCAAGCCAGACGCAAGGCGGACTTAATTTTGAGCTATGGCAAACAAGCAGTAAGAGCGTTACAGGTTAAAGGTGTGGGACCAGAAACAGCGTCAAGGATATTGGGAAAAATGCACCCAACCGAAGACGAGTTCTACATGGACTTACTCAAAGCAAAGATCCAGTACCTGCGCACTAGGGAATTCTGGCAAAACAAAGAAGAACAAAGATGAACTTGCGAGACACTTTACGAAACAAAATGCTCGTTTTTTGTACATTGATTAGATTGCTGAGTCTGGGAAACGTGTCCTTTTCAGAACCATTCCACCAACACTATTGTTCTCTTCAGATAGTGCTAAAATAGATTGTTTTGGAGTCTCTACGCTTGCTCAGCCAACCCATAACAGCTAATTTGTTCAGATAGGTGCTCTCAATCGCTCGTGTCCGACCTGTCTTGTTTGACACCAAAGTGGCACTTGATTCACCTTTAGACGCGACGGTCATGTAGGTTGACCTTAAATGATCCGGAAGCTCAAGCAATTCTGAACTGTTGAGTTCTATAGGCTGCACCTTTCTATTTCTAAAGCTTTCTTCTATATCGTCAAGGCGATTAGACATGCTTCGCATTTCTCTGAAGATTTGTTCGATTATTGAGTTTCTTAGCCATCTTATTTTTCCCCTCGATTCCATTTTACCGATGCTGGTATGGCGTGGATAGAATAAATATTCTCTTGCGAAGCCAGCTTCGCCTTATAGTCAACTTCAGTAATGAAGTGAAAAACTCAAATTATCACGGCGTGCGCTGATCTATACGACTACTTCCAACGCAAAAAGCTCTTCCAGCAACAGGTTCAAGCAAAAAGCCTAACGATAAGAAGAAAACATACCTTTTTCATTAAGCATGAAACGTCAAATCTATGGAAAACATACCTTTAAAGGCTTAGTCTGAACGAGTTTTAAACAAAGCCCTTAATGTGATCGTATGGACAATGAGACCGAACAAAAACGGCTGAAACCAACTTTGGGTTTGTGGTCTGCAACAGCCATAAACGTCGGAGCAATCATAGGCGGCGGCATTTTCGTCGTCACAGGTATAGTTGCGGGTTACGCGGGTTCAGCTCTCTTGATCTCAATGGGAATAGCAGCTGCCATCGCTTTGCTAACGGCACTAAGTTTTACCGAATTGTCAACTTGGCAACCTGTAGAAGGAAGCTCTTACGAATACACTCGTCAATTGGTTTCGCCCTTTGCAGGGTTCTTATCGGGTTGGATGTGGGTAATTAGCAACACTTTTGGCGGAGCAGCTGTTTCTCTAGGCTTTGCATACTATTTCCATGCGGCCTTTCCCGTTTTGCCAGCTAACATCGTCGCCGCCGTGGTTTGCTTGGCGTTTACAACGTTGAATTTTTTTGGCGTCCGGGGATCCGCACTATTGAATAACGCACTAGTAGCTGTAAAATTGCTGGTGTTGGCTTTTTTTGTCCTTTTCGGCTTGCTGTTCTTTAAGGCTGAAAATTTTACCCCGTTTACTCCTTTGAGTTCAGGTGTGTTTTTTGGGGCTTATTTCATCTTTTTTGCCTACGGAGGGTTTGCTAGAGCCACAATTATTGCCGAAGAGGTTAAGGATGCGAGGCGAAACGTACCCAGGGCGGTCTTGATGTCCTTGGGGATTTCTACAGCAGTCTACATTCTAGTTGGGATTGTCGCCGTTGGTCTCGTGAAACCAGATATCTTGGCTTATTCGAATAGCCCCTTGTCGAGCGCAATTGGTGCCTCAGGAGTTCCTTTAGCTGTACAAATCGTATCAATAGGAGGGCTGGTGGCCACAGCAAGCGTCTTGCTAACAGCAATTTTGGGTGTTTCACGCATGGCTTATTCCATGGCTAGACGAGGCGACTTGCCAAAAGCACTAAGCAAGTTGCATCCGCAGTATTGCACGCCTTACATTTCTGTTTGGGCAATTGGCGCGACAATGATTGCATTAGTGCTGCTATTTGATTTGACCAGTGTAGTTGCTGTCAGCACTTTCGCGCTCCTCTTTTGGTACGTGTTCGCCAACTTCGCGGCTTTCAGACTAAAAATTGAAAATCGATTGTACCCAAGATATGTACCCATTTTGGGACTTACTACATGCCTTGTGCTTTTGACTATTGTCCTCATTGTCGCTCCCTTAGCATGGGCAACGGGAATCGCCTTCCTCATTGTGGGAGCAATCATCTACAAGCTAAGGAAATCCCGAACAAAATGAGAGACAAAAATTTTTCAAGTTTTCTTCAAAATTTAGGATAGAAAAGAGGCTATTTTTGAATTAGAATCTCTTGATATTCAGCGTTTACAGTAAGTCGTTTCTGCCGAATTGCTGCGTTGATCTTTCGCCAATCTTCTACTACTGTTGGCCATATCTTGTCTTCAATTACTTTCTTTCTGACGTACTCTTTGAGTGGTTTTTCACGTTTTATCATTCTTTTCTGCCAGTCGATGCTGACTAAGCCTGTGCGTCTCAAATGTTGAAGGTTTCGAATCATTTGATCCAAGTTGATAGGGTAGGTGAGTACGCTTGTCAGGTCCTCAGTTAACGAGTCGATTGAAAATTCGTCTTCAAACCGCAGACTTATCGCTGCAACCATTTCCTGCATGAATTTTGCAGTTCTGCTCGAGTAAATAGTCTTTCTCTGCGGCACCAAGACTTGCTCTACGCGGTAACCATAGCGTTTGTAGAACCATCTTTTTACAGTTTCTGCAAGAACTGCGTAAGCGCCAAGAATTCCAGCCAAAGCTAAGTAAAATGTAAGTGGAGGAGGTACAAACCCAAAAAACGCACCTACTGGTGTGTAAGGCACTATTATTGCGAAGCTAATGACACTTAGAAGCATTATGGCGAGATATTTGCTTGGCTTGCTTTTGTAGAAGGGTACTCGCCTAGTTCTAATGATGAGAACCACCAAAGTTTGTGAGCAAAGAGACTCGATAAACCAGGCAGTCTGGAAGAGGGACGCATGATAGTCATTCAAGCTTCCCGAGTATCCAACCGGCACATGCAGGATCATTGGGAAGAATATGAACAAGCATTGTAAAGAATGTCGCATAGTCAAATAGCGAACTCACAGGCCCTATTATTATCATGAATCGCCGTATGAAGGAAATATCCCATCTCTTGGGCTTCTCGATGTACTCGGGATCTACGTTGTCAGTGGTCATGACGGTTTGCGAAGTGTCGTAAAGCAGATTATTGAGAAGAATTTGAATTGGCAACATCGGCAAAAATGGCAAGAATACGGAACCCCCAGCCGCGCTAAACATGTTGCCAAAGTTAGAGCTTACACCCATCATGATGTATTTCATGGTGTTCCCAAAGGTTTTCCTCCCTTCCAATACACCTTCGCCTAAAACTGTCAAATCGTTCTTGAGCAAAATAATATCAGCAGACTCTCTTGCAACATCGACCGCGTTGTTAACAGACACGCCAACATCCGAAGTCTTGAGAGAAGGAGCATCATTAATGCCATCGCCCATGAAGCCGACAACGTGTCCGTTGCTCTTCAACAGATTAATTATTCGGTCTTTTTGGGCGGGGGTCACCCTTGCAAACACGTTTGCTTCTTCAACAACAGCTGAAAGCGTTTCATCAGACATCTTGGAAATGTCATTTCCAAGAACTACGCCCTTTACTTCGAATCCTAATTCGGAACAAACCTTTTTTGTTACAAGTTCGTTATCGCCCGTTAGGATTTTCAGTTCTACTTTTGTCTTGTTCAAGAGCTCAATGGACTGTTTGGCTGTTTCCTTGGGCGGATCAAGGAACGCGACAAATCCTAAAAATGTCATTTCACGTTCATCGTTGATAGAGTAAATCGCTTTTTCTTCTCTGAGTTTCTTAGAGGCAACTCCTAAAACTCTTAACCCCTCAGCACTTAAGATCAAGATACTTTTGCTCAATCTTCAGGCGCATTCCTTCAGATAGGTCTGAGATAACCCCCTCCAGCTCGCAGTAAGAGCAGACTTTGAGAATCTCTTCGGGAGCACCTTTAGCGATAAAGAATCTTTCCCCTTCCTTTTCAACAACAACGGAAACACGTCTACGGACAAAGTCGAAGGGAACTTCATCGATCTTTTGGAACTTTGATATGTCAATTTCTTCGTGCTTGAGGATGGCATCATCAAGCGGGCTTTTCAATCCCGTCTGAAAATGGCTATTAAGATAGGAGTATAACAGAACTTTTTCGTCATCCTTCCCGTCAATGTCAATATGCAGTACGAGTTTTATTGAGTTCTCAGTAAGCGTACCCGTTTTGTCAGTGCATAAAACGTTCATGCTGCCAAAGGTTTCAATTGATGATAAACGCTTCACGATAACTCCTTTCTTGGACATAGCCATGGCGCCTTTAGAAAGATTAATTGTAATTATCATGGGTAGAAGCTCAGGTGTCAAACCTACCGCGAGCGCAACAGCGAAAAGCAGAGCAGTCAGTATGCCTTGAGCATCAGGGTGCAGAAGTGCATTTATCAAGAAAACAAATAACACCAACAATATGGTAACTTGCATTATGAGAAAACCGAACTTTTTGATCCCTATTTCAAATTCGGTCTCAGGTGCTTTTTCAATAAGCCTTTGGGCGATTTTTCCGTATTCTGTTAAACCCCCGGTTCGAACAACAACCGCTGTAGCTGTTCCGCTGACTATTGAAGTGCCCATAAAGAAATAGTTGGTCCATTCAGTGATTGATGCTTCTTTGATGTTTAGGGGCTTAGACGTTTTCTCCACAGGAAACGACTCGCCCGTTAAAGCAGATTGGTTGACGAACATGTCTTTTGCGTCAATGACCCGTGCATCTGCGGGGGTAATATCGCCTGCTGAAAGATAGATAATATCGCCTGGAACAACCAGGGGAAGTTTTATTTCTTGCTTGACATTGTCTCTCAGAACTGTAGCCGAAGTGGCAACTTTTTCTCTTAGTAATTCAGCTGCTTTTGAAGCGTTAGATTCCTGATAGTGAGCTAGAGAGACGCTTAGGAAAACCATAATATAGATTACAATTACGCTAGCGTATGATTGAAGGGCTGCGGAGATTGCTCCAGCGATCATTAAAATTATAACAAGTGGGCTTTTGAAACGTGCAAGAAAATCTACAATAGCTGCGCGTTTCTTTTTCCTGGCAAATTCGTTACGTCCATATACTTTGAGGCGCTCTTGTGCGTCTTCAGAACTAAGTCCAGTGGACGAAGCGTTTAGGCGAGCAAGAAGTTGATCAGTTGGAAGGCTAAGAAGCTCTTCAGCGCTAAGAACTGGGCGAGTTTCTTGTCCATTATGCGGTTTACCTTCCGTACTTTAATCCGCCTCAAGCCTGTTCCGATAGGATGAGCAGACATCACTTAAAGGTATTTCGTGAAATGCTAAAATGTCCCAGGGGAGGCAACAAAAAATTCGTACATCAGCAACAATATCAAAAACTTCAATATCTCGAAAACATTTGAAATAGACAATAACCGAAAATATCAAGAAAAAAGCTTGGAAGATGAAAAACTACTCTAATTCTGCCGAGGACAAATATGGTAGAGACGTTCTATTTGCATTTAGAATTCTGACAAAAGATAATTGGTCGATTAATCTGCCCTTCTTATGTACCAGGTGTGGAAACTGTTGCAGCATAGAAGACTTCTTATCAGCCGGGAAAATCAATGCTAAAATAGACGATTTTTCCGAGATTCATTCCAGACTCAAGAACCTTTATGAGGAGTTGGTCAAGGCATGGGAACAAAATGAAGCGAAGTACGACGAATATGTTTCGCAAAACAAGTGCCTCTTTCTCAAGAATAATTCTTGCTCAATTTACAGCATAAGGCCGAAAGGATGCCGAGTTTTCCCCAAAACTGCGTTTGGAATGGAAAGCAATGACTGCGAGCCGCTCATCAGATTTAAGCGAATGTATAACGCTTTAAAAGGAGGAAGAAAAACCAAGGCGACCTATTATTTCATCGAAGGAACGGAGAGACTAAAAGAGCAAAATAAGCTTGCGCAAACTGCAAAAGTTACTGAAAAGCAATTCCAAAACTGCATCACTAAATTTCTCAAAGTTGGAATAACAAATGAGGAACTCGCTCTTCTAAATTCTCTTAACGCGCGAGTTTAAGCGCTTATTTTTGGCGGAGTTTTAACGTGTCTCCCCAGCTTTATTCTCAACGCGATCCGGTAGAGTTTTCTAAGCGACTTCACCAGCTGCTCGAGACTTGGAGACGTGGAATAGATCAATGGAATCTGTTCGTATTGGGCTAGCTTTATTGCTTCTTCATCAGGTTTCACTCGGTGGAACACAACGACCCGCGGCTTTAGGTGACTAACGCGAACTAGCATCATTGCCTAGCGCAGGGCTATCCACATTAGTGAAAACCAATGCGCGCTCCGTTGTTGCTCCAAAAAGTTGTGAGTACTCCAGACCAGAAAGAGCTTCAACTGCTTTTCGGCTGTCAACCACGGTGTAGCCGTTTACCTCCTTCACGAACCTATCAACTGAAACCAACAACTCGCCGCTGATGGCTTTGCACAAATACTCAACCCGCACAGGAATCGGAAACTCACGCAAATCCACAACCGCCATGGTTGGCGAACTCGTCAATTTGGCAAACTCTCGGATAAAACGGCTGCCTTTCTCTTCATCAATGTGCAGCAAGGATAGAACAAAGCGTCGGATGAATTTTGCGCCAGGACTTTTTCGTCTGCCACTCTCATAATCGCTGATGACTGCTGAAGAGCTCAACAGCATTTTCTCACTAAGGCTACTTTGGGAAACTGCAAAAAGTTCACGCCACCTGCGCATGGTCGACCCTGGCTTGCTAGAAAAAATAATTTCGCCCGCGATTCTTCGAGCCAAAACTTCCCTTATGCTTGGAGAAACAGCAGACATGAATGCTCACTCTTCAACGTTGGGCTTTTCATCTACGTAGGAGGTATAAAACTGTATCTGCACCTCAAGAAGATTAAACTATACTTGCTTCTCAAGAGACATTAAGTTTCAAACTTTGTTAAACAAGGGATAGGAGTAAGATGGGAAGTATCCACAGCCTGATTGAAGATAACCTAAGGGAATCTGGACAGGTCAAAAAGAAGAAAATACGAAGGCAAAAGAGAATCCCAAAATATCCAACATTCAAAGCAGAGGTCATCGAAGTGGCTAAAACCCTTTCTAATAATAATCTTCCAACAGGAACTGAGAGAAAACTGTTCGCGGAATCGTTTGAGTTAGCAATTAAAAGAACAAGCAAAGAATATTGACTACGGACTCGGCAAAATAATTGAAGTGCATATAAAACTCTTGAATCAAATAAAAAATTGAGCCGATAACCAATTACTATTCGAATGAGAAAAATTGGTTTGAAGACCAGAAACAGGTCTTAAACCATAAATATCGAGACAACACCAGCTACAATAATCACAGCACCAAGCACTCTGCGAACAGTTATCCTCTCACGAAACAAAATGAACCCAGCCAAAGCACTAAACAGCGGCGTCGTCGAACTTATTGGCACGGCTTGTGCTTCCAAAATATTTTGGAAACTGTAATTCATAAGCAACCATCCAACGGCATTCGCAACAAGACCACCAAAACAGAGAAGCAATATGGTTTTGCGCTTCATCTTCAAAAATCCGCGGCTCCGATCAATCACAGGAGCCAACAAAATGAAAATCAAGGCCATAGCAGCGACCCGGGTTGTGATAATTGCGTAATTTGCATCAAGCGAATTCAACCCAGGCAATGTTACAGCTGCATCCATCAAAGTAATGCTCACTGACCACACGAATGCCGTAGCCAAAGAAACAGCAACACCGGTTAGGGTCAAACGACCTTTAACCAACGCTGTTTTTCCGTTTTTCTCGCGACTCAAGAGCCAAATTCCAACCAAAATTAAAACCGCACCCACGATAGCCAAAGCAGTCACTGGTTCGCCCAAAAGAAAGGTCGCCCAAACCAAACTAAACAACGGATAGGTAGCGGCCAAAGGTACAGCAACCGAAACACCAACAGACTTCAAACCAAACAAGTATAATGTGTCTCCTACGCCCAAACCAATGACACTACTCGCAACTACTATAGCCACCGCGGTTAGCGGCAGACTCGTTAAAGCTCCAAGTTTGCCAAGTGCAACAAGCAAAAGAAGCATCACAGAAGCGTTTGTTATACAACGCACAATATTCGCAGAAACTGGATTCGCGTTGAAAAGAGCCTGCCTATAGAGAATCGGCGCCACTGCCCAGCAAAAAGCCGCACCCAAAGCCGCGAATTCACCCAGAATCATTACGCTCATTTCAAACAGACAAAAGAAAGTCGCCAACAATAATAAAACAATTTCTTAATTTTCAAAACAGCAAAAGTTATAGGCGTATACCCAAACACTCAAGCTGTGCAACAAGATGTCGTTTAAACAGAAAATGGAAAATAATACAAAAGCCAAGCATTCTAGCATCGTCCTCGCACTTGATTTTCCATATCAGAATCTGCAAGAACGCGACATGCTCCCGCTGAAAGCGCAGAATATGTTGGATAAGGTCAGCCCTTATGTTTGCGCAGTGAAAATCAACCACCATTTAACGCTCCCAATAGGTACCTTCAACGGCGTTCGAAGCATTGTTGAGAAGGCACATGACAAAGGATTGTTAGCAATTATGGACGCAAAGATAAACGACATAGGCGCAACCAACCAAGTCATCGCAGAATACTACTATGAAGTAGGTTTTGATGCGTTAATAGCTAATCCTTTCATAGGGTGGGAAGAAGGCCTCAAACCCATATTCGATGTTGCCGCTAAACAAAAACGTGGCGTCATTCTGCTCGCTTACATGAGCCACAAAGGAGCAGTCGAAGGTTACGGACAAACCATACTCGACTCAGAAACAAAAGCCGAAACTAAACAATATCTCAGATTCGCGAAGAAATCTCTGGAATGGAACGCAGATGGAGTTGTGGTCGGAGCAACAGTTCCCGATAAAATCAGGGAAATCTACAAGATCCTTGGTGAAGAAGTTCCTATTTACTCTCCGGGAGTAGGTGCACAAGGCGGTGGCGCTGAAGCTGCGCTGAAAGCCGGAGCTCGTTACCTAATAGTTGGTCGAGAAATTGTTCAGGCGGAGAACCCCGCGAAAGAAGCGCAGAAACTTGGGCAAAAACAAAAAGGTGGATAGTTTCAAAATTAGAGCATAAGACTGTTTTTTTATCTTCCGCGTTTGTTTTCCCAAAGCTCTTTTTTTAGTAGGTCCCGAACTGCAGATCGTATGACCGAGCTTCGGCTAGGGTACATGTTTGCTCTAACAAGTTCATCTAGTCCTTCCAAATACGCTTCAGGTAATAATACAGTTACAAGTTTCACAAGATTCCCTCTACATGTTATGGGGATATACATGGGGCAAATATATAAAATTAGCCATGTGAACCAAACTGCGTTTCTGCCTTGTTGAACCAAAATTTCTCTTAATGAAAAATACAAAGTAAAAAAATCGAAAATATCCCGGCAAGTTAAAGTTAAATCTTTGGAATGCGCCTATTGCTAACCGAGCGTGAATTTGAAGTGTTCAGAGTTAGAGTTAACAAAATCGAGTCAACTCGCGACTTAGACGGTAATTTAGGAAAAAGAATCGAACTAGCTGAGGAACGAGAACTTTCGAATTACGTAATGAGACCTCAAACTGATGAAGCAAAAATGGTGCAAGATCTCCTTTCGGCGCTGCAGCAACAGATTCCGATGTTCCAACAAAGACAAGCAGTCGCAATGCCGAAAATTCTACTATTCTTGACGGAAAGTGAATACGACGATTTAGGAATAAACTTTGACGTCAACCAAGTTTACGAAGTATCGCTGGCAAATCAAGGCATTAAGTTCACGAAAGTTTCATAATTGAACTGCGCACTTGTTTAAGTGCCGAGTGACGCGGATGAAAAGAAAGCACAAACATCATGTTTCTTATTTTTGAAGAGATTTCTGCTGAATCATCTGATTTACCTTCGTCACAATAAATTGGAATCGGTTCATCCTCACCATTTTCGTAGTAAACATAGATTAGCGATTGATCCCTGGTTTGTCTTACCAATTCAAAATTGAGATTCATTTGCGTAGCTGCTTTTTCGGTGGCTGCTTTGACTGAATAGAGACGCTGCTTCGGGGATTCTTCGGTCGAAGCGTAAACCATTAGTTTTCCGAAATCATTCTTGGACACGATTTTTCCACCAACTTGTAGAACAACTCAGTTTGCTTTTAACCGCCGTGATTGAACGACATACCCACGCAGTGGAGAGAGGTCACTTAAAGTGAAAGTTTTGGTCTTTTGTGATAGCGGCGTTACAGTCACATCGCCTTAAATTCCAATTTGATCAACTCGTTTTTGAGGTAAAACATAGTGACAATTAGAGAAAAACTCTGGGAAGGTAAAGCTAGAACAATAGGCATGTCCATAAAAGATGCCAACTCGGAAGGCGTAATGCCAGAGTATCGCAGTCTGGGATGGAAACAATACTGTAATCGGAGAAGTTGATATCCCATGGAAGAGCAAAGTTGGCAGCCACCAGAGTGGTGGTACATAGGCAAACGCCCAACGAATGATGATGCTTACTTTGAAAACATGTGCCGAATTATCTTTCAGGCGGGTTTAAACTGGAGCGTAATTGACAAAAAATGGCCAACAACCAGGAAAGCGTTTGCGAATTTTTCAGTAGACGAAGTCGCCCACTTCAATGATGAGGATTTGGAGAAGCTTTTACTTGACGGAGGCATAATACGCAACAGAGGTAAAATCCAAGCTATCATTCTAAATGCTCGAGTTATTAAAGAAATCCAAAAGGAATGTGGTTCATTCCAAAAATACCTTGACAGTTTAGACAAGACGGACAATTATTCTAACGTTATTAAGGAACTTAGTGGGAAGTTCAAATGGCTGGGACCTCCGTCCGCTAGACTCTTTCTTCACACTGTAGGAGAAAAGATCAAACACTCATGGTAGTGTCTCCCTTTTTCTTTCTAGAAGAATTTAACTCCGCTAAGCCTTCTACTTTTGTCAAAGGCATTCAGATCGTGACAACGGTGAAAACCAGAGCCCATATTACAGTCAGCGGCAAAGTTCAAGGCGTATTCTTCAGAGTAGCGACAAAGCGTGAAGCCGACAGCTTAGGAGTAAAAGGCTGGGCTCGCAATCTGGAAGATGGTAAAGTTGAAGCCATTTTCGAAGGGGAAGAAGATGTTGTAAGAATGCTCATCGATTTCTGCAAACATGGACCACCAAGAGCCAAAGTCTCTAACGTGGACGTGACTTGGCAAAATTACACAGGAGAATTCAAAACCTTCAGAATTGAGTATTGATCAAATGGGTTGGTTGGGCTAAATTCTCCACTTGAAAATGCAGGCATAAATTAAACCTAACACTGATTTCAATAGTTGATGAATCAACATGAACGTTCTGGGAATAGTCGGAAGCCCCCGTAAAGGAAGCAACACAGACTTGTTAGTCAGCGCACTATTATATGGTGCAGGCGCCAGCAACAATCAAGTAGAGAAACTAAATCTATATGATACAGAGATTTTGCCATGTATCGACTGCAGAGCATGCAAGAATGGAGCCAACCAATGTCTCCTAAGCGACGGCATGCAAACAATTTATCAGAAATTAGAAGACACAGACACAATCGTCTTTGGGTCACCACTATACTGGTACGGGCCATCCGCAAAAATGAAACTTCTGATTGACAGACTCCGCCCCTACATCGCTTCAAAGAAACTAAACGGAAAAAAAGCCGTACTAATCATTCCATCTGAAGAGGGACCCGACGCATGCAACCTGACCGTTGAAATGTTCGAACGCTCGTTCAAATACTTGGGAATAAAATTAGTTGGCAAAATTCTGCCCAAAGCCTACGAGAAAGCAGAAGTAAAAGGCCAGTCTCAAGTGCTTGACGAATCGTATGAAATGGGAAAAAACTTGAAGTGACGCCTATTCAAGGTTTCTTCTTGTATACTCTAAAATGACTATCGCGCCCTGCACTTATGTATTCCCCGCCGATTCCCCTAACCGTCGAGGCGATTTTGGCAAAATTCTCCGACCCCAAGAATTGTTTGGGCTTGATTATTACGTATTCGCCTTTCTCTTCGAAGCTCAGCATGTTGTCAAGGTTTTCGGGAAACATCATACGAAGATCCTCAACGTTCTGTGACTTCTCAGCGACAGGTATCTCTGGGCTCGGCGAAGATGCTGAGCGGGTTGTGGGGGTTGGAGTTTTAGAAAATACTGTTGGTGCAGAGGGCTTTGATGTAATTTGCGATACTGCAAGAGATTTCATGCTGGCTGAAACCGTCTTCAGGTCTTCTGAAACATCTCTTAGAACCGAAAGGAGCTCGTCTATTTTCTCCATAAGTTGATTGAGTTTCTCTTTGTCTGCACTCATCCGGAACATCCCATTTAGCTCTAAGTACTTAAGGCGCATATTAATTATTTGGACCTTCCTCTAAAACAAAAATCCGTTTGGAGCAGAGCGCCTAATTGTTTGAGATTGATGGAAGCAAAAAAAGTGGGAGCGGCACCATCCTTCGACTTGCTGTAGCCCTAGCCGCAATTAAGCACGAAACACTTCACATAACCAACATTAGACAGGGCAGACCCCAACCCGGCTTGAAGCCTCAGCATCTCGAAGCAGTTCTGACAGCAGCCAAACTCTGCAACGCAAGCCTAGAGGGAGCAACTCTTGGCAGCCGAGAACTATGGTTCAAACCACACAAGATTAGAGGCGGAAGAATTGAAGCGGAAATTGGAACTGCAGGCAGCATTCCAATGTTGCTCATGACCTCTTTGCCAATTTGCCTTTTTATGAAAGAATCCCTACAGCTTCATGTAACCAAAGGTGGAACAGACACAACCCACGCCCCAACAATAACTTATTTACGAAACGTATTCTTAGAGATGCTGAAAAATATGGGCATAAACACTGAGCTAACCGTTCAAAAATATGGCTACTACCCAAAGGGAATGGGCGAGGCAACATTGACTGTACATCCTATTCAGAAGTTGCGTCCTCTTCGGCTGGAAAGTTTTGGCAAACTGAAAAGCGTAAAAGGCATCTCAATCTGCACTTGGCTAGCAGACAGAAAAGTCGCTGAACGCCAAACCAAAGCCTCTTCAGACTACCTTTGCCGCGAAGGGTATATGTCAAGTATCCAAACTATAAACGACACATCAAACGAATTACAGAAAGGAAGCAGCATCGCCATTTGGGCAGAGACTGATACAGGCGCGATTTTGGGTGCAGATGCCATTGGCGAACTTCACAAGCCCGCCGAAGCAGTAGGCAAAGCGGCAGCAGAAAAACTAACTATGGAAATCGAAACAAGAGCCACTGTAGACACACATTTGTCAGATATGTTGATCCCATACATGGCTCTATCAACGGAAGATTCAGCCTTCCTCACAAGAACCATCTCAGAACATTTAGAGACAAATATCTGGCTAACCGAAAAAATGCTCAACGTTAGCTTCAAGATTAATAGAATCGGTGATCTTTACAGAGTGGAAAAGTTGGCTGAAACATAAATTGACCAAAGAATCAATTGGCCTCAGAGTGGAGAAAAGAAACGGCGAAAAAACTCTCACATTAACCAATAAACTGGGGTTAACAGACAAAACTCTTCAAATCCAAAAAACCGGTTCAGAAGCTCTTGAAATACCCATTACACGAGAACCAGATGCAAAAGAGCTAAAGGTTCTGAGAGATCAAGTGCCCGAGCTTGTGGTGGCAACTCGCGTATTTGCTGAGAAAAAAAGCCCCGAAAAAACACTCGCCGAAATACTGAAAGATGAGTTGGATCTACTTCCACTGGCGAATTTACCAAGAGCATTTGATGTCATAGGGGACATAGCAATTATCGAAGTCCCCTCCGACCTAGAATCTCACAAAAACGTGGTCGGCGAAACAATACTGAAAACACACAAAAACATTCGAGTAGTTTTAGCAAAAGCGGGTGCAGTGAGCGGAACTTATCGATTGCGTGAATTTGACTTCATTGCTGGAGAACGCCGAACAAGTACGCTTTACAAAGAATATGGTTGCAGCTATTACGTTGACGTTGCGAAGGCATATTTTAGCCCGAGACTTTCCCATGAGCGTCACAGAGTTGCGCATCTTGTTCAGAAAGGTGAAACTGTCGTTGACTTGTTCGCTGGAGTTGGACCCTTCGCAGTGCTCATTGCCAAAATGAACAATGACGCCAGAGTTTATGGTATAGACATTAACTCCGAAGCAGTTTTATTGCTTAAAAAAAATACTCGGCTCAATCGTGTGGAAAACCGAGTTTATTCGATCGTTGGCGACGCCAGAAAAGTTGTAAACGAGAAACTGTTTGGCATTGCCGACAGGGTTATTATGAATTTGCCTGAGACAGCCAGTGATTTCATCGATGTTGCCTGCAAAGCCCTTAAACCCTCTGGAGGTGTGGTTCACTTTTACGGTTTCATACGCCTCCCAAAAACCATAATAGACATGCAGAAATGCTTTAATGAAGCAGTTGAAAGAAACGACAGAAAAGTAATTACATTTCAATACTCGAATCCAGTTCGTGCTACGGCACCTTATGAATGGCAGGCCGTCCTCGATGCGTTGATTTGCTAAACCTTAACTGTAAGGGTAATTTTTGCCCTTTGGCGCGGATTCTTAAGCTTCTCAACAAGTTCACGAGAAATGTCTTCAGCAGCTTTGTCGGCGTGAACAGCTAACGTTCGATCGGAAACAAAACCGCTTTTGCGAAGAACCATCTCCATACGATGCGTGAAAACCAAATAGGGCGAACCTATAGCGTGAATTTCATCATAAACTTCACCTGCTTCGATTAGGACTGTAAGCTTTGATTTGGGTCTTTTCAAGGCGGATTTGAAATCGTCACTTAGATCAGCAAGGCTCCTATCAATGCAAACAACAAGAACGCAATCTCCTTTTAATGATAATTCGTTGTCTTTTGTAAACTCTATCGTTGCATGATGTGTGGCTTGAACGTTTTCATGACCGAAACCTTCTATCACTTCTTTTACTTTTGCACCATGCATCTACTCGGACACCTCAACTGAATCGACTTTTCCATCACCGTCTAAATCAAATCCCTGGATAACGGCTGCGAATTCGCCCTCATTATGATAGGCTTTGAGGGTCTTTTTCCAAAAATTCGTTAAAGCTAAAACGCACGCTTTTGTTCCAACTGCCTTGTTTCCTGCTATTACAATAACATGCTTAGTACTGTCCCATGGATTGGGGATCTTTGCTACAAGGCCTTCCACATCAGACGTATAGACAAACCCAGTCTTTTGAGAGACTAGACCACCAAACAAATAACCCTGAGCAGAAGATTGCATACTAAATCGAATTGGCAAATAATCGTTCAGTTCTTGTGTAAGAAGATTAGTGCCTGGACCTCCAACCAAAATGAGATTATTCTTTTCTTCTTTTTCAGCTTTTACATCAACATCTAGTTTAATTGCGAACTCCTCTGGCATTTTCGCGAATTGCCCCAAAAAAAAGGTGAGATGCGCTGCATAATGCCCGTCCCTTGCGCTTGTTTTGAAAGGTCCGTGGGGTGTTGGGCTGCCTACAACAATTTTGCCTTCAAAGGCTCCAGTTTCATTAATGAATTCTTTAAAGAAATCATGTATTTGCTGACTTGTCCCCAAAAGGGAAGGCCGCTGCATTGTCTTATAGCCTTTGGGGAATTCTATGCCAAAAGCTGGAGAAACTGTTCGATAATACTTGGCTATTGCACCCTTCTTTTTCTCTTCTCGTTCAAGTGCTATGGCACCTGATTTTTCAAGTTTTCTGATGTGATAGTAGATTTTTTGTTCGTGCATATCCAGTGTCCGCGCTATTTCCAGTGGATACATTGCTTTTTCATTTAGGAGAGCAAGAATTTTCCAACTTAGTTTGCCCAGAACCATTTTTAGGTCTTGTGAGTCTTGCATGATTGTGATTTCTTTAACTTTTTGAATGTTGCCGTCTTCTTCGAGGAGCAATTTCTTATGCATTCTATGTTCCCTTAAACATAATGGAGCGACTGTTATAAAAAAATTTTTCACGGTACTAAACCTATGCTTTGGTTACTGAAGTGCATAACACTAAAAAATAGTTTGTAGCAGTTAAGAAGACAAACAAAATGTGGAATAAAATAGCATAAAACCCTTACAAATCTTTTTTTAGATGTAAATGTTTCTCTTAAAAATACTTATTAGCACTCCAGAATCTTAAATAAAATCAAATCTAAAACCAAAAGGGATAACGAGGTTTAAAAATGTGCGGAATTTTCGGATGCGTACTTAAAAGCGGAAAAGCAGCCCCAGTAATTCACGCTTCGCTAAAACGACTTGAATATAGAGGCTACGACTCCGTAGGCATTGCCACAATAAACAACGGCCAGATCAGCATTAAAAAAGATCAGGGAAAAATAGACGAAGTCCACAAAATAGTCAACCTGGACGACATGCCAGGAAACTTGGGCATTGGACACACAAGATGGGCAACACATGGTGCTCCGCTCAAAATAAACGCCCACCCGCACACTGACTGCACTGGACAAATCGTAGTTGTGCACAATGGCATCATAGAAAACTATGCAGAACTAAAAATGGAGCTTGAAAATCTCGATCACACCTTCGTGTCCAAAACAGATACTGAAGTTATACCGCACCTTATTGAAGAATCTTTCAAGAAAAATCCAAAATTTACTCTAACAGAAGCAGTTATGGATACAGTCAAAAAACTCGGAGGATCATTCGCCCTTGCAGTAATTTCCTCCAAAGAACCAGACAAGATAATATGCGCTCGAAATGAAAGCCCCCTCATTATAGGCATTGGCGAAAACGCCACTTACTGTGCATCAGACATAACTGCATTCTTGCCGATGACCAACAAAGCAATAATGATTAACGATGGAGAACTAATCATCCTCACTCCTACGAGCTGTGAAATTAAACAAATCAAAGACGGCAGCGATGTTACACGGGAACCAAAAATAATTGATTGGACACCTGAAATGGCCGTCAAGCAAGGTTACCCACATTTCATGATAAAAGAAATACATGAACAACCAGCAACCCTTAGAAACACCCTTAGAGCACAAGAACACTATCTTGACCTGATTTCAACTTTCCTAGACCGCGCCACCGAAGTATATTTGGTTGCATGTGGAACATCTTATCACGCCTGCCTCGCTGCCTCTTACATGTTTTCCAAACTCGCATTTTTGCCAACATACCCGGTTTATGCGTCGGAGTTTGTTGAGCAACATGGCAAATCGGTGAACATAGACAGCACCATTTTGGCAGTGAGCCAATCAGGCGAAACCGCAGACACTCTAGGAGCAGTTACCTGCTCACAGCAGCGTGCAGCAACAATTTTAGGGCTCACGAACACAGTTGGCTCAACTCTAACAAGAGTTTCACGAGTCTACATCGGGCAACAGTCGGGACCAGAAATTGGCGTTGCAGCAACCAAAACTTTCACCTCGCAACTCTCAGTAATGGCCCAATTAGCCCTTCGACTCTCTACCAAAAGAGGCAAAGTCTCCCAAGATGAAATGGATTGCCTCGCTGAAAAACTCGAAGTGTTGCCAGCCACAGTGGAAGAAATCATCATAACACAAGAAGACAAAATTAAACAATTAGCGAAGAAATACAAGGACGCAAAAATCTTTTTCTTCCTCGGAAGAGGCATAAACACCGCCACAGCATACGAAGGGAGACTCAAACTCATGGAAATAGCTTATGTCCCTTCAATTGCATTCCCAGCAGGAGAAAGCAAACACGGTCCAATCAGCCTCATAGAACCAGGTTTCCCAGTTGTATTCATATGTGCAAGAGACGGAGCTCAACACAAAACTCTAATCGGCAACATTATGGAAATGAAAGCACGTGGAGCATGCATCATCTCGATAATAGAAAAAGGAGACGAAGAAATCAAAGCCTTGTCCGACGATTACGTTGAAGTCCCGAAAGGCATCCCCGAAGTCTTATCACCGATTCCACTAATTATTCCGCTACAGCTCTTAGCCTACTACATAGCAGTTGAGAAAGGCATCAATCCGGATACTCCAAGGAACCTTGCAAAATCAGTTACAGTAAAATAGTTGCTCCTCTCGCGTTTCCCAATTCTAATTCTTTAATCTTCTCGAGCCCATACTTTAAAAAAGCAACAACTCACATTATGAAGCGGTGCTTCAATTGGAGAAGGCTGACTGGGGAAAGCTAATTGACAGCCTCATAAGACAGGACATTCTGCGAACACCAAAGGTAATAAAGGCAATGCGAGCTGTTCCCCGAACGAAGTTTCTTCCCTCAGACATGCGAAGCTACACATCAAATGATACGCCACTTCCAATAGGATGTGCCCAAACAATATCAGCTCCACACATTGTATCGGCGATGAATGAAGCCCTACAACTCGAGGTCGGACATAAAGTGCTTGAAATAGGCACAGGTTCAGGATGGCACGCGGCCACAATTGCTGAAATAGTAGCGCCCAAAGAATCGCCCCGAAGCGAATGGGGACACGTATACAGCATTGAATTTCTTAAAAACTTGGCTGAAACCGCAAGGAAAAACATAATGAACGCTGGCTACGGAGACCGAATCACCACAATAAGCGGAGATGGGTCCAAAGGTTATCTAGAAAAGGCTCCATTCGATCGAACATTAGTGACAGCATCGGCCCCAAAAGTACCAAAGCCTCTAATTGACCAATTAAAAAGCAACGGCATAATAGTTATTCCTGTAGGAAGCCCTTCGTTTTTTCAAAACCTAATGAAACTTACCAAACAATCAGATGGACGAATCAAAGAAGAGAATCTTGGCAGCGTAACATTTGTTTCTTTAGCTGGAGAATAGAAGCAAAGCTTTTTTAATGACTTGAAGGGTTAACCGAACCATTTCTCGAGAGTAGTCTTCCCTTTCTGTTTGACCGTGCCTGCTTGCATTTTTTCCAGTGCCTTTCGAACGCGATCTTCTGAGAACTCTTTTTCTCGGACTAAAAAATCGACGACACCTTCCACATCAGGTTCCCTGAATTCTAACTTATAGTTGTCAGTAATGTCTGGGTGGAGAAATATTTCGCGGATTTCTGTTGGCGGATGAGGAAACTCAGCATTTTTGATGTGGGGCAAAGTGTTCCCCAATGTGCCGTGTTGTTTGATGAGTTTCAGAGCCGTTTTAGGTCCCAAGCCCTTGATTCCATCCGGATTAAAGTCGGTGCCGATCAGAATTCCTACATCGATGAGCTGTTCGTAGGTTATTCCACATTCTTTGAGAACATCTTTGAGAGAAATTACTTCTGGCACAATATCCACGTAAATATTCTTGCTTGGTAGCTTGCGCCTACCCGAGATGGTCACATTTCGAAGAAGCAAAGGCGCACCGAACAATAAACTGTCATAGTCTTGGCTGGCACAGTAATCAGTTTCGCCTTTGCGGGTCATGTGGGCAGCTTGTGCTTCTCCTTCGCTCGGTGCTCGAATCCATGGCAACCCCATTAACTCCAGCAACTTCTGGCTGTCCTCCTTCATGTAGTTCTTCATGCTTGTGGTAGCCTGGGCAAACATCCGCATCTTGGCAGTATCGCCCTTGGCCACAGCTTTGTCATAGTGCACGGCTGCTTCCACTTTTATTTGCTTGCGCCGTTCAATTTCCTCTCGTTTAAAAACAGGAGGTGCACCGTCAAAAACGTAAATTGGTTTAATCCCCATTTCCACAAGATTGCTTGTGCGGTAGAGCAAGCCACTGAGGTGGCTCGTAACCTTTCCCGAGCTATCCTGCAATGGCGTGCCATCTGGTTGGCGAATTATCGATAGAAACTGATAAATGGCGTTAAAAGCGTCTATGGCAACGGATTTGCCGCTCAAGTCCTCTAACTTAACCACTTTCTTTGGAACGATGTCTCTCAGGTTGACGCCCAAGCTCTGATCACGGTTAGACTAAAGGCTGGAATCGGGTTTAATAAATTTGCTAAAGAAGGCACATAAGATATAAAGGAGTCTTGCGTTTAAGAAACGCGTTATAGAGTTGAGCATCATGGCAGAAAGATCAGCCTCCTTATCGTTGGTTACATGTACAAGCTGCGGAAAACCAATAGCACCTGGATCCGAAGCCACAAAGTTCCCTTGCCCCAACTGCGGCGAGATCCAGATAAAACGTGACGGCAAATGTCGCAAGTTTGGTCGCCCATATAAATGCCCTCAATGCGGCTTTTCCGGACCATAATTTATTCGAGGGTTTCTAATGGGCAGTGTTATTGTAACTTACAAAGTCTTTCCCGAAGATATCGTTAAAGACTTTGGATCTATGAAAAAAGAAATTGAAACGCGTTTGCCAAAATTCGTGGAAGTCACTGGTTATGGGGAAGAGCCCGTGGCCTTTGGATTAGTAGCGCTTTTGGTACAAATGAAATTCCCTGAAGACCAGTCAGGTGTTGTTGACGAGTTGGAGACTAAGCTCGGAGAGATAAAGGGGATAAGCCAAGTACAAACAATGATGGTACGCCGAACCAGTCGGTAGCCACCGTACTTTCTTTTTGCGCTCAAACATTTATATAGTTTACAAAAGCATCTTTTCAACAGCTCGATACCATGTGTAATCATAAGAAGGATTTTAGATGAGCGAAGTTCACGAAGTTCAACTACGCGCAGGAGATGCTCGCCAACGCGATGTTGGAAGAGGCATTGCTCGAATAGATCAAAGAACCATGCAAAAACTAGGCATAAGCGCTGGTGATGTTATAGAAATCGTTGCTAAGCGAACGACTTCAGCCATTGCATGGCCAGCATACAGCGAAGACCAAAATCGCGACATCATCCGAATTGATGGCTTTACACGCAAAAATGCTGGGGTCGCTATAAATGAATACGTTGTTGTTCGTCCAGCTAAAGTAAAAACTGCCATGAGCATTACTTTAGCCCCGGTTGACATGAGATTAAATGTTGATGAAGATTTTACAAACTTCGTAAAGAACCGACTTATGGAACGTACGCTCGTAGAAGGCGACACAACGCTCGTCATGATGCTCGGCCACGCGATACCGTTCACGGTGTCCAAGACTCGTCCTCACGGGATAGTCAAAGTCACAGCAGAGTCAAAACTTACTATCCTGAATGAACCTGCCCAAGAAGCAAAAGGCATGCCAAGAACAACTTATGAGGACATAGGCGGTTTACAAGAAGAAATTCTACGCGTCCGCGAGATGGTTGAACTCCCGCTTAGACATCCAGAATTGTTCCAACGTCTCGGAATTGAACCTCCAAAAGGAGTATTATTACACGGTCCACCGGGATGCGGCAAAACTCTACTAGCCAGAGCTGTCGCTAATGAATCAGAGGCAAATTTCTATTCTATTAACGGCCCGGAAATTATGAGCAAATTCTATGGAGAATCAGAAGCACGACTACGAGAGATTTTCCAACAAGCGCAACAGAACGCGCCAAGCATAATATTCATAGATGAATTAGACGCCATAGCTCCAAAACGGGAAGAGGTTACAGGCGAAGTCGAAAGACGCGTAGTTGCACAACTCCTCGCACTAATGGATGGTCTATCAGGCAGGGGAAACGTTATTGTTATCGGTGCAACAAACAGACCAGGCGCACTGGACCAAGCTCTTCGCAGACCAGGTAGATTTGATCGTGAAATCGAAATCGGTGTCCCAGACAAGAAGGGCCGATACGAAGTAATCCAGATCCACACCCGAGGCATGCCACTATCTGAGAATGTCGACCTCAAGAAGCTAGCCGACATGACCCACGGCTACACAGGTGCCGACTTGTCTGCTTTAGGCAGAGAAACCGCAATGAAAGCCTTACGAAGGTATCTGCCACAAATTAACCTTGAAGAAGAACGTATCCCACCCGCAGTCCTGGAAAAAATGGAAGTTACTATGGAAGATTTCATAAACGCTTACAAAGAAGTCACCCCAACAGCCATGCGCGAAGTATACATCGAAGTAGCCACAGTCCACTGGAGCGACATCGGCGGCTTAGACAGCGTAAAACAGCACCTTATAGAAGCAGTGGAATGGCCCATGAAACAACCAGAAATCTTTTCACGTCTACACATAAAGCCACCAAAAGGTATACTATTGTATGGTCCCCCAGGGTGCGGCAAAACACTGTTAGCCCGAGCAGTCGCAACTGAAAGCGAAGCAAACTTCATCTCCATAAAGGGTCCCGAAGTATTCAGCAAATGGGTTGGAGAATCTGAAAAAGCGATACGAGAAGTCTTTCGAAAAGCCCGAATGGCAGCACCTGCAGTGATATTCTTCGACGAAATGGATTCGCTCACACCTATGCGAGGGCAAGGTTCAGGTGACAGCGGAGTTTCAGAACGCGTAATAAGCCAACTCCTGACAGAAATGGACGGCATCTTGAGCCTCCAAGACATAACAGTAATTGCGGCAACAAACAGACCAAACCTAATTGATCCAGCAGTCCTCAGACCAGGAAGATTCGACCGACTAATCTACGTCCCAGAGCCTGATGATAAGAGCAGACTGATGATACTGAAGCTTTACACAACAGGGATGCCGTTGAACAAAGACGTTGATTTGAACCAAATAGCCATGCAAACTAAGTACTATTCAGGTGCAGACCTCGAAAATATATGCAGAGAAGCCGCAATGCATGCCTTGCGTAGAGACATTAATGCCGCTGAAGTTACCATGAAGGATTTCCAAGATGCCCTTAAAGAAGTAGGTCCATCAGTGACTCCTGACATGGAAAAATGGTATAAGAGTTTCATGCAACAAGTCCGTCAAGTACAAAAGCCATCAACACCAATAGCTTAGGGAGGAAAAACAAACGCCATTACCAACTAAAATATGGAAAACACGCCCAGCCTACTATATTCTCTTAGAAACACTGAAGAAGAAAGGCGACATGCCAGAAAACGACTTATTTAACGCGATGCAGAGCGAATATGATGACTTAGGGTATAAAGACTTCGTTGAATTACTGCTAAGACTTGAAGTCGCCGGAAAAATCCGAACCACATCTTTGTCACGCGGAAAGAAACGCATTGAACTTATTAAGTGAGATCTTACAAATTCGGTGAAAAACGTGCAGGATGCCGTCGTAGTCGGGGGCGGACCTGCCGGTTCCTATTCTGCTTTTGAACTTGCTAAACGCGGATTTGAAGTTACTGTTTTTGAAGAACATTCGGAAATAGGGCGACCAGCTCATTGCGCGGGGCACCTTAGCATAAAGGGTCTAAGCAATTTGGGATTGTACCCGCTTCCTGAAGGCATTGTTGAAAACACTTTTTCAGCTGCCAATTTCTATTCACCAAACGGCTCCAAGTTCAGGCTCAATCTGTCTAAACCAGTCACTTGTGCGGTCAACCGCGTATTGTTTGACCAATATCTATCTGAAAAAGCAAAAAAGGCTGGTGCAAAATTTCAACTAAACACGAGGGTTCAAGGGCTACTGATTGAGAATAGCTTCGTTAAAGGTGTTAAGGCTAAACAATCAAATTCCGAAATAACACAGGTTCCTTCCAGACTCGTTGTGGATGGAGAAGGAATTTCGTCAACTCTTGTTAAACAGGCAGGGTTGCAACCGCTAAGAGGCAACGATCTTGTTCTCGCCGTAGAAGCTGAAGTGGAAAACGTAAAAGAAGTCGATGATCACGCTGTGGAAGTCTATTTGGGAAGAGATTACGCCCCTGGCTTTTACGCTTGGCTTATTCCGCGATTAAATGGAACAGCCAAAATAGGACTCGCCACTCAGAATGGGAATCCGAAAACCTTTTTAGATGAGTTTATGCGCAAGCACCCAATTGCTTCAAAACAGCTGAAGTACGCAAAAGTTACACAGCATGCATTTCACGCAATAACTTTGGGTGGAGCAATCCCGAAAGTCTACACAAATGGGTTTCTAGCGGTAGGCGACTGTGCATCGCAAGTGAAGCCAACAACTGGTGGAGGGGTTGTCTTCAGTGTCACTTGTGCAATAATTGCCGCAGAAGTCGCCAGCAAAGCATTAAAAGAGGATAACTTGTCTGCGAATGCTTTGAAGCCATATCAGAAACGATTCAGGGACATGATGGGTTTTGATATAAATGTAATGCTCAAAGCAAGGCACACCCTTAACACTTTTTCCGATAATAAGATAGACAGCGCTGTGAAATTCGCCAATAAATTTGGGTTGGACAACGCCTTGCAGAACGTTGAAGAAATTGATTTTCAAGGCCGAACATTGCTGAGTATGCTTGGAAAGCCTGCCGCGTACGCAGCTTTGGCCTATTTGATTGGATTGTATCTTTCCTGAACGCTTAAAACGTTGATAAACTACATTGTAGCGACTGGAGCAACCAATAATGAGCCAATTTGAGTACAAACAAGTCCTGGTTTTCCGCAAAGATTTACAACTAAGCAAAGGAAAGATTGCAGCGCAAGCTGGTCACGCAGCCGTTTCAGCAGCGCAAGATGCTTACATTCACAACAAGAAATGGTGGGAAGCGTGGCTAAATGAAGGACAACGTAAAATTGCAGTAAAGGTACCTTCAGAGAAGGAGCTAGGAAGATTGAATGATGACGCTGAAGATTTGGGTTTGCCACACTCATTAATAATTGATGCTGGATTAACGGAGATTCCTGCTGGCACGGTCACATGTCTAGGAATTGGTCCTGCACCGGCTGAGAAAATTGACAGACTGACCGGCAAGCTTCCATTGCTCTAGAAGAAGGCGAACTTAAGTGTCGGTTCCTGAAATCGACCAGCAAATTGGCATCGAGACTTATTTCACTCAAACGCCTGGAATTGGTGGAGCAATTAGAAGTTCAGTTGAAGATTTCGTTGTTGAAGAGGTTTTGATTGATGGCTCCAAGGCAACGATTGAAAAAATTGAGACAAAGCCTGCTTTAGGCGCTAAGCTGACGAAGCAGAGGTTTTTGCTGTGTATTTTAATTAAACGTAACTGGGACACCTTCATCGCTCTGAAGAATTTGGCGCAACAGCTGGATATTGCTCAACCACGCATTCAGATTGCCGGAATTAAAGACGCCAAAGCCGTCACCGGACAACATGTAACAATCGAAGGTATTTCACTAGAAGAGGCTGCAAAAGTCAACCTTAGAGATATCGAAATTCGACCCATCGGCTACTTCCATGAGCCCCTCTGCTCGTTTTATCTGTTAGGCAACAGCTTTAGAGTTGGAATTAAGGGCATTAATTGCCCAAAGGAAAAGACTGAAGAAAGAATCAAAACTGTTGCTTCCGAACTAAATGCAAATGGGGGAATCCCAAATTTTTACGGTCACCAACGCTTCGGCACCACTCGAGCAATAACACATCTTGTTGGAAAATCTTTGGTTCAGGGAAATATGCAAGAAGCTGCAATGCTTCTTCTTTCCAAACCCAGCATATACGAGCATCCAGGATCTATGAAAGCTCGAGAGGAGCTGCAAGCCACTCAAGACTTCAAGCAAGCATTGCAGAATTTTCCAGTTCAACTGCGTTTTGAAAGGATGATGCTGGGATATCTTGTTGATAATCCTGGAGATTTTTCAGGAGCCTTTAGGAGACTTCCTCTAAAGCTGCGGATGCTGTTTGTCCAAGCGTGGCAGTCGTTTCTGTTTAACCGCTTTTTAAGTTCAAGAATTAAGAACGGTTTTTCCCTGTGTAAAGCAGAAGTTGGAGATTATGTGGTAAATGTTGAACGGTCCGGACTGCCACTTATTCGTTCGAGTAAAATTGTGGATTCTAGAAATGTTGCTGAAGCAAATGAGTCCATAAAATCAGGGAAGTTGACGGGTAGCCTTACCCCTTTTTGGAACAAAGCAGAGGCTATCTAAAGGTGTAATGGGCGAAATAGAGGCACGGATTTTGGAGGAGGAACAAGTTGAAGCACAAGAATTCAGAGTTTCGATCATGCCCGAAGTCTCCGGCAAAGGGGAATTGCGAGCCGCGGTTTGTCCAATCAAAAACTTTAACCAATCAAGTCTTTCAAGATAATGGCAAGATAGAACTGTCGGAAGCATGTTTGGAGTTTACCCTACTTCGTGGAGCTTACGCCACTGTGCTTCTTAGAGAAATAATGAAGCCAAAAGATCTAATTAAAGCCGGGTTCTAGCAAGACTCACATTTTGTCTGTTCGGCTAAGATCTCGAAGTCTATTAACACCGTCTATTTCTGAAATAAAGTCTGATACACTTTTTGGAACTAGCGTTTTCCAGCTTTCGTCGATGAGCATTTTCTCGCGGACCATAGTTGAAGAATAGAATTGTCGCTCATAGAAAGGTATACTTTTCACTTTGTATCCTGATTCCGAGAAAAGTCGCTTCGTTAAAGGTTCATTAGAGTAAACGATTTCGAAGTGGGGTGTGTAACCTTCCACAGCCGAGACCCACATCATATGAAGATGCACATCAGGAACAGGAACGACCCAAACCCTGGCGAAGTCGATTTTAGCCTCTTCCAAGGCATTTCGGATCATAACCAACCGCTCACCTGCAGTGAAGGGGTTTGCATGATTGTGGCTATATTGAGCGCTACCAATTACAACGACTAGTTCTTCGACTTCCTCAAGAATTCTCTTGATGGCTTCAAGGTGACCTAACTGGAAAGGTTGAAATCGTCCAACATAAAGACCGCGAGTAGGCATAAACTAAACTCCTGATCCTGCGCCGTTCACAAGTTGAAGCTGCGAGCTTTTATGATTTACTGTTTCGAAGTGAATAACGATCGGACCTAGGTAAATCATCCAACCTTCGGCTTAGCTTTTGATTCTAGATAGATCTAAATAAATCCTAAATTCGCCAGTCCGCTCGAGTGATATTCAAGAAAAATATTCCAGAGATAAAGACAATTATTCGCTCGAATTTTTTGGTTCCAAAATGTATACGTAAGGATGGTTGCTGTTTATTTTCAGAATGAGGTACTTGTCATTGGAGTAAACGAGTTGCATCCACTTCGAACTCAAGATTTTTTTGTCGAACCTGTTCACGTCATAGACTGCGTACCCAACGTAATTGTCCCTTATAACATCAGCAAAGTTCCTACATTGCACATTAAATGGGTCTGCGTTTTTTGAGTCAAAAAGTGTGTCAATTTCTTTTAATTCCTTTAGTTGAGGATAGCTCGACATCGAAAAAGCAAGCATTTGATAGGATACTGAGACTGTGAAGCCAACTCTAATCTTGAAAAAGCCGTATTGCCATCTAACCGCATCAATTTTCCCGCTCCAAAGTGACCCTACGTTCCCGTATTCTGGCAATTCGCGAAACTTCAACGCGAACCCAGCTTGATTTTGTGTATCGATAATATCTATTGTGCTGTTGTCAACTGTAAAGGTCTCGTCGGTAAAATCGGTGGCAGACCAATTGCCAATCTCTCTGAAACGAAGGATTACTTGAGGGATTTTGCCAGTTCAATAGACCAGGAACTTTAGCTTGGCTAAATGACAATTGCGGGTCAAAATATTCGTTCAAATACAGAGTTGGATGACTTAAGTCACCTTCCAAAGGTGACAATTGCCAAGTGAAATTCAAGGGATAAGTATAATTTTCCATTTCGATGTATTCAGAAAGCTTGAAATCTTGACTCAAATATGTTATATTGATTTTCTTGGGATAATTAGCTTCGTCCATGGAGATAGTTCTGTTCAAGTCGGAAAGCTTGAACGTTTGCAATAAGTCATTTTGATCGCGATAAGAGAAAAAGTCCAAGTCTTCACGGAAGAAGGTTGCACGCTTCCAAACATCGTTTATCGAAACATAGTTTTCATCCGAAACATTGCTTTTTGCTTCGTACACTCTTGTCATCGTTAAGGGGTGTTGAAGCTCGTAAGACAAGTCCAATACGCACTCGGCTTTAGAATTCCATTCAACAATGGGGTCAGTCTCTGCAATTACGTTTAAACCTGAATAGACCCAGAACCAATGACCAGGATTTTTTGAAACTGAAACGTTGAAAGAGGGATCTACGTTATTTTGACGAAGCCAGGTTCCTGCTTGGTACGCGCTTGTGTTAGACGTGGAGTAGAATGAGGTATCTTCAACCAGCTTGGCACCTAAAGTCTGGAAATGGAGCAGCATTGACGAAGCTAATAAAATTACAATACTGATAGAAATTACTTTTAAGGAGACGCGTTTCCATCCTTGCCTGTTGCTAGAGAAAGAGCGAAGGGCCAAATCAATTACGAAAACAAAAGTAACCGCTGCCAGAACCGCCAAAGCAGGGAGTAAATAGTATACAAACCATTGGAAGGGCAAATAGAAACCTATCAAGTATGATTGGGAAAAAAACAAAGGCACTGCAAAGGCTAAAACTAAGAGGAGATATAAGCTGAGAGATCCCCGTTTCTTTAGTTCAAAGAAAGCCAAACCAATGCCCGCGAATGCAAAGAAAATGATAAAACCAAAGTACATCATGAAAGAACGGCTACTAACTGAGGACACTTGATAAACCATGCTTTCAACGTGGAAAAATACAATGGAAATCAAACCCCCTATGTAAGGCAACATGGGGCGGAGATAATATAGACCAAAAGCGATACCTCCACCCACTATTGCAGCTATCAATGCTTTTGGGTAGTGACCCCTCGATTTAACAAGAACAACTATGATGAAAGGCGGAAGAATGAACACCAAAAGAAAGGCTGCAAGTTGATGTGTCAGAACGACTGAAAAAGCCAGAATAAACGCGACAAGGGCATTTCCAGCGCTCTTCATCGGTAAGGCTAAGTAAACAAAAAGAAGAGCCATGAAAGTCAAACTAAGAATGCTTGTGTAGCCGCCCCAAGAATTGAGTTCGTACAGCGGGAAGGAGAGTAGCAGTAATGATGCGGCAATGATCCCTGTTTTTTTGCTGAAGAATTTTGCAGCGAGTATGTAGACAGAGAAGATTAACATCCAATCCATGAGGGCAGTTACTGCTTTAATCAAAACAAGTTGCTGACCCGCGGTTGCAGCTCCTGTTAGTGAGATGAAAGTGGCAAGCACAAGGTGATAGAGAGGTGGCAACCACAAAATATCACTCCGAGGCAAGCTTCCAGTGGACAAAAGATACTTAGCTGTCTCCAAATGAACCGCAGAATCATTCCCCAAAACCAAACCATTAGCACCGATGAAAAAGAAGAACAACGCAAAAATAAGAATGGAGAACGCAACTAAGAATGCTGCTTCTAAATTTTTAGCGTTTTTGGCGAAGCCGGCCAAGATACAAGAATCTCCTAAGCTACGTGTCCCCATGCACTCGAAATATGGCTACATTATGGTTAATAAAGACGAGGCTAAAAAGAGGGTCTCTGGAGAATCTTGGAATCTGTTCAGAATCACGAACGACAACATAAGAAACATGTTGTTCACGCAAAGCTACGGTGTAATCAAAAACATCCATGGACAAACCTGGTAACTTTGTCATTGCATCAGTATTGTTAATCAGCGTCTCGGTGTAGAATTTATTCCACTGGTCGGCTGAGGATAGAGCAGTCAAATTACCTGGATCATACTCATAGACGCCAACCGAATAAGAAATTCTTGCTTCGGACTTTGTATATAATTGGTAATCCAGTACAATGTAGCCGTTCAAATTTAATTCGTTTACAATCGGTTTAGGCTCATAAAATATAATCTCGCCCGCGGCGTTCATAAAATTGTCAAATTGGCCAACAATGGATCCTGTCTGGTTCTTTACAGAAACTCCTTTGGTCGGAATAAAGAAGTCAACCTTGTTAAACATCAACGTCGGATCATTGCTCGTTAATATTTCTGTAACATTAATGAATCTAACACCTTGATAGATGGTTAGTTTTTGAGTAAAATTGAAAAACTGGTTTTGTCTTGTCACGAAAATATTCACTGTGTCGGCGAGGTTTTCGAGGTACATTTCAGAAACTGGAATCTGAGAAAGATATGTTGTATTATCTGTTTGGGGTACGTCCCCCCAGCTGTATTCAACATATGTTTTGCCGTTGTCGAAGTTTAGAAATGGATAAGGATAGTACGAATAAAATTTTGAATTGTTTAGCCGCAACAGAAACTCCGGATTGTGTCTTTCGATATATCCTCCATCTTCTCTTAACTGTATAAGTCCATTATCTACCAAATAGTCTGTGTCCAGCATGTATCTAGCAACTCTGGCGGGTTCAAACTCACGTGCGTTAGTTAGATATTGTGGTTCTACTGCACTTATCGTAGGTCTTTGTGCAAAGCCCGAAAACCACCAGCCATACTGTGCATCAGTTAGGAAAACGGCGTTTGTTGGGGTGTTCCTCTCAGCCCATTGGATCGCCTCGTACTCGGGTTTGTTCATAAGTTGGTAAAAGCTTTGAACCGCAATGCCTTGTGATGGCGCAACAAAAATAGGAACTGCCAAAAACGCGAAAAGCACAAAAACTAGAGCAAAGATTTGCACCGTGTTCTTTTGTGTAACCCACCGGTCGATCTTGAGTGTTATCGAGCTGGTTTTTGTTCTGAATTGAGGCAAGTCCCGAACTGCACCCATCAAAAAATCAATCGCTTGGGAAAAGAACCGCGCGCTGTGATGGAGACCTAGACCAATAAGCATTATTATGGGCAAAATGACGAAGTAGAGAAATCGTTCGAAGTCCGTATAAAATCCAACCAAGTACCCCTGTGTCAAGACAGTGGGAACTAGCCACCATAAAACTATGAGAAGTGTCGGGACGGTCAGAAATTTCCTTTGATAATATTTTGAAAACAAGAAATAGAGAAAGGCAAAGACGAAGAGAGGTACCACAATTTCTAGAGGAAGAATCTTTGTTGCCAACAATGCGAGCCTTATGTCTGCGACTCCGCCTGTGAAGGCTGCCGCGTCAGAACCCAAATAGGCTGGAGCAACCTGAAACAGAAAAGGCGATATTGCAAGAGCGCCCAAAACAAGAGGTACAATCCAAACGAAATAGTTGATTCTGCTTTCGCCCATTTTACCGGCAAAGATTGTTATCAAAAATAGTGTAGCAAACGTTATAGCTATGAAAAGAACGGCGCTCAACGAGTGGGTTAAAAAAATAGCCCCAGACACAAGTGACGTAACAACAATAAAGGGCGCTAAAGACAACTTGTCTTTTTCTAGGAATAGGTAGAAGGCTAAAGGAATAAGCATTAAGGTTACAACATTTGGGTAGCCACCCCACATGATCATCTCAATGTCAAAACGTGAAACGGCAACTAGAAAAGCAACAATAATAGCTGCTGAAGCATTCCAGACTTTGCGCGTTAACAAAAATGCAACCAGAACTATCATCGACGAAAACATTGAAACAACGATAGCTTGTGCCACATAATCATTCAATCCGGTAAACAAAATTATGTAAGAGGAAAAAATATGATACCCAGGAAAAGTTACTGATGTACCTCCGCCCATGTGATAATAATTGTAGAGAAAATTGGTGTTTCCCGGCTGTATAATCGAATGAATGATGCTGTTGTGAAGCCCAATGTCGGCGCCAGGAGGAAAAGTCTCTCTCAGCGTCAAGGCTACTCGATAAATAAAGGAAAAAGCCAAGATGAGAGTCAGAAACAAGTAATTTCGAGGGGTTTTGGACATTAAATGCTCTCCTTTGGCATCGGGCTACTACTCTTTAAAGCAAATGTTAGTGATGTCAAAGTTTAAATATCTATTCCAATATAAAACCCGACAGTAAAACCAACCTAAAAAACCAAAACAGGTGTGTTTGAAAATGTCATGGCTTAAATCTATGATGGAAAAGGAACCTCCAGAACCAACCAATCCAATTGCAACAGTTGTTATCGGCAACATTGAACCAGACATGCATGACACCGCAAAAGAAGCAGTTCGCAAATCTCTTAAAAGAGCAGGATTCAAGACAATCGATGCAGGTAAAAGCGCACCAATTGACGTCTTCATCCAAAAGATTAAAGAAAACAACGCAACCCTGCTGGCACTCTCCGTAAACACAGTTCCAGCAAAAAACCAACTGCCAAAATTAGTGGAAGCACTCAAGGCAGCTGGTCTAAACGTCAAAATCATCATGGGCGGCGCTGCAGTTAAGAAAGAAGACGCTGAGGCAATCGGTGCACTCTATGGCAAGAACAAGGAAGAAGCTCCTGAGATCGCAAAGAAAGCAATCGCTAAATAAAATCTAAGTCGGACGCGAGCACAATGCAGAAATTTAAGACTGAACAGAAAGTTTACGATATCGCTAAAGTGAAAGTCGGTGGTCAACCCGGAGAGCTGCCAACTTTCGTAATCGGCTCAATCTTCTGGCTAGGCCAGAAAATGGTTCAGGACGCAAATAAGGGTACTTTTGACGCTAAAGAAGCAGAACGCATAATCAACATGATGGACACTCAAAAAGATATGACGGGCGTCTCATTCGGATTAGATGTCGTGGGAACGACCGAAGAAGCCTTCTCTAAATATATTGACTTTGTCGCGAAACATACTGATGCACCAATCATGCTTGACGCAATGAGTCCAAAAACGCGAATGGCCGCTTCGGATATGGCTAAGAAAATGGGCCTTTCTGACCGATGCTTTTACAACTCAGTCTACAAGGGCGTGACCGATGCTGAACTGGTAAAACTAAAGGAAAGCGGCATCAAAATGTCCATTGTCCTGGCTGATAACCCGAAAGACAACAGCTTAGAAGGAAAAATGACCGTTATCGCAGAAGCACTGGAACTAGCAGAGAAAGGTGGAATCACCAAACCTCTAATTGACTGCGCCATTCCTGCATTCGCTCCAGACATGGGGACTGCTGTAAGAACCATACCCATAATGAAAGAGAAGTATGGTCACCCCGTCGGCTTAGGAAGCGGAAACACTGTAACCACCATGGGCTGGGTAAAAGCTCACGTTGCCAAAGAGTTCCGCCAAGGATGCATGACCGCAACCAACGCCATCATGCAAACGATGGGAGCAAACTGGCTAATGGTTGGCCCTGCGGAAAAAGCTGAGTGGATATTCCCGGCAATTGCAGTCGTAGACACCTACATCGCGTCAGCAGCAGCAGATCTTGAAACCCGACCGCTAAGCGAAGATCACCCGATCTTCAAGCTGTTCATGTAAATTCCCCCTTTTCATTTTTTTAGATTTTGTAGGAATAGAAAACGGTGAATCCACGTAAGTGGTTTGGAACTGTCATCCTCTACACAGTTGTAACGTTGCTTTGCGTTTTTTTTATCCCAAGTGACTCAGTTTTTTCATTTCTAAGGGCAGTTCTTGCCTATGTATTCATTGCAGTCGTACCAGGCTATTGCCTTGTAAACTTTCTCTTTCAAGAGGGAAAACTCGACATAGCCGAAAAAGCTGTCCTTTCGGTTGCATTAAGCTTCAGTATAGTAGGAATTTCAGGCCTATTCCTCGGATTATTCTCAATTGGCATTAACTTCACATCTATTACTGAATCCCTCAGCTTAATTGTCATAGTTTTGGCGGTCCTTGCCCTTCTAAGAAAAATTGGGCTGGTGAAAATTCCATCACGCAGGCTAAAAGCCAAAAGCTCATCCATAGAACAGACAAGAATTCATTAAATCAAGTCTTGACTATCATTCTTTTGTTCAATTCTAGCTGCGTTGGTCTTTTCGCATCCCCAATATCTCAAAAGAAAATTGTTGTGGCGTCAATACACTACTTTGAGACTGTTCGAATTCGAAGCTCTTGATCATAAAATATAGGGTGGTTATGAAAGTTTTATGTGCATCGCTCGAAGCGCGTAGGCTGCCGAAGTCTTCACTGCAGATCGGCCGTATGTTCCGCCTCTTCGCATCATCTTTAGAACGTAGCGGGGACGCAGGTAAAACTGCTGGTATGCTTTGTAGCGGATTTCAGCAAGCTTTGCCATGCTCATCGTTGGGGTCTCAAAAGTTGGACCAGCAGTATCGTATTTGTCAAAGTCGGTAACTTTTAACCAGCCGTTACTCTTGACTTGCTCATACATTGGGGTTCCAGGATAAGGAGTGGCAACATAAAAGCCTACGTCGTCGGGATTTAACTCTTTTATGAAACGAATTGTTTCCCACGCAGTTTGCTCTGTTTCGCCTGGAAAACCTAAAACTGTGTTTGCGATCGTCATCAAACCCACCTTATGTGCAGTTTTGTAGGCGGTTCGTGTCTGATCCAGTTTTATGCGTTTGTTCATGGCGCCTAGCATGGCTTCCGAACCTGATTCTACTCCTAGCCAGACGGCTATGCAGCCTGCGTCATACATGGTTTTGAGTAGGTCGCGGTCTACCATGTCAACTCGTGTTCCGCAATCCCAAGTCATATCCAGCTTGCGGGCGTGCAGTTCTTCGCAAATCTTTACCACCCGCTCACGATTAACCGAGAAAGCGTCATCGTAAAACGTGACTTGGTCGACACCGTATTTATCGTGAACTAGCTGCATCTCGTCAACCACATTTTTTGGGCTGCGCATACGGTACCCTCTGCCAAACATACGGACTGTGCTGCAGAAGTCACACCAGTAAACGCAACCTCGGCTTGTGAATAACGGAAATAGAATTTTGCCGTTATGTTTTAACTCGTTAAGCGGCAACAAGTGGTGAGCTGGAAATGGAAGTGAATCTAAGTCTTCAAGGAATGGTCGGTCTGGTGTGCGAGATGATTTTTCCTTCTTTGCGAAAAGTGATGCCTAAGACGTCGCCGAAGTCTGTTTTGGTCTGGAGTTTGGTTAGAAGCTCTATAAATGTCTGTTCGCCTTCTCTTCGCACTACTACGTCTAAGCTAGGGTACTCGTTGAGGGCGTTTTCGTCCCAGAAGGTCCCATGTGACCCACCAAGCATGGTAACGGCTTGGGGCTGGATTTCCTTGGCTATGTTGATTAGCTGCATCGCAGATTTGTAAAGCAGAGTCGTTGCTGTGACTCCAATAATGTCAGATTGAGTTTGTGAGATACGATTACGGAAGGTCTCGTAATTGAGTCTTTCAGCTTGACAATCAATTACTTTGACGTCGTGGCCTGCCTTTTCGGCTACCGCGCCTAAATATGCTAAACCTAGCGGAATAAAGGGTGGATGGGAGTGTACGCTTGGCGGATAAGGAGGATTAACAAGGGTAATCTTCATTTTTGTACGTGCCCTGTAGGTTGATTTCATTGTTAGATGCCATATATTGTTTTCTTAGTGTGCAGCAAAAATCCCAAGATTGTTTGAACACGACCTGATGGTTTTTCAGTTCAGAAATCGCTAAATTTTAATGGAAAAGTGCCTGACAATTTGAAATGCTTCAAAACGGCTTGCGAGAAAAGAGAAGCTTAGGAGAGCTTTACGTGCATAGCTCTCAATGCATATGCGGCAGAGGTTTTTAGCCCCGATTTGCCGTATGTTCCACCTCTGCGAATCATTTTTAGAACGTAGCGGGGACGCAGGTAAAACTGTTGGTGGGCTTTGTAGCGAATTTCGCGGATTTTATCCATACTAAGCTGGGAGGTTTCGAAAGTCGGCGTCGCAGTATCATACCTATTGAAGTCGGTGATTCTGAGCCATCCGTTTTTCTTGACGAGCTCGTACATTGGTGTTCCTGGATATGGGGTGGCGACGTAGAATCCTATGTCGTCGGGATTAAGCTCCTTGATGAAGTTGATTGTCTCCCAGGCTGTCTCTTCGGTTTCGCCTGGGAACCCAATTACTGCACTGGCTATCGTCATAAGACCTATTTTCTGCGCTGTCTTGAAAGCTAAGCGCACTTGGTCTAGTTTTATTTTTTTGTGCATTTGACCGAGGATTTTTTCTGAGCCGGATTCGACGCCGAACCATACTGCTAAGCAGCCTGTGTCATGCATTGCTGTTAGTAGTTCTTTGTCTACCATGTCAACGCGTGTTTCGCAGTCCCAGTTTATTTTTAGTTTGCGGGTTTTGATTTCTTCGCACATTTTTAGGACGTGATCGCGGTTTACAGTGAAGGCGTCGTCATAGAATGTGAATTGGCTTTCGCCGTACTTATTATGAAGCATCTCCATCTCGTCAACGACGTTTTTTGGAGAACGCATTCGGTATCCTCTGCCGAACATGCGGACTGTGCTGCAGAAGTCGCACCATTGAACGCAACCTCTGCTTGTTGTCAACGGGAAAATTGTTTTGCCCATTCGGTGGAATGAGTCCAGAGGTAGCAAATGGTATGCTGGGAAAGGCAAGGAGTCTAAGTCTTCGATAAATGGTCTGTCAGGGTTGCGGACAATTTTTTGGTCGCTATCGCGGTACGTGACTCCCAAAACATCGCTGAAACCTTTTTTGGCGTCTATGTGCTGGAGCAGTTCTAGGAATGTCATTTCTCCTTCGCGGCGCACCACAATGTCCAATGCAGCACATTCGAGTAGAGCGTTTTCATCCCAGAAGCTGACGTGACTTCCTCCGATCATGGTTATGGCTTGAGGATGAGCCTCTTTGGCTATTGTTAGGAGTTCTTTTGCAGAATTGTAAAGTAGAGTTGTAGAAGTTACGCCAATTACGTCCGATGATATCTGCGCGATTCGACTTCGAAAAGTGTCGTATGTGAGTCTTTCAGCTTGGCAGTCGATTACTGTCACTGCGTGACCAGCGTTCTCAGCCACTGCGCCCAAATATGCGATGCCCAATGGAATAAACGGTGGGTGCGAATGCGCATGAGGTGGGTATGGAGGGTTAACTAAAGTAATCTTCATGATATGTGCCCTTCTGCTCTGGAGGGTTTTTATGGGAAGATTCAATATATTGTTTTCTAAGGATTATTGCAGGGCCGAACGAAGCCATAAAGCAGCAAAAAAAACAAAACTGAGCAGTGATTTAGAATGTACATTTTTTTTGACTTTGTATCGCTTTTAGTTAAGAAGAAGGTGGAAAGATCAATTCTTCCTCTATCTGACTGATTACTCTAAAGAGGAAAGAACTGCCGCTTTTTTAACAAGAAGGGAAGGGGTTTAGATGCTACGCTTTTAACATCTTTTCCCAACGGTTGAAGAGCTCGAGGACTTCGTCGCCGCGGTGGTCTTTGAGGAACTCGCGTGTTTCTTTGTCTGCGACCGCATTCTTCTGGAACTCTTGGATCCATTGGGCTTTTTCTGCAAGGAAGATTATGCCATCTACGCCTTGTCTAGCTACGCGTGTTGCGACAGTCATGATTTGTTTGGCTGGTGCCACCGTATCCCATGTTTCGTTTGGTCCGCGGACGTAGAAGTTTACGAAGACGGGTTTCTTAAGGAAGCTCTTGTAGCCGCGTGCGATGGTTTCCCAGTACCATGGGGTCGGGTAGGCTTTGCTGAACATGGGTATGACGAAGTAGTCTGTGTAGTCTGACATTGCATCGAAGTCGTAGCCGAAGCGTTCCTTGCCCAGCAAGGGGTCAGGGAGGCAATTTACGAAGAGGGGCTTTCCAGGGACCCTTTCTTTGACTTCGGCGAGGAAGTCTGTAACGGTTTTTGCTCGCCATTCAACCCATCTTAAGCCGCTTTTGCGTTGTTGTTCTATACATCTTGGGCAAGTGCAGAAGCCTTGGTCTGCGAAGTGTTGGCTGCTGATGCTGATGCCCGGCGTTACTTTGGCGCTTTCAGCGATTATTTTTAAGTTGTATTCTCTAGCCTCTGGGTTAGTCATACATACGACGTCCCAGCGGAGGTTATAGCGTTTGTTAGTACGGAGTGCTGGACCATTTGAGCTTACCGAGACCCAGTCCGGGCGTTTCGCCGCCATATAATTATCCCCGAAGCATGCGATGTTGGTGTACATTTCGGGGTTCGGTTTTCCAACGATCCCTGATTCTGATTTCAAACGGTAGAAGTTGTAGTCAACGCCTTCAACTGGTTCAGGTTGATATAAGAAAACTCCGAATTTCAAGTAGTTCACCATTTTGTGTCCTTTATTGTAGGGGAAAAGATTTTGCATATTATTTAAGGTTTTCAGTTTTCCTTGTTCGAAAGCGCATATCGCGCCAATTCAATTAGGGCAAATTTTAGGAAGGGCGCCAAGTTAACTTCTTCAGCACCAGAAATCTTGGCAGGGACACTTTGACGCTTTTGAGCGGAAAACAGTTGACCAAAACTTGTTCCAAGTTCACTTAAGTTGCTGAATTGATGAGGGAGAAGACCTTTCTCAAAATCTTCGTTAACTTTAATCACGGCGAGCAACGCTGAAGCAAACGTCGGATCATTACGTACCTTTTGGGAAATCGTGGAAGCAATTGTTTGCTTGTCCGCATTTAGGTTTTTAACCTTAGAAAGCTCAGAAGCCAGTTTTTCAATCGACAAATGTCTGGCAGCGAGGCGATCCATCAGCGATCTATATGGACTGCATTCTTGACCTTTCATTATGGCTTCTTTAACGGCTTTTCTAGTGCAGTAGCCAACGAGTTGACCCAGTTTGGATGCTGGCCCACCGTAAACTATTGGGTCACCTTGCCCCGTCTCTGCTACGACAATGGCGTCCGTTATGGTTCCTGTCGCCACGTCGCCTGAGTATCGGCTCCTTATATCAAGTTCCATCATCGCAGCGGTCTTAGCTTCAGTTGCCGTTATTATTGTGCTGACGAGACAGCTCTGGTTTGGATGCCCATCGATTACAACTATGATGTTTATGGTGCCTTCAATTATGTGAGTTTTCATTTCTTCCCCGGAAGATTCAGCATAGTTGCACGTGTTGCCTTCGTTGTCTGCTGCTGTTGCAATGACACTGACACCGATGTTGTCCTCTCTTTTTGATACTAAAGAGAAGTTTTGGACGCAAGCAGCCGTTACCATGCCTATGAATTCCTTATTGAAGCCGAGTTTCTTTGAAGACTCAACAATTAATGCTTCGGGATCTATGTGCAGGCTTCGATCGCCATATCCTTTTGAAACTTCAACGTTTAGTATTGCTTGAGTTTTCTTTATGCCGCCGCCGTTGTGAAAAGCTGAACTTACAGTGTTAAGAGGGGTCTGAGATAAAACAGCAAGGATATTCTCGCACAAAACGAGTTTTGCGCCTTTTGCTTCAAGTAAAAGCTCCTTCAACGTTGTACCACATTTACTGTTTTGATTGTTTAGTGTGATAGATGGTTATAGCTTTTGTTGGGCACAAGTTTGCACAAACTTCACATCTGGTGCAGGCGACCCGTTCTACAACTTCGGGTTTCCCATTATTTCCTGGGGTAAGAATGCCTTGAGGACACACCCCAACGCACGTCAATCCTGAACACGGTGCACATTTAGAATGATCAATTGCCACGTGTACCTTGTGCGTATCCATGAGGAGTCAACAATTAAATAAGTGCCGAGAATATATTTGTTGCGCGAAGGCGGAAAGGGCATGAAAATCGGTCTGGTTACGCTATCTCCTGAAAGAGTTGAAGGCTACGACATCCACGTATTCTATTCGAAGATGGCGGACGGGCAAGCCCTTGCGGCGGGCAAGAACATGCAAAATGACGTGACATGCTTCTGCGATGCTAAAGCGATTAGGGAAGATCCATCCATCACGGCGGTTTCTAAATTTGGCCCTGCAATGCGGAAGAACCGCAGATTCAATTTTCCATTTGATTATGTTTGTCCAACGAATCCAGAATACCGAACGAAAGTTCTTGACTATGTCAAATGCTTGGGCAAAGAAAACATTGAAGGAATAACCCTAAACCTGTATCATTTTCCAGATGAAGAATTCTGCGTTTGCCCAAGATGCCTGGGGCTTTGGCGAAAGTCCGGTTTGAACTGGACCAACTGGCGATCACAAACCATCACTGATTTCTTGAAAGAAGCTAAGGCGTTGGTGAAAGGCAGGTTTGCTGTTGAAATGTATCCTGACCCTATTTTGGCGAAAGAACGCTTCGGGATAGATTTTGAGTCTATTGCTGACTTGGTGGATTATTTCCATGTTCCCCTTTCGTCACGTGACTACTTGACCAATTATTGGGTTGACTTGTTAACTCGCGATTTCATCAAAATCCTAAAGAAACCAGTGGTTGTGGAACTAAGCGGCGAAATGCAAACCTCAGAAAAGACCGATGCCTTACTGAAGACGGTTGCTTACCTTAGCAGGCACGATTTAATGGGTCTTTTGTTGCTGGTACATGGCAGCGAGAACGCAAAGGAAATTGCGCGTTATGCGGTTAATAACAGCGAGTTTCGTGAGTGGGTAACAAAATATGATTTTGAAGAAATGAATCGGATAATTGAGAATTGGGCTAAACTCTACTAATTGGAGCGTAGGAGAACAAAATTCAATAACGAATATCTATTTCTTCAGAGTTTTTCTGTATTCTCCGAGTTTCTGCATATCAAAATCTTTGGTCAACACGGAGTCTTCCAGAGCATCGGACACTTCTTGTTCTATACCCCATGGAGTTATGAATGCACTTCGTCCGCCTCGTGCGTTGGAACTCACGTTGCCGATTTTGACGAGGTAGATGCCATTTTCATATGCAAGTCTGAACGTTAATGGATGCCCATTTACAGTGGGGTGTGTGCCCATTGCTGCTACAGGAAGGAAGACCAATTCTGCGCCCAATTCCACAACATCTTTGATAGTTGCCCGCGAGAACATGTCTGCGCAAACAAGCATGCCAACCTTGCAGTATTCTGTATCGAAGACAACAGGTTTGTCGCCTCGGGTCACACCCGCTTCCAGTTCCGCATTGATGGGATTTCGTTTGCGGTATTTGCCAATCAGGGTGCCGTCACGCCAAAGAGTGCTTATATTGTAATATTTGCCTCCGTCTTCTTCAAGCATTGTGCCGCCCATTAGGTATATATCTGACACGTCCTTGCTGACTGCGTTCAAGAACTCAAAGGTTTTTTTGGAAGTTTCTTCGCTTATGTCTTTAGCAGAATAGAATTTTTCCATGTTATTCGGCACGGAGAAGTATTCTGGAAGTGCAATGAAGGCGGGTTTTTGTAGGGAAGCTTGGTGGATGCCTTTTTTGGCTGCTTTTAGGTTCTCGTTAAGTTCGCTGCGGACTTTCATGTGAATTAGACTTACTTTCAAACGTCACATCTCGCTTGAGGTCAACTGATCAAAGGCATCGTCGCTTTGATATGAACGGAGTTCCATAACTTTTAAAGCTACCTAACTTTGTTGATTGTTCTGCGATATGAACAAGGTGTTCGAGTAGAAATATAATTCCATCTGCTTGTCCAATATTTTACTTGCTTTTAACTCATGTGTTTACTAATTCTCCATTTTCATAAGCATATGGATAACCTTAAATACTTCCGGAGCGACAAAAACACGTAACGTGGGGATAAAAAATGACGCTAAAGAAAGAAGATTACGTCAAACTTTTACCTGAAGCAAAAATGTTGGTCAACAAAGTTGTTCAAAAAAATATGGCTGAGAGCATGTTATTCTCCGCTGGAACCGACACATCAATAATGGCTTATGAAGCAGTTAAATACAATCCAAACATCCCATGCTTAACTTTAGCTTTTAAACACGGTCATCCAAAAGATACAGAGTATGTCAAAACCATGGTCGCCTTCTTGAAACTGAACCAAGAAACACACATCTTTGATAAAGATGAAGTTCTCAAGTTCTTCCCGAAGGTTGTAGAAGCACTCAAGAAATTTGACCCAATGGAAATCCGAAACAGCCTACCAGTGTACATTGGTTTGACTCTTCTGAAACCAAAGGGAATAAAAAGCGTATTAACAGGCGACGGCCTGGACGAACTCTTTGGCTATCCATGGCAATTCCACCTAAGTCAAGAAGAATTCTCCAAAAAGCAAGAAGAAATGTGGGCAGAAATGGGTTTCTCGAGCGTACCCATGGCCGAGTCCCTTGGAATGACAATCAAGGCACCTTATTTGGATCCGCTGTTCATGGAATGGGCAAAGAAACTACCTATTAAAGTCAAGATCAATGAAACAGATGGCGTAAGATACAGCAAGTGGATTCTGCGAAAAGCTTACGAGGACGTTCTTCCACGGTCAGTCATCTGGAGACCAAAAGCCCCCTTAGAACAGGGAACAGGAACTGAAATACTGCGAACCTTCTTCGACGATATGAGCAGCGACAAAGAGTTCGAAGAGAAAAAGAAAGCCATCCTCGCAAAAGACGACGTTATAATCCAGGACAAAGAGCAACTAATATACTATGAGCATTTCCGAAAGAAGTTTGGAAAACCAAAAGATGTCTACCCAAACAACGGCGGAATCCAATGCCCGAAGTGTAAAAGCTACGTAAAAACAAAGATACAGTTCTGCAAGGTCTGTGGAGCTTATCCTATCTAATTTTTTCTTTTTGAAAGCCTAATTCTTGTCATCTTAACCTAAAGGACTTATATAGTCTTCAGATTTTGGGAAAAGACTTAATTCTGCCGTTGTTTCTGACATGTAAAACGCAAGAGTTGGAAAAGAAATGGCTAGTCTATCTAACTTGAAATGGGCTATGGGCACCAGCATATTTGTGGCAAGTTTCATATTCGGCGCATTTCTCCTCGGAATAATAATTATTTTACAATATTTTGTTTTTCAATTTGACATAATATCAGGTTTGCTCCTAGCAGTTGGAGGAACAGCACTCTTTATTCTGTTTGAATACGCTGTTGGACCAGTCATAGTTGGAGCTACCACTCACCTTCGGTATCTTAAACCCGGCGAAAATCCGTGGTTGGAAAATATGGTCAAAGACCTCGCAGCTAAGAGTGAAGTGCCCATGCCAAGACTAGCCACTGTACCTAACCCTAGTCCAAACGCCTTCACTTTTGGCAGAACCAGCAGCAGCGCCACATTGGCAGTACACGAAGGGCTTCTGAACCAACTAAATGAAACCGAAGTTAGGGGCGTAATTGCTCATGAATTAGGCCACATTAAACACAAAGATTACATAGTAATGACGGTGTTAGCTGCCTTGCCTTTGTTAGCGTACTTAGTAGCTCAGATTGCATTTAGAGCAGGACTCTTTAGCGGAACAGCATCCAGAGGAAGAGGCAAAAACGAAGGAAACGCCGGAATAGCCTTGATAATTATTGGAGTAGTTTCCTTCATCGTCTACATCATCAGTTTTCTTGCAGTTATGAGATTGAGCAGACTCCGCGAGCATTATGCAGACTCGTACAGTGCATATCTCACGGAAAACCCGCGAAGCTTAGAAAGTGCACTAACAAAAATCACCTACGGATTGTCCGTAGCTCCAAACGCCTCAGCCGAAGCCAGATCGTTTTACATTGAAGACCCAGCCATCGCTAGACAGGAAGTTGCAACCATAATGGAAAAGAAAAACGAATACGACTTAGATCACGATGGAGTACTGGACGAACGCGAGCTTGAACTAGCTATGGAAAAAGAAGCAAAATCCACTTGGAACCAACTTAACAGTCTGTTTGCTACGCACCCACCTACTTTCAAGAGGATCTTACTGCTGCGGGAAATAGAAAACGAAATGAACACTGGAAAATACAGTAACGACAAGATATACGCCCACGTCTAAGAACTCTCATTTTAGCCAAATATTGTGTACTTAATGTGGCAATTGTGTACAAGTTAATGCGAAGACTAATATCTGCGTTGACGCGTTTACTGTAAAAGTAACGGGAAGAGGAAAAGCATGCCATATTGCCCAGAATGCGGCGGAGAAATGGCGTATTCCATATCTACCAAACGCCAAAACTGCAAGAGCTGCGGTTTGTCTGTGACCCAACAGGAACTCATGGAACTCAAAGAGAAAAACAGGCCTCCTGAAGAAACGGAGGACGAGGTCCGTGAGAATCGCAGAAAAGAGTACCTTAAGTGGTACCTAAGCAGTAAGAAGAAATAGATAGCTGCACAAACAAGTAATCAAACATTTCTTTAGTCTTGACCTTATTTCTAATATTTAGTCGCGAATTCAAAGGAACATAAAGTCATGTTGGCGGATATGGAAATCATATGTATCGGGAACGAGTTGCTTATTGGCAAAATTGTAAACACAAACGCCAGTTGGCTATGTAAACGGGCAACTTCGCTGGGGGTTTCCGTAAGGCGAATAACCGTCGTTTCAGACAGCACTGAGGAAATTGCAGCAATATTTTGCGAAGCTATTGAACGAAAGCCAACTTTTATAATATCAACTGGTGGCTTAGGTCCAACTTTCGATGACAAAACTTTTCAAGGCATTGCCAGAGCATTGAACCGCAAACTATCAGTAAGCGAAGAAGCCCTCAGAATGGTTAAGGCGAAGTACAAAGAGTACGTCAAGACGAGGAATTTTCCCGAGGGCGAAATGACTCCGCCAAGGGTCAAAATGGCAACAATTCCAGAGGGCGCAGTAGTTATTGTTAATCCTGTTGGAACAGCGCCAGGAATTCGCGTAGACGTTGGAGCCAACATCTTGATAGCGTTGCCGGGTGTGCCAAGGGAAATGGAGGATATTTTTGAAGAATCAATTGCACCCTGGTTGCTGGACGCCGGAGGGAACGTGAGGTTCTATGAGCTGAGCATCTACTCGGAAAATATTATGGAGTCTGTTTTGGCGCCTTTAATAGATATTGTGATGGGGAATAACCCGCCGGTTTACATTAAGTCTCATCCGAAAGGGAGAGAAAACAGACCCCATATGGAATTGCACTTGTCTCTCTTTGGAAAGTCTTCAGAAAATCCTGAAGAAAGGTTAAGCAAAGCAGCAGTGCAACTTTCAAGTTTAATTGAGAAAGCAGGTGGTAGAGTTGTTAAAGCAGAAACAGAAGTTGCCGTTTAGCAGATTTTGAAAATACTTATTTATTGTTCACAAAGTCAATAAGACTATTGGGCTAGTGCAATTGTGAAGAACATGAAAAGTAAAGATACTGCGTCTTTAGTTGCAGCAGTGTTGATTTTGTCAGCAGCCTTGTCTATATTTTCAATTTTGCCGATCAGTATAGCTCAAAATGCCAGCTTATCGTATGAACTAATGAACCAAACTGACGGGACTTTTAGTTACACCCTCAACGTCGAAGTACCTCAAACACTTAGTGAGTATTACCAAGGGCTTCCCCACAGGTCTGCTTCAGACAGCGATTTCCCAAAATTTGTGACTCCATACGCCGTTAAACCTATCGCGGATTCAATGAGACAAATCTACGCTGACGACGAAGACTTTGCAAATGGAGTCCTAACCCTTATTCACCAAATACCTTACAATGCAACCATGCCTGAATATTATCCAGTTGAGACGCTGCAAAGGAATAACGGTGATTGTGACATGTTTTCTCTCTTGGCTGCTTCAATTATGAAGGCTGGAGGCTTAGATGTTGTGCTCTTGCACTACGCAAATGAAGAGCACATGAACGTTGGTGTTCACCTTAGCGATTCCCCCAAAGGGGCTAGGTTGCCTGTCTACTCTATTGAAAGCAAAAATGTTACATATTATGTCGCAGAAACCACGAGCTCAACTTGGAAGGATGGTTGGAGAATAGGGGAGTGTCCCGACGACCTAAAAAATGCAACGGCTGCAATCGTCACTCTCGAAAGGAGCGAACAAATTGCGCCTGGACAGGTAACTGCGAGCTTCACGAAGCTAAGTTCAACCAGGCTGGGAATGAGCATGTCTCCCGCATTTGCAGTTGAAGGAAGCTCAATAAAGATTAATGGCCAGATTTCTCCAACAGTTTCAAACCAAAATGTGACGTTGTATTCCAGCATAAATGGAGCGCCGTGGACAATAATGACTATTGTAACAACGCAAATGGACGGCTCTTTTTCATACGAATTTAATTCAAAAAACTCTGGCAACCTAGGAATACGGGCAAGTTGGGCAGGTAACAATGACTACATGGGGGATACAAGCGAAAACGCGAGTGTATTCATTTTGCCTTTGTACATAATCGAGTTAACGGCCGCCACCATAATAGCACTCGTTTTGCTCGTTGCAATATATCTTGCCACAGGAAACGTTAGGCGAGAAAAACGGACGAACGAAATTCCGCAACCATAGGAAAACTAATCTAAACAAACTGCTACTTTTTAGAAATCTTAGCCTCTTTCAAAATCTGAGCACAAAACAAGGAAACACAACATCAGAAAAAAAACAGTTCCCAAAAAGTAAAATAGAGAAGTTTAATGCAGAAATGCTGCACTACTAATTCATTTCTTCTGAGCTTTCTTGAGTTCTGCTGCTTTGTCAGTTCTTTCCCATGGAAAGTCAGCGTCTTCTCTCCCAAAATGTCCGAAGACAGCGGTTTTTCGGTATATGGGTCTGAGCAATTGTAGTTGGTCAATGATTGCCTTGGGTCTCATATCGAAATTCTTTGTAACCAAAGACATAAGTTCTTCGTCACTGCATTTACCGGTTCCAAACGAGTTCACTAGGACGCTAATTGGTTGGGCTACTCCGATGGCATAGCTTATTTGGATTTCGCATTGATCAGCTAATCCTGAAGCAACTATGTTTTTTGCGATGTATCGGGCCATGTAACAGCCGCTGCGATCAACTTTGGATGGATCTTTGCCGCTGAAACAGCCTCCGCCATGGCTTCCAACTCCGCCGTAAGTATCTACGATGATTTTTCTGCCGGTTAAGCCGGAGTCAGCTAAGGTTCCCCCGATGACGAATCGTCCAGTTCCGTTTATGATGTATTTGGTGTCCGCCCTGAGCATGTCAGCGGGTATTACGTTTTTGACTACTTTTTCAATTATTTCCTTCTTAAGTTCCGCATCGTCAACTCTGCCGTTGTTTTGAGCTGCTATGACAACTGTGGTAACGCATTTTGGCTTGCCGTTTTCGTATTCGACGGTAACTTGAGATTTGCAATCGGGCCTCAAACATGGTATTATTTTTTGTTTTCTGACATCCGCCAATCGTTTTACAAGTTTGTGGGCAAGCATTATTGGTAGAGGCATAAGTTCTTTGGTCTCGTTTGTCGCGTAACCGAAAACCATACCTTGGTCTCCAGCCCCTTGTTCATGACCTTCTTTTTCGGTGACACCCATGGATATGTCGGGTGACTGTTCAGTTAATGAAACTAGAACACCGCAGGTTTCCCAGTCCAATCCATCTTTGGCATTGTCTAGTCCAATTTCTTTTATGGTGTTGCGGACGATATTTGGAATATTTACGTAGGTTTTAGTGGTGATTTGACCGGTAACCATAACGGTTCCCTGCATAACTAGGGTTTCCGCGTCAACTCTTGCTTTGGGATCGTTGCACAAAATAGCGTCCAAAATGCTGTCGGAAACTTGATCGGCGACTTTGTCAGGATGACCTTCGCCTACGGATTCTGAAGTGAATAAATATTTACCGTCTTTCTTCATTGTAACATCCTTCAGCTATCTTAATGAGAGTTCTAATAACCGGGTATTTTTCTTAAAAGGGTTTCTACAAAAGCGAACCAGATTTATCTGAAGTGAAAGCTTATCAAAAGCAAATGACACAATATGGGATGGTTTTGAAAATGGAAGCTGCTGTGGCTGCTCAAAATGCACTCCAATGTGTGCTCGAAGCAAAAAAAGGTGAAAACATAATCATATTCTGCGACGATACGCGCGCCCAAGTTGGAGAAGCGTTCGAAAAGGGTGCCCAAAATCTCAGCTTAAACGCCAAACTTATTCTCCTGGAAACAGCCCCTCAGGTTTTTAGAAAAGAAATTCCCGAAGAATTGACAAAATACTTGGTAGACCAACGTGCGGATATCTACATCAACCTGTTTAGAGGGATTAGAGAAGAAACTCCTTTCCGGATAAAACTCATTCACAGCGAAACCAGCGATCATAAAACTAGACTTGGACACTGCCCTGGCGTAACTATTGAAATGCTTACTCAAGGCGCGTTAGCATTAACTGTTGAGGAACACAGGCAAATGCAAAGCTTTGCTAATTCATTGATGGACAAATTAAGTCTAGCAAGCAAAATCGAAATCTTAAATCCCGCTGGAACCAAGTTAAAGTTAAGCGTCAAAAAAAGGCCCTTCTTCACAGACACTCAAATAGACTGGAAACTTATGAAATGGATGAATCTGCCAACAGGAGAAGTAATTGTTGCTCCAGTCGAGAATTCTCTTGAGGGTAAACTTGTCTGTGACGTCGCTGTTGGCGGTATTGGACCTGTAAAAGCGCCTGTAATCATTAAGGTTAAGCAGGGTAAAGTGGAAAGTGTGACTTGTGAAAATGTTGAAGTTTTAAAGAAAATCCAAAACTCGCTTCATATCGACGATATGGCTAAAGTTGTTGGCGAATTCGCTTTCGGAATAAACCCCAAAGCAAGATTCGTGGAAGAATTCCTTGAAACTGAAAAGATGGAAGGAACGGTCCATATTGCTTTCGGGGACAATACCGATATGCCTGGAGGCAAGAATACTTCAACTAATCACATGGACTTCATGATGGGCAAACCATCGGTCAACGCAATCACTGAAGATGGATCAGTCATCAAGGTCCTCGTCGACGGTGTTTTCCAAGAGGAAGAAATCAACGAAAATCCCTCTGATCAACAAGAGGAAAAGCTTCCCATTAGCGAATTCTACAAAGTCATCGATTATGTCACAATCTTCAAAACAGACCTTTGGTGGGAAGCAATAGTAATCTTTGAAAGCTATGGCAAACGCCAAATCGGCATGTACCTATGGCAAAAACGCAAAGACCAGTGGAAAAGAAAGAACAAATTTGGTTTTCGAAACCTGAATGAATGGGACAAAATCAAAAATGCTGTTGACCAACTTGCACCAAAACTCACAGGAAAATAATCAAGATTGAATAAATAAAAGATAGGAACAAATTTCCTACTTTGGCGTGCGCGACTTTTGCCCAAATCTAAATATTGATAGCAATTCACACACTAATTCAGGGTCACTCTTATTGCAGCTCAAGCGCGCAGTCTATGTTCTCATAGTCATTTTTTTAGTGGCTGCAATTAGCATAGTCCTATTCTCTTCTAACTTACTGCAACAGGTAAATCCAGAGATCACCGTTGTTTCATCTTCAGACAGCTGGCCTATGTTCCATCATGACCTGAACCACACGGGGTTCTCAACCAGCATAGCTCCAGGAGTCTCTCAGCCTTCTCTGGAACTACACAACTGAACCCTTTCCGCCCAATACTATAAAGAGAGAAGGCATAACTACTTCGCCGGCGGTAAGCGATGGTTACCTCTACGTAGGTACTGAATACGGTAATGTCTACTGCCTTAATGCCTCAAACGGGGAAAAAGTGTGGACCTATTCTACTGGAGCCAGCGTGAGGTCTACTCCTGCTGTCGCAGGAGGATACTTGTACGTGGCATCCAAAGATGTTTTTTGCCTCGACGCTCTTACTGGCCATGTGGTTTGGAGCTTTCCCACTGCAGGAGTTTTTCTATCTTCTCCAGCAGTTGCCGATGGATATGTGTTCATAATGGCTTATCAAGCCAAGATTTATTGCCTAAATGCTTTGACGGGCAAGGAGAAGTGGAGTTTTCAGGCTGGAGGAACTGGGACCTCTTCTCCTTCAGTGGTTGATGGTTTTGTCTATATTGGCTCTGGAGACGGCAATGTTAACTGTTTTAATGCCGACACGGGTGAAAGGATTTGGCATTTCATGACTGGCGCAGACCACCCCGAAAGAGCACATGCAGTGGGCTACTGTCAAGCGGTGGTTGATGGTTTTGTTTATGCGACATCGCTTGATGGGAATGTTTATTGCCTGAATGCCTCGAACGGAACCAAGGTCTGGAACTACACTGCAGGTTATTCGCTGATGTCTTCTCCTTCTGTTGCGTCAGGGTATGTGTACGTTTCGTCCTTCTGTCTAAATGGCTCAACTGGAGAAAAGATCTGGAGCTATTCCGATGCTAACATCTCAGGTACGTTGGCTTTGTCTTCTCCGGCTATAGCTGGTGGCTATGCCTTTTTTGGGTTTGGTAACTTCTTTTACTGTGCTAATGCAACAACAGGAGATACGGTGTGGCGGTATGCAGCTGAAGGAAATGTGGGTGGAGATGTGGGTGAGAACTCGCCAGCAATAGCTAATGGTGTGGTGTACGTAACCTCGGCAGATGGCTACATTTACGCATTCAGATAGCGAGCATTTTTTCAAACAAATTTTAGATCAAGATGCCTCGAGCTCGCGCTTTTATGCGCGTTAATCGACAGACTGCGGGTTCGTAAAGTACTCGAGACCTCCATTGAGAGCGTTGTTTTAAGGATTCTTTTGGCTTTCTCTTTTTATCTTCTTCAGCTTGTCTGGGTCTTTTAGAAAGTTTTGAAGGAAATCTTGAATGTTTTCGTGTAGTTGAAGAACTGGTTTTCTCATTTCTCCTTTGGTTTCGAGGTTTGGCTGAAAGAAACCATGTTCCGTGAGGTAAAACAGTACTCTTGAGAAATCTCCGGCAAGAGCACATTCGATCTCTTTTTTGCCCATTTCTAAGTAAGCATAGTATCGGTGATGTCCATCTAAAACTGCGTAAACATCAAATTTTGGGTGTTTCACTACAATTAATGGGTGGATTTTTTCGCCATCCTTGATTTTTTGCTTGTATAGTTCTATTGCTTCGGCAGAGACTTTTGTGTCGGCAACAATTTTTTCTATCGGTAGACACATCAGGTATTTCTCGGGATTAGCAAATACGTCAATATTGATTTTGCGCTTTCGGTGCCATATCAACCGCATAGCTCTTGTTCTTAACGAATCAACAATTTCTACAGCACGTTGCCCCAAATAATACACTTCCTTAGTTGCAAAATAAAGAAATGCGTAATTTAGGTTATCCCTTCAATTTATGGAGTAGACCTTGTTTTTAAGTTGGTTTAGCGGAAGCAAGATGGAAGAGCCAAAATTTATAATGAGGTCAAGACTGATTATGTTGATTTTTGGTCTTTTTTGCAGTGTCTGGTTTGGAAGATTTGTTCGTACTTTTTGTTTGGATTAGAAGAACAACAGCTCGCCATTTTTTTCAGCCCATTGTTGTTCTTCTAACTCACTGTGCAAAAGAAGAATAGGGAAAAATCAAAGCCTCTTCTTCTGCTCAACTGATTATTTTAAAAGAAGAAAAAATTCGTTTTCCCCAGGAAAAATTGGTTTTTTTCTTCTTCTAACAGAAAAAGATCAGTTTATTGTTTGGGATTATTTCATGAAAAATGTGTTTTCCAGTTTTTTGAAATGTTCGTCTCCGGTGATAACTTGGGCTTTTTTGATTAGTCCTGTAGCGTAGACGATAGAATCGGCTAGTCCCCAACCGTCTATTTCCTTTTTCATTCTTAGGTTAACCTTGGCTGATTCAACTGCGGTTTGCTCATCCAGTGGGGCCAAGATGCTTTTTTCTTTGATGAAACTTCTTTGCTTTTCTGCGAGTTCAAGGTTTTCCACTCGCAAGGTTTTACCGTAGACCTCGGCGAGACAAATTGTGGGGGTAATTTTCTCGTCGGTACTTTCAATTAGAGGTTTTATTTGTGGTAGGTGAAAAGAAAAATGGCGAAAAGTAGAAAGGGACTTCTCGAGGAATAGTTTTAGAAAAAGTGCTATGTTAAGACAACTATTCTCTTGGATTCAAATTTTAGGAAGTCCTTGTCTTTTGTGATGAGTGTCTCGCTGTTGGCTGAGGCGATGCCTGCAATTATGAGGTCAAGTTCACTGACCATCTTGCCCTTTTCGCTTAGCGCTTTGTAGAATTTTACCACCTCACACACAGCTCTGTCCTGGAAGTCATAGAGGACGAACCTGTCAAGCAATTCTGAAACAAAAGCGGCGTCTTTAGGTGTTGCTCCGCGGAGCATTTCATATTTACTGATAATTGTAGTGGCAATTCGTTCTTTATTTGAATAGGATTCTATGAGGTCTAGAGCGCTTTTCTTTCTTCTCGAAGCATCTACAAGCAGGGACGTATCAAAAATAACCATTAAATCCCTCGGCTTAAGGTTTTATGTTCTTCTTGCGGTCGCGTTTTTTCTGCCTTTTTCTGAGATTTCGATTATGTTTTTTTCGCTTTCCTCGCTTAGGGGGCCTTTAGCATTCAGGAATGTAGTTATGCTTTTTGGGTCGCCTTTGTTTGCGCATTCGGATATGAGAGTTTTTAGGAGTTTTGTGAAGGATTTGCCTTCCTTCATTTTTGAAAGTTCCGAATAGACTTCGTCTGATATGGATATTACCCGCACCAATTAAATCACCAGATATAATGTATGTATACATGTATATAATTTTGACGTAAGAGGAAGTACATTATGTGGAAATGGTCCTCTTCGATATTCAGCGTTCGGAATGAGAATAGATTGGTTTTGTCAGACGTAGCCCTGTTTAGGTTGCTCGTTGTTTGCTGCTCTTTTTGGGCAGCGGAATATTCGGCTGGGTATTTAATTGTGAGAAAATGGTCAAAATTAAAGGGGTTTGGCGAAAAATAGTTTCAGAAGAAAGTGCTATGTTAAGATAATTATTCTGTTTTCTTCAAGTTTTGAAAAATCCTTGTCTTTTGTAATGGGCGTCTGATTGTTAGTCACTGCAATACCCGCGATTATGAGGTCAAGTTCGTTGACCATTTTGCCCTTTTCGCTTAATCTTTTGTAGATTTTTTCCACTTCAAGTACGGAGTTTTCCTGGAAATCATATATGACAAACTTGCCGAGCAATTCCGCCACGAAGGCAGCGTCCTCATAGCAAATGGGGACTACTAGGACAGCGTTTTCTTAAGAAAACGCCAAAAATTAGAGAGGATTCTATTAAAATTTAGTTTACCCATAATTTTTCAGGGTTTCCTTTTAGATTTCACCCGCAAAACCTTTTTTATTATTTATCGAACTACTCGTGATAGGTTATCATAACTATTCTGTAGCATTGTTTATTTTATGGCGAATAAGCTTTAGGGAAAACCAGAATGTCCAAGTTGATAACACTAAAGATTCTAAGAATTCTGGAACTGAAAAACCAATCTGCAAGTTGGCAACAAACGTTATTATGGGTAGACCAAGTAGCCTTTAATGCTGCAATTCCTAACACAAGGCTTACTCTTCCAATTTGATGACTCTTTTCTCCCCAACCAATACATATTAACCCTAAAGGAGTCAAAAGAAGATATCCCAAAGCAACCAATCCATGAATAATAGAATAGTTTTCTGTGAACACTTCAATCAAAGATAGAGAAATACTCTCCTTCTTCAGCGGGCGTTAATAAAACTGTAAAGCTGCGAGCGACCATAATATCACTAGTAAACAGGTATCCTGGAACGTTCTTAATAACGTGTCTGCATTTCTCAAATCGTCCTTCGGATCAATCTCTAAGTGCTCGTCGTTTTGCTGTTTTTGCCAGTTGGGTAATCGGCGGCACGTTTAAGGTTTAGAGGTTGTTGGTCTTGTTTTTTGATCGGGTCAACAACAGCTTTCTTTGATCTGGAGCAGATAGAAGACTTTTAAGTATTCTTTGAATTCGAATTCCAAAAGAAGGGGGTTGGTGAGTTATTTTTTGAGTTGCTAGTTTTTGTTGAGCGGATCTTTGAAGGTTATTTGGAAGTTTTTCCAGGATGATTTTCTTTAGAGTTAAGAGTTCTTGGTCGTGAGTAAGGATTGTTGGGATTTTGTTTGTTAGGAAGTTTGCTATGATGAGCGCGTCTCTTCCACCAAGGTTGTGTTGGGTTGCCAGGTTTAGGGCTATTTGGGATGTTTTTTTTGTTTGGTTGTAGAATTCGATGTAGGGGTGTTTGAGCAGCAGAGAGAGTTTCTTTGCGGCTTCTTGGGGGAGCCATTCCAAGTAAAATACTAGGACATGGTAGGTTTCGTGGAGCACTGTTGGGTTGAGGGCAACAGTGTTTTCTGAAGAGAGATCAATTAGCAGGTTGCCTAGAGTTTTGTGTTCGGGATAGGCGGGATCAAGAGAGTAACACAAGATGTTGGTGTCTATCCCTGTTGTCAAACAGTTGTTCTCCAAGTTGACTTCATTTCTTTTGGAGAAATAAGCTTGGGTTTTCCTTTCCGTTTAGGATCAGTGGAGATGACTTTGCGAAATTCCTCCAGAAAGTCCACGGGTTTTCCTGGCACGATAAGGTATCCTTCTGGAGTTTTTTTTAAGGTTGCTGTGTCGCCGATTTGTTCCCTAATTTCTGGCGGTATACAGAGGCGTCCTTTTGAATCTATTTTGAGATGAGCCTTTTCCAATGTTCCCACCAATATTATGTGGGACAATTGTTCATTTAAAGTTAACTATGGACTAAACTGTCTGTAATGATGTTTCGGAATCATGCTTAGGCGCTCGCCTTCTCTGGTGATCTGTTGGAATTTGATGTTGGCAAAAAAGAGTCCCAATTCTGGTTTGGAGGGTTTGCGTTTTAAGGTTTTTGTTTTATCAAAATGTGGGTCTATTGAGGCTATGCAGTCTGCTTTTGCCGTTGTAGCGGTTGCGAATTTTAGGTGTTTGCTGTTTGCGTCTTTCTGTGGCAGCGTAAGTATGGGAGGGCATTTATGTGGTTGTTATTTGTAATCTTTAATGTTTAATATTTTGAAGTGGTTTTGTGCCGTTTCATGTAATTTGTTGTCAGCCGTAATCAGTTGAGCTTTGATTTTATTTGTAAGAAGAAGATATGATGCGTCATACAGTGCGATATTATGTTTACAGGCTATTTCTAATGCTTGGGCTGCTTGTGCCCATTGCATTTCGTGAAGTTGTATTTTCATGTCGTTTAGGGCTTTTAGGGCTTCTTGGGCGTCTTCTTGCAAGAGCCTTTTTAGTTTTGTTGCTCTCCAGAGGGCGTTTGCGACTTCTTCTACAATGAAGGCAGGTGCATGTAATTCGACGAGTCCCAAAACGTGGTCGTTTTTTAGTTTGACTGCATTTTCCTGGTTGGGTTCTCCGGGCAAGACCCATTTTGCAACAACACTGGCGTCCACGACGAATTGAAGCGTGTTTATCTCTCCCTGTCCTCTCTGATCCAGGAGACTAATTCTTCTGTTGGGGTAGATTTGACTCTTGTTCTAACTTCATCTAGCTTAGTTGAAGCTGCTTTGAGTTTCTGTTCGTCGATCTTTTTTTGTATGCTGTCTCGGATGTATTCGCTCCAATTGACTTTAACTTGCTTCATCTTTTTCTTTAGTTCACTTGGGATCTTCACTGTTATTACGTTGACCTGACCCATAAGCATCAGCGATTATATACACCCAGTATATACCTTTAAGCATTACTGCAACATTGCTAACTTTTGCTTTTAAGTTCGGGCATTATCAAAAATGAAAGCAGGGGATTCTTGGACCCAACTGATTGTTTTGAAAGAAGAAAAAATGCTGTTTTTTCCGGAAAAATTGGTTTTTTTCTTCTTCTAACAGAAAAAGATCAGTTCCATTGTTAGTGTTCCTGAAATACCTTTGAAATCCTGGTTTACTTTAGGTTGGGAAGAAGAACGAGCTAGTTTTTTGGGGGTGAAAGGTTCTTCTTCTAACGGTACCTGCTGTCAGACGCTGAGTATTCGAATATACGCGTTTGGGTTAGTATCGTGTTGGGGCTAACAAGCCATTTTATGTTATTCAACTTAGAAGTCAACCGATGAGCATTTGAAGGAACAAGAAAGCAGGCGATAGCTGTGTATTGTATTTCGTGGTTATGTAAGTCTGTACGTACGTATCAAAAGTCTCTACTACTGCCTACATATCTTTGCGGAGCATCATTTTGATGGGCAGATCAACAGACCACATCGTTCCCCTTTGTCTTGCTCCCGAGCTTCGCATGGCCGTGATTCATTTTCAGTCAAAAATGGGACTCAGCGAAAAGTACGCTGCCCTTTTTCTTCTAACCAAAGCGCTGTATCAAGAGCAGCTTCTCAGCCGTGAAGAATACGAAAGGTTCACCAAACGCTACAGCAACAAGCTTGTCCGCGAGGCTGAACCAGCCAAACTGACTGCCTCAGAACTAAGAGAACAGCAAAAACTTGAAGAGAAACGCCGCTGGTTCGAGCGGGTTAAAGCCGAGTTCTTCAAAGACCATCGCCCATTGACGTCCGGAAAATCTTGGCGTGAAGACGTTTTGGCTGAAGCCCAGAAGTACAAAAACCAGCTGCCCGTTGCGGCTGAGATTTTGCGTTTAGGTTCTTCCAGGTAGAAAAGTCTCAAGTTTGCCCAGAAATATGTTAACAACCGTTTATTGGGAATTATGATGAGGATAAAAATCATGTTTAGGTGTTCGCCATCTCCGTGTTTTGCTGGAGAATGATGACGAAACAAAAAGGAAATGGAGAGAAGTTTGGGTGATTTTTGTCGATCCCGTTGAAGCATAATCAACAGAATTCTCTTGATTCTCTCAAAAGTCAAAACCGCATTTTCTGAAACCTAGAATGTACGGAGAAGCAAACAATGAAGCAACAACTTGGAGATTTAACCGAGATCAAAAACACATTGCGAGTCTATCATGATGCAGTTGATGCGAGAAGAAGTTGACTTGACGAGAACACTTCGAGAAACTTCCATAAGAGCGAAGATCTTCACGCGCAACGTTTCAGGAGATAGCATTGTCTGGTGTATATTTCGATGATTGTCTCATAACATGCGTCAAGGAAAAAATCGCGGATTAAAAAGAACAGCTGATTTAGACCGTAATTGTGTTGATATTTTTTGGTAATTGACGTGTTTTGCTGTGTTTTCAATTTTTTTAAACTTCGAAGTCCAAAACCGTAGTCAAAAACAGTTTTAATACAAAAACAGGCATTAAGAGAACAGGGAAAACCCATCCATGAGCTCCTCTCGCTTGGGGGATCAACATTGGTGCGATGCGGAGGCTACTTAGCCCAACCTCTTGGCCACGTTAACCTTTTTCGCGTCTAACCAAAACGTGCTTTGACCCCCAAGCCCCAACTCCACGTAATTTTCTTGTTGGCTAAATCATATCTAAAAAACAAATAGAAATTTACTGAGACTTATCTGGAAATCTGCAAAAACATTTACTGGAAGAAACAGAAATGAAATTGAGAACAGTGCTGGTGTTTTTTCTGGTAAGGTTGTTTTCGGTGTGTTTGTTTCCCAGTGGTTTCTTCGATTGGTTTTGGCGGCTGCATTGGTTGCGATGATGTAGCTGATTTGCAGGTAATTTGTGATTGCGATTGGGTTAAAAAGGTAGAGCGCCTTATTCTTGTTTGGAGCCGGCATGAAAACCCTTGACGTGCATTATTGTCGGAGTTCAAAAAGTTGGCATTTGTGGTTTTATTACATGGTTAATTTGATATTTTCTTTGGAGAAAAATGAGCCATTTGAAGAAAAATGATGTATCCTTGGGGGGGTGGCGCCGTGTGTAAACGTGGTTTTTGTGGCGGATTTTCTGTTTGCGGTTGTTTTTGAGGTTTTAGGGCTGCCGTAGATTTCTTCAATCTAGTAGGGTTTATGCGTTAAAACGGGTTTGGGAAGCCTGCTTTCGATGCTGTGGCGTGTGCAATTCCGTCGAAAAAACTTGAGGCGTTTTTGATTTTTGGTTTTTTCAGTTTTTGGCGGCAAAAGATTAGCAGGCCTGGTTATGTCGCATTATGGCTCTTTAGGTTGCGAAGTTGTGTTTAGGTTTTCGTCATTTCCATATTTTGGTGGAGAACGATGACGACCCGTGGAGAAAAATGAGTTGTTTTCTGTTTTCGTCGGTTAGACAGTTGGTTTCTGCTTCTGTTTCTGCGGTGATTTCTTCGATGGGTTTTGGAGCCTGGGGAAGAAAACAGTTGCTGAAGAGATTTTGGAAGCCAGGGGAAGATACCCAGCTGACGCTTTGCCGATGAACAGCACCGGACTGTAAACTGCAGAAGAGCGGGCGTTCTGGGGGTTATGTTTCGTAGAAGTCAAGGACGCATTACAGCTTTATCAACACCATAACTATCTCCCGGCATGCGCTTTTGGACTTGTGAAATTTTTGTTCAATTTTGAGGGGGGGCTAATTTGGTTTGTTTAAATTTGCGCTTTGTTTGCCAATTCCGCTTCGAATTTGGGGTTTTCTGGTTTGCTCTTGTGAAATATCATACAACGAGCTCTGCGGGCATCTCGTGTTTGCAGACTTTGTTAACTGGTGCATATTCGTGGTTAGGTGTTCGAAGTCTCTGTGTTCAGGTGGGGTTTGATGGTTGGCACGAAGAGGGTGAACTCTTTGAAAGTTAGTTTGGGTTTAAGGTTTGAGAGGTTATTTTAGTAGCCATTTCCAAGCGGGCAAAACTTCAATTGTTTTTTCGTTTTGGTTTATGGTTTTTTCTTCGTTAAACGTGACTATGACGAGGTTGTTGCAGTTGAGTTTTTGGCTGGCTCTTAGAAGCGAGTTGGTTTCCCTCGAGTATGTTGTTGGGTCATTGATGCTGTGGCAAACTTGGATAAGTTGGCAAGTCCTGTTTTCTTTGGTGAGCACAAAATCTATGTCGGCTATTTGGTCCTTGTAGTAGTGAACGTTTTCGCCTCGTCTTATCAGTTCTACGAGAACGGTGTTTTCGAGCTTCTTGGCTTTGTCATTCTCAAAGAGTCCCAGTATTCCGGGGTCTGAGATGTAGAGCTTTGGTTTCGTGTTTCTTTCTCTTATTTTTCTTGAGTAGGGATAGATTAGGAAGAATAGGAATGCTTGCTGCGCGTAGTTTAGATAATTGATTGCTGTTACGCTAGTTATTTTTGTTCCTTGCGATTCGAACCAGTTTATTGTTTTTGGGATGGATACGTTTCTGCATGCTGAACCGAAGAGTGAGTTTATGAATGCTTTGAAAACAGCGCTTTTTCTTATATTGTGCTTTTCTATTAGGTCTCGTTGTATTACGGTGGCGTATAATTCGGAGAGCAAAATATGTTTTAGTACGTTGTCTTCGGTTTTTACTATTTCAGGGTACCCACCGAAGTCTAAGTAATTAGATAGGGCTGTTACAATATTGCTTGTTTTGTCTGCTTTCATGTATTCCTCGGGAGTAAGTTGTTTTGTCCTGAGATATTCGTTGAATGAAAAAGGCAGAACTAAGGTGTTGACGGCTCGACCTCGAAGTTCGGAGGGTAATTTATCTATGGTTAATTCTGAGGTTGAACCGGAAACAAAGATTTTAAATTTTCGTTGGTCAAAAAGGGTTCTGAGCCACCTTGACCATTCAGGGAAGGTTTGCACTTCGTCTATGAAAAGGTAGATGTCGTTTGTTTGGTTGGGTTTGTAAACACGGTAAATAGCTTCCTCTATTTTGCTTAGGTCGTTTGGGGTTATTCCAACAAAATCTATGTCCTCACAGTTGATGAATACCTTGTTGTTTTCGGCAATTTCAAGACTTTTCATGTACAGAAGTAGCAGCGATGTTTTGCCGGACCGTCTGGGTCCTGTGACTGCGTTTATGAAGTTCCCCGATCGCAAGCGAATATCTCTTGGAAATAGGTCGATATTCTTTGAGTAGTTGACGTATCTTGCAAGGGCTTTTTCTAAATTCGTATCAATCTACCTTCAATTACATAAGTACTGTTTTATTATTTTGATGAATTTGTTAATTAGTAATTTGTTATTTATTAATTTTTTGTAACCCGGGCTTAACTAATAAAGAGTTATTTGTTTTGAATTATTGTGGGCTGATGAACGGAATTAGTGGGCGGAGCCACGTTTGGGTGCTCGTCATCTCCGTGCCATTTGGAGAATGATGACGGCACAATGCGGACTTGACGCGAAAGCTGTTTTCTTGAATTATTGTTGCGGGTTCGCTTTTAAGGCATTAATTTTTTTTCTTTTTGACAACCGTTCTTTGTGTTTTTGCTTTCTTGGAGGATCTCTTGGCATTGGCGTTCCAGCAGCGTTCTTTTGTGCTCTAGTTTCTTGAGTTTGTCTTGGGCGGCTTCACATTCTCGGTTTAGGTTTTTGTTTCTCCAAGAAATTCTATCCTACAAAACTGGCTCTATAAACCGAAATAACTATACTGAAATGAACGCGAACGAGTTCGATCCAACAAAGATAATTTAGCCTATTCAGGTTAGATTGGGTTTGCTGGGGCTCCAAACCCTAATGGAGAGAAGAATGAAACCAACGGGCAAGTTGGTAAACATCTTTCCAGAGCCCACTCAGTCCTATTTACTCAACATTTTTTTCTTTCACAAAAAAAGAAAAAATTTGGTTTTCGAAATCTGAATGAATGGGGCAAAATCAAAAATGCCGTTGACCAACTGGCACCAAAGCTCACAGGAAAATAATCAGATTGAATAAACGATTTCAACAAATTACCTTTTTTGGTTTTGTCATTGA
>CAWGRS010000004.1:0-43737 GCA_963825115.1 Candidatus Bathyarchaeota archaeon | reverse complement strand
GATAAGAAACAGAATTGCCGAGACTATTGTGGTGACCATCATGCCTTTTCGAAGAGCCTTCATTGGATGCTTAGCTTCTGCTTCATTGAGTTTCACAAACGGCATGCCAACTAAAGTGGCGAAAATGCCAAGGGCTCTAGCGATGAGCGGGAAAATTAGGAATATCAAGTTGTAATTGCCAGTGACTTGACCTACAGAGATTGTGATCAAGCCGCCTATGACCATGCCGCCGATGTTTTCCCCTGTAGCTGATTCAAATAGATCTGCGCCTCTTCCTGCAGAATCTCCAACGTTATCTCCAACATTGTCTGCAATGCAAGCGGGATTTCGTGGGTCGTCTTCAGGTATTCCAACTTCAACTTTGCCGACAATATCGGCTCCGATGTCAGCTGCTTTTGTGAAAATTCCTCCGCCTAGCTGGGCAAACAAAGCAATTAGAGAAGCACCAAAGCCCATGCCTACAATGCCGCTTGCAGCTGATCTAGCAAAACCTGCAGCGTCAACCACATTAAAGGTTCCAAATAAAGCGCCATAACCGCCATAAATTAAAAACAGAAAACTTACACCCAAGAGTGAAAGACCAACAACTGCAAAACCCATTGTTGCACCCCCATAAAACGCGGTTTTTAATGCGGCTTCTGCACCATTCTTTGCTGCAGCCACGGTGCGCACGTTTGCTTTAGTTGCGTTGTCCATCGCTATGTATCCAGCCGCTAGCGAGGCAATTGCGCCCACAAGGAAGGCTACAGCCGTGCCTACTCCCAAACCTATGGATAACAGAACAAAAACCACGCCCGTGATTATTGCAATAGTTGTGTATTGTCTTTTGAGGAAGGCGTAGGCTCCTTCGCGGATAGCTTCGCCTACTTCAACGGCTTTTGGTCCGCCGGGGCTCATTTTCCCTATGCGGCGCATGAGTAAGAGTGAAACCGCAATAGCTAAAACACCAGCGATGGGTGCGATCCAGAAAGCTGATGGTGACTCAAAAACGGTTATTCCAAATATGGATTGAAGGGGGAGGATCATTTTAATGACCTTTTGCTAACCCTTCGATAGCATGTCTATATATTCTTTATCTGTGCAAAAATGCGATCATACAATATAACATCTAAAATAATTTCTATGCTTAGTCTATATAGACGAATTTTTAAGGCAGATGGACATATCTCCAAGTGTCGTGTATAATTTGCAACAAAAAGGGATTTGCTAATGCCTTCGAGATTAGTGGTGGTAAAAGTGGGAACCAGCAGCATTACAACGGCAGAAGGAGCTTTAGATCTAGAGGAAATGACAAGACTAGCGCAGCAAATATCCGTATCCATTAAGGGAGGAGAAAAGATTGTTTTCGTAACCTCTGGGGCTGTTGCGGCTGGAATCGCTGAACTCGGAACATCTGGAAAGCCCAAAGATATAGTGTTTCAGCAGGCTGCAGCCGCATCTGGTCAGAGCGTTTTGATGGCAAAATATCGTGAACTTTTCAAACCGTTTGGTTTAACTGTGGCGCAGATTTTGCTCACTGCCGAGGATTTGTCTAACCGTGCTTCGTACTTGCACACTTGCAATGTCTTGGGCATGCTTCTGAAGCTGGGTGTTGTTCCCATAATTAATGAGAATGATGTGACGAGCGTAGACGAACTTATGCCTTTGAACGAGGGCTACAAAGTGAACTTTAGCGACAACGACATTCTGAGCGTTTTGGTTGCCAACGCGATTGGTGCAGACCTTGTGGTTATCCTTTCCGACGTTGAGGGACTCTACACATCTGACCCCTCAAATCCCGGCGCTAAAATCATACGATCAGTTGAAAATGTAACGGTAGAATTGAAGAATTCTTTGGAAGGCAAAAACAAAGTTGGAAGAGGTGGCATTCAAAGCAAAGTGCGTGCTGCGGAAATTGCGACAACCTGTGGAATTCCGGTAGTCATTGCTAACAGCCGTCGAGAAAATGTCATCGTAGATATCCTAGCAGGTAAAGAAGTTGGAACATATTTCAAGCCACAAAAGCGGATGCCTGCCATTAAACGTTGGATAGCTTATGGCGCCGCAGTCAAAGGTCAGATTCAAGTGAATGAAGGAGCAAAAAAGGCGATTATTGAAGGATCCAGCCTGTTGCCGGTCGGGGTGACGAACGTTGTTGGTCATTTTAAAGCTTGCGACGTCGTCAGCCTTGTAAATTCGGAAGGAGTGGAGTTTGCAAAAGGCAACCCGAATTTTACTAGCGGCGAGTTAAACCTAATTAAAGGGTTACAGGTAACAGATGTACGAAAGAAACTGGGAGCGGGTTGCCCCAAAGAAGTCATAGAACACAGAAACATTCACCTTGTTGAGGGAGAAAAATGAGCCTAAGTATTCTAGGAATCTGCAAAAGAGCTCAAGCAGCATCCTACGAAGTTGCGAAGATGTCAGGTGAAATCAAGAACGCTGCATTATGTCGAATGGCAAATGCGTTAGAGGCTAATGCTGAAAAGATTCTGGAAGCAAACAGGCTAGACGTTGAAGCAGCCAAGGCAAAGGGCTTGAAAGCTTCATTGATGGATCGACTTTCGCTGGATAAAAAGAAGATAGGTAACATGGCTAAGTGTCTTCGAGAAGTATCTTCGTTAGCAGACCCGGTTGGAGCAATTGAAAAGACTTGGACAAGACCCAATGGTTTGATTATTGGACAACTTCGCGTGCCCTTGGGGGTTGTTGGCGTTATTTACGAATCTCGACCAGACGTTACGTCTGATTCAGCGGGCATTTGCATTAAATCAGGTAACGCTGTGATTCTTCGCGGCGGCTCAGACGCAATTAACTCAAACGTTGCCATAGGAAATGTTTTGCGTGATGCTCTAACTGGTTCTGGTGTTCCTTCAGATGCGATTCAGGTTGTTGCTTCGCCAAATCGATCTTCCGCGGAGCAGCTTATGACCATGAGAAAATACATTGACGTTTTAGTTCCTAGAGGTGGAGCGGATCTGATAAAGACGGTAATCGAAAAATCACGCATTCCAGTAATAGAGACAGGAACGGGCAACTGCCACGTCTATGTCTGCGAAGACGCAAACCTCAAACAAGCAATTCCCATAATAATCAATGCAAAATGTCAGCGACCCGGAACCTGCAACGCCGCCGAGAAACTTCTCGTTGACAAAAGCATAGCCAAAAAGTTCTTGCCTAAAGCAATCGCAGCGCTTCGTGAAAAAGGTGTAGAGATCCGGGGTGATGAACAAACACAGAAGATTGTTTCTGATGTTAAAGCAGCAACCGAGATTGACTGGTACACCGAGTACCTTGACCTCGTCATCGGTATAAAAGTCGTGGAAGGCTTAGATGAAGCAATAGCACACATTAACAAATACAGCAGCAAACACAGCGAAAGCATACTAACCGAAAGTTTTGACAAAGCCCTCAAATTTATTAAACAAGTCGACAGCGCTGCAGTTTACTGGAACGCCAGTACAAGATTTACTGATGGTAACCAGTTTGGGCTAGGCGCGGAAATTGGAATCAGCACTCAAAAGCTGCATGCTCGGGGACCCATGAGCGCTCAGCATCTAACATCGACGAAGTATTTTGTCTTGGGAAGAGGACACATCAGAGAATAGTTCCAAACTCTGCTTCAGAAAGAAAGCAGGCTTTTCCGCGATATTTCTTCGCTTTTCCCTTGAACCAAAGCTTCTTTTTCTTCTTCAGTCAGTTCCTCGTATGCAACTTTCTCGGATTTGCATCGGAGAGTTGCCTCTTCGAGCATTATTTTTGCTTGTGCCTGTTTTTGGTGAACGGCTTCAACAATTGCGTGTCTTGTGCGTTCAAATAATAAAGCCAAATCTTCGTGGCTGTATCCCCTGTGGATTGGGCTGGGCTTGTTTCTGGGAAAAAGCTCTTTTGCCTTTAAGTCATCTTCGATAATGTTGCCTTCTCCTGTTTTCTCGGGTTTGCTGCCAAAATAGAATAGTGATGCGAGAAGTTTGAGCGAATCGGTCATGTTTCTGCTGCACATGCTCACCGGGTAAAGGGCTATTAGGTTTAGAAAATAAGCTTCAGCAAACGGAGCAACCTGCAGATGTGATTCCCTTCTTAGCCTTTCGTGGAAAACATTTATTTTTTCGACAATTTGGTTCGCTGTTAAGTCGCCTAAGCAAGTTTCTTTTTCGGGGAGTTTTACGCCTCGAAGTTCCAAATCACTTAGGCTCATTCGCGGTTTCTCTTCGTTGTTTCTCCAACCGATAATGCAAGCGTACTTTAAAACTGTTCATTAATTTTCGGTTTGAATTATCGCATAGGATTGCAGAAAAGTGAAGAAGGTCATTTAGTGCTTTAGTTGTTTTTTCATCGCGTCTTCAGCTTTTTTCACAGCTTCCAGAAGCTTTTCTGGTTTCGTTCCTCCACCTTGGGCAAAGTTGGGTCTTCCACCGCCTCCTCCGCCGAAAATAGGTGCTGCTTCTTTCACCGCGTTGCCTGCGTTGATGCCTTTTGCTATTGCTTCGGTTCCTGCCATTATCATGATTTTGGCGCTTTTGGCGTCTGCGCTGTAGAAAAGTGTTATGACTGATTCATTGCGCTTTATTATTTCAGTTGCGGTCTGAACCATTCGGTTAATGTCTGTTGCTTCTTGGAAGTTGCGTTTTAGTAATTTAACTCCGTTAATTTCTTCTTGGCTTTCAAAAAAGCTCGTGGCTTCAGCTGTTTGACTTTCTTTAGCAGTTAACTCTTTGAGCAATCTTCTTTTTCTCAACATTTGCTTCTTTAAGGTCTTTTACTACGCGTTCAGCGGTTTTGTCCAGTTTTTCCAATGGCGCATTTAATGTTTCTGCAACTCGCAACAGCAGTGTTTCCTGTCTTTGAACAGCTTTTACGGCTTGCATTCCAACCGAATACACAAGCCTTTCCACACCGTCTTGCACTTTCTCGGTGTGGAGGATCTTGACGTAGCCAATTTCACCAGTTGTCTTAAGGTGAGTTCCTGCGCAAGCTTCTACATCCCAGTTTCCTGTCTTCACAACCCGAATGTCCTTGCCTGGAACAGCCCCACCTTGATAGAGGCGGAAACCATATCGGGCTTCAGCTTCGTTTCGCGGGAACCACGTTGTTTCCACTGTCATGTTTGCCAATACGGCCTCGTTAGCTAGAGTCTCGATTCTGTGAACTTCTTCAGGAGTCAATCGTCGGTAGTGTGAAATGTCAAGTCTAGTGGTTTCAACGCCTTTTTGCGTTCCATTTTGCCAAACATGCTCGCCTAAGACTCGCCTTGCGGCGCCATTGACCAGGTGTGTTCCGGTGTGAGCTTTCATCAAAGAGTAGCGACGTTCCCAATTCAGAATTCCTTGAACGGTTGATCCTTCTGTTGGAATCGGATTCTCAGTCTTGATTTTGTGCACGATTACTTTGCCGATTTTTTGTACATCCACAACTTCAGCCTGTACTCCGCCATCGTAAGCAAAATATCCGTGGTCAGATGGCTGTCCACCTCCCTCCGGGTAGAAACAGGTTCTGTCCAGGATGACATATTCTGCATTTACAATTCTGAGGACCTTAGCCTTCCATTCGCGAGTGTAAGGTTCAGGGTAGTACAGCAACTCCGTGTCAAGTAAACCCTCAACTGAGACTTCCAAGTTGTGCGTAGTTTCGGCTTCTTCTGCAGGCTTGTTTGCAGTCATGTGCCGTTTTGCTACGAGTGAGTAGAAATCTTCTGGGACTTCAACTTTCACGCCTTCTGCTTCTGCAGCTTGCTTTACGATTTCTGGTGGCAACCCGTGCGAGTCGTAGAGCTCTGATAGCATATCGTTTGAGATATGGTTGGATTTCTTGGCTTTGAGTTCGGCTGCAATTCGTTTTACCATGCCTTCTCCGCGTTTTAAGGTGTCTTCAAATTTTTCCTGCTCGACTTTGAGCATCTCTATGATTTCGCCGTGCATTTCTTTGATGTGGGGGAAATCTTTGCCCCAGTAGTTGATTTGCATGTCGACGATGTCATAGATTTTGTTGACATCCATGTTTAAGCTGCGCATTAGTCGGTATGCTCTGCGGAACAGTAACCTTGCCAAGTAGCCTTCTTGGATGTTTGAAGGGACGACGCCTTCGGAGAGCATGAAGCTTAGAGTTTTTGTATGGTCCGTGAGTGCCCAGGCGTTCTCGATTGGGATTAGTTCTTTTTCGAGTGTCGATAGGTCAATTCCTGTCAACTGCGACACGCGTTTTCGTAAAACCATACGGTTAGCTGTCTTATCCACGTTCACTAACCCGGAATATTTAGCGACCTCGGCTAGAAACTTGTTGTCTACATTTGTTATGCCTGCGATGCTGTAGACTTTATCCAGCATGTTGCCGTAAATTGCTTGGAAGCAACTTGGCACTCCTTGACTAATCCAGGCGAACCGATCAATACCGTAGCCTGTGTCAACTGTGCGAATTGGCAATTCTACAAATTCGTCGTCAACAACCTTGTACTGCATGAAAACCAGGGTGCCTACCTCCAAGCCGCGAACGATGCACTCGACATCTGGTCCGGCGTTTCCGCCTCCAATCCAGACACCTTCTTTGTACACGACTTCGTCAGATTTGATGCCTAAGACATCTGTGGCGAATTCCTGGTGATACCGAATGGTTTGGTCTTTCCAATAGATTTCCTTATCAGGGTAATTGAATGCGTGTGCTCCGCCCATTTCGAATATAGTTAAGTGCCTTCCAAAGGTGGGTCCAGTATTTGGAATATCTGTGAGCCTGATGCTTGGTTGCGAAATTACGAGTGGATTTGCGGGTGGGGGCGCAATTCCCTCAGTGACGTATGGTTGGAAGTCGATTATGCTTGCGTGTGTTAGGTAGATGTCGCTTCTCCATCGTGCAACCACTGGGTAAGGCTTAATTCTTTTGTGATTGTGTTTCTCGAAGAAGCTGAGGAATGCTTCGCGCATTTCTGGGAGGGTGAAGCTTCGTTTGGCAGCTGGGTTATTAATGAAGGAGTAGTATCCGCATTCGTCTGAGCCTGCCTCACCGCAGGTTTCCATTGCTGAGTTTTGGGTCCAGAAGTGTTCACCACATTTGGGGCAGAGTTTTCTGATGAAGCCTTCTTGTTTGAAGAATGGCAAAGCGTAATCTTCAGCTGAGAAACGTTTGGACACGAGATGCACCTTTGTAACTTTTGAGTTTTGTTGTTTGTTGGGTTTACTGACTTCACTAATTTAAATAATGTCGTCTGAATTGGCGATGTCATCAGCGCATGTATTCCCTATCCTTTTTGTTGTAATTGTTTAGGGTTTTCTTTGCGCTCTTTGCCCAGTTGTAGCAGTCGCCGTGCGTATCTCGTTAACTTTCGTATTTTCCTTCCTAAGGCCAAAGGGAAACTGTACTCTGAGTAAGGATTTGTAATTGCTAAAAGTAATAAGACAGGTACTTCAATGGCTACAATTACGCGGGTTAAGAAATGGACGACCATGGAAATTCGCTGTCCAAAATGTAGATCCCCTTGTCTTTTGGAAGATGGAAAAAACCAGCAATACAAATGTCGCAGTTGCGATACAGCCTTCCGTTTCATAGAAACGATAACGAAGAAAAATAAATTGGATATTATACCACATGATTGCCCAGAATGCGGAAAATATGTGAAACCGGGTACGGGGTTTGCTTGCTCTGAATGCGGAAAAGCAAATCTATGTAGTACATGTATCATCGAAAAGGGCGAGGAATTCATTTGCAATGAATGCCTCACCAAAAATGAAAGGAAATGCGACATTTGTGGAAAAGTGTACGTCTACCGCTGCGGCGTTTGCGGAATCAAAAGATGTAGTCAGGACTATCATAATTTCAACATTGAAATAAAGGAATACAGCCGAGTATTGAATAAAATGACAAAAAGACACTTTTCTCTCTATTGCCCAAGTTGTCAGAGCCCAATCTGCGGTAAATGCTACAAGAAAAAAGAGAGAATACTGATGGGCGGGTTGTCTCTCTACTGCAAGAAATGTGGCAGCAAATTAAGTTTGGGAGCTCCTCATTCTTCTTAAATCCTCAAGCATAATGGTTTTGCCTCAGGTTTTTGATCACAACTTAAATATGCATTCTAATTCATTTTCTTTTCACCTTGAACTTTCAAAATGTAGTTTTTCCTGATTCAGTGGAATTTCAGTGTAAAAAATGCGGGGTTTGCTGTGGGGTACAGCCGCCTGACGTAAGCAAAGAGGAGCAGAAGAGAATTGAATCAAAAGGCTTTAAAAATTTTCTAGCTCACCCCGAGAAAACCGGAATTATGTGGATACGTCGCAATAGAGATGGAAGCTGTCTTTTTCTTACAAGAGAAAACAAATGTGCAATTTACGACGTCAGGCCAGCAATTTGCAGGTTAGAACCGTTTACTATTGCAGACTATGATTTTGAAAGGAATCGGATTGAACTTGAACTGGACTTTCCTTTTGCTTGCGGATGTGAAGGTGTCTGCAGTGGAGAAAGACTGCAAATTGATGTGATTGGAAAAGCTGCGCAGGCAGTTGTGCAAAAAATCTTGGCAATTACAGCAACTGATTTAGGGCTTCCCTTGTCAGATAAGAGAGTTGCTTCCGAAACTAGTGCAAGAATTTTGCGCAGAAAAGTCGAAATGGCAGATTTGCGCTTATAATTAGGAGTCTTTTCGCGATCTATATTCTGCGTTTTGGACTTGTCAAGTGGGTGAGATTGAAGTCCATTTGTCGATTAGCTTTATTGTCTCGGGTTCATGCTTTTCCTGTCCATAGCGTCTTGTCGGCTTAGTCAGATGCCTCTGGGACCTGGTGGATGTAATGTACAATCCGGTTTTCAAAGTCCGTTCTTGGGGAATTTCAATTTTCTTCTTGTCACCGTATCTTTTTCCACACTTCGAGCATCGCAATCCCTGATTTTTGCCCATAGATTTTAGTCGTTTGCCACAATTTGGGCAAATCGGGTTTTGACGCTGCATTTCAGTGGCCACCTTGAGGATTTTGATTTTTTCTAAGTTCACTGTTAACGGTTTGTTCGGCGTTGGTTTGCGCACTGCACCGTAAACTTCGATTTGGTCCCCGATCATGAGTTCTCTTGCGATTTTGCGCAGTGACCCCGTGGGCTCGTACGCCGCGCAATCTATCTGGGCGGTTTCATCCTTGACTGAGAAGATCACGTGCCTTCCAGGAATAACCCGCGGTATGCTTGATACTGTTCCTTTGGCGATTATGCTGCTGTAAGGTTGTGCTTTATCTAACGACTGCAACTTCGTTAAGTGAGCATCCGTGCCTTGATTGCTGCGGAAAATAACCCATCGTTCAATTGGCTCCATCACCTTTACCATGTTGAAGGCTTGTTTGACGATTTGAGGTGTTTCTCCTCTGATGCCGAATAATATTGGATCTGGCCCGCGAGGCGTAATTATGACTCGGCGTTTTTCGGTGTCTACATTATTGAAGGTGAGAGGCTTTAGCGCTTCGTCCATTTTGAAAATGGATTCTTCGTCGATTTGCCTTTTTGAACCAAGATTTTCTACTTTTCGGTAGGAAATTAGTTCGTATGTATTATCGTGTTGAAGGGTTTCACCTATGGCGGCTAATGCTCCGATGATTCCTTGTTGAGTGTTGTATCCTATGGCTTCGGCATGGAATTTGCGGATTAGTTGCACCGCTTCTTCAATGGTTACTATGGTTGTTTCAGTTTTTTTTGCGAAAAAGGTGATCTCTTCAGGAACATTTTCGCTTTTGAGGAAGACAATTCCGGGATCTGTTCCTTTCCATTCAATGTCTGATTGAGTTTCAACGATTTTGATAGTGAGTTCTTTTATTTCGGTTTCTTTGGAGCTTTCAAATTCAATTCTTAGGCAAAGTGCTCCGTTGCCTCGGGTTTTCCAGGGCACATTTGGGTTAAGTCTAATTAGGAGGGGATAATCAAGAAAGCTGACATTCAGTTTCAGTAGTTCTTCAACCAGAAGAGCTGCCACGTAGGTGGTGCAACCTTGTCGAGTTGAGTCGGTGTCATCGAAGCCAATATGCATACGTTGCTTGCTTTCTTGCGTCAATGTTTTCCCCGCGGATTAAAACTTGGGCTGTGGATGCTAAAAAGATTGTTAAGGAAAAGCTGTTTTTTTATGGGGTCTAAAGTTTATTAGATGCCTACCGAATTTATTAGAAGAATTTTTGTTGCTGATTTGGATTTTCCGATACGATTATGGCTAGTTTTGAGTGAACCTTGTCATTCTCTAATTTCTCGTTTATTACTTGGGTGAGTTTCTCTGGGGTATCTGTTTTTACTCTTGCTATAATGTCGTAAATGCCCAGCAGGTTAAATGCCTCTTGCACCTCGTCTGTAGCTCTTAGTTTTTTCAGAACCTCTCGTTCCGCACCGATTTCGATGTTTAGCAGAACATAAGCCATTGGCATCTTTCTCATCCTACTTGACTAATTGAGGTTGGATTGGAGGTTTGATTTTGCTATTGGTGGCTGAGGAAACAAAAAAGGGGTTCTTGTTTCCAAACCTCTTTTTCCAACCTGCAAAATCTTTTTTGTGCAGTTCGCAGTTGCGAGAAAAACTGGCAGTGGGTGTGGCTTTAGCCAAACTTGATGGTGAAACGCCTGAACCGAAAGTATTTTCTTTCGTTTTCTCTCACACCTGTGAATGCATGTTAGTTTGTATCATTCGAAAAAAAATTTAAGCTTATGTGATTGCAGCGTGCAGTCACAGTCAAAGCGTTTTTTGCTGCAGGGTTTCCAAATATGAGGTTAGGCTTTCCACGCATTGAATTTCTCTGCCTATCAGTGCGTGTAGAGAATTCCAGAATGTGAGGTTAGGTTTTATTTTTGCGATTTCTAGATTATGTTTGAAGTAGTTCGTGGCTTGTTTACCTCTTCGGTCAAAATCAAACAGAAGAATAACTTCTGAGGCGTTTATTTGCTCTATTTCCCCCAGAGCTTGGACAAAGGTTTTGCCGCCTGTCTTAACGGTTTTGATGGGGCCTTTTATTTCTAGAGCGCGGAGGGTTTCAATATCTTTTTTTCCTTCTACGACGATGAGTTTTCCGCTCTCTGATTCCCTTGATAGTTCTGTCAGGATTTGTTGGATTCTTTCAAGTTTTTCTTTGAGCTTTGCTGACAAAGTCTGTGCTACCTGGTGATTTTTGCGTTGCGAATCGTTTCGAGACAGCATTTGGCTTCGTGGTTGTTGCTGAAGTAGAGTCGCGTGGGTTCTAGTATTTTGGTGAGTTCTTCTGCTACGCCGGTTTTTAAGTCCATTGGATGTAGTTTTCCTTCTGTGTACGCTGTTGCTAGTTCGTTGAAGTTTGTGAATTGTATTGAGCCACCGAATTTTGCGGGGCGTTCAATCGAGAAGACGTCTCGTTCTCGGAAAATGATGTATTTGCAGATGTCGAGGATGGGATTGAACTGGACTGTTTTTTCTGGGCAGAAGGCTTTTGCTAGTTTCTGTTTGATCTCAGTCGGTGTATCGTAGATAAATATGCATGTTTCGGGTTTGCTTTTGCTCATTTTTGCTGAAGCTACGGCTTCTTTTTCTTGTCCTTCGGGGATTGGCCAGATCTTGGGTTTTTCGAGTCCTTGTAAGAGGTGGTGGTGGACGCAGACTGGTTTCCAGTAGCCTATTTTTTCTCCTATTTCTCTGGCGACAACGTTCGCTTTGCGTTGGTCCATTCCGAGTTGGCAGATTTTTACGTTGAGGTGAAATATGTCTGCTACTTGCATGGGTGTATAGAGGTAGTCGGATACGTAGTGGGCTTCTGTTTCTTTTCTTCCGGCGATTTCTAGTGTTCGGGTTGTTCGGGCGATTGTGAGGTTTTTGGCGATTTTTACGGTTTTTGACCAGAATTCTAGGTCGTCGTAGAGTTTGTCTGAGTAGATGAATTCTACTTTGTCGGCTGGAACTCCGAGAGATATCCATGAGTGACGGAAGAGGTCGGCTGCGGTGTTGATAAGTTTTAGGTCTCCTCCAAGTTTGTTGTTTAACCAAGCGTGCCATGTTGAGAGGTATGCTTTGAAGTGCACACCAGCTTCGACGAAGTCTTTCATTTTGTAGGCGCAGATTACGCCGGTTCCCAGGTGGACAAGGCCTGAGGGTTCAAATCCGTTGTAGGCAACGGGATGGTCTTCTATTTCCAGAAGTCGTCGGAGATCCTCGGGCGTTAAAACTTCCTCGGTTGGCGGTCTACAAATGAGTTCAATTCGTTTCTCTATATCCAATTCGTAATCCGGCCTATCAGGTGATTTCCTAAGCTTTAGTGTCATGTTGACCTTAAAAGTTTAGTCCAAAGTATTCGCACATCTTACGTTTTCTATGTGGATGTCTCTTATCTCTGTGTGGTTCGATTTTCTTTCGGAAAATGTTCAGGGCCAATTTCAACTGTGCTCTTAAGCTTTCCTTTTAGGGAAGCGAATGCCACATTTTTGTTGGCTGAATGTTTTTGTTCGACTGTCTATGAGACTATGCTTTTATGCTTCGTTGACAGCCTCTTCGAATGAAACGGGTTGAGAGTTAGCGTGTTCTTTTTTGGTTATGATTATCCATATTTCGTGGCATCTGTTTTTTTTCTTCAAAGAATCTGGATAGCTCTTCTTTGTTTGCGGGTTCGAAAGAGATTGTTGATATGTCTTTAGGTGGCATTATGAGCTAGTATCTAGTTGTAAGTCTTTAGAGTTCCATTTTCAACACTTTCCTGCAATCAAGTAAGGAGCTGAAAGAAAGACTGATACTCGAGATTTTAATGCAAATTTTGGAAAAAGAGCGAAAAATCTCTAGGGTAAGCTTCGAAAACAGAAGTTAAGGCTAGATTGTTATAGAAATTATAAGCTAGAAACTGCTTTGCCAAAAATGGCGAGTTCTAATGAATCTTGGGAAAACAAATTGGAAAAAATTTCTGATTAGAGCTTCAATCGTATCGTTTATTCTGGTCTTAGCTAATTTCTTCATAGTCCACTTTATGGGTTCCGCAATTTGGTGATACGCTGGGTACTTTTAGGAAATGATGTCAGAACCACTCTGAGTACATTGTTGTTTGTTGAAGGTGTGGCAATTTTAACTCTGGGCGCTGTTTGGGTTTCAGGGGCAGTAGAAGCTATGTTCGATGGTTCTAACATTATGACGAATCCGTACCTCCGAGGGGAGCAAATGAGACAGCGATTTGACGAGTTGAAGTATAAAACACGGCGGCAAGGTCATGATTCTTGTGGGTGCTCCGGTCTTGATTGTCGCGTTAATCCATATCTTTGCTTAAACTAAAGATCTCTCTATGTTCGGATTTTGACGGGCTGGATTGTCTCCCATGTAACCTAACACTGTGGTTTCACTGTGGGGCGGTGCGCCCCTCTAGACCAAGCTCTCTCTGGCATAGGAATTTTAGCCCGCGTCTCTCGCCATGTTGCACGGTTTGGTAAGAGCTAAGGTTCACAGGTACAAGGTTTGTAGACTTGCTCCTCTGTTAGTTCCGTCTTACGTGCTTGCTCTTTCTGGTTTGAGACAACTAACAACTAGGCAATGGGAGTTATTTGTTTATTTCCTCTTTCTTAGAAATTGCTGTCCGTTCTTCTCTGTTACTTTCTCGAAGCAATTGAGCATTAACTTGACAAAATTTTAATGCTTTGAATTCGGAAAATATTGTTGCGGATCCACCTAAATGAAAGTAATTGCAAATTTGTTTGATGGAAGCTTTCTTCCCGGCGGAAAGAATTTGAAGGGGCCGGGGCAGGGATTTGAACCCTGGCAAAAGGCTCCACAGGCCTCTAGGCTACCAAGCTACCTCACCTCGGCCACTTTTCGGTGATTTCGGTTACTTTTTGCCCGTCACGTATAGCTTGGTTCTTATTTATTTTCTTTTTCTCAGGAATATTAAGTTGTTGTCTTCCAAAACCTTTGACCTGCCCATAAACTCGGGAAGCGCAGTTTTCTCAAAGAGCAAAGAATAAGCCTTCAACGTAGTGTTCAAAGCGCCAAGCTGAACCAACTCATTCTGAACCGTCATAAGCTTCAAGCTTGCCTGACGATAGATCTGCTCATACCGGTTCACAACCTTCAACAAAACCTCATCAGGCTTAACCATACTCTGCAAAACCGGCTGCCAAAGACTCCGCGTCTCAAAATCCTTGTATAAAAGCCGCTTAGAACACGACAATTTCTGGCCTAATTCGTTCACAATCTCGGCCTAAGAAAAGCCTAATCCTTCGAGCTTTAGCAATTCTAAGCATCTAGAGGTCGTTTCCAGCTTTGCCTAGCCCCCTCAAATTGAAACTTTCCTTCAATCAATGAACTCTCTTTCCGTTTTTAGAGACAGCGAATAGGTTCAAAAGAAGCTAACCTAAAAAACAACACAAAACAAGACAACGCGTAAACTTTCGGCTGTTTTTAATAATTCTTTACAACAAGAACCGGGCAAAAGGATTTGCTGGGTCCTGAACTAGGCAACTGCAGGAGAGAGAATGAAAACCCTCCGAGCGAGTTAATGAGCCCGTACTCGAAGAACCGCATAATTACTGTCCGTTTTGCTCCCAGAAATGTATCTGTATTTGCAATATTAGGGTAATTGAAATTCCCCTTATAATTTCGTTAGTGGTTATTGTTTCCTGGAGAAGGTTATAACGAAGAAACGACTGGCAAGTAAAGATTTCTTGAAAGGCTATGACGCCTTATGGGAGAAAGGCCCCGAAGTTAAATTCTCTGACCCCGACAGCTGGAACCGCGAACCTTCAGCAAGCCGACGTGAGCGTTAGACAAACAACCCATAAACTTAGCTTCTCACCCAAGAAAGGCTCTCCTATACCACACACGCTGGATTTTCTGTTTTGTTTGGGTCATAATTTTTCCCGCTGGGAGAAAGATGCGCAATTAAGTTTCATTGTCTGTAAACCCAAATGTCTATGCCCAATTTTTGGTGTCGGTAGAAAAGTAACTGGATTTCGTAAAACGAACGCTTCAAGGGTTGGCTAAATCTTTGTCTTCGTCCTGTGGCGGGTAACTATTTTAATCACGTCTTTGTGCCTCAAGACAGTAATCCGAAGGAAGACGTACGCCAGTCCTAGCGTCAATAGCAAGAATATAGTTTTCCAAAAGGCTAGTATGCACACTACGCGCAAGATCCATCGGAGTTGAGTCGTCTTGCATCAAATGCACGTCAGGAAGCACATTTCCATGATGATCGCTAAACTTTGACTCATCGGAAACTGGATAAACCATGTTCATCCGCAGAAGCTTAAGCACCATAGTATTCAACGCCTGCTGAATTCCAGTCCGCATCCACTTATCCATAACCCGAGTTTCGACATAATTCAAAGCCCCCTTTTGCTCGGCAGAAAGCGACACGTTAGGCTTAATCGTAAACTTCTCCTCGCCTGGTGTATAGTGTAATAGCCCTTTTCTCTCCGCTCGCCGAAGTACTAATTCGGCTTCCGCAGAACATGCCGCAACATAGCCCATCCCAAAATGCTCCCTGAGCAAGCCCAAGTAATTTTCAGAAGTCAAAATGTCCATTTTATTAGCCACTATCAATGTTGGCTTGATCAGAGGCAACAAAAACCCTGCGAACCTTACTGTCTGATCAATCGTCCAATCACCAAACGTCACATCATTAAATCCAGATAGCTCCAATGCTCGAAGAACAGCAACGGCTTTAGCTTTGACACCCGCCAAAGGCTTGGCAATCGCCTCAGCTAAAGAGGTGCCAGAAGCTGTTGCACGGAGAATCAACGACTTATTCTTAAGAAGAATCTCAGCTAACCAACGCTGAAGCTCAAACTCAACATCCATCGCATCTTGTACTGGATTGCCGCTCCCAGCTTAGTTATTTTTCCTTCTGAATCAATTGAACCAGATGCATCAACTACATGAATTAGCGCGTCAGCCTGAGTAATTGTCCCTAAGAACTGATTTCCTAAACCTCTTCCACGCCAGGCATCCTTAATTAAACCAGGGACATCGATGATCCTAAACGGAACATAACGCCAACCATCAATACATGAAGAATTCAAAGGGTTGTCTTTGATATCTAACTCCTTGCAAACGCAAGTGTCGCAAACATAGGCGGTCCCAATATTTGGTTTCTTTGTAGTAAACGGGAGCGTTGAAATCTTCGCATTCAACAACGTAGCCGCGTTAAACAACGTCGTTTTCCCAGTATTGGTTTTCCCAACAATACCAATTGTCAACAACTTCAAAATCCTCCGACTAGAATAATGGCTAATCAGACATAATAACAATTTCCAAAAAATCAAATGCACAATTTAAAAGAAACTTGGGTAAAACGAACTAAAAGTAATTGGAATAATGGATCATAAAATGCGATGTTTTTGTTTTTAAGTTCTTTGAGAACATAAGCAAAGTGCAGAGAGATCTGAAAAGTGGTTATGGCTTCTCAGAAGACGTTTGCCAGTCAACATAGTATCGCGTAACGGTATCATTGAACAACGGCGACATAATTTTTTCATTTTGATAAGATTTTCCTATTGTAACATTAACAAATTTATCCAATTGGGGTTCCACAAAAACAAGTCCCTTGTCCGTGGTGTTAAAACAATTAAGCGCGTGACTCTTGTTGTCGGGGAAATACAAGAACGCAATTCCACATTCATATCCTGCCCCCAAGGCGTTATTCCTGAAGTCTGCCGCGAAATTAGCACACGTGTAGCTTCCGTTTATGTATGGATGACTATCAGTCTTGTCCGACGCCACGAATTCCTGGGCTTCCAAAAAAGTAGGATTCCTAAGGATAGCACTGCTTACGAATGTTGTAGACAGAGTAGCCAAGAAAACAAAAGCCAGAATAAAACTCTTGCGTTTCCACAAGCTGTGAATTAGAATACTCCCTTTTTTAACCATCATACTAGTTTTTCTTTCACCTTTTGTAGCAAAATGAACATGCCCTTTCAGGTGCCCTGCCAAAAACAATTCAAATCTATCCTTTCCTAGTGGCTCAGTTACCGTTTTTCCATTTTGAAGCAGGAACTGAGCAAACATAAGAATGAAAAAAGCTAAACAATAAAATCGCACAATCCAAATTGTAGAAACTAATGAGAGAGCGAACACGCTGTAAAATGGAGTAAGTAGCACTATCCAAAGAACCTCAAGCAAGTCGTGAGCCTGAGACAAAACAAGTGCAAACGGAGACAGAAAAATTATGGATGCAGCAAACCACGCAAAGTGTCTTTGATACAGAAACTTGAGGATTCTGAAGAGTGAGAAGTAAACTATGACTATAGTGAGCAAAGCAGTGGCGATAGCTAACCATAAGCCTGACATTTGCCCCATTTCCTTTAGTCTGTAAGGTTAAATTTGCTATTTGTCCCGCAATAGTCTTTGCATCAAACGATCTCTTAGGTTTTTCTGACTTTGTGCGTCGCCGAACCTAACTTCATCTCAATACAACAGAGACTAACGCATTTTCGAAGCAAGTTTGCCCGGCCATTTCTGGAAGAAAAAAGGTTTTGCGGCTGACGTCTCTACTCAGTGTAGAGTTCAAATTCTAACGGTGTCAAATTCTAGCCTAATTCCTTCTTATTTCCTGAGCGCTCTGGAGCGCCCAAAATTTAATAAAAACGAGCACGTTATCTTCTTCAATCATGGACAAATTCGGCGCTAAGTTGCTCGCTCACCTAGAAGAGTTGGGCTTTCGCGCAAGAATTGTTTCTGTATCCCATTTGCATCAGCTTCAAGAAGAAATATTAAATCGTCGCGACAACGCCTCGCTTGACAATCAGTTCTACAAAGACCGCCTCTCGTGGTTCAGCTTCCAAATCCCTAAAAACCTGCCAGAAACACGATCCCTAATTGTTGTGGCCGTCCCCAGACCTCAAACTCGAGCAATCTTTACGTGGAACGGACAACGGCGCCCACTAATTCTTCCTCCTACTTATACAGCATACGACGCGACAACCGAACACATCGAAAACCTTCTCGCGAACATGCTTGGCAAAGAAGGTTACAAGTCCACGGGAACATCACTGCCGCTAAAGCTGCTAGCAGCTCGAAGCGGTCTTGTCCAATACGGCAGAAACAACATCTCATATGTCCCTGGACTGGGAAGCTTTCTGCAACTCGTAGCCGTCTATTCTGATATGCCTTGCGAGGAGGACTCATGGCAAGAAGCAACCATGATGAAAAGATGCGAAGAATGCGAACTCTGCCGCAGAGCTTGCCCAACCTGCGCTATTGACTATGATCGGTTTCTTTTGCACGCTGAACGCTGCATCACCTATCATAATGAAAAGAAAGGTGATATCCCTTTTCCCAACTGGATGGAGATTTCTTGGCACAACAGTGTCCTGGGATGCATGCACTGCCAAAGAGTCTGCCCTGAGAACAAAGGCGTCATAAACTGGACTGGAATGGAAGAGGAATTTTCCGAGGAGGAAACCGCCTCAATCTTGGAAGGAGCACCAAAAGACAAACTTGCGAGCAAAACACTCGAAAAACTGCAGCACCTTGACATAGTAGACTATTATGATAGGCTTCCCCGCAACTTGGGAATTTTCTTCAAGAAACCCGCATAGCTATGTATAATTGTTTGCGCGCTCGAATCCTGTACAACCTTTAACCCCGTCAAAACAGACTCCATAAACGCATTCGCGTTCTCATTTGTGTGCAAACCTGCTGACTCCTGCGAAACCTGACCCACATACATCTGACCTAAAACTTGTTTTCGCCCATAAACCTGCAACTCAACCGTTATCCGAGCAGTTCTCAACTATTCCACGAACAAATTGGGCTCAAACCGCAAAGCGCAACGCCCCTCTAACGCGGCGTCAAAATCCACAGTCACCATCAAAGCGCGGCAGCGAAGAGCTCTCCTCGACGCCAACTCACGCAAGCGGATCTGATGAGCGTAGTCAAACTGACTTTTCAAACTTAACCGCTGAGACTCATCCAAAAGTCAACGTAACCAGTAGCAAAATAAGATTGAGCTGCCCATTAAAATAACGACGCATCTTTGATGAATCACGCTCACCGTGCTCAAACTCACGCCCAGACGCTCAGCAATTTCCCGAACCGACAACCCTGGTCCTGAACTCTAAAACACGCTGCCGCCTAACCTTCTCCTTCTTATACTCTCAAGTCTCCTGAAACTACTGCGAATCCGACTATATTCGGCCTTGAACTGCACATTGCTATGCTTTCTAGTGTCAAAAATCGCCAAAACATGCTCCCAAACACATTTTAACGCAAAAACACAGATAGATTGAAGAAATTTGCGCAGCCCTAAAACCTCAAAAACAACCGCAAACAGCAAAACCGCCACAAAAACCACGTTTCCAAAGAGCAAAACCCCGCCCAAATTTTTAAGAGATACATCATTTTTCTTCAAATGGCTCATTTTTCTCCAAAGAAAAAATAAAATTTGCAATATAATAAATCCGCAAAAAACAACTTTTTGAACCAAAAAACACCTCGCATTGGCTGTGATTGCCGATGCCCAGTCACAAATGTTCTTTAAGCAATTGAAAAAAATAGAAAGCTTCCACTATTGAGGATTTTGTTCGGTTAAATGCCCAAATTGCGAAAAAGAAGTTGCCGCTCCCGATGAGTCATTCAAAAACGCGCTTTTCCACGTTGAAGCGTACACTTGTTCGAGCTGCAAACACCATTTTAAGGTGACACGCTAAACACAGTAAGCTATATTCGGCTCGCAGATTCTGTTTGGTTGGAGTCTTGATATGGGTTTAAGAAAAGAGCTTCTTGCACTTGCTTTCGGAGCTCTCCTGGTTTTGGTGACGTTTGGAGATAACCACTTGGGCAACATCGCCGGAGTACCAATTGGAAATCTAGACACTATTTTTGGGCTTGCTTTGTGGCCTGTTCTCGACGTTCTTTACCCGTTGGCGACGATAGCGGTTTTCGTTCTTCACGGCTGGAACAGAGAGTCAAAGCTGAAACTGAAGTCTGCCCCAACACTTGTTTTTGCAGCATTCATTATTTTGCTTGCTCTCATGAATTTGGATGATTTTACTCTCGCGTTGAATCATCTGGGTCTAAATTTGACCGTTCAGCCTCCTCAACGATATTGGATCATTATTTCCTGGTTATACCCAATTTATTCCGCTGCAGCATTTTTCCTCTTTGAAAAAATGCTCAAAAACCACAAAAACGCCGTAAGAACACAAAATCACATGTGAACACAAGCTTTCATGTCTGGAAGAGCTTAGGCAATTAGGCTATGAGCTTTATGATACTGGAATTGACAAAGATGGAAGAGCTGTTAAGCTGTATAGTAGGTTGACTTGAAATGTTGTGGTTGTCGCGTGAAAGTTGTGTGTGTCTCGTCACAGTCACAACAATTCTTATACCAAAACTGCAAAAGGAAATAGTGCGGAACGGGAAAAGCCAATAGTAAGGTCTAATCCTTTGCCTTGGCGGGTCATGTTAAGCAAGATGCGAGAAATCCCCAATATCCCCTCTCTGTGAGAGATTTTTCCCCCACTCGTATCTGCTCAGCATAAGGATCCGCCAAGAGCAATTTTCGTGCACAAATTTTCTAAGAAGGCTATTTCCTCTCAGGTTGTCACTTCTCTGTTGTTTGTTGGTTCCAGTTTCAACTGCTTAACCAACGCGAGCAAGAAAGAGTTTATACGTTCGCTTGTTCGCCCAAAATCTACGATCCCAGTGATTGTAGTTACGGGAGTTTCAGCGGAAACGCTCACCCTCGTAGCTTTCTCGTCTGAGGACGTCAATTCAATGGTTAATGTTGATGCGTATGCCATGAAGTTGCGCTTGGTCTCCACTTTCATTCGATGAGATTCTGGATTCGTTTCCACTGGTTTCCACTCTAAGGTTTTGATCGCTTCTTCTGTTGATTCCCAAACCTTGTCAAGAGGGTAGTCCATTTCTACTAGTTCTTTTTCTTTTCGAAGGTAAGCCATTGGAATCAACACTGACTTACGATTCGGACGCATTTAAGAGTTAGTCAATGCGTCACCAGAAAAATGAAAATGGAAGAAGTGGTGGCTACTCATTGCCTGCGGCTTTGCCTCATGAAGAGGACAATTCCTGATAGAAATGCTACACCCGCGGCAATGGTTGCCCAGAACCACCATTCAACCAGCAAAGAAGACTTCTGAGTCACCGGTTCAATCGATGTGGAGGCAACTGACATCTCGTCTATGATGCTCAAAGAGTCGTGGCCAATGTAGAATTCAGTTCCCTTGGCAATCGGCGCCTGCGGGGTTTGACTTCCCGAAGTGACAACCACATTTTTCTCTTGGCCATCAACGTAGATATGCATTCCACTTGAGAGACTGCGTGTGAGCACAACGTGAATCCACTGGTTCAGCTGAACGGTAGATTCGGTTGTGACAATTTCATTGAAAACTCCATTGTCATCCAAAAGGAAACCGCGAAGAGCACCAAGAGGAGGAGAACTACTGTTCTGTGAAGATTCGCCGTTTATCGCAAAGCCGAAAATCTGCGTTGGAAATTTGTCGGGTGTACGTATGCATTCTACGAAAATGTTGTTGTAGGTTACGTTCTTGAATTCTGGGACATTTATCCAAGCGTCGATGGTAAATTCGTGTTGTAAGTCTAATGTGGGGGAAGATGATGCATAGGCGTAGTCTGTTCCGTTAAACTTTAAAGCGTTGTTTATTTTTCCTGGAACAAGCACGGGATTAAATACGTTGTTACCTGAAGTTTCTAAAATTACTGGATTGTTGCCCAAAGAATCGGGCGTTACACCGTTGGGCTCAACTTTGTCGAACGACCAGTAAGAGACAACTCCGTTTACTGTGGGTGATTAAATTGTATTTCTGGTTGGAGGGCATTTCCTGGCAGAATGTAAGGTTGGCTTAGAGGGTGTCTGTCAACGTCGTCGCCGTATACAGCGAATTGGGAGGATTTGCCATTGTTTTGATTGTTGCTCCAGTAATTGCCGTTTAACCCGTTATCCCAAAATTGAGTGTTGTAAACCGAGGTGGTTCCAACTTGTTGAGTGTTATTTACGAAGTTGTTATTGTAGAAGGTGTTGTTGTTTGGAGCCGCGAAGAAGGACGTAAAGTGAATGCCCCATTTGCTCGTGGTTATATTGTTTGCTACTACTAGGCTTTCGGATGTCCCTATGTATAATCCGCTTTCGCTGTTTTCCGAAATGCTATTGTTAAATACCACTGTGTAGGAAGCGCCTAAACCTATTGCGCGATTATTTTTCTGAAGCAGGTTGCCTTTGACTGTGTCCAAGTAGCCGCCGAGTGCTATTCCGGATTGGGCGTTTCCAGTGATTTTGTTGTTTTCTATCGTGTTGTTGGATCCGCCGCATATGCGAATACCGTCTTTCAAGGTGTTTGCGATGTTGTTGTTTGAGATGATGTTAGAAGATTGGACTGAACTGAAAATTCCATAGTAAGTTCCTTGAATGTCATTTTCTAATATTGCGCAGTTGTCGCCTTCAAGGTTAATGCCCGTGGCATAATTCGTTTGGCTGGAGTAATTTTGGCTCCGAATGTTGAAACCTTTCAAAGTTATATCATCTGCTGCAAGGGTAAAAACTGGCTTTGCTCCACGTTCGACGCCTCCAGCCCCAATTACCGTTGCTTTCTCCTCTTCTTCGGCCATGAGAGTAAGGGATTTGTCGATTACTGGATTTTCGTAATATGTTCCTTTTCGCACAAGTATTGTTTCGCCTGGAGAAGCATTTTTAACAGCAGTGCTTATTGTTGTAAAATTGTCAGGGACGATTATTTGATTGGCCGCATTAACGTTGAAGATTTTGAAATTTAGCAATCCAGAGGATTGGACCAAAATCAGTCCTGCAACTACAATTACAAAGAACATTCCTAGGCTTGAAGTTCTTTTTGAAGTCACCAATCTCACCGTATGACTTCTATAGCTCCTGTCCCTATTAGCTCTCCCCGGAGAACAGCATGGTTCCTCCACGAGAACACAATGTTAAAAGCGTCCGGTCAAGTGCGTAATTCTATGAGGCAACAGCTAGTTTTCAAAGAGATTTACTATTTAATTTCTAGGTAGCTGCTCTTGAAGAATATTTGTCAGAGCAATCGGGACTGAGATGATGAGTGGTCGGATAATAAATTGGGGTGGCGCGCGGTGTCCACTTACCGCCGAGATTTTCTCGATTTTTTGTCTCTTCTGAAGATAATCACCGCAGCCACAACGATGACGGCAGCAACAACACCCACTATTATCAAGAGGTTCGTGTTAGTCGGAGCGGAAGCATCCCAGAGGTTTGTTTGTTTTAGGTTCCATGTGATTGACGCCGTTTCCACTGGGGTCAGAGAATCGATTACTGTCTGTTGTTCGACGAGGATTCCGGTTTCTTTGTCAATGTAGAACGTAACTCTTTGGTTACCAATGGTTTCGTAGATTGTTGCGTTTGTCACAGAGTCAGTGGTTTGGTTCTTGATTGGCGAAGTGAGTTCAACCACGTTTGTGTCTCTTACTCCGGCTGCGTAGGTGCGGGTGATGGTTTGGTTGACGATGACTGAGTCGTTGCCAGTTGGATGAAGCAAAGACCCAGCATTGATGTTGGCGCCGACTATGCCTTCAAAAAGCGTTTGTGTGCCAGTATAGTAGTAGGGTGTCCCTGATTCCACGTCGACTGTTACTAGATATGGGTATTCGGTTCCGTTTTTGAAGTCCCATAATTGAGTGGTTGTCACGTTAACTCCTGAGACCAAGCCGACGTTCACTTTGTATTGGCTTGTTAGGTTGTATTCTGCTAACCATGCTGGGACGGGTTCGCTTGCGTTGTCCGCTCGCCAGTGTGATGTTATCGAATAAACCAAGGTATCACCCGTTTTTACTCCTGGTACTCGACTTTGTGCTGTGGCTTGTCCTGCCAAGCCAAGGCAAAGAAGTGTTAAGAGTGAAATTGTGATTGCGAGTTTTCTGTTCATGTAGATCACGCTTAATGGTGGTATGTGGTTTTTATGGTTTTTCCCAAAACCCTCTTTACGCCGGTTTCTTGCTGTTTTTGGGGTTTCTTGGAGCTTTTTGGGGGAAGTTTTTGTTGAGGCAACAACTATTTATTGCAAGTACTCGAGAAGACACTTTGGTGGAGATCTCGTTGAGTGACAAGGAAGTTCGGGTTTCAAAAATTAGGGATGGCACAGTAATCGATCACATTAGTGGGGGTTACGCTTTGGATGTTGCGAAAATCTTGGGGATCACAGGTCACGAGCGGCAAGTGGTGACCATAGCAATAAACGTGCCAAGTAGGCAGTTTCGCGTTAAGGATATTGTGAAAATTGAGGGGCGTGCGTTGAATCGAAAGGAAGTGGACCGCATTGCCCTCATCGCGCCAAGAGCGACAATTAACATAGTTCGGAACTTCGTTGTTCTTGAGAAGTTGGAGGTTAAATTGCCTAAAATAATAGAGGACATTGTTAAGTGCAATAACCCGATGTGTGTGAGCAACAGCAATGAGCCTATCTCCCCAAGGTTCTCGGTTGAGAATGAGGAGCCTTTGATGTTGAAGTGCCATTACTGCGGGTATATTTTGGAGAAGGCTGATCTTTTAAAGCAGTTTTGAAGTTTCTTATTCGGAGCCATTTTCTATTTGGATAGAAGCCAATTGCAGTAGTTTTTTGAAATACATTTCGTTGAGGGTTCCTTCTTCGCCGGTTTGCGGTTGCGTTTTGCTGATTCCTGGGCATTCTTGGGTGAATTTGAAGATGTAATGTCTCTCTTTTGAAGTTGATAATTCGAAGGGGTAGAACTTGCAGATCAGGGGTCTTTGTTCATAGATGGTGCATTGGTTGTTTTTGAGGAAAATGCATTTGCCATCTTGAGGGTTCTTTTTCATTTCGTAGATGTATGGGTTTTTTTCAGGTGTTTGCCTCGCAAAGGTGCAGATTTGTTGGTTCGTGTGGTTTGCGATGTGATCTGCGTCTGGTTTTAGGAGCAGTATGCGTCGGGTTTTGTTGTCGGTGTCGCCGCAGCATATGCCGCATTTGTTGCAGTTGAAGTTGATGTTTTTGGGGTGTTTGAGGTGCATTGTTGTTCGCTGTGTGTATTTTTGTTTGGGTGAGATAAAAACTCTTATGGGGTTTTTGTTGAGTTTGGATATGTTACGGGGTTTGACTGCAAGTTTAATAGTTTGTTGCGGCTTTTAGCTTGTTGGAGAAGGATGGGTTTGAAGTGTCCAATTTGCAGCAATAAGCTTGATTTCAATGTGAAAGAGAAGTCAGCTGTTTGTCATAGTTGTGGTTGGCACAAGATTATCTCTCGCGCGGTTTGATTGGTTATTTTGTTCGGTGTCCTTCGCCGTATTGGTGGGGTCTGCCTTGGTTCTTTGCGAGTTTCCACTGGAACATCTCGTCCATGTTTATCTCTGGGCACGCTAGCCTGCTTGCGTCGAGGATGTAGAAGATGACGTCGATGAGTTCTTCGGCGATTTTTTGTTGCGGTTGGCCTTTTTTCCAGGCGTCGCTGGCTTCTCCGAGTTCGATGAAGGCGAAGAGGAGTTTTTTGGGGATGTCTTCGGGTTTGTTGTAGAAGCCTTTTTGGATGACGAGGTTTTCGATTTCTTTTTTCATCTCTTCTAGCTGCATTTGTTGTTCTCCGGGTTTTTGTTTGAGGAGAAAAGTCTGTTTGGGTATTTATGGGTTCGACTTTGGAGGGTTAGTTGCTTGGGAGAAAACTGGTTTTTTGGGGGGTGACATTTTTTGGTGTTTGCTTGAGTTTTGATGTTGTTTTTTTGTTGTTTGTCTTGGTGAAATTTGTCGTTTTTTGCGAATTTGTATGGACTTTTGGTTTTTTTAGGGGGGGTTGTTGGGTGTTTTTCTTGTTTCTTATGGTTGGTTTTGGATTTGGTGGTTGTTTTGGGGTTTTTTTGTTGACGTGTTTTTGCATTTTTTGACGTGTTTTGACGGCGTTTTTCGTTGATTTAGGTGATTGTAGTTAATTTGGCGCGGTTTTGCATGCTGGGCTAATTGTGCGAATTTGGGAGATTGGTTTTTGGGTCAGTTGGCGTGCGCCAGGGACGGTTGGCGAAATTGTGGCTTCTGGTTGCTCTTACAGTCTGAGTGTCGTCATTATTTTTTCTAGTATGTTTAGTATGCGGCTGAGGATTTTGCCGACGGTGCCTAAGTCCGCCTGTCATGCCGCGTAGGTTGTTGAGGTCGTTTTTGTTTATGGTTCGGGTTAGCAGTGCGGCTGCGATGAAGACTACGATGTAGAATGCTACGCCAATTGCGAGTCGTATGGGGCTTGAAAAGGTTAACGTGGAAACGAAGAGGTATGTTGCGCCTGCGGCTATGCCTGAGGATAGTAGAATTTTTGCTGATGAGGCCCAATCGACGGTTAGTCCGAAGTATTTCTTGGCCCAGTAAAGGGCAATTATTGTTCCCGGAATCCCCGCCACTATCGAAGTTACAATTAGGCCTATGACGCCGATTTGCATGATCAAAACGTATCCTAGGGGGAAGCCTACCGCTGCTCCGGTTAGAGTTAGGTAGAAGTTGAGTTTGGTTCTTCCTTGGCTGTTAAAGAAGTTGCTTACGCTTAGGCTGCCGAAGGCGGGGAAAACATATGCCAACGCGAGCAAAGCCAGGAAAAGTGGTGCGGTTGGGTAGGCGTTTTGGAAGAGCGTCGAGATAGCGGGCTCCGCCAGTGACATGACGAGGGCAGCGACTGGAATTACGAATAGGGAGGCGTATCTGACTGAGAATTGAAACACGCTCAGCAATGCTTCTTTGTCTTTTTGCGGGTCGAGTTTGCTAAACGCTGGAAACAGCATCGTAGTTATTGGGGTGGCGAAGAATGAGATGAGTACCACGAAGGTTGACGCTATTCCATAGTTTCCTATTGCCGTGTTGTCTATAACATAGAAGATAGGTAGTAAGAATGCGTAGTATTGTCCTTGGAAGCCGTTTACGATTCCTGCAAGCGACAGGGGAGTGCCGTACGTTAGCATAGATGTGGTGTAGGCTTTTATTTCGAGTTTTGCCGTGGGTGGTTTGGGTAGTTTTCTGTATTGGGTCCAGGTGAGTGAGATGCCGATTACTCCGGCGATTAGCATTGCGGCTGTGTAGCCTATGACTGCTCCTGATGTGCTTAGGCCTATGATGACAAGTGCGATCATGATGGCGCTTTTTATTACGGATTGGCAGATGAGCATGATGCTGTTGAGTTCCATTTTTTCGAGTCCCGTGAAGGCTGCTGCTGCTGCGTTGACTAGTCCGCCGGCGAGGATTGAGAGTGAGGCTATTTGGATCAGAGTGGTTATTTCGGGGCGTTGGAAGAAGGTTGTGGCTACGTAGCCTGCGAACACGAAGGAAACCAATGATAGGGCTGTTCCAAGGATGAGTTCGAAGAGTATCCCTGTCAGGAGTACGCTTCTTATTTCTGTTGCGCGGTCTTCTGCTCGGTATTGGGCTGTGAAACGTATCATGGCTGAGTTTATGCCCCAGTCTCTGAAGATTGCGATGAGGTTGGGTGTGATTTGTACGATTCCGTATAGTCCGTATAGGTCTGATCCGAGTTTTGCGGCGATGAATATGGTAGCGACTGAGGAGATGACTGTGGATATTACTAGTCCCCAGAGTAGGTGGAAGCTGCCTTTTGCTGAGACTTTTGCCATGTCTGCTGCTTTGCTCATGCGGATTTTCCTGTGAGGTTTCTTGTTTTGTTAACGATTGATGTGTGCATCGTTGTATTTTATCTCTGCGTTGTTTGGGTGTTGTTTTTGTTTGGTTTTGTATTTCTGCTGTGCACATCTACTGTTCAGTTTGAAAGTAAATAATATTTATTAATACTTACGACTTCCGAGTTATTAAGTTGAGGGGAAAACATGGCATTTCAAAAGTTTGGATCAGGAGCATTAATCGCAATTACAATAGCAGGTATGTTTCTAACAGTAACAACCGCAGGTTTACTATCCACCACCCAAACATTGCCCAGTGCAGGAACAATAACTGCCATTAACCTTGGCATCTACAGCGACATTGACTGCACCGTTCCTATCACTTCCATCAATTGGGGGACCTTATCTCCCGGCGCTCAAACCACCAAGATGATTTACGTAAAGAATACTGGCAACGTGGCAGAAACGCTCTCGATGGCTACAAACACCTGGACCCCATCAAATGCAGCAACATACTTGACAATAACGTGGTCGCCACAATCAACGTCCTTGACGGCGGGAGCATCGACTTCTGCAATGTTGACACTTTCATCCCAATCAGGAGCCAGTGCATTGTCCGCGTTCTCAGTTAACATAGTCATTACTGGAACCCAAAATTAGAATTAGTTTTCGCTGTCCCAAAAATTTTTTTGTTTACCTTTTTCAAAATTGAAGAGAAACCGAATTATTGTTACATTTTAAGGATTACCAATACGTTGTTTGCAACGACTACGGTCATTATTAGGTTAGAGGCGATTGAAGCCGAGGATACGAGAAGTTTGCTTTTGAAGCCGCTGTTTGATTCGTTAGCTATTCTTGTGGCTCCCATAAACATGAAGCCGATGAATAATATTGTCAGGATTTTTAGGCCTATGAACGCCAACATGTTTGTTTGAGTGAGCGCCGCAAACAGCGGGTTCACTTCAGTGGCGCTTTTACCCGATATACCAATTACCGTGGTCAACAGATCTGCTATTCCCAGGATGATGAGAGTTGAGCAAATGGCAGTTTGTATTTTGATCATGCAGCACACTTCGACGTTGATCTATGACATGTATAATGCATATCTCTCCTAAGCGGTTTTGAATGATAACTCGTACCAACTGATATGCAGGTGTACAGGAAAAGATTAATAGTTAGAGCAAAATTTGTTGGTAATTTGCGTCAATTTGAGGCTAATCTGTACAACGCGTTGTGTTGTTGCTGGACAGAGGTACATTGCCTTAATTTGCTGATAAAAATGTAATAGTTTGTTTGCTTTGAATGTTGTTTTGGTGAAGAAGGATTTTTTTCTTGTTTGGGGAGATTTGAAGAGAATTTGTGCGGGTTAACTCCCTTTCGTTGGTCAGCTTGTTTCTTTAGCAGTTTTTGGTTGGTGGACTCAATATAGGTAAATGATTTGTTACGCGATGGGCAGAATTTCGGGTTTGAGTTCTCTATTGAGTGAGAATTTTGTTTTGGCTGTTTTTTGTTTGGAGGCTATGATGTTTAGGGTCCATCCGATTGTCCAAGCAAAAACTGCTATTGGTAAAGCGAAGATGATTAGTGCTCGTCTTCGTCGATGCATGGAATTAACTATTCGCGGAATTTTGTTTATAATACTTCTCAACATTCTCCATGTGTATTTGTTGATATGTTCTTTTGGAGTCAAAATTTGCAGGATTTTTAGGTTTCTTGCGTCTTAACCTAGATGAAATTTTGGATTAGCGCGCGCTTCATACGGTATGTCATTTAGGAACGCGCTAATGGAGAACCGCAGTGCGGACAAACGCGGATAACCCTTGGGTTCCCGTCAGAATAATCAAGCGAAGTCAAAGGCTCTACGAATGATTTATGGCAGTTTGAACAGAGATTTTTGCTGCTTTCAATATCGGCACCTTTTTTTCCATTATCGGCTCCATTATTACTGTTTGAGGTTTAGTCATGAGTGGTTTTTCGTCTTCAACCTGATTTGAAGGTGAGGTTTTGTTGACAAATTCGGTTGTGTTTTGATATTCTCTAAAGATTGCTGCTGTCGCGCAGATTATAGTTAGCGCGAGTAGGCTTAGCGTTATGGGTGCTAGCCGTATTCCCCAAGGTGTGTAGTTTAAGATTAGTCCTACTATGGGTACGAGGGCGAGACTCATGCCAAACCCCAGTGCTATTCGTTCGATGTTGTCTAGGTTTTCGCTGGTGGTTTTGATAGGCACTGTTGAGGGGAAAAGGGCTTTGATGAATGCGAATCCTGGAAGGAAAAGCACAAAAATAATGCCTAGAACGTTTCGCACATAGCTTATTGGGTAGGTTGTCTCTGGAATTGTGAAAACCGAAACGGTAGTAGCGATTGAAATTGCGATAATTCCCCAATACCAAAGTCCTTTTCTTGAGAAAATGTAGTCCATTGCGGAAGCTGGTTTGGGTTCGGGTTTTATGAAGTGTAGTTTGCCTTCATTTTTTAGCTCAATTAGTAGCTGTGTTGTAGATTCTGGGCTAATGCCTCGTTGTTGCTGCAATATTTTTTCAAGTTGCTCGGTGTTTTCCGGTTTTTCTTTTGCAACTGTTTCAAGAATGAGGATTTTAATCTGTTCTTTGTTTGACGGCCTTTCCAATGTTAGAGCTTCCGCGGTTTCTTTTTGAGACTGTAAATAGTTTGAGTATTGTGTTTGGTGAGCTATTAAGGTGACAGTTGTTTCCGGTTTTGCTTTTTGTGTGGTCTTGGCATTATTTTATGATGATGAGAGAATCAGAGTTTTGAAGTGGGTTTCCCTTATTTGGCAAATCTACTGTTGGTTGTGTGATTGTCTTGACCAAACAAGAATTGAACAACCGACAAGAATCAGCATGCTTTCGCCGGCTATCAAATATTCTGTTTGCGTTTCCGTGTTTGGTTGCTGGTTGTTGCTGGCTGGTTTTGGAATTGTGGGATCTGGTGTTGGCAGAGGATTTGAAGTGGTAGTGGGGTTAGCGGTCGGGTTGAAAGAAGGTGTGGTCCTGTGGTTTTTGAATAGTGGGTTCTGGAGTAGGCGTATGGCTTGGTGTTGCGGCGAGGGTTGGAACATGATAAAGTTTGAAATGCTATTTTGCGCTGGAGTTGATATCGGATAAGGTGTTAAGATTGGAGCTGGGGTGGGCGTTGGGGTTGCCGCAAGAGTAGGCGTAGAGATGGCGTCAGTTGTTTGACTTGGAGACAAAGTTGAGGTTGGTGTGGAAACGGGCACTGGAGTTTGAGTAGAGGTTGGTGTTTGGACTAAGAATCGGTGAAGGTGTTGGAGTTAAAGTCTGTGTTGGAGTTGGAGGTGGGACAAATATTGGAGTAATGATGGTCGGTGGAGTTTGGGTTTCGGTGGGCGATGGTGTAAGAATTGGTGTTAAAGTGGGGCTGGGGGTTGGATTTGGAGTTTGGGTTGGAGTTGGAGCTACTGTTGGGTCCGGTGTCGGGATTGTTGTCGGTTCAGGAGTGGGTGGTGGAGGTAATGCGAGATCCAAGGCTGAATTTACAGTTAGCGTTGTCACGCCTTTTGAAATTATGTAGTCGAGAAAACTGGAAAAATCTTGTACGCCAATGGAGTATTGCGCGTAGTTGTTGTTTGGATTTAGTTCGTGGAAACAGATAGTTACCCATTGGTTTGTGCTGGCAACTTGATCGACTATGTTTTTGAGGTTGGTGAGCGCGTTGGAGTCGCCTGTTTCGCCCGGAAAACAAGTTAATTTGAACGATGAATAAGGAAGCGACAGGAGATAGGGTGGAACAGATGAGGTTCTGCCGGATCGATAATATTGGGACACGATGGAGTTGATTGTTGTATTTGTCCCTCCGTATGGGTATGCCATGTTGGTTGATCCCAACCCGTTGGATGAGAGTACCTGTTTTGAGTTGATGCATTCTTGGCGAATCTGATCCAGGGTTAGCGTTAGAAAGTTGCGGTGTGTTACAGTGTGGCTCCCTATCTCGTTTCCGTTGTTTTGCAGTGTTTTCAGATCCGCGATGCTCATGCAATTCTTGTCGGATGAGAAATCGCTAATTGCGCCTGTAATTATGTAAAATGTGCCTACAATGCCTCTTGCCTTCATGAGGGGATAGGCATAGTTGAATTGGGTTTTGCGTCCATCATCGAAAGTGATTGAAATAACGCCATGATTTATGCCGTTTACCGCGCCTTGAGATGTTCTAGAACCCATGAAAAATATGGCTGAAAGCAAAAGAATCATTACGGCAACTGCTGCTTTTCTTTCGTTTTGGCTTCGCCTAATCAAATTCCTTTCTCCGTCCCTCAACTGTACTGATTTTTTTAATAAGCCTTGTGGAGAAAATGAAGAGTCTAAAGTTTTTTCAGGAAAAGCAACGAATCCATTAGAGCTTTATATAATCAAGGGACTAGTTATGGAAATTTGTTCTTGTATTCTCTGTCTTGCATTGGCTCAATATTTTTATTCGATGAAAAACATTAAGTTTGTCAAGCGCTGACGAATTTGTTGAGAACGCAACCATCTTCGAGCAATACTCGTAAAGGCGTTTTAATAACTGATCCTAGCGGTTGCCAAGTTGCGTTGCCGATTGTTAGGAGCCTGGGAACAAGAAGTGTTTCAACTACGCTACTGACTCAGGATGCTTTGGTGCCGTCGTTGTTCTCACGTTGGCATTCGGAACGAGTTTGCTGTCCTTCTTCTGATGAGAATTTGGAGGATTTCGTGGCGGCGCTTCAACGAATTGTAATGACCAAAAAGTATGATACGATCTTCCCATTGGGTGATAATTCTCTTTTTCCGATTTCGGAGCGTCGGGATCTTTTTGCTCCTTATTTGAAACTTGCTCTTCCTAGCCATGAGTCTGTTGTGAAAGCGTTAGACAAATCTGAGACCTTGAGAGCAGCTGAGGAGATGGGAATACCGATTCCTCAAACATTTCGTCCTCAAAGTGTGGATGAAGTTAGAGCTATTTCTGCAGTTAATTCAGTATCCTGCTGTGATTAAGCCCAGGTGGTCTTATGTTTGGGATAATAATGGGAAAGGTCATCATTCAAGGCCCTCCTATGTGAAGTCGGCGTCTGAGTTGGTTTCAACTTATGTGAAAGTTGACGGAGATTTTCCTGCTCCTTTGATTCAGGAGTATGTTCCTGGGTACAACATTTCGGTTGCAGTTATATTTGATCATGGAAAATTGATAGCTGCTTGCTTCATAAGAGTTTACAGGACCATGCCGATAACCGGTGGAACCAGTGTTCTTCGAGAGAGTATTCCTATCGATCCGACGCTTTTGGAATACACTTGTGATTTGCTTAGCAATTTGCGTTGGCATGGAGTTGCTGAAGTAGAGTTCAGAGTCGATTCTAGAAGTTTAATTCCTAAACTTATGGAGATAAATGCTAGATTTTGGGGATCGATGAATGTTGCGATACACAGCGGTGTGGATTTTCCTTATCTGTTGTATTTGTTGGCTATAGGTAAACGAGTGAGCCCGGTGTTCAATTATAAGGTTGGAGTTAAGTTCCGTTGGTTGGATGCTGACGTGGAGAATTTTCGTTTGGTGCTAAAGAGCAGACAAAGGTTGCTTAATGTCGAGGCTGCAGACAAGGTGAATGCTGTTTTGCGTTTTCTTAAGTTCTATGAGAGAAATCTGCATTATGATGGTTTTTCTTTGTCTGATCCTTTGCCTTTCTTCATGAATGAAGCGTTTTATTCAAGTGGGATGTTGAAAGGAGCTATAAAATATAACATTGCGAGCAGGTCAAGTTTGAAGCTGGACGCCCCTACAACAGGATAGTCTGATGGGTTATCTTGCGTTAGGAAGAAGTTTATTTCCTGCAGGTTGCCCGGTTCGTGGTATTTTGTTTTGGATTTTTCTGTAGTTTTTGATTTGGAAGTTTAGAAGTCTATTGTGGCATTTGACGAAGCTGTATATTGTTTCGGGTTTGCATCCTCGTCGGTATTTTACTTCTTCTGCTGCAATTCGATAGTAGATTTTTTTTATGCCGTGTTCAATTGCCCATTTGATGGGCGTGTAGTAGACTATGTTGAAGTATGTGAAGTCTGTCTTGTTTTGCAGGTCGTAGTTGAAGCCGCAGTGGAAGCAATCTAGTGTTTGATCTTTCTGCATGCATACTGAGAAACCTATTATGGCGTCGTTTTTCTTTGCAATGAAGACTATGGTGTTTGTTTTTGCGGAGGTGCTTAGGCTTTCGTAGAGGATGGGTTTGAAGAAGTTTTTTGTGGTTTTGTTGTGTTTGGAAATCAGGTTTGCTGACAAGTCCGATAGGGATGATGCGAGGTTTTTAAATTCCGTGACTTCTTTGATGGTGACTCCGTTTTGGCTGCAGTTTTTTATTTCTCGTTTAACTGTTTTTCTGAAGTGGCTTTCTAAGCTGTTTAGGTAGTCTTCGAAGGTTTTCCATTGGATGTTAAGGTAAAGGGTGGGTCGCCAGAGGTACTTGTGGTATCCTGAGTTTTCGAGGTGATTGATTAGGTGTTTGTCGAATTCTGAGACAAAGAGGAAAGAGCTGAATAGTATTTTTTCTTTTTTGCAGGTTTCATCGATTTTTTCAATGAGGGCTTTGGTTAGTGTTGCTTCTTGTGGTCCTTTTTTGAGGAGTATTTTTGTGCGGTAGCAGAATGGTGAGTAACATAATAAGACGTTGTTTTGTCCATGCAGTAGTCGTGTGTGCATGTTTAGGATGTTTTTCATGTAGGGGAGAACCATGGGTCCGAACCAGAAGTATGAATCTGCGGAGTCGTAGAAGCAGGGTGCAAACCCGGCTAATTTGCCTTGGTGATACACGGTTGCGTAGAAGGGGCTTATGTTTATCGGTTTAGCCGTTTCGAAGGTTTTGAACCAGCCGTGCGTGAAAAAGGGGTCGTCGGATAGTGAGTTAATTGCGTCTTTTCCGATTTCGTCGACAGTTCTGAAGACTTTGGTTTCTATGGCTAAAGTATTCCTCCGCTCGGGGCTACCATTTCTCGAAGTATTCTGGATGCACTGATTTTCTATTGTTCATCGAGAGTCAGTTGGATTGCTTGTTTTCTCTCGGGTATGCGTTGTCCTTGGTTAAACGTAAATCGTCTCTTGTAGTATTTTTTCTTTTATTCTCTTTTTCAAAGCTTGCCTTTTAACTAGATCCACTTTTGTTTTCAGTTTTCGGGCAAGAAACTGCTTAAGCTCGATAAAGTCTATTAGGTCAACGTCGTTTGGTTCGACGAACGTGACCAAAAGATCCGCGTCGCTTTTCCTTTTTTGGTCTCCGCGACAATAGGAACCGAACACGCCTATGGTTTCCACTTGGTATTTCTTTTCAAGAGTTGGTTTGAGCATTTGAAGCTGCGATTTTAGTTCTTCGAGAGATTTCATTCGTACTTTTTATGCTTGATGTTGTTTAAAAAGGGTTTGAATCTGTTTTTTGGTGGGTTCAAAAAGCTGGTTCTTGTAGTTTTGCTATGTGGCGAATTCTATATTTTCTTTGGAGAAAAATGAGCCATATGGACAAAAATGACGTATCATTTGAAAATTGGGAGTGGTTCTGCTTGGTGAAAACGTGGTTTTCATGGCTAATTTGCTGTTTGCGGTTGCTTTTGAGGTTTTAGGGCTGCGTAGATTTGCGCAATCTAGCAGGGTTTATGCGTTAAAAATGCTTTTGGGGAGCCTGATTTGGTGGCTGGAGTGTACGGTTCTGTCGAATAGGTTGGGACTTGTTTTTTGGTTTTTGCTGTTTTTGGAGGTTCTGTGGTTTAGATTTATTAGTTTTTGGTGATTGCTGTTCTTTTGGCGATGAAATATTAACGACGTTATTCAGATCGAAACAGCGGTTAAAAGATTTTTGAATTTAGGATTTCACCTCAGCAGGTGAAGGAATTCTTCTTTTGAGAGGGCGGCTTGCCTAATTATCGACATTAATGTTCCCCTTGCAATTACGGTGTGATCGGGGACAATTACAACTAAAACCTTGCCGCCGGTTTTCTTTTTGAGTTTTACGTGACTCCCCTTTTTGCCTTCAACAGCAAAACCCACTCTTCCTAATGCCTTAATCACTTTTTTTCCCGAGATTGTGGGCAGGCTCATTTACTTCCACCTTAACAATTGTCACGATGGGAACTTCCACCTCAGAGGGTTTTTCTACATCCTCATCTTCCAAATATAGCTCTAAGGCCTCCTTGAGATTTGCCAAAGCATCCTCGACGCTTTTGCCTTGACTCGCCACATCAAACTCGGGGCATAAAGCTACGTATAGTCCCCCTTCTTTTCGAACAACCGCTGAAAGCTCAAGAGTTTTGTTGACTTGCATAAGCTTCCAGTTAAGTAGAAGTAAAGTTCGAAATAAAGCTTCTTTCACTCAAAATACGGTTGTCAAGTAATATTGCCAACGGTTTCAAAATTGCATTTAGGTGGTCGTCGATTGCACCCTTGTCGGCTGAATTTTCGGCGGCCCCTTCAAGTGTGGATGACCAAAGAATTTAGATTGGCGTTTTTGGTGGCTGAGCTTACTTTAGCGGTGTTCGTTTGATTCGTTGATTTGTTCAAAATCTTCGTCGTCGCTAAGTATAGTTTTTGCTCTTTTGTTGAGTACTGAGGCAATATGGATTGAGTCGCGTGGACTCAGCTTGTATTTACCTATTAAGGTTTGAGCTTGGACTATGCCTTCGTCTACATTTATGAATTCTAGGTTTGCGTCAACCGCATCTATTATTAGTTGGTTTTTGAGAAAGGTTTCTCTTGTTAATTCATTTGTGTATTCTTCAATTCTCTGGATGCACTCGATAATTTCTTCTAAATAAAGCTTGGGATTCCTTTCTGTGTGGTTCTTTTTCAAACAGGAATTGCTTCCTTGAGAATTTCATCTTTAATGTGCTTGTTAAGGAACTCTTTTGAAACTATATCTACCTTCATATGCAGTTTCCGTCTAAGGTACTTCTTTAGACCAAGAATTGTGAAGTAATCGTAATCTGTGGTTGAATATGTTACCAAAAGGTCTATGTCACTTCCTTCTGTTGCTTCTTTTCGTGCATATGAGCCGAAAACTTCTATGGCTTCGACTTTGAAACGCTTTTTGAGCATTGGTTTAAGTGCTTCCAGTTGAGATCTTATATCTTCGAAGGATTTCATTTACAGTTCCTATATTCAATGTTGTTTAAAAAGGGTTTGAATCAGTTGTAGGTTCCCATCGTATGCTGCTTTTTGGGACAGCGGAATATTCGATGGCTCGACTAAGCGTAAAGTGGTTGGAACAAGGAATACACTAAATCTTTGTTTGGATTTCTTTCTGATTGCTGATTTTGTTGTGTTTAGTATGGGAATTCGGAAACGCTGTAGACTTCGATTGGGGGCTTTTTCTTTTTTAGCCTGTCTATGAAATCTTCTTTGTCGTGAAACGAGGATGGCGTTGGTTTTAAGTGCTGTTTGCAGGTAAAGTGCGTCTATTGCATATATATTGTATTCTGAGCAAAGGCAAAATGCTGAGTTGCAGAAGGATTTGTCACAGTTGGCTAGTAGTTTTGGGTTTATCATCAGGTCCATTTGTGCTTTTGCTTGGTTTGCGATGTCGAGGTTTGTTTTTCTGGCCAGAGTTCCGCAGACTTCTAGGTAGATTACGCTGGGTTCTGCTAGCTGAAATTGGTTTGTGACTTTGATGAGTATTTGGGCGCATTTTTCGCTGTGAGGTTCATCTTCCTTTAATGCAGCAATGAAAACGTTGGCGTCAATGGTGAGAAGTCTACTGCGTTGTTTCATGTCGTCTGGACCTGCGTGTTTCTTCGATTACGGTGGGGCTATTTTGCCACATGGTTGAGACGGTTTTTTTTAGGTTTAGGAAGTTTTTTACGCCGGTTTCGGCTTTGCTTGTTTTTTCTTCCTTTAGCAGGGTTTCTTCGCTTGTAGCGACAAGTTCGGTTAGGAGGTCAGCCCAGGTTTTGCAGCCGAGTTCCACCTTTAATCGTTTTAATTCTTTTAGCAGATCTTCGGGCAAGTTCTTAACGAGAATTGTTGCCATTGCAGATCATCTGAGTTATCTGGATAATCCAGAATATATGGTTTCTGTTGGATAGTGGATAGTCGTGCGGACAGTTGCATTTAGGTGCTCGTTGTTTGCTGCTTTTCTTTGGCGGGGGATTTTCGGCAGCACACGATGAGGTTGAATTTTGAGAAAATTTAGAAAATGCCTTTGTTGAGATCAAGTTTAGGCGAGAGATTTGATATGATAGGATTTTGGGGAAGGTTTGTGGGATGATTGTGGATTTGGTTGTCAATCTATCCAGATGGTTTCAGGGAGGTTTTTGAAGTGTTCGTCTCCGGTGATTATTTTGCATTGATTTATTCTGGTTGTGGCGAGAACAATGCCGTCGAACAAGCTTGGAGTGTTTTGTTTGGAGATTTTGGCTTTTTTGGCAAGTTCCAGTTGGCATTTTGCTGCTTCTAAAGCAGTTGCAGAGTCGATTTGGGATATTATTGATGAGTCCGTGATTATTTCGAGCCAAGTATTGATCGTGTTTTCGTCTGTGCCTTCTCTGAGAAATTTTCTTGCAGCCTCAGCTAGAACAGTGCTCGGAGTATAAACTTCGTCGGCGTTTTCTATGAGTTTTTTTACTTTTTCGCCTTCTTGGCTGCCGATTAGCAATTCGATCCATGCGTAAGTATCAATTACGATCTTCACCGCGATCTTCCTCTGTAAATGGCTTTATTCGGTTTTTGGCGATGCCAAAGCCTTTTTCTATTACTGCTTTGCGCTGTTTCTTCACTAGTAATTGTATTGTTTCATCAAGAGTGTTGGCGTTTAGTTTTTCGCGCAGGCGTTCTAGGGTTTCGGCAGTTTTTTTTGAAACTCTGATGGTCGTTGTTTCGTTCATAAGACATCTCTTACTATTTTCTTTGTATACGAGTAGATAAATATACTTGTGTCTTTCGTTTAATCATTGAAAAATCCTCATTTTGATTGGTGATAAAGAGAAGAAAAAATGCCACGGTATGTTTAGGTGTGTCTTTGTTTGCTGCCTGTTTTTTTGGCAGCTGAATATTCGGCGGCACAATTAAGGAGCAATCAAATAGAAAATATAGATGTTTGTTATGGGAGTTTGCTTATAGCCTGAGCGTGGCTTTGTCTTGTTGGCGCAGAATCTGCACGTAGATGTTATTTTGGTTGGGGGTGGGTTTTTTCTATTTCTTTTATTAGTTTTGCGAGCAGGTTTGGTTCTAGCCGGAAGCCTTTGGTCACCATGGTTAAGACTGTTTCTTTGGCTTCTGTTTGGTCAATTAGTCCTGTTCTGAGGGCGGACATGATTACGTATATTGTTCCTTTTACTTTTAATCCCCAAGCCTTTGCGAGTGCTCGTCCGGCTGATTCATCTATCAACAGTAGAGAGCCCATTTCGCGTGCTAGAACTATTGCTTGGGCTTCGCCTTGGTGGATTTCGAATGCGTGTTCATAAATTCTTTGGATTAAGTCGTGGTCTTTGGGTTTTAGTTTGGAGAGTTTTATCCAGCCTTGATTAACGCATTCTTTTATGATTATGGCATCGCTGAATCCGTGCTCTAAGCCTTTTTCTACGGCTTCTTCGTAGACTTCTTTTGGAATAGTTATTTCTTCAAAAAGGAGTTTTAGCAGGTTGATTTTGCCAGTTTTCGCGAGCCAGATGAGGGGGCTTGTGTCTGAGACTGCAGGCAAATGTTTCGCCAGCTATTCTTTGAGGTCTTCTTCGAGGTCTTGTTCAGAATACTGTAGGAGAACTCCTTTTTCGGCTAAAACCTTGTAGAAGCTCCACAGGGAAACGCCGGCTAGTTGGGCTGCTTTCCATCCTGTAACTTGCCCTTTTTTGTAGAGTTCGATTACTTGCTCCAGATTTTTTTCTTTAATGGCTTGTTCTAGCATTTCGCGTATCAAAGTTGACCGGTCTTTTTCTTCTTTATCAGCTATTTCCCGGAGTCTCTTTACTGTTTCTTTGGATAATCTTAGGCAGATTGTTTCAGACATAACCAACCCGTAATACAATGTATATCACATGTATAATATTTGTTTTGCTGAAAAAACAGCTAATAAATCCAACGCTTTTCTTAATGCAGAAGGATATTTAGATGTTCATCGTTTGCCGCCATTTCTTGGGAAGCTGAATATTTGGCTGTTTGTTTTTGTGGGTGGAAAGACACTGACGATTTTTTTGCGCTGTTCGGGTGGCTTCTTCTCTGGTTTGAGCTTGAAGCGAGTTGATTTTTTGGAATTAACCCCTTTTTGGGTTGTGGGGGAAGATACTGTGGAAGACCCTGGTGTCTTCTTTGCGCCTGGTTTTTTGGCGGTGGAATATTCGGCGGCAAGTTAAGGCGTGGTTCTCGAAGGAGTTTTCCTGCCAGAATTAGTAGTGAGGGGTCTTTGTGTAAAACCATTTTGATGTGTAGTATTGTTTGGATTATTTCATGAAAAATGTGTTTTCCAGTTTTTTGAAATGTTCGTCTCCGGTGATAACTTGGGCTTTTTTGATTAGTCCTGTAGCGTAGACGATAGAATCGGCTAGTCCCCAACCGTCTATTTCTTTCTTCATTCTTAGGTTAACCTTGGCTGATTCAACTGCGGTTTGCTCATCCAGTTGGGCCAAGATGCTTTTTTCTTTGATGAAACTTCTTTGCTTTTCTGCGAGTTCAAGGTTTTCCACTCGCAAAGTTTTACCGAAGACCTCGGCGAGACAAATTGTGGGGGTAATTTTCTCGTCGGTACTTTCAATTAGAGGTTTTATTTGTTCGCCTTTTTTTGTGCCCATGAAGTATTCTATCCAAGCATAACTGTCAATGACGTATTTCATGGGCAACGATCCTTGTGGTTTCTTAGGTCGTTTATGTCTGTTTGTTTCATGGATCCGAACATGCTTTCTTTTTTGGCGAAGTATTCTATGAGGATTTTGTTGACTTTGCTCGAGATGTTTCTGGCGCCTGCAGTTTCTTTTAGTGTCTGGTAGACGTCGTCTCTTAGAGTTATTGTGGTTTTTTTGGCCATAAGCATCGCCATAAACATCTATGTATATGTCTTAATTAAAAGTTTTCTGCGTAAAGCCAGGTTTAGGATTTGTCGTTTGCTTTTTAATTCAAACCTACAAGCACAAACTCCAGCCTTGCAGGGTGCATCAAATCCAGGCGCGGCAGGCCTCCTTAATAAGATCAAAATGTGGATCATCAGAAAGAACACGACCATGATTGGCTATAGCTGTAGCTGCAATGATACAGTCACCCATTGGAACATTTCGGTATTTACTTTTTAGAAGACCTGCACTTTTCGCAATTTCCAAACTCAGAGGTTGAATCTTCAGTCCACTACTACGCCAAAGCTTGATAGCGACTTTCCGCCATATCTTTTCCTCGCCTTTCACAAGTAATTTGGACAATTTCGGCAACAACTATTGTTGGCAATAAGCCTTCATTCTTCGCCACGAGCTCGCGCAGCTTTCTTGTGGTTTTGTTCTTCACTTCGGCTTGGCTTGAATAGAAGTATTCCGAAAGAAAACGGGAATCAAGAACTTCAATCAAACTAGAACTCTTCTCTTAGCTTGTCGATTGCCTTCTTTATCTCTTCAGGCGTGCCATAATCTGAGTCTACACCCGCCAATTCCTCAAGCCTTGGAACAAGCCGGAACAACATTCCATTTTCGGTAGCTTCAACGATAAGTTGATCGCCTTCCCTTATGCCCAGTTTCTCTCTAAACTGCACAGGAATCGTAGTCTGCCCCTTCCGGGTTACCTTGACTTTGCACTGCAAAGGATTCGCCAACTAAACAAACACGGTACTACCTTAAAGAACTTTCCTACAAAATAAATTAGTACAACCATAAACAAGAAAACACGCAAGCTCAATATTCAAGCGTAAGAATTAACCACTTTAGATAAGGGAGTTTCTTCGCACAACTTCTCAAGCTGGCCCCGTTCACGAGACAAATCCATAAGCAAATCTTGAACCCTATAGTGCTTCATAGCATTGAGGAGTTCTCGCCCGTTCTCTGTTAAAACGTAGTTTGTGCGTTAACCCAAACAAACCCAGCGTTGACTGCCATGGCCAAATATTTTTCTAAAAGCCTAAAACCCAAGTTTGCCCTATACATTATGCGCGTCTTGTTGGCGCCCATATTCGCAGGCTCCAGTATGGCCGCGATTAAGCTTAATTTGTCAATATTCTTGCCCTAACCAAACTTGCCAAAATCCCGCGGTCATAGAGGAAAAGCAGCAGCCCAACAAAAGACCAACGCGACGATAACACACACTAGCAACTATTATTGCGCCCAATGTTTGGTCTTTGCTCATTAGTTTTTCACCACCTTAAAACTGATTTTCCAAATTGATTCTTCATCTGAGTTAATAGAAGGCCGCGCTGCAGGTTTTTTGATACGCAGCAGAAATATTCGAAGGGGCGGGCAAATTATGAAGAGGGCTGGGGTTTTTTGTCGGGTGGACAATGAATGGACATTAGTTTTCGCAATAAATTTAAGAACGCCAGTCTCCAACAGACAAGTAACGAGGTCCCATCTGTGAGCGCCAAGGTTCTAGAAGACATCCGTGAAGAGCTGCAAGAAATTAAGCTTCTCTACAAAGAATTAATCGAAAAGCTCATTCCCTCGCAAGAGCCCACAATAGAAGAAGAGAAGGCAATTGCCGAAAAAGATGTAATAGCCAACGAAGAAGAACTTATGGAAACTCTTGGCTGAACAGAATGTTCACCATCAGAACCAAACGAGAAGCTCTTTAAACCTTGAGAAAGCTAAGCTTAAAGCAAAAACAAGACATAAACGCGTGCACCACATAAGATTTTGGTTGGTGCCTAAAACGGATTCGTCCAAGGTTAATGTTTGTGTGGCGGTATGTAGTTCTCCGCTTTCTATCTTTTTGAGTATTTGTTTGGCTTTTTTTGCTTTTGGCTCGATATCTAGCTGATACAGCGCAGGGTTCAGGAACCCGTTTGAGTCAACATACTGCATGTCTTTTGGCTATCTTTTCCTCAATTGTTTCTTTAATGTTGATTGTTTTTTTTAATTTTGTGGAACGTGTTATACTGTAGTACTCAGTGTAGGTACCTTGATTTTGGGTTTGCTGATGATTATTTCGTCGCCTCTGATTTCTAGAATCACCTCGACGCCTGACTTCAGGCCCATTGCGTCTCCAAGTTGTTTGGGGATTACAACTTGGCCTTTCGGTCCAATATTTTTTCGAGGCATGACGAACGCTCCACTTATTAGTTTGTATAACTTGGAATTTGTTCTTTCCCACCAGCTAGTGCAATACGTTTCCTGTTTCATTCAGTTCTCAATCGCGTGGGGGACTCGTTGCTTGCTGTTTTGGCCGGAAATAGATCGGCAGTTCAGTTGATGCTACAATAGTGTCTTAGAGTGCGAAGTTGTGTTTAGGTGTTCGTCATTTCCACGCTTTAGTGGAGAATGATGACGACACAAAAAGAGAGTCTAAATGGCTTAATGAATGCGTGCTTTGATTGAAGTTTAGGCGCACTTCTCTATGGCTGCTTTTACCTCTTGGGCGATGTCTTTTGAGATTGGTAAAATAGCGTTCTTAGACGCTTTCCATATTTCGACTCCTACAAAGTTTTCGTTTTTGTCCAAATCTACGTAGAAGTCTTCGCTTAGTAATCGAGTATCCACAATTTTTGAGCTCCCCAATTTGATGTAGAGAATATCGGCTTCTCTATCATACTCGACTTTCATTTTGTTTTCACCCACGAGTTGTTTCTTAATTTTCCGTCAATAATTTCTTGGGCAGATGAAGTAATAAAAGTTGTTACGATTTTAAACTCGTTTCTTTCGCAAACGAATGCTACAAGAATATGTTTGCCATTTAGCTTTTTGAACACAATTTGAGTGGCTGAGCTGATGTCGAAGAATGAGTGAGTCGGCTTGGAAATAGCGTTTAAGATTAGTTCTTCGCTGATTCCTCGTTCACTAGCCCTTTTGTGCCCGTGTTTAGTGTATTTCAAAGAGGTCTTTCTTTAGATAGTCGCTTGCTGGTCATTAATTTTTCGATTGTGCTGGATTGTCCATCATATTTTGTTTAGAGTCGTTGGCGGACGCTAAATAGATCAAAAGAGGGGCTCTGGGATAACTCACAACCGCTCGTTAACGTTTCATTTCTATTCCCGGGCATTTGGGCTCGGTCTCAGCAACCCTTTTGAATCCTAGATTGTTGATTTGGAAACGCAGGAAGTTAGTAAAGCGATATTTTCACTGCTTCAAAATGTTTTGCTCAAAATCATGCTATGAAACGTACTTTAGTTTAG